>JAFEGO010000077.1 GCA_018239845.1 Verrucomicrobiota bacterium
CGACGATTCGCGTGATTCGCGGGCAACTTACGGCACCAGCACGAAGACCTTCAGGTGCTGCTCGGTTTCGCGGGTGCCGTTGAGGAAGGTGAAGGCGATGTCAGGGGCGGTGGCGACGAGCTGTTCGTAGCGGCGGAGGTCCCACTGCGCGACGGGCTCGCCGTTGATGCGCGTCACGAGGTCGCCGCGCTGCACGCCCGCGGCCTCGGCGGGCGAACCGGGGACGACGCTGGTGATGCGCCAGTAGGCGGGCGTCTTGCTGAAGCTGAGGCCGGAGCTGCGGCGCGGCTCGGTCGGGATCGGCAGCGGCGAGTCGCGGTAGAACGTCACGCGGTTGTGCTCCTGGTCGAAGGTGACGGCGAAGTTTTTCAGGATGCCGCTGCCGATGGAGGAAAGATCCTCGGTGAGGTCGGTGACGGGACTGTCCACCGCGTAGTCGCCGATGTAGAGCGGCTTGGCGACACGGCCGATGCGCTGTTCGCGGTCGCCGCTGAGGGTGGCGATGGTGACGCCGGCGCGGGGCTGGATGGCGAAGGCGGGCTGGAGGCCGATGGGGTTGAGCGAGAGGGCGGCGTCGCTGCCGGAGTCGATCAGCGCCACGAAATTCTGGTCGCCGATGCGGACGGGGATGATGGGCGTGCGGCGGTCGTTGTTGAAGGGGATGGTGACGCCGGGGAGGAGCGGATTGGACGAGCGCGGCTCGATGAGGACGCGGGAGCGCGGGTAGTCGAGGGTGAGAATCGTCTCGCGGAAGAGCGGGAAGCCGAGGATGCCGTCGATCTTGACGCCGAAGTGCGCGGATAGCTCGGTGCAGTCGTAGACCAGCGCTGAGACGTTTTCGAACTCGGCGCCGCCGAGCTCGATGCGCCGGAGCGTGACGGGGCTGAGCATCGACATATCGCCCTGCGAGGAGCGGACGCGGATGACCGGCTGCTCGTCGGGGGCGTTTTTCGCGCCATAGCGCGCGGCGAGCTCGGGCGAGATGAGGGTGATGGAGGCGCCGGTATCGATGAGGAAGTGATACGGGCCGTGCTTGTCCCACTTGGTCTCGACCACGAGGTAGCTGGCCATGGGGGTCGCGGGCAAAATGACGAGCCGCGAGTCGAGCGTGGTGCGGCCGGGACGCGGTGGGCTGCGCCGGAAGCTGAAGCAACCCGCGCACAACAGCACGGCCACGCCGGCGAGGAGCCAGACGGGCAGGTGGCGGAGACGCCGGTCGCGGGACGATCGGCGGGACGGGGTCATTGGGCGGGCTTGGGCAAGGTGGTGCTGAGGACGAGCGCGATGAGGGCGAGGACCGCGCCGCCGATAAAGACGGACGAGGAGCCGCAAATCCAGAACACCGCGCCGGCCAGAACCGGCGTGATCGCGCGCGACAAGGAGCCGAGGGAGCGGAAAAGCCCCAGCACGCGGCCCTGCTCGGCCTGGCTGCTATAAAGGGAGATGAGCCCCGTGGTGGAAGGATTAACGAGGCCGGAGCCGGTGGCGAGCAAGGCCAGGCCGACGTAGAGCAGCCACGGCTGGTGGGCGAAACCGATGGCGAGCAGGCCGAAGATCGAGACGAAGAGGCCGCTGTAAAGCACGCGCAGCTCGCTCAGCTTGGGCAGAAGCTGGCGCACGATCCAGCCCTGCGTGATGATGGAGCACACGCCGAGGAAGACCATGAGCATGCCGTTTTGCCGCGCGGTGTAGCCGAAGCGCTGGCCGGCGAGGAAGGTGAGCGACGTCTCCATCGCGACGAAGGCGAGCGAGAAGATGAACGCGACGAGGTTGGCGCGGCGCACCGGGGCGTTGTCGAGGGAAAGCAGGGCGCGGAGCGGACGGGTGATGCGGGCGGACCGGGCCTCGGCGCGGAGCTCCGGGGCGAGGGTCTCGCGGAAGCGCAGGCCGATCCAGACGAGGTTCACGAGCGACATCGCGAGGGCGATAAGGGCCGGGACGGTGAAGGGGTTGATGCCAAAACGTGCGAGCGACGGATGGGTCGCGAGCAGGTTGTGCGAGGCGGTGAGGGCGCCGAGCATGGGCCCGGTAACGAGGCCGAGGCCGAAGGCCGCGCCGACGATGCCCATGGCCTTGGAGCGCTCGGCGCGCGTGGTGACGTCGGCCACGGCGGCGGTCGCGACGGAGAGATTGCCGCCGAAGGCGCCGCAGACGATGCGCGAGAGGAGAAAAAGCCAGAACGAGCCGCTGAATACCCACACGACATAGCCCGCGGCCGTGCCCGCGACCGTGATGAAGAGCACGCCGCGGCGGCCCCGGCGGTCAGAGAGCGCGCCCCAGAACGGCGCGAAGAAAAACTGCAAAATGGAGAAGAACGACGTGAGGATGCCGGCGAAAAGGACATCGGCGAAATGCCGGTCGCTGCCGAGGGCCTGCGCGAGGGCGTTGCTCTGCGCGAGGAGCCAGCCGAGGACGCCGCTCTGGCCCTCGAGGCGCAGGTAGTGGTCCATCAGATCGGGGACAAACGGGAAGATGATCGAAAACCCGATGAGATCGATGTACAGCGTCAGGAAGATGACGCCGAGCGAGAGGGCGCGCGGAGGAGAGGACGGGGAGGCGGCGTGAGACACGTTAGGAGGCTGGGACAAAAAACGGTTACGTCATTGACGCCAAGGAGCAAACGGAAGTTCCGCGCAAGCGGTGCACCGCCGGCAAAAGGAGGCGGGCTAACGGAGGATGGTGCGGATCTTCTGTCCGAGGGTCTCGGTGTTGAAGGGCTTGCACAGGTAGTCGAGCGCCCCATGGGGCGAGGCGAGGCGGCGGAGCACGTCGCCCTCGTTGTAGCCGCTGATGAGCAAAATGGGGACATCGGCGCGGACCTTGCGGATGGCCACCAGGGTCTCCTCGCCCGAAAGCCCGGGCATGAGCAGGTCGAGTATGACTAGGTTGAAGGCATCGGGGTCTTGGCAAAACTCGGCGAGGCCGGCGGAGCCGTTGGCGGCGACCCGGACGGTGAAGCCGAGGCGGTCGAACATGCGGCTGACGACGAGTCGCACGGACTCCTCGTCATCCACCACCAGGATCTGGCCCCGGACGGGGGGCGGCGCGGCGGGTGGCGGGGCGGGCGGCGCGGGGTCGACCGGGAGCAACAGGCGGAAGGTGGAGCCGCGGCCGGGGGCGCTGGTGACCTGCAGGGCGCCATGGTGGCCGCGCACGATGCCGAGGACGGCGGCGAGCCCGAGGCCGCGGCCGGCGAACTTGGTGGTGTAAAACGGCTCGAAGATCCGCGGGATGAACTCCGGGGCGATGCCGCAGCCCTGGTCGATCACATCGAGAAAAACGTATTCGCCGGGGGCGAGCCCGGCGCCGGCCACGCAGCGGCTGAGCAGGCCGGCGTCGGCCGTGATGACGCCAGTGGCGACCTCGATGGCGCCGCCGGGGTCGGCGGTGGCCTCGGCGGCATTGTTGACGAGGTTCATCACGATCTGGCGCAGCTGCGCGGGGTCGCCCAGGATGGACGGCAGCGCCGGAGCCAGATTGAGCCGCAGCACCACCTTGCGGCCGACGGAGACTTTGAGCAGCGGTTCGAGTTTGGTGACGAGCTGGCTGACGTTGACGTGCTCCACCACGAAGCGGCCCTTGCCGGCGTAGGCGAGCATCTGGCGGCAGAGCTCGGCGGCGCGGACGGAGGAGCTCTCGATGACGTCGATGTTGGGCAGGAGCGGGGAGTCGGGAGGGAGGCTGAGGCGGGTGAGGCTGGCGTGGCCCAGGATGCCGGTGAGGATGTTGTTGAAATCGTGGGCGATGCCGCCGGCGAGCGTGCCGAGGCTCTCGAGCTTCTGTCCCTCGAGCATCTTGCGCTCGAGGGCGATGCGCTCGAGCTCGGCCTGTTTCTGGGCGGTGATGTCGATGGCGAGGCCCTCGATGAAATCGGCCGGGCCGGCGGGATCGGCGACGATGGTGGCGCGGGAGTGTACCCATTTTTCAGGGCCCTCGACGGGGCGCACGCGATACTCGATCTCGAAGCTGCGGCTGTCGGCGAGGGCGGCCAGGGTGGCCTCGCGGACGCGCACCAGGTCATCGGGATGGATGAAGTCGCGGAAATGCGCGCGGCCGGACACGAGGTCGTCGGGGGCGAGCCCCACGAGGCTGCGGATGCCCTCGCTGACGTAAACGACGGTGATGCCGCCGGCGGTGTAGCGGCAGCGGTAGGCCATGCCGGGCAGCGACTGGAGGAGGCTGCTCATCTGGCGCCGGCTCTCGGTGAGCTCGGCGGTGCGTTTGACGACCTCCGACTGGATGGTGGCGTTGCGGCGCCGCATGGTCTCGACGAGGAGCACACCGAGCGTGGTGACGCCCAGCCCGATGAAGAGGCCGCGGAGGGGTCCGCCGGTGCGCTGGCGGTCGATCCAGCCGGGCACGGGCTTGTAAACGGTGCGCCAGTGGCGGCCGCCGAACTCAAAGGAATTTTCCCGCACGAAACCCGCGCGGAACTCGGCCTCGTCCGGCCAGTCGGCGGGCGGGGTAGGGGTGTAACCGTGGCGGTAGTACAATACGCGCCGCTCCCGGCCCGCGGAATCCTGGTCAAGGTACAGGCTGTCGGTGGTGTCGCTCGGGTGCTGGTCGTCGAACAGGCCGAGGAAGTCGCTGATGCGCAGCGCGCCGGTCACAAAGCCCAGGAGCCGGCCGGTGGTGGCGCCGTTGCGCTCGTACACGGGCCAGATCATGATGCAGCCCGGGGAGCCGGGGGAAAAGTCAAACGCCCGGCTCAGCACCATCTCATGCTTGGTGGCGGCCAGGGCGATGGCCCGGCGGACGGGCCCGCTGTGCACTTCCAAGCCCAGGGGCTGGCCGCCCGCGGCCCCGGTCTGGGGCTCGAGGTAGGTAACGCCCCACAGCTCGGGTTGATCGGGGGTGCGGACCCACCGGCCGGCGGCGTCGGGCGCGCCGAACTCGACGGGGTGGCCGGCGGCATGCGAGATATCCGCCTCGACCGCCGCGCGCTCCGCGGCGCGGATCACCGGAACCCAGGCGAGCGAGGTCAGGCCAGGGTTGCGGTCGCGGATTTCCGAGGCGATCCACTGGAACTCCCCGCGGCTGACGACTCCCGGCGTCTCAAAGTCGATTTTCAGCGCGTGCAGTCCGGCCTCATAGCGAAATGCGCGGTCGCGGATCAGGTTATGGCGGATGTCGGCCCGCCGGTTGAACTCGATTTCGATCTGGCGCCGTTCCGTGTCACGCCAGTGAAGATACAGCCAAAGGGAGCAGAGCAGGCCGATGAGAACGATGCCGGTGGAGGTGTAGCGGGAGAAAGGTGAGTGAAGCTTGGGGATAGTCACTTAGGCTGGGTGACAGCGGTAAAACGCAAAAAATTAACAATAATCAAGGATAACCCCCGTACTAAATCGCATCAGACGGGCAGGCGGCAAGGCGCAAGGACCTCTGGCCCCAGCCAGGGCGCAGCAAGGTATTTAACGCACAGCCGAGCTGTGGGTTAGGTCGCAAAAAGGACCGGCCGCGGCCGGCGCGCGGCCTCAGGCGCGGTAAGGCAGCGGGTAGCGACCGGTCAGGGCGACAACGCGGGCTTTGACCTTGGCAAGGGTGTCGGGCAGGGCGGGCGTGCCGACGGCGGCGAGGACGGTGTCGATGCAGTCGGCGACCTCAACCATGTCGGCCTCCTTGAGACCGCGGGTCGTGATGGCCGGCGTGCCGAGACGGATACCGGAGGCCTGGAAGGGGCTGCGCGTCTCGAACGGCACGGTGTTCTTGTTACACGTGATGTTGGCGTGATCGAGGGTCTCCTGCGCGACCTTGCCGGTGAGCTCGGGGAACTTGGCGCGGAGGTCGACCAGCATGAGATGGTTGTCGGTGCCGCCGGAGGTGATCTTGTAGCCGCGGGCAATCATGGCGGCGGCGAGGGCCTGCGCGTTCTTCACGATCTGGGCGGAGTAGGTCTTGAACTCGGGCTTGAGCGCCTCGCCGAAGCACACGGCCTTGGCGGCGATGACGTGCATGAGCGGGCCGCCCTGGTTGCCGGGGAAGACGGCGGAGTCGATGGCCTTGGCGTGCTCGGCCTTGCAGAGGATCAGGCCGCCGCGGGGGCCGCGGAGGGTCTTGTGCGTGGTGGTCGTGACGAAGTCGGCGTGCGGCACGGGCGACGGGTGGACGCCCGCGGCGACGAGGCCGGCGATATGCGCGATGTCGGCGAACAGGTAGGCCCCGACGCTCTTCGCGATCTCCGCCATGCGGGCGAAGTCGATGACGCGGGAGTAGGCGCTGGCGCCGACGGTGATCATCTTCGGCTTTTCGCGGAGGGCGACGGCGGCGAGCTCGTCGTAGTCGATGAGGCCGGTGTCCTCGCGGACGCCGTATTGGCAGAAGCTATACAGCTTGCCGGAGAAATTGGCGGGATTGCCGTGGGTGAGGTGGCCGCCGTGGCTGAGATTCATGCCGAGGACCTTGTCGCCGGGCACGAGGACGGCGGCGTACACCGCGGTATTGGCCTGGGAACCGGAGTGCGGCTGGACGTTGGCGTGGTCGGCGCCGAAGAGTTTTTTGGCGCGGTCGATGGCGAGCTGCTCGATCTTGTCCACCTGCTCGCAGCCGCCGTACCAGCGCTTGGCGGGATAACCCTCGGCGTACTTGTTGGTGAGGACGCTACCTTGCGCCTCGAGGACCGCGGGATAGGTGAAGTTTTCCGAGGCGATGAGCTCGAGGTGGCTCTGCTCGCGGGCGAGCTCGGCGGCGATGGCCGAGGCGACTTCAGGATCAAGGCTGGTGAGGGCGGTGGCGGTGAGCATGGCGGGAAAACCGCAACGCTCGTGCAATCATGCGCGGAGGCAAAGGTTTTCTGTGTGCTAGGGGCCGGCCGGAGCCGGGCCTACTTCGCCGTCAGCACGCGCAGCTCGGCGAGCAGGCTGGGGATGGCCTCGACCATTTCGTCGCGGGAGGCCTCGTAGAGCTTGATCGGGCCGCCGAAGGGGTCGGCGATCTCCTTGTAGCCGCGCTGGGGCATGAACTCGCGGAAGAGGAAAAGGTTCTTCGGCGGCGGCTCGGCCTGCAGGCGGATCATGGCGCGGTGCGACTCGGTCATGCAGAGGACGACGAGGGCCTCGTCGAGCATGGCCTGCGTGAGGGGCTGGCTGATGTGCGCGGCGATATCGATGCCGACCTTTTTCAGGGCGATGACGGAGTTTTCGGAGACGGTCTCGCCCCCGCGCGCGGCGACTCCGGCGGATACGACCTTGAGCGAGCGCAGTGGCTCGGGCTCGGCCGCGAGGGCATGCTTCAGCAGACCGGCAGCCATGGGGCTGCGGCAGATGTTGGCGGTGCAAACGACGACGATCGTGTCAGGCATCAGGCGAAGACCCGAATGGACACCATTTTGCGGGGTTTGCAAAGCGGGAGTTTGGGCCGGGAAACCGGGCTCATATCAAGCCGCGGGGATCTTCCGCAGGGCGAGGAGGGCGCGGTGGAGCTGGACGGCCCGCTGAAGGGGGCGGTCAATGAGGCGCGGCGCGGCGGGAGCGGGCTCGGGCGCCGGCGGAGCGTAGTCGTCGCTGTCGTCGGATACCGGCGCAGGACTGCGGCGGGACTCGGCGAGCTCGGCCTCGTCGTGCCGGATTTTTTCCGGGGCGTCGTTGAGGAGGGCGTCGATGGCGGTGCCGTGTTCGAGCGCGTCATAGGCGGCGCGCTCAGCTTCCGGGGCGGCGGGAAGCTGGATATCGGGATCGAAGTCCGGCGAGGGGGTGCCGATGGCGACGAGGCCGGTGGCGGAGTCGCGCGCGGCGAGCATACGCGTGACGGCGCGGGGCGTGGCCCGGTTGAGGAGCAAGATAACGGGGCTGGCCGCGCCGGCGTGGGCCTTGAGCCAGGTATCGAGGGCGAAGACCCCGGCGGCGTTGGCGGTCGAGTAGCGGAGGTCCAGCACGACGGCCCGGGGCTTTTTCACCGCTCCGGCTGGCGCCGCCTCCGGGGGCAGATCGGCCGGGAGCTGGTGGACGCGGTAGTACACGAGCCCGAGGCCAAGGTCGCGCTCGAGGAGCGCGGCATGGGCCGAGACGGCGAGGAGGAGGAACAGGACGAGGGCTCTCATCGGCGGAGCAACTGCTTGGCACCGATATCGCGGCGGAAGTATTTCGACGAGCACGCAATCGCGTCGCACGCGGTGTAGGCGGCATCGGCGGCGGCGCGGAGCGTGGGGGCGAGGGCCGTCACGCCGAGGACGCGGCCGCCGTTGGTGACGACCTGGCCGGCGGCGTTTTTCGCGGTGCCGGCGTGATATATCGTGACGCCGGCGGGGAGCGTGGCGGGGAAGGTGATGACGTCGCCCTTGGGGAATTTGTCGGGGTAGCCCTTGGCCGCGACCACGACGCAGAGGGCGTGCACGTCGTCGCGGACGCGGAGCTGGTAGCCGGCTAGGCGGCGCTGGGCGGCGAGCCAGAGCAGCTCCAGGAGATCGCTCGCGAGGCGGGGCAGCACGACCTGCGTCTCGGGGTCGCCGAAGCGGGCGTTGTACTCGATCACGCTCGGGCCGGAGGGCGTGAGCATGATGCCGATGAAGAGCGTGCCGCAGTAGTCGAGCCCCTCGTCAGCGATGGCGTTGACGGACGGGCGGACGATCTCGTTTTCGATACGGGCGAGCAGCGCGGGGGTGACGACCTCGGCGGGCGAGTAGGTGCCCATGCCGCCGGTGTTGGGGCCGGTATCGCCGTCGCCGATGCGCTTGTGGTCCTGCGAGGTGGGGAGGATGACGTAGTCGCGGCCGGAGACGACGACGAGGATGGAGGTCTCCTCGCCGACCAGGCAGTCCTCGATCAGAATCTGGCTGCCGGCGGCGCCGAATTTGTTGCCCGCGAGCATGTCGTGGACGGCGGCCTCGGCCTCGGCGAGGCTCTGCGCGACGACCACGCCCTTGCCGGCGGCGAGCCCGTCGGCCTTGATCACGATCGGCGCGCCGCGGGTGCGGAGGTAGGCGAGGGCGGGAGCGACCTCGGTGAAAATCCCGGCGGCGGCGGTGGGGATCTTGTGCTTCAGCAGGATGTGCTTGGTGAAAATCTTCGACGCCTCGAGGCGGGCGCCGGCAGCCTTGGGCCCATAAACCGGGATGCCCGCGGCGATCAGCTGATCGGCGAGGCCGAGCGAGAGCGGGACCTCGGGACCGACGACGACGAACTTCACGGCCTCCTTTTTCGCGAGGGCGACCAAGCCAGGGACATCGTCGGCCGCGACCGGGAAGCACGGCACGTCCAGGGCGATGCCGGCGTTGCCGGGGGCGCAGATCACGCGGGGCTGCGCGGGGGAGGCGAGGAGCGTGCGGACGAGGGTGTGTTCGCGACCGCCGCCACCGACCACCAGGACAGAAGAGGGAAGATTTTTAACCACGGAAGCACACGGATGAACACGGATCGGCCTGGCGTAAAGCCGCGTGTGCGACTTAGGCCCGGCCGGCCCGCCCGGCGTGGCGTTTATTCCCCGAGCCACAGGGCCATCAGCATGGGCCGGGTGGCGACGCCGAACTCGCGGTAGATCTCCTTCACGTACTTCCGCATCGTCATGGGCTTTTGCCCCAGGGCGGCGGCGATCTCCTTCTCGGAGCGGCCGGTCAGCAGGCCTTCGAGGATGCGCGTCTTGAGCGGGGTGAGCGGTTTGAAGCCCTTGTACACGCCATGCAGCATCAGCAGGCGGCGGTGAAACGCCGGGATGCCGCGCAGCACGGTGCCGACGAGATCGGCGTCGCGCTGGGTGAAGGGCTTGCGGCCTTTCCCCTCGTGGCGATCGACGAGGATGATCGACTCGCTCGTGGGTGTGACGGGGGCGCCAATCCAGATGCGGTCAAAAATTTTGTTCTCCGTGTAGTAAAGGCGGAAGTGCTCGGTGCGGCGGAACGCGGCGTAGTCGATCCAGCCGTCGCGGAGGCGGTACACGCGGAATTTGCCCGCATGCTGGCACATGACGCGGCTGCTCGTGCCGACGTGGACATCGGCCTCGGGGCCGTTGCCCTTGCGGTAGAACGCCGGGGTGAGGCGGCCATAGTGCTCGTTGGCGAAGTAGGAGGCCACCAGTTTCCGGTAGCTTTCCCGCTCGGGGACGAATGACTTCCGGGCGCGGAGGCGCCAGCCGCAGAGCGGATCGGTCCGGGCGGTCCTGGCATCCAGCATGAGGAGGCTGCCGAGCCAGATGACATTGTCGGCGTCGAGGTTCCGGTGGAACCACCGCATCAGGTGGGTGAGTGCGTCCGCGGTGCGGCTCGCGGGGATCGCGGCCAGCTCCTCCCAGAGCGCAAAGACCTCCGACCTGATCTCAGCACTCATAATGAGGAGAAACCACGGATGAACACGGATGGACACGGATCGTCGGTTTTTCCGATCCGGGTTTATCCGTGTTCATCCGTGGTTAAAATGAGCTGACCCCGGTTCAGAGCACCTGCAGCTTCCTGCGGTAGAACTTCACGACCTCGTCGGGGTCGTCGGTGAAGAGGACGTAGTCGGCCATCCACGCGGGGGCGCGCTTGTCGCGGATCATCGTGTTGACCTGCTTGCGGAGGTCGCCCCAGAAACGCGCGTTGAAAAACACGTACGGCACGCGGGGGCGGATGCCGAGCTTGAGGTTGCACATCTCGATGCCGATCTCCTCGAGGGTGCCGACGCCGCCGACGTTGAAGATGCAGAAATCGGCCGCCTCGAACCATTTCTGGCGGAAGTGGCGCGCGGACTCCTGGAATGTATTGAAAAAATCAACACCGAGCTCCGGCGGCTGGGCCTCGAGCTCAAGGAAGCAGGCGCCGGTGAGGGCGCCCTTGTCGCGGGCCTGGTCGGTGGCGAGGCGCATGACGCCGCCGCCGCCGCCGGTGAGGACGCCGAGGTTGCCGCCGAGGAAGCCGGTGAGCTTGGCGACGAGGGAGGAGATGCGGTCGGTGTCGGCCTGGTCGAGGCCGACGGCGGAGCCGTAGAAGGCGAGGATGGTGGACTCCTGGAACTTCCGGGCGGATTCCTCGCGGACGAAGAAGCCGTGGTCGCGCTTGTAGGTGTGGAGGTAGAGGTCCTTGGTGACCTCGTCGTACCAATAGACCTGTACTCCGATGGAGTTGAAGGTGTCGAGGCGGGCGTGGGCGTTGCTGGAGAGGAAGTAGCCGTGCGTGCGGGAGGCGCGGCGGAAGATGATGCGCTTGAGCTTCACGTCGCCGATGCGGGTGATGAGCTCCATGTGCTCGAGGAGATCGGGGAAGTAGTCCACGATGAGCGTGTCGGCATCGGTCGGGGCGGCGTCGAGGGCCTGGATCAGGGTGCGGCTGCCGATGGGGCAGGCGGCGCCCTCGAGGGTCTTGCGCAGCTCGTCGTCGTTGGCGCGGACGAGGATGGTGCGGTTCTCCATCGTGGCGCTCTGGCCGCGGACGGTGATCTTGGTCTTGGGGCGGGCCTCGGCGGTGTCGAGGGCCGGGGAGTTGTCGAGGCACTTGAAGAGCCCGCTGGCGGTGCCGAGGAGGCGCTGGCGCTTCTTGACGAGGGTCTTGTACTCGGGGTCGGCGAGCGGCGGTGCGCGGAAGACCTCGACGGAGACCATCGGGTTCACCACGGGCTGGTCGCCGGTGTTGTAGATCTCGAGCATGACGTTCGTGCCGAAGGTCTTGACCGGATCGAGGAGGACGGCGCTGGTGTGGAGGCCGAAGTTGCCCTGGCCGGGGCTGAGGAGCACGTAGTGCTCCTTAAGATACATGGAGCAGCTGGTCAGGATGCCGGAGCGGGCCGGGATGGTGAGCGGCGCGGCGTCGTGGCGGACCTGTACCTTGTCGATGAAGGAGCGGCCGGCGTAGCCGCTGACGATGTGCTCGAAGTTGAGGCGCTGGAGGCGCGGGTTCAGCGTGTAGCTGACGGCGTGCGGGGTGAAGAAGACGCGGCCGCCGGAGTCGATCGAGATGGTGTTGGGCAGCTTGAGGAGGTTGTCCTGGATGGCGGTCCAGATTTCGGTGCTGGAAAGCTTGGCCGAGGCCGGGGCATGGAAGAGCCGGCCGACCGGGGAGCCGGAGCGGAGGAGCTTTTTCCAGTACGGGGCATTGGGGAAGCTGGTGTCGTAGATGAAGGCGTCGGCCTCGAGGACGACGCGGTTGCCGTCGATCCGGGGGGCGCCCTGGATGAGCATCTCGATGCCGATGCGGGCGAGGGAGCTGCGCTCGGTGAACTTGAGGTCAGCGAGGTGGGCCTTGAGAAACTCGAATTCCGCGGGGTGGCGGGGCCAGAAGGCGAGGGTGAGGGAGACGGAGAGCTCGTCCTTGTTGCGGATGGTGAGGATCTGTCCGTCCTGGCTGGTCCAGAATTGATCGGGGGTCATAATGTAATGTAAGGGTTAATCAATGGCGGGTGCCGCCGGGGGAGACAAGCGGGGAGTATAGGGTTGCCAACGCCGACGGGAGACGGCAGGCTGGAAAACTTTACGGCACAAAAGCGTGTCCGTCGGTTCCCATATCCCTTCCATTCAATCTAAACCCGCATGAAACTGCAGACTACCCTCACGGCCTGCGTCTTGGCTCTCGGCGTCACCGCCGCGGTCCAGGCCCAGGAGATCAAGCTCAACTTGCCCGGCAAGACGGATGCCGCGGCTCCCGCAGCGGCGCCGGCCGCCGCCCCCGCGGCCCCGGCCGCGGCGACGTTCACGGACGCGCAACTGGTCGAGGAGTGGGGCTGGTTTGTCGCCCGCCGCATCGGCATCACCGAGCTCGAGCTCAACGCCGAGCAGATCGCCGCCCTCACGAAGGGCATCAGCGCGGCCGCCGCGGGCAAGGACTCCCCCTACGAGCTCGCCAAGGCCGGCCCGCTCATGGACGCCTTCATGAAGAAGCGCCAGGAGGCCTACATCACCAAGGTCAAGGAGCAGAGCCTCGCCGAGACGGCCAAGTTCTTCACCGAGCTCAAGAAGAAGCCCGGCGTGCTCTCGCTGCCGGACGGCCTGTGCTACGAGATCATCAAGCCCGGCGAAGGTGCGGCCCCGAAGCCAACCGACATCGTATCCGTCAACTACGTCGGCACGCTGATCAGCGGCGAGACCTTTGACGCCTCCCACGACAAGCCGGTGGAAATCGGCC
>JAFEGO010000078.1 GCA_018239845.1 Verrucomicrobiota bacterium
AAGACGCTGCGCGGGGCAACGGGTTACGCGGCAAAATAAGGCAGCTTGCCCGCCAGCGCATTGACCGCCGGGAGGCCGTCGATGAGCTCGCCGATGGGGTCCCAACGGCCGTTCACGAGGGCGTCGCGGGCGGACTCGCGGATGGTGATCTTGACCTTCTGGCCGGCGAAACGGGCCTCCTGGGCCACAAGGTCGATGACGACCTCGGTCTTGGGGTCACGCTCCACGGCGGCCGCGATCTTCGCGATATCCTCGCGGCTCGCGGAGGCACAGGGGATCCCGAGGCCGGTGCTGTTGCCGAAGAAAATCTCGGCGTAGCTCTCGGCGATGACGGCCTTGAAGCCGTACTTCTGGATCGCCTGCGGCGCGTGCTCGCGGGAGGAGCCGCAGCCGAAGTTCGAGCCGGAGAGCAGGATCGTGGCGCCTTGGAAGCGCGGCTCGTTGAGCGGGTGCGCTTTGTTGGAGCCGTCGGCGTTCTTGCGTACGTCGTAGAAGAGGAATTCGCCGAGGCCGTCGAACGTGACGCACTTCATGAAGCGCGCCGGGATGATGCGGTCGGTGTCGATGTCGTTGCCGGGGACGCTGACAGCGCGGCCGGTGATGGAGGTGATTTTGGCGAGAGCCATGGTGGGGATCAGTTAATTGTTTGGATCTTAGTTCTGGCTGACGCCGAAGACTTCGCGGGCGTCGGCCACGGAGCCGGTGATCGCCGCGGCGGCGACCATCACCGGGCTCATGAGCAGCGTGCGGCCGGTGGGGCTGCCCTGGCGGCCCTTGAAGTTGCGGTTGGAGGAGCTCGCGCAGAGCTGGTCGCCGACGAGTTTGTCGGGATTCATCGCGAGGCACATCGAGCAACCCGCGGCGCGCCACTCGAAACCGGCGTCGCGGAAAATCTTGTCGAGGCCGAGCGACTGGCAGAGCACGTCGACGCCCTGCGAACCGGGGACGGCGATGGCCTTCACGCCGGGGGCGACGCGGCGACCCTTGATGAACTTCGCGACTTCCTGGAAATCGCTGAGGCGGCCGTTGGTGCACGAGCCGAGGAAGGCCACGTCGATCTTGGTGCCCTTGATCGGCGCGCCGGGCTTCAGTTTCATGTAGGCGAGCGCCTCGTCGATGGAGGCCTTCTCATCGGCGGCCTTGGCCTGCGCGGAATCCGGCACGTTTTCCACGATGGAGATGCCCTGCCCCGGATTGATGCCCCACGTGACGGTCGGCGCGATGTCCGCGGCGTTGATGTTAACGACGTCGTCGTACTGGCAGCCCGGGTCGCTGGCGACCGCGCGCCAATTGGCGACAGCGGCGTCCCATGCGGCGCCTTTCGGCGAGTAGGGACGGCCCTTGAGATAGGTGAAGGTGGTCTCGTCGGGATTGACGTAGCCGACGCGCGCGCCGCCCTCGATGGACATGTTGCATACGGTCATGCGCTCTTCCATCGTGAAGCGGTCAAAGACCTCGCCGCCGTACTCGTAGGCGAAGCCGGTGCCGCCATTGACGCCGAGCACGCGGATGATGTGGAGGATGACGTCCTTTGCATACACGCCCGGGCGGAGCTTGCCGGTGACGTTGATGCGGCGGACCTTCAGCGCGCCGAGCGCCATGGTCTGCGTGGCCAGCACGTCGCGCACCTGACTCGTGCCGATACCGAACGCGATCGCGCCAAACGCGCCGTGCGTGCTCGTGTGCGAGTCGCCGCACGCGATGGTCGTACCCGGTTGGGTGATACCCTGTTCGGGCCCGACGATGTGGACGATGCCCTGCTTGCCCGTCGCGCGGTCGAAGAAGGTGATGCCGAACTCCGCGCAGCTCTTGCGCAGCTCATCCATCATGGCCTGCGCCAGCGGGTCCGCGTACGGCTCGACGAGCTGGTCGGTCGGGATGATGTGGTCGACCGTCGCAAACGTGCGGTGCGGGAAGGCCACCTTCAGGCCCAGGTCGCGCAGCATGCCGAAGGCCTGCGGGCTGGTGACCTCGTGGATGAGGTGCGTACCGATGAGGAGCTGGGTCTGGCCGTTGGCGAGCTGGCGGACCGTGTGGGCCGCCCAGACTTTTTGGAAGAGCGATTTGGGCATGGGTAAGGGCCGCAGGCTACCAGAAGATTGCCATGCCGGGAAATGCTTATTTGCTGCCCTGTGATGGCGCGTGAGTATCAGTTCCCGTTCGAGCTGCGTCACCTTGTCTATTTCCGCGAGGTGGCCCTGCAGCTGCATTTCCGCAAGGCCGCGGAGTCCCTCGCCGTCGCCCAGCCCGCGCTCAGCCGCGCCATCGCGCAGCTCGAAGCGGGCCTCGGCACGCAGTTGCTCAACCGCACCCGCCGCGGCGCCGAGCTCACCCCGGCCGGGCAGATGTTGCTTGGCCGCATCGAGCCGCTCCTGCGCGGACTGGCGGCGGTGCCGGGGGAATTGCAGGCGCTGGCCGATGGTCAGGTCGGGCATCTGCGCATCGCCTTCACCGGTCTCGCCATGGCCACAGTGCTGCCAGGGATTTTGCGCGAGTTCACCAAGAAGTATCCCGGCATCCGGCTCGAGTTGAACGAGTCACCTTCGGCAACGCAGCTGGCGGCTCTGAAGAACGGCGAGCTGTCGTGCGGTTTCTTCAACCCGGATACGCCCTCCCCCGGCCTGCGCACGCGGCAGCTGCTGCGCGAGCGCAACGGTGTGCTGCTACCCCCGGGACATCCCCTCGCCGCCCGGCCTCACCTCCGCCTGCGCGAGCTCGCCGCGACGCCCTTCGTGCTGTTTCCGCGCATGCACAATCCGGGCTTTTACGACCGCGTCATCGCCGCCTTTGCGCAATCGGGCATGACGCCCCGTATCGCGGAGGAAGTCTGGCCGCGCGCCAACGCCATCGGTCTCGTCCGGGCGGGGCTCGGCGCGACCTTCATGACGCCCTCCGAGGCGCGGCACATTCCCGATGACGTGACGTTTCACCTGCTCGACGGCCCGGCGCCGGAGAGCCGGCTGGTGGTGGGCTGGCCGGCTGCGCTGGACGAGGATCCGGCGCTTAGCGCCTTTCTTGCCGGGGTCACGGCCCGTCCGTAGTCCTGCGCCTACGCATACGTGCGTAGGCCGGGTGCCTCCGCGTTGACTGGCCCGGTGCCTCCGGCAGGCTCGGCCCATGTCCAGCGCCCGTTTCAGCCCCCTATGGCTGCTGTCTGTCCTTGTGTGTCTTACCCCGCTCCG
This sequence comes from Verrucomicrobiota bacterium, assembly GCA_018239845.1. Lineage (GTDB taxonomy): Bacteria > Verrucomicrobiota > Verrucomicrobiia > Opitutales > Opitutaceae > CAIRCN01. The sequence continues at coordinate 3,183 of JAFEGO010000078.1, forward strand.
CGCGCAGCCGCTCTCCGAGGAAGGACGTCCCCTCCTCGCCCGTTTCTCCCCGAAGGAATATAAAAGCCACTATCAGGTCTGGTGCGCCACCCAGGCCACCGACGGCCGCATGTGGTTCGGCTCACTCAACGGCGCCGTCATCTACGACGGCCACGCCTGGACCAAGGCCAATGTACCCACATCCTTTGTACGTCAGATCGTCGAGGGCCCGCGTGGCCGGATGTTTGTCGGCGGTGAGGACGTGCTGGGCTATATCGAGGCCGACGGCATCGGCGGTTGGCGCTATGTTTCGCTGCTCGATAAAATCCCCGCCAACCTCAAACCGGTCGGCCTTGGCCGTCGCGTCGTGCGCGCCGGCGACGATGTGTTCATTGGTTTTGACCACAGCGTAATGCGCATCCGCGGCGATGATGTGCGCGTGTGGACCTTCGATCTCTCACGACGTAACGTCGTCGATGTCATCGGCAACGAAGTCTACCTGCTCCGTGGCAAGGAAGGCATCCTGCGCCTCCGCGGTGATACCTTTGAACCGTGGGCCACGCCGTCCGGCATGGAGCATCCGCAGTTCACCTTTCTCCTTCCCGCGGATGGCGCGGCGGCGATCCTCGCGCTCGGTAATGAGGGACTCTTCCGGCTCGATCCCGCTGGCCATGCCACCCCGTGGGGCGAAGCGGCGAAAAAGCTCGCGGGTGCCGCACCCTTCTTCTGCGGGCGTCGCCTTGCGGACGGCAGCTACGCCTTGGGCACCGTTAACTCTGGCGTGATTCTGCTCTCCGCCGACGGCGCGAATGCCCGGCAAATCGCCACGGCGGACGGACTCACCAGCGACATCGTGCTCGGCCTCGGCGAAGACCGCGAAGGCGGCCTCTGGGCTGCGACGCAGAATGGCATCAACCGCATCGACCGCGCCACCGCGGCGACGGTGTTCGATGCGACCAATGGCCTCGGCGAGGCCATCACGCTCTCGCTGCTGCGACAGGGCGGCACGCTCTACTCGGTCTTCGACAACCACCTGCTCCGGCTCGTGGCGGCCGCGCAGGCGGGACGCGCGCATTGGGAGCCAGTCCCGGGCATTCCGGAAAAAATGAAGGTCACCTATGCGGTGGGTCACACCCGCGGCGTGATCGTAGGCACGGCGGGAGCGCAATTGCTGGCCGACGGCAAGCTAACGCCCATCATCGATTCCGCCGTCAACATCACCTTCATGGCGGTCTCGGCGACCGACCCGGAGCGCGTTTTCCTCGGCTGGGATCACGACGTGTCCGCGGTGCGCTATACCGAAGGTAAGTGGGTCGATGAAGGCTACATTAAGGGCATCGAGGGCGAGCCCTATTCCATGATTGAGGAAGCCGACGGCACGCTGTGGGTCGCGACCGGATCCCGCGGCGTGTATCGCGCTCGGCGTGCGGCCGGTGCGGCGACCTGGGCCGGTGCGGAGGTGAAGAATTTCTCCGAGGGCAACAAGGGCCTCCCGGCGGGACACGGCTGGGTGTTTGTCGAGCGTACGCCCTTCGGGCCGCGTTTCTCCACGGAGAAAGGACCGTTCAAATTTGATCCGACGACCGACCGGCTCGTGCCTGATACCGCGCTGATGACCGCGGGCGGAAAGTATCCGCTTTTCGAATCCTTCATCAAAAACAAGGAGGGAGACGCTTGGTGCCTCAATGCCTCCAACCGCGTTTCGCCCGAGCGTCCGCTGGTGCGGGTCCACGCGCGGCCGGATGGTTCCTTCGAGGTCGTCGATGCCCCGGCGGCGATCGGCTCGCTCCTCGGACTCAGCGGCCTGCAGCTCGGTCTTTATGAATCCAGCCCGCAGGGCGACATCCTTTGGGCGCGCGGACTCGATAAGCTCGTGCGCATCGACCTCGGCCGCCTGCGCACGCCGGAGCAGGCGGTCGCGCCGGTCATCACGGGATTTTCCGCCGAGGGTGCGGTGCAGCCGCTGCCGGGCGGCAGTCCGGACGCGCTTGCGGCGCTTCACTACTCGACCGAGCCGCTGGTGTTTCACTTTGCCTCGGTGCGTTTTGGTAGTGGCGTGGCGCCGCGTTTCCAAACCCGCCTCGCGGGTTTTCGCGAAAACTGGTCTGCGCCCGACGCTAGCACGGAGGAAGTGTTCACCAATCTCGAAGGCGGGCCGTTTCGCTTTGAGGTACGCACCATCGACGCTGATGGCCACACCGGCCCGGTCGCCAGCCTGACGTTTACTGTCGCACCGCCTTGGCAGCGTTCGCCGCTGGCCCGTGCGGCCATCGTGCTGCTCACATTCGTCATCATTGCACTCGTCATCCGGTGGCGGCTCGCGGCCGCCAAGCGCGAGCACCGCCGGCTTGAAGGTCTCGTGGATGAGCGCACCCTCGAACTCGCCGCGGCCCGCAACCGCGCCGAGGAAGCCAACCGCGCGAAGAGCGCCTTCCTCGCCAACATGAGCCACGAGCTGCGCACGCCGCTCAACGGTATCATCGGCTACACCCAGATTCTCCTGAATGAGCGGGACCTCGGCGCAAAGAACCGCGAGCGCCTGCGCATCGTCGGCACGAGCGGCGAACATCTCCTGAAGATGATCAACGAGGTGCTCGATCTTTCCAAGATCGAGGCCGGACGCGTCGAGCTGCGGCCGGCTCCGTTTCATCTCCCGCAATTGCTGCGCGATGTCGCCGCAGGTGTCGCGCCGCGCGCTGAAGCCAAGGGCCTTTCATTCATTCTCGGAGCGACCAACACCCTGCCCGACATGGTGCTCGGCGATGGCCAGAAACTCCGCCAGATCCTCGACAACCTGCTCTCCAACGCGGTGAAGTTCACTGCCCGCGGTTCCGTCCAGCTGCGCGCGACGGCGGTCGGCGAGACCATCACTTTCGTCGTCGCCGATACTGGTCCCGGCATCTCCGCGGCGGACCGTGAGCGCATTTTTCAACCGTTCCAGCAGGCGGTGGATGGCCGCCCGCCCGAGCCCGGCACGGGTCTCGGTCTCGCCATCGCGAGCCGCTACGCTGCGCTCATGGGCGGCGCGATCACGCTGGAGAGTACGCCCGGTACCGGCAGTACGTTCACTTTCTCCTGCCCGCTGGAAATTCTCGCGCTCGATGCGCAAGGGCCCGCCAAGGGCACGAGCCGCGTCACCGGCTACAGCGGCATGCGCCGTCGCGTCCTCGTGGTCGATGATGTCGCAATCAACCGCTCGCTGCTCAATGAGCTGCTCACGCCACTGGGTTTCGAGGTGACCGAAGCCGCCTCCGGGTCTGAGGCGCTTGCGGCGGTGGCCGCGCTGAGCCCGTCCCTCGTGCTCCTCGATCTCCGCATGCCGGGGATGGATGGCATCGAGTTTGCCCGACGGCTGCGCGCCACGGAGGGCGGAAGCAAGGTCAGGATCATCGCCATGTCCGCCAGCGTGTTGTCTTTCAGCCGCGACGATGCGTTTGCCGCGGGCTGCGACGACTTTCTGGCCAAGCCATTCCGCGAAGCCGATCTCGTGGAAAAGCTCGGCCTCGCCCTGAACCTCACCTGGATCCGGGAAACGGCTTCCGGCGCCGAGGACCGGGCCACGGCGGCGACGCCGTCCGCGACCGAGCTTGAACCGGTGCTGGCCGCCCTCCGCCGCGGTGAAATTGCCGGCGTGCGTACGCTGCTGGCCGAGTTGCGGATCCGGCAGCCGGAGTGCGCCGATTATCTCACGCAGGCCGAAAATCTCGCACGCGAGTTCAAGATGGAAAACCTACGCGTGTTGCTGGAACGTGGCTCCGTCCCCTCCGCCTCATGAGCACCAAGGCCAAGGTCCTCGTCGTCGATGACACGCCCGCGAATCTCGCGCTCGTCCTCGATGCGCTCGGCGGCGCGGGCCACGACGTGCTCGTCGCCGAGAGCGGCAGCGGGGCGCTCGCCTTACTTGAGCATAATGAGCCCGACCTGATTTTGCTGGATGCCATGATGCCGGGGTTGAATGGCTTCACGACCTGTGCGCGGATCAAGGCCATCCCCGAGTACCGCGACATCCCCGTGCTCTTCATGACTGCGCTCAACGAGCCGGAGGAAAAGGTGCGTGCTTTCGAGGCCGGCGCGGTGGATTACATCACCAAGCCCGTCCATGTACCGGAGGTACTCTCGCGCGTCGCCGCCCACCTCCAGATCAGAGCACTCCAGCGGCATCTCGCCGACGAGCTCGCCATGCGCATTGAGGCGGAAAACCAGCTTTCGCAGTCCCTCGACCGCGCCGTGGTCCTCACCAATCGCAGCGGTGCCATCGTCTTCTCCACGCACCTCGCCGCCGCCCTGCTGCACAAGCATTACCCCGATTTCTCCGGCACCCGGTTGCCAGCCAGGTTGGACGACGCCGATGCGCCGCTTGCCGTCCGGCATTTCGCCGAGCCCGGGCGCGACGACCTGACGATGCTCGTCCTCGAGGAAAAAACCGCTGAGCCCGGCCCGGCCGCGCTGATCCGGCTAGGCCTCACCCCGCGCGAGGCGGAGGTGCTCTTCTGGCTCGCGCAGGGCAAGAGCAACCCCGACATCGCCTCCATCCTCGGCGCGGGCCTGCGCACCGTGCACAAGCACGTCGAAAACATCTTCCGCAAGCTGGGTCTCGAGACGCGCACCGCCGCCACCCTCGCGGCGATGGACGTGCTCCGGCCGGGCCGCCGGTAATTCCTGCGCGCCTGGGTGCGGGCCGCTGCGGCGCCTAGTTCGCCTGCATGGCCTCGGCCAGGCGGGCGAATTCGCGGCCGAGCTGGCGGTCGGGCGCAGCCTCCATCTTCTGCTGCGCGCGCTGGATGGCGCGCAGCGCCTCGGGCCGCTGGTCGAGCTGCCGCAGATGCTCGGCGAAGACCACGACGACCTGGTCGAAGAACGCAGTCCCGCCTTTGCGGCCCAGCGTATCGACCAGATTGTTGTAGGCGGAGACCTGCTCCGGCAGCGGGCGCGTCTGCATGATGCGCACGAGATTCAGCCGGGCCTGCTCGACGCTCACGTCGCTGCGGTCGCCGCGGTTTTTGCGCACGATACGGTTTTCCTCCACCTCGGCGGCGCTGGTTTCGCCCCGGGCCCGGAGGCTGGCGGCGAGGCGGTTGGTGTAGGCCGCCTCCAGCGACGGATAGCGCTGGAAGGCCCGGATCGCCTCGCGCAACGTGCCTTCGCGCTGCTTGGGCGGGAGGTTCAGCGCCTTTTCTGCGGAGAGCAGCGTTTCCCAGGCGGCGACATTGCGCGGCTCGAAGCCCGCGGCCTTGCGGGCCGCCTTGGCCGCAGCCTCGTACTCGCCGCGCAGTAGGAAGTCCGCGGCAAAAGCCGCGTGTGCCCGCGACTGCTCGTAGGACGGCAGGCGGCGGAATCCCTCGGAAAGAAAAGCGAGCTCATGGTCGCTGAGGCGGCCCCAGGTTTGGGGATCGCGGGCGAACCCGGTCACGTAGCGCTGCTCGGCATAACGGCCCACGTCGAACACCCATTTCTGATCGGGCCCGAGATACCCAAACCACGCATGGCGGCCGTCGTTGCCCACACCGCTGAAGTGCAGCGTGGGCACGCCACGGGCCTTGCCGACCTGGCAGGCGAAATACGCCTGGTCCACGCAGATGCCGCCCGTGCCGAGGATGGAGGGCAGCGTGTAGGGCCCGTTGACCCACACCGGCTGGTTGTGGGCGATGCGCTCCGTGCGGTAGGCGATCATCGCATACGCGCGGCCCAGCAGGCTGAGCGGGTAATCGACCATGACCTGCGTCCACTCGAGGTCGTCGAAGCTCGCGGTCGCATCGACCACGAACTTCAGCTCGTCGGCCGGCAGGCGGTTGAGGCGGAAGTAGGTGCGCCCGGCCTGGTCCTGCCGGACCCACCAGTCGAACGCCGTCGTAGGAGTCGGCCAGCCGCGCGGCAGCGAGGCGGCCGTGACCTGCGCGTGGGGCCAGTCGGGCGGCGCGGGCACGTCGTACACCACGGCGATCGCCAGCGCGAGATCCGGATAGGCCTGGAACCGCTCGGGCGTCCAGAGGTACAGCCGATTGAGGATGCGCAGCACCTGCGGGAGGCAGTCCACCGGCTGGAGCAGCGCGAAAAACTTCGCGGAGAAATCGACGTGGCCAAACAGCCACGCCTGCGTCTCCGGCGCAAGTTCGGCCGCCAGCGGCTGGCTACGCACCTGGTAGGTCCGCGGCATGTTCGCGTGGTTGACGCCCGCCTGCTCCACCGTGCGAATCCAGCGCGGCGTCCACTCCTGCTCGTTCATCGCGAAGATGACCGACCATTTGTAGGCGTTGAGCCAGGCTTCGGCGGCAGCCAGCCGGTCGCGGTCGTAGGCGCTTTTTGCGGCTTGGTGCAGCGTGTCTTTCTGCGCGGCCCAGCCGGTGCGCGTGGCATCCGCTGCGATCTGCGCCAGCCGGGCCGGCGTTGGTACCTGCAGGCTCTCGGCCTCAGGGATGGCGGTCTGCGCGGACCCGCGCGCGAGCGCCAGCAGTATCATTCCAAGCCAGAGAAAACCGCCCCGCAGGTTCATCTGCCTCAGGATCAACGCACCGCCCGTCGTCGTAAAACAGAAAACCCCGCTCCCGTTGATCTCAGGGGGCGGGGCTTCGTTGGACGACGGTTGGTCGTCTGTTTAGGGGGCCACGCCGGTATCAGCGGCGGGCGCCTTTTGTTTGAAGGTCAGCTTGTCGCCATCGCGGTCGACGAGGCAGGGCTCGCCGTCCTTGATGTCGCCGCGCAGGATCGCCTCCGCCAGCGGGTCCTCGAGGTAGTGCTCGATGGCCCGGCGCAACGGACGCGCGCCGTACTTCTCGTCGTAGCCCTTCTCGATGAGCAGGGCCTTGGCCTCGGGCGTGAACTCGAGGTCGATCTTGCGCTCGCGGATCCGCTTGGCGAAGCCCTGCGTCTCGAGCTCGACGATCTTGACGAGGTCCTCGCGGCCGAGCGGACGGAAGAAGATGATGTCCGAGATACGGTTGAGGAACTCGGGCTTGAAGACGCGCTTGGCCTCTTCCAGCACCTTCTCGCGCATGCGCTCGAAGTCGTTGATCCCGGCGCTGGCGGCGCCGAAGCCGATCGAGGTCTGGCGCATCAGGAGCTGGGCGCCGACGTTCGACGTCATGATGATGATCGTGTTGCGGAAATCGACCACGCGGCCGAGCGAGTCGGTCAGGCGGCCGTCCTCCATGATCTGGAGGAGGATCTGCAGCGCATCCGGGTGGGCCTTCTCGATTTCGTCGAAGAGGACCACGGAGTACGGCTTGCGGCGCACGGCCTCGGTGAGCTGGCCGCCCTCGTCATAGCCGACGTAGCCCGGAGGCGAGCCGACCATGCGGGACACGGCGAACTTCTCCATGTACTCGGACATGTCGATCTGGATGAGCGCGTCCTGGTTGCCGAACATCTGCGCGGCGAGCTGCTTCGCGAGCATGGTCTTGCCGACGCCGGTCGGGCCGACGAAGAGGAACGAGCCGATCGGGCGGCGCGGATCTTTGAGGTCGGCGCGGGAGCGGCGCAGCGCGCGCGCGATGGCGCTGCTGGCGACGTCCTGGCCGATGACGGCCTTCTGCAGCTCGGACTCCATGGCGAGCAGCTTCTCGCTGTCCTTCTTCTCCATGCGGCTGAGCGGAATGCCGGTCCAGTCGGCGATGACCTGCATGGTGAGGTCTTCGTCGATCGTGACGCGCTTTTCCTCGCGGGCCTTCTTCCACTCCTCGGTGATCTGTTCTTGGCGGGCGCGGAGCTGCTTCTCCTGGTCGCGGTGACGGGCCGCCTCCTCGAAGTGCTGCTCGCTGATGGCCTTTTCCTTCAGGGCGCAGACCTGCTCGATCTCCTTGGAGAGATCCTCGATGTTCGGCGGGCGGGTGAGCGCGGCAATGCGGGCGCGCGAGCCGGCCTCGTCCATGATGTCGATAGCCTTGTCGGGCAGGAAACGGCCCGTGATGTAGCGGTCGGAGAGCTTGGCAGCGGACTCCAGGGCCTTGTCGGTGAAGATGGCCTTGTGGTGATCCTCGTACTTCGGGCGGATGCCCTTGAGGATGAGGATGGTGTCCTCGACGGAGGGAGCCTCGACCTTCACGGACTGGAAGCGGCGGTCGAGCGCGGAGTCCTTCTCGATGTACTTGCGGTACTCGTTGAGGGTGGTCGCGCCGATGCACTGCAGCTCGCCGCGCGAGAGCGCGGGCTTGAAGATGTTGGAGGCGTCCATCGCGCCCTCGGCAGCGCCGGCGCCGACGATGGTGTGGAGCTCGTCGATGAAGAGGAGGATGTTCTTGGCGCGCTTGATCTCGTCCATGACGGCCTTGATGCGCTCCTCGAACTGGCCGCGGTACTTCGTGCCCGCGACCATCAGGGCGAGATCGAGGGTGATGACCTTCTTCTCCAGGAGGATCTCGGGCACAGCACCGCTGGCGATCTCCTGCGCGAGACCTTCGACGATGGCGGTCTTGCCCACGCCAGCCTCGCCGATGAGGACCGGGTTGTTCTTAGTGCGGCGGCAGAGGATCTGGATGACGCGGCGGATCTCGTTCTTGCGACCGATGACCGGGTCCATCTCGCCCTTGCGGGCCATCTCGGTGAGGTCGCGGCCGAACGCCTTGAGGGCGGGCGTCTTCACTTCCTTCTTGTCCTCAGGCTGGGCAGCGCCGCGCTGCGGGGCGCCTGCGGCGGCTTCCTCGCCGGGCGTGGCTCCGCCGCTGGAGGACTGCTCGCCGCCGGAGAACTGCGGGTCGAGCTCGCGGAGGATTTCGTTGCGCGTGCGCTCGATGTCGATGTCGAGGGACTTGAGGACGCGGGCGGCGACGCCCTCGCCTTCGCGCAGCAAGCCGAGGAGGATGTGCTCGGTACCGACGTAGGAGTGGTTGAGCGTCTTGGCTTCCTTGCCCGCGAGGGCGAGGACCTTCTTGACGCGCGGCGTGTACGGAATGCTGCCCTGGGTCTTCGTCTCCTGGCCGGTGCCGACCTGCTTCTCCACGGCGGAGCGCACGGTCTCGAGATCGAGGCCCATCTTCTGGAGGACGCTGACGGCGACACCCTGGCCGAGCTTGATCAGACCGAGCAGGATGTGCTCCGTGCCCACGTAGTTGTGGTGGAAGCGGTCGGCTTCCTTGCGGGCAAGGGCTAGCACCTGCTGGGCGCGCGGGGTGAAGTTATTCATCGGTTCCTGGGACATAGGCGTAGGATGGGATTAGTTCTGACCTTCGTTGTTGTTGTTTAAAGTAAATGCGGGGCGGGCGAAATTCGCAAATTCCGCACGCAACCGGGTGGCGCGGAGCAGGTCGCGCTGGCCCGCCTCGAAGCGGCCCTTCTGCGCGTGCTGCAGGTGGCCCGGCTGCGCCTCGATAAAGAGGCGGTCGATGACCGAGCGGCTCGTGGCGGGGAAAATGTCGAGGTCCACGCCGAGGCGGATGAGCGAGAGCAGGTTCATCGCCTCGCCGGAGGTGAGGAGGTGGCTGTTCTGCAAAATGCCGTAGGCGCGGCCGATCTTGTCGTGGAGCTTGCCGGCATCGGCCTCGAGGAGCTTCTGGCGGGCGTTGAGCTCGTGCTCGACGATCGAGCTGAGGACGTTGCCGAGGCGCTTGATGATCTCATCCTCGGACTCGCCGAGGGTAGTCTGGTTGGAGATCTGGAAGATGCTGCCGCTGGCGTCGGAGCCCTCGCCGAAGAGGCCGCGGACGACCATGCCGAGCTGGTTCACGGCGCGGACGACCTTCTCCATCTGGTTGGCGATCACGAGCGCGGGCAGGTGCATCATCGCCGAGGCGCGCATCGCGGTGCCGAGGTTGGTCGGGCACGCGGTGAGGTAGCCGAGGGTCGGCGAGTAGGCGTAGTCGAGGCGCTCCTCGAGCGCGGTGTCGAGGTCGTTGATCGCGCTCCAGGCCTTCTTCAGCTGGAAGCCCGACCGCAAAACCTGGATACGGAGGTGGTCCTCCTCGTTGATCATGACCGAGAAGGTCTGGTCGCGGTTCAGCACCACGCCGGAGCCGGCCTTGGCGTCGCTCAGCTCGCGGCTGATGAGGTGGCGCTCGACGAGGATCTGGCGCTCGAGCTCGCTGAGCTCGGCGACGGAGACGCTGAGGCAGCGCTTCATCGGCGGCGTGGCCTGCACGGCGTCGCGGCAGGCGGCGAGCACGGCGTCGCGCTGCGCGGGCTTGGCCCAGCCGGGAAACGGGCTGTTGGCCAGGTTCCGAGCGAGGCGGATGCGCGTCATGAGCACGATCGCCGTCTTGCTGCTCGCGGCGTCGGTCAGTTCCGACGGGGTGTCGATCAGCGAGGCGATGGTCATGGGCTTAGCGCTCGGCGGTTTGGCCGAAACTTTGTTTCGCTTGGTTGATTTCATCGCGGCAGCGGGCGGCATCCTCGTAGCGCTCGGACTTGATGGCCTCGGAGAGGTCGAGCTCGAGCTTGGAGATGCGGTCGTGGAGGGATTTGCGGGCGAGGGCCTTCTGCGGGACCTTGCCAGCGTGGGCGGTGCCCTTGTGCATGGTGTCGAGCATCGGCTCGACCATGCCCTTGAAAACGCTGTAGCAGGACGGGCAGCCGAAGCGCCCGTGCTTCTTGAAGTCCGCCTGGGTGAAGCCGCAGCTCTCGCAGCGGAGGCCCGACGGCGCCTCGGGATTGAGCGAGGCCTTGAGCAACAGGTCGGCGAGCGAGAACCCGCTGGGGTCGGTCACGCCCTTGGCCTGCGCGCACTCTTCGCAGAGGTCCACCTTGTGGACCTTGTTGTTGACGATCTGGGTGAGATGCACCGTGGCGGGCTTGGTGCAGAGATCACATTTTAGCGGGTTGGCCATGAAATTGAAGGGTGCAGTACGACTGCTTGCAGTTACCATGCCATGGATGCCCGCGCTGGCAAGTGCGAGCGTGAGCAATATGCCTCACAAAAACAGCTGTGCCACCCCGGCGTGATCCGGGGCGCGAAACGCGCAGCCTTGTCCCACTCCGGGTGGGAGCGTCCGGTCAGATCCGGGTGCCTTCGACGAGCACGCGGCGGCGGAACTCGGCGAGCACGCGCTTGGTGATCGGGCCGGGTTTGCCCGCGCCGATCTCGCGGCCGTCGAGCTTGACGACCGGGATGACCTCGGCGCCCGAGCCGGTGAGGAAGCACTCGTCGGCGCACCACACATCGTAGCGGGTCATGTCGGACTCGCGGACGGGGATGTTGAGCGCCTTGCCGATGTCGAGGATCGCGGAACGAGTGATACCCTTGAGCGCGCCCTGGGACGCGGCGGGGGTGACGATCTCGCCCTTGGCGACGATGAAGACGTTGTCCGCGGTGCACTCGGCGATGTAGCCCTGGTCGTTGAGCATGATCGCCTCGAGCGCGCCGAACTGGCGGGCCTCGATCTTGCCGAGGATGTTGTTGAGGTAGTTGAGCGACTTGATCGTCGGCGGCAGCGCGGCGGGATTGATGCGGCGCGTCGGCACGGTGACGATGCTCAGGCCATTGTCGTAGTGCTCCTGCGGATAGAGGGAGATTTTGCTCGCGATGATGAACATCGAGGGCTTCGGGCAGAGCCAAGGCGCGAGACCGAGGTCGCCCACGCCGCGGGTGATCACCAGGCGGATGTAGGCATCGGTCAGGTTGTTCTGGCGGCAGGTCTCGCAGGTGAGGTCGGAGATTTCCTGACGCGTGTGCGGGAGCTTGAGCATGATCGCCTTGGCGGAGTTCTCCAGGCGCTCGAGGTGCTCATCGAGGCGGAAGATGTTGCCGCCATAGAGCCGGATGCCCTCAAAAACGCCGTCGCCATAAAGCAGACCGTGATCGAACACGGAGATTTTGGCCTCACTGTCATCGACGAATTTGCCATCCAGATAGATCTTCATTGCGAGTCAGGCTAGCGGGTTGCGGAAAGCTTTGTCGAGCCCGGCTCCGCGTTTTCGGGGTGTAATGACATTTTTTCGTGGAAACTGACCCGCGGCCATTTTTCCCGCTTTCCCCGCGCAGCCACGCCCCCCAGAGTGGCGCAAACCCATGTCTTCCGCTCCGCCACTTTCCGTTGCGAACACCACCTATATCGTTGGGCACAAAAACCCTGACGCCGACTCCATCTGCTCGGCCCTGGCTTACGCGGCCTTCAAGGAAGCCCGCGGCGAGCATGGCTACGTCGCGGCCCGCTGCGGCAACACCAACGCCCGCATCGACCGCATCCTCGCGCGCTTTCAGCAGCCCCTGCCCCTCTACTTGAGCGATGTGAGCCCGCGCGTGCGGGACCTGATGGTCAGCGACGTCATCTCCGTGTCGGAACACGCGACCTGCGCCGAGGCGCTGGAGATCTTCGACCGCCACAACATGCGGCTCCTCCCCGTCACCACCGAAGACCGCAAGGTGGTCGGCACCCTCTCGATGTCTGCGCTCGGTGGCGTGTTCATCCCGCGCGTCAGCGAGCCGCGTCTGATGCGGTTGGTGAACACGTCCCTCGCCCGCATCGTGCGCGCCCTGCACGGCCGTGTGCTGGATCTCTTTGGCGCGGACCGCACCGAGGAGCTTTATGTGCGCCTCGGCACAATGGACATAAAGTCGTTCTGGACAATCTCTGAGCGCGACCAGATCCCCGCCGCGCAATCCATCATCATTGTCGGCGACCGCCGTGATATCCAGCGCCGGGCGATCGAGCTCGGTATCCGCGCGCTCATCATCACCAGCAACCTCGAGGTCGATGCCGAGACCGTCGCGCTCGCGCACGCTCGCGGCGTCAGCGTCATCGTGAGTCCCTATGACTCGGCGACAACCGCCTGGGTCGTCCGCACCGCCTCCAGCATCGAGCGCGTGATCGAACGTCAGCTCAACACGATCAACGCCGACATGCGCATTGCCGACGTGCGCAAGAAATTCGCCGCCAATTCCCCGCACGCCCTGCTCGTGACCGGCGAGGACGGCACCCTCAACGGCATCCTCACGAAGTCCGACGTGCTCAAGCCCGTGAAGACGAGGCTTGTGCTCGTGGATCACAACGAGATCACGCAGGCCGTCCCCGGCGCCGAGGACGTCACGATCACCGAGATCCTCGACCACCACCGTCTCGGCTCGCTCAGCACTCAGCAGCCGATCCTCTTCATCAACGAGCCCGTCGGCTCCACCTGCACGATCGTCGCGGACCTTTTCCGCCGCGAGGGCCTGCAGCCCACACCGCAGATCGCGGGCATCATGATGTCGGGCCTCATCTCCGACACGTTGCACCTCAACAGCCCGACTACGACCTCCAAGGACGCCATTCTCCTCGCTTGGCTCGGCCAGATCGCAGGCGTCGATTCCGCCGAGCTGGCCAACGACATCTTCAGCTCCGGCTCGGTCATTTTGGCCAATCCGCCCGAGAAGGTCGTGCGCTCCGACTTCAAGATTTACGAGGAGGAAGGCCTGCGCTTCTCCGTCTCGCAGGTCGAGGAGCTCGGCTTCGGCAATTTCTGGGAGCACGCGAAGCCCATGGCCGCGGCCCTCGCCGACCTGCGCGCCGATGAGAAGCTCGCCTTCGCCTGCCTGCTGGTGACCGACATCAACATGCAGAACTCCCTGCTCCTCGTGAAGGGCGATGCCGGCCTGATCCAGCGCATCTCCTACCCGCATGTGGAAAAGGACGAGATCTTTGACCTCCCCGGCGTCGTCAGCCGCAAGAAGCAGCTCATCCCGTATATCAGCAGCCTCCTCCGCGAGATGGCAGCCGACGGCACGCTCCCCGCGGCCGTATCCGCCGCGCCGTTCCGCGCCCGCAAATAAGCCGGTTGCCACCCTCCCACCCTGCGCCCACCTTCTTCCGCTATGACCGCTGAGTCCGCTTCATCCGCCGCCGCTCCCGCTCCGACCGACTTTATCCGCGACATCGTCGCGCAGCATGTCGCGGAAAAGCGGTATCCCAAGATCGTCACCCGTTTCCCGCCCGAGCCCAACGGCTACCTGCACATCGGCCACGCCAAGTCGATTTTCCTGAACTTCGGCATCGCGCTCGAGCAGGGCGGCGTGTGCAACCTCCGCTTCGACGACACCAATCCCGCCAAGGAGGACGTCGCCTACGTCGAGTCCATCACCGCTGACATCCGCTGGCTCATCGCCGGCTGGGCCGACCACTGCCTCGGCTTCAAGCCCAAGGGCGCGCATCCTTCCGCCCAGACGGTCAACGGCAAGCCCGACCTCTACCTCGGGCCGGCCCCGGCAAACGATGCGGCGGAGGCGTTCTATGCCAGCGATTACTTCGACGCCCTGCACGCCTATGCCATCGAGCTGATCAAGCGCGGCAAGGCCTACGTCTGCGACCTGAGCCCCAAGGAGACCGAGGAGTACCGCGGCGCGCCCGACCAGCCGGGCAAGGATTCGCCGTTCCGAAATCGAACAATATCGGACAATCTCGACCTCTTTACCCGCATGACCGCCGGGGAGTTCCCCGACGGCGCCCGCTCGCTCCGGGCGAAGATCGACATGACGTCGCCCAACATGTGGCTGCGCGATCCCCTGCTCTACCGGATCCGCCACATCCCGCACTACCACGCGGGCGACAAGTGGTGCGTGTATCCTCTCTATGATTACGCACACTGCCTGAGCGACTATATCGAGGGCATCAGCCACAGCCTGTGCTCGCTGGAGTTCGTGCCCCACCGCGCGCTCTACGACTGGGTCCTCGAGGCGCTCGACCTGCCGCGCGCCCTGCCCAGGCAGTACGAATTCGCCAAGCTGCTCCCCAGCTACACGCTGCTCAGCAAGCGCAACATCATCCGCCTCGTGAACGAGAAGGTCGTCAACGGCTGGGATGATCCCCGCCTGCCCACGATCGCCGGCCTGCGCCGCCGCGGCATCACCGCGAGCGCCCTGCGCAAGTTTGTCATCGGCGTCGGTGTCACCACCTACAACAGCCTGATCGACATCGCCGTCTTCGAGCACGCCGTCCGCGAGGAGCTCAACACCACCGCGGCCCGCCGCCTCGCCGTCCTCCGCCCGCTCAAGCTCATCCTCACCAACATCGCGCCGGACGAGACCGTCGCCTGCACCGCGACCAACAATCCGCAGGACGAGCAGCCCACCACGCGCCCCGTCGCGCTCACCCGCGAGGTCTTCATCGAAACCGACGACTTCGCCGAGGTGCCCCCGCCGAAATATTTCCGCCTGAAGCCCGGTGGCGAGGTGCGCCTGAAGTACGCCTGCATCATCAAGTGCGACGAGATCGTGAAGGACGCGTCCGGCGCCATCATCGAGATCCGCTGCACGGCCCAGCTGGATACGCGCTCCGGCCAGCCCAACGCCGACAAGAAGGTCAAGGGCACCATTCACTGGGTCAGCGCCACGCAGAGCGTCGCCGCCGAGGTGCGCCTCTACGACCGGCTCTTCACCGTGCCCGAGCCCGGCAACGAGGAGGATTTCATGAAGGTGCTGAACCCGCACTCGCTCGAAATCCTCACCGCCCGCCTCGAGCCCTCGCTCGCCGGCGCCTCCGCGGGCGAGTGCTTCCAGTTCGAGCGCACCGGCTACTTCACGGTCGACGCCAAGGACAGCACCGCGGGCAAACCCGGCTTCAACCGCACGATCTCCCTCAAGGACACATGGACGAAGTGACCGGTCCCGTCGTGAAGGAGTTTCCAGGCGAGCCGCAGGCGCGCATCATTCTGAGCGAGCCCGAGGCCCGCGTGCTCGGCTCGCTCGTCGAGAAGCAGCTGACCACGCCCGACAACTATCCGCTCACGCTCAACTCGCTCACCCTTGCGTGCAACCAGCTCTCCAACCGCGAGCCCGTCGTGTCCTACGACGAGGTCACGGTCGTCCGCGCGCTCAACCGTCTGCGTGAGCTGAAGCTCGCCTTCGCCTACAACGGCGCCGAGAGCCGCGCCACGCGCTACGGCCACAAGCTGGAGGACGTCTGCATCCTCACTCCCGCCGAGCTCGCGGTCCTGACTGTGCTCATGCTCCGCGGCCCGCAGACCATCGGTGAGATCCGCGGCCGCACCGGCCGCATGCACACCTTCGCCACGCTGGAGGAAGCCGAATCGACGCTCCAAGCCCTCGCCACGCGCACGCCCGACGCGCTCGTGACCAAGCTGGCCCGCCAGCCCGGCGCCAAGGAGTCGCGCTACGCCCACCTGCTTTCCGGCGACGTGGCCCAGCCGGCCCCGGTCGCCGCCGGTCCCGCGCCCGAGCCCGCCACGCTGATCGTGCAGCAGGAAAACGAGCGCATCGCGAAGCTGGAGCAGGAAGTGGCCGCCCTTCGCCAGGAGGTCGCCGAGATGCGCACGCAGCTCGCGAATTTCCGCAAGCAGTTCGAGTAAGGTGCGCAGGCGTCCTCGCCTGCCCTCGTATCGAGTGGCTGCGGCGTCCCCGCCGCAGGGCGTTCCCAAGCCTACGCAGAATCTGCGGCGAGGACGCCGCAGCCACGGCCCGGTTCTGGATGCTCCGAGCAGGCGGGACGCCTGCGCTACTTTAGAATCCCGCGTTGCCCGGGGTGCGGGCGAAGGGAATCACGTCGCGGATATTCGACACGCCGGTGACGAACATCAGCATGCGTTCGAAGCCGAGGCCGAAGCCCGCGTGCGGCACCGTGCCGTAGCGGCGCAGATCGAGGTACCAGCCGTAGTCCTTCGGGTCGAGGTGGTGGCGGCGCATGTTGTCCTCTAGCACGTCGAGGCGCTCTTCGCGCTGGCTGCCGCCGACGATCTCGCCGATGCCGGGCACGAGGACGTCCATCGCCGTGACGGTCTTCCCATCATCATTCAGGCGCATGTAGAAGGGCTTAATCTCCTTCGGGTAGTTGTAGACCGTGACCGGGCACTTGAAGATCGTCTCCGTCAGGTAGCGCTCGTGCTCCGCCTGCAGGTTGGCGCCGTACTCCACGGGGTATTCGAAAGCCTTGCCGGAGTTCTTCAGCAGCTCGACCGCCTCGGTGTAGCTCACGCGCTGGAACGGACGCTCCAGCACGAAGTCGAGGCGCGTCAGCAGCTCCTTGTCCACGAACTTGGAGAACAGCTCGAGGTCCTCGGTGCAGTTCGTGCGGATGTCGCGGATCAGCGATTTCACGAAATCCTCGGCGAGCTGCATGTTGTCCTGCAGGTCGCAGAACGCGACCTCGGGCTCGATCATCCAGAATTCGTTCGCATGGCGCGAGGTGTTGGAGTTCTCCGCGCGGAAGGTGGGGCCGAAGGTGTAGACCTTCGAGAGCGCACAGGCGAACGCCTCCGCCTCGAGCTGGCCGCTGACGGTGAGGTAGGTGCGGCGCGCGAAGAAATCCTTCGCATCGTCGATCAGCCCGTCCTCGCGCTTCGGCGGGTTGGCGAGGTCGTGCGTCGTCACGCGAAACATCTCGCCCGCGCCCTCGCAGTCGCTGCTGGTGATGATGGGCGTGTGGACGTAGACGAAGCCGCGCTCCTGGTAAAATTTATGGATCGCGAAGGCCAGCCGGCTGCGTGTGCGGAAGATGGCGCCGAAAAGATTCGAGCGCGGGCGCAGGTGTGCGATCTCGCGCAGGAACTCCGGCGTGTGGCCCTTCTTCTGGAGCGGGTACGTCGCATCGGCGGTGCCGATAATCGAAATGGACTCGGCGGCGACCTCCCACTTCTGGCCCTGACCCTGCGAGGCGATCAGCTTGCCGCGGACCGCGATCGAGGCGCCCGTGGTGAGGTGCTGGATCTCGGCGTAGTTGGGCAGCGTCGCGGGCGCGATGACCTGCAGGTTTTTCAGGCACGAGCCGTCGTTCATCTCGATGAAGGAAAACGTCTTGGCATCGCGGCGCGTGCGCACCCAGGCCTGCACGAAGAAATCGTCCTGCGGCCCGACACTGGCGAGGGCGTCTTTGACGGAGGTGGATTTTGTCATGCACCCATGCAAGGCGGACGCACGCTCCCGGCCAAGCAAATCTTAGGCGGCCAGAAAGCGCGCGAACCGGGCCTGCACCCGCTCACGCCCGAGAACGCGGAAGAGGCTGGTGATGCTCGGGCCGGCGTTCGTGCCACTGACCGCGAGGCGGGCCACCGCCTGATAGTCGCCAAAGCCGAGGCCCTTGCTTTCAGCCAAGGCCTTCAGCGCAGCCTCGATGGCGGCATCGCTGGAGAAATCCATCGCGGGCAGCGCCGCGATCAGTTCGGCGAGACGGGCCTTGGGATCGCCCTTGGCCATGACCTTCTCCTTCACCTTGGGATCGATGGCAAAGTCCTCGGTGAAGAAATAGCCGGTGTACGCGCCGAGGTCGTCGATCGATTTGATCTTCGGCTGCGCGAGCAGCATGATCTCGCGGAAATACGCCTCATTGGCCGTGACGGCCGCGTTATTAGGCTGTGTCGCAAAATACTCGCGCGCCAGCGCGAGGAACCGCTCTGCCGGCTGCTCCAGCAGGTAGGTCATGTTCATGTTCGCGAGCTTCTTGCCGTCGAACTTCGCGTTGCTCTGGTTGACGCCGCTGAGCTCGAACAGGCGCACGATCTCCGCGACCGGCATCTTCTCGCGGTCATCGCCGGGATTCCAGCCGAGCAGCGAGATGTAGTTCACCAGCGCCTCGGGGAGGAAGAACTTCTGCTGGTACTCTTCGACGAGGGCGCCCTTGTCGCGTTTGCTCATCTTGCCCTGGCCCATCTCGGGCGATTTCAGGATCAGCGGGATGTGCGCGAACTGCGGCACCGGCGCGCCGAAGGCCTTGAACAGCTCAACGTGCTTGCTGGTGTTGGACAGGTGATCCTCGCCGCGGATGACGTGCGTGATCTGCATCGCGATGTCGTCCACGACATTCACGAAATGGAAAACGGGATTGCCGTCCGAGCGCACGATGACGAAGTCCTCGTCCTCGAGCCGCTCGACGCGCCCGCGGATCAGGTCATCGATCACGGTCGGGGCGACCTTCACCTTCGTGACGGTCTTCTTGCGGTGGTCGTCAAACACCTCGTGGCGCTCGCCGAGCAGCTTGAACCACGTCGCACCGTCCTTCTCGTAGGTGCGGCCGGCCGCCTTCAGCTTCTCCAGATATTCCTTGTAGATGTGCGCGCGCTCGCTCTGGCGGTAGGGACCAAAGGCGCCGCCGACCTGCGGACCCTCGTCCCAGTTGAGGCCGAGCCATTTCAGGGAGTTGTAGATGAGGTCGACGAACTGCTCGCTGTTGCGCTCCTTGTCCGTGTCCTCGATGCGCAGCACGAAGGTGCCGCCGGTGTGGCGGGCGTACAGCCAGTTGAACAGCGCCGTGCGGGCACTGCCGATGTGGAAGAAACCGGTGGGACTGGGAGCGAAGCGAACGCGGACGGCGGACATGATTTGTGGAGACAGGAAACGCAGGTTTTGCAGGATGCTCGACCTAAGGACCGACCAATCCAGTGAATCCGCCCCCGCCTGTCAAAGCATCGTCACCCGCCGAAATCCGCGCCCTCGCCGACCGCCTGCAGGCCGCCGGGCGCGCCGCGGGCTTCCGGGTCGAGCCGTTTGGCGAAATCGAGGGCTGCCCGCTCTTCGCCCTGACCAAGCGCACACCGGGTCCGCGCCCGCGTATCTATCTGTCGGCCGGCCTGCACGGCGATGAGCCCGCGCCGCCCCGGACGCTGCTCACTCTCCTGGAGGCCGGGGTGTTTGACGCGCGGGCCAACTGGTTTCTCTGCCCGCTGCTCAACCCCTCCGGACTGATCCGCGGCACGCGGGAAAACGCCGCCGGGCTCGACCTCAACCGTGATTACAAGGACGTGCGCGCCGCCGAGACCGCGGCGCATATCGGCTGGTTGCACCGCCAGCCGGCCTTCGACCTGACGCTCTGCCTGCACGAAGATTGGGAGTCGATGGGCTATTACCTGTACGAGCTCAACCCGCTGCAGCGCCCCACCCTGTCCCATGCGATGATCGCGGCCGTGGCGGCCGTCTGTCCGATCGAAGTCGCGACACTCATCGATGGACGCGAGATCGCCGAGCCGGGCATCATTCGTCCAATCGCCGACCCGTTGCTGCGCGAGAACTGGCCCGAGTCGATCTACCTGCGCGCGCAGCACACCACGCTCAGCTACACCACGGAAACCCCGTCGGCCCTGCCACTCGCCCAACGCATCGCCGCGCACAGTGCGGCCATTCAGGCGGCCATTACGCAGACAGTCCACGACTGGCGCAGAACGCCCTTAAATCCTCCGGCAGCGGAGTCGTGAACACCTGCGTTACCCCCACCGCAGTCAGGTCGATCTCGGCGCAGTGGAGGGCCTGGCGTGGGAGGAGCAGCTTGGCTTCGAGCTCGGGCGTCCAGCCTTTGTCGATGAAATCGAGGTAGAGCCGCGCGTCGGGGCCGTAGATTTTGTCACCGACCATCATATGCCCCATCCAATGCGCGTGGACGCGGATCTGGTGCTTGCGGCCGGTCTCGGTCACGACCCGGGCCAGCGTAAAACCGCCGCCCGTGGCGAGCGGCGTGAAGTGAGAAACGGAGGGCTGGCCGCCTTCGCTGACGACGGCGGACTTGATGAAGACGGGACTCGTGACGTCGTCGCCGAGCGGCTGGTTGACGGTGACGGGCCCGGCGAGTTCGCCGGTGAGAATCGCAAGGTATGCCTTGCCGACCTTGCGCTCCTGCATCGCGGTCTGGAGGCGGCTGGCCATGCGCGCATCCTTCGCGAGCACCACGATGCCGCTCGTCTCGCGGTCGAGGCGGAACACCAGGTGCATCGTCGGCAATTGCGTGTACTCGCGGGTCGCGCTGACGAGACTCGACCACGGGCCGGCTTTGGAGGGATGGCACACGACGTCACCAGGTTTGGATACGACGAGTATGCGCTCGTCCTCGTGCACGATCCATGACTTCAGCTCTTCCAGCGTGATCAGCCGCACGCGCACCTCGCCAGCCTCCTTCGGACGGCGCGGCCAGGCGCAGGCGCGCCGGGAGAAATTGTCCTCGGGCTGCTCGGTGGCGCTCACTTTTTCACCTGACTCAGCCGGAAGCGGGCCAGCACGGCGCGTCCGACCCGCGCGGCCAGGGGCTTCGGAAGTTTGGAGGAGACGAAGGCGATGACCTTGTTTTTCCAGCCGGTGACAACCTGTGCGCGGCCCGCGCCGAGGGCCGAAAGTGACTGCAGCACGACGTCATCAACGGTCATGCTCATGGCATCCGGCGCGGTGCCCGGTTTGAGGCCCGCGCGGCGGAAAAATTCCGTCGAGGTCGGCCCCGGGCACACGGCCAGCGCGCGCACGCCGGTGCCGCGCAACTCTTCGTTGAGCGCGAGGCTCCAGTGCAGCACAAAGGCTTTGGTCGCGCCGTAGGTGGCCATGTAGGCCGTGGGCTGGAAGGCCGCGGTCGAGGCCACGTTGATGATGGCGCCGCCACGCTCGCGGAGCAGCGGCAACATGCGGCCCGTCAATTGGATAAGGCCACGGATATTGACATCGATCATCTCCAGCTGGTGGAGGAGATCGGGCTCCGGAAACACGCCGTAGGAGCCGAAGCCACTGTTGTTGATGAGCAGAATCTGGCCCGGCTTATGCTCCTTTTCGATGAGAGCAATCACCTCATCGGCCGCGCGGTCGACATCCGCGGGGCGGGACACATCACACGCAAAATGGTTCAATCTTTCCGCCGAATTTATTTCACCCGGATGACGCCGAGAGAGGTTGCAAAACACCAGTTCGGGGCGCAGCTTCGCGCACAGGTGAATGAACGATTTTCCAATACCGGAAGATCCGCCGGTTATCACGACGGTCGAGAAGGAATTGAGCGCGTCGCGTGGCGAGGACACAGCGGTATTGAAGGGATAATTTTCCCGGATCGGTTCGTCCGGTCCGGTTTTGTAAACCCAAAACATAACCCAGAAACATGAACAGCCAAAACAGCCACGAACTGATCGTCTCCGGCATTCACCTCGAGCTCACGCCCTCGCTCAAAACGTACGTGCGTGAGAAATCCGAGCGGTTGTTTCGCCACGACGAGCGCATCGTTCGTCTGCGCGTGGAACTGGAGTGCGACGCCAAGCAGGACGTCGCCACGCGCTTCACGGCCAAGGGCCACGTCAACATCCACGGGCCCGATCTGAATGCCACGGTGCAGGCTGACGAATGCCACAAGGCCGTCGCCCTGCTCGTGGACAAGCTCGACCGCATGCTCAAGGAGCGCCACCAGCTGCTCAAATCCAAGCGCAAGCACCCCCACGCGACGGAGTTCGAGGGTGTGGCGCTGCCCAAGGCGGTCTGAGCCTGCATCCACCAACCCTTAACCAGTATTGCGCCCCGCCTTTCCGGCGGGGCTTTTTGTTGAACCCCGGCCCCGCCGTCTCCCTGCTTTGCCCATGCCGCATTCCCCCGCCTCCAATCGTTACGACAATCCCGCGCTCTACCGCCGTTGCGGCCGCAGCGGCGTCAAGCTCCCCGCCGTCTCCCTCGGCCTGTGGCACAATTTCGGCGGCGTCGATTCCTACGCCAACGCCCGCTCGCTCGTGCTGCGGTCATTTGATCTCGGCATCACGCACTTCGACCTCGCCAACAACTACGGCCCGCCGCCCGGCGCGGCTGAGGAGAACTTCGGCCGCATGCTGCGCGAGGATCTGCCGTCGTACCGCGACGAGCTCTTCATCTCGACGAAGGCCGGTTATTATATGTGGCCTGGTCCCTACGGCGACTGGGGTTCGCGGAAGTACCTGCTCGCCTCGCTCGACCAGAGCCTGAAGCGCCTCGGGGTCGATTACGTGGATCTGTTTTACTCGCACCGTCCCGATCCCGAAACCCCGATCGAGGAGACCGTCGGCGCGCTCGTGCAGGCGGTGCGCAGCGGCAAGGCGCTCTATGTCGGCATCTCCAGCTACAGTGCCGAGCAGACGCTGCGGGCCTCCAAACTTCTCCGTGAGCAAGGCGTGCCCTGTCTCATCCACCAGCCGATTTACCATATGCTCGAGCGCTGGATTGAACGCGGCCTGACCGATGTGCTGCGCAGTGAAGGCATCGGCTGCATTCCGTTCTGCCCGCTCGCGCAGGGTGTGCTGACCGACCGCTACCTCAAAGGCATCCCCGCCGACGCGCGCGCGGCCAAGGCCCACGGCTTCCTCAAGCCCGGCCAGATCACGCCTGCGGTGCTTGCCAAGGTACAGAAACTCGACGCCCACGCCCGCGCGCGCGGCCAGTCGCTCGCGCAGATGGCGCTCGCCTGGGTGCTGCGCGACCCCGTGGTGACCTCCGCGCTCATTGGTGCGAGCAAGATCAGCCAGGTCGAGGACAACCTCGGTGCACTGAAGTCGGCCCCGTTCACCGCCGACGAACTCAAGCTGATCGACGGCATCCTCGCGGGTTAAACGCGGCTTGCCAATCGCTGTCCCACCCGGCCCCATACCGGGGTGATTGGCGACGTCATTTGGGACAGCCCCAGCCCCACTTCCGCCGGCTCGTTGCCCCTCGGCAACGGCGACCTCGCGGCCAATGTCTGGATCGAGCCTTCGGGCGATCTGGTTTTCTACGTCGCGAAGAACGACGCCTGGGATCACGTCGGACGGCTGATCAAGCTCGGCCGCCTGCGCGTCTCGCTGACGCCCGGCCTGCTCGCGGGCGGCAAGTTCGAGCAAAAACTCTCGCTCGCCGACGCCTCGTTCATCGCCACCAACGGCATCACCACGCTGCGGGTGTGGATTGACGCCCACTGGCCGCGCGTCGTCGTCGAGGTCAGCAGCGCCGAGCCCGTCGCGGTGCGTGCGAGCCTCGATCCCTGGCGCACCGCGCCGCGCGAGCTGACCGCCAAGGAATACCACACGGTCTGCGGTCTCGAAGGCGGCTCGCTGCCGGTGGTCTTTCAGCCGGATCAGGTGGTGGCCGGACTGCCCGACGCCGTCGTCTGGTATCAACGCAACGAGACCTCGATCTGGCCGCTCACCCTCGATCAGCAGGGCCTCGGCGCATTCAAGGCGCAGTCCGCCGATCCGCTGCTACACTGGACCTTTGGCGCGAGCCTGACCGCAGCCGGCTTCCGCAAGGAAGGCGATGCCGCGCTGGTGAGCCCGGGTAAAATCACCTCCGCCACCTTCTTCATCGATGCTCACGCCGCACGCGCGGCCGCACCCGCCGATTGGATTGCGCAGATCCGGGACAAGGCCGCCGCCGCGGCAAAGCTGACGCTGTCGGACCTCTGGCGCGACCACCGCCAGTGGTGGACGGATTTCTGGGCCCGCAGCCACATCCGGCTCGTCTCGCGCGCGCCGGACTGGGGCGTGGCCGCGCAGGTCGCGGAGCAGTCGGCGTGGCAGCGCTACATGGTCGCGTGCTGCAGCCGCGGCCTCTACCCGATGAAGTTCAACGGCGGCCTGTTCACCGCCGACTGGGGCATGAAGGAGTACAACTTCGACGCCGACTTCCGCCAGTGGGGCGGCGGGTATTGGTTTCAGAATACACGGTTGATCTACTGGTCGGCCCTCGCCAACGGCGACTACGAGCTGCTGCGCCCGTTCTTCCGCATGTACCGCGACATGCTGCCGCTGGCCGAGGCGCGCACCCAGGCCTACTTCGGGCACCACGGCGCGTTTTTTCCCGAGACCCTTTACTTCTGGGGGACGTACCTGCCGTCCAACTATGGCTGGGACCGCACCGGCAAGGCCGACGGCGAGGTGGAGAACCGCTACATCCGGCGTTACTGGCAGGGCGGCCTGGAGCTGGTCGCGCTCATGCTTGAGACCTACGCGCACACCCGCGATCAGGCCCTGTTGGAAAACGATCTACTGCCAGTCGCACGCGCGGTGCTGACCTTCCAGGCCGAGCATTACCCGCGCGACGCCGCCGGGAAGTTGCGCTACGAGCCGGCGCAGTCGCTCGAGACCTGGTGGGAGACTGTCAACCCCATGCCGGAGATCGCCGCGCTGCACTGGCTCCTGCCGCAGCTGCTCACCCTGCCGGCGGTGCACCTCACGGAAGCCGACCGCAGGGCGTGGCGCGATCTGGCGGACCGCCTGCCCGCTGTCCCGCAGGGCATGCGCGACGGCCGCAAAATCCTGCTGCCCGCCGAAAAGCATGAGCCGGTGCCCAGCAATTCAGAGAACCCAGAACTCTACGCAGTTTTCCCCTACCGGCTCTACGGCCTGGGCCGGCCGGACCTCGACGTGGCGCAGTGGACCTTTACACGGCGCATGATCCCCGACACCGGCGGCTGGCGGCAGGATGCGGTGCAGGCTGCGCTGCTCGGGCTGACGGAGACCGCCATGTTCTACGTCGCGAAAAATTACACCGACGGCATCTACACCGCCCACGCCCGCTTCAAGGGCTTTTGGGGGCCGAACTTCGACTGGGTGCCCGATTTCGACCACGGCAGCGTCGCTCAACTCGGCCTCCAGACGATGCTCGTGCAGACCGTCGGGGAGAAAATCCTGCTCTTCCCCGCGTGGCCGGTCGATCGCTGGAACGTGGATTTCAAGCTCCACCTGCCCGGCCAGACCGTGATCGAAGGCGAGCTCAAGGATGGCAAGCTGCTCCGCCTGCAGGTGACGCCCGAAGCACGCCGCGCCGACCTCGTCGTGTTGCTCGACCGGGCGAAGGCGCCATTGGTGTTTGCATGAGCAAAGCTTTTGTCCGTGAGGATGCCGACTCGTCCGACGAGCCGGTCGCCCCTGTCTCGGCCCTGCCGCCCGGCACCCGCAATCTCATCACACCCGATGGCGCGCTCCGGCTGCGGGCCGAACTCCGGCGCCTGCTCGACGAGGAGCGCCCGCGCTGGTCCGGCCTGCCCCGCGATGCCGACACGAAACGCGAGTTGGAAAAACTGGACCGCCGCATCCGGCACCTGCAACAGAGCCTGTTCTCCGCGGAGATCGTGCCTGTCCCCGCCCCGCCGCACCTTCAGGTCCGCTTCGGGGCCACGGTGACGGTGCGCGACAGCCAAGGCGTCGAAGCGCACTACCGCATCGTCGGCGTGGATGAACTCGACAGCGAGCGCGGCTGGGTGAGCTGGCTTTCCCCGCTGGCCCGTGCGCTGCAAAATGCCCCGCTGGGCGAGCGGGTCACGTTTGCCACGCCCTCCGGCCCGCAGGAGCTGGAGATCGTGGCGATCAATTATCCCGCGGCTTAAGGCAGCTTGGACTGCACGAGCTTGCTGATCGCGCCGAAGTCCAGGAGGCCGGCCTCGGGGCGCGCCTTCAGCGCGGCGATAACCTTGCCCATTTCCTTCTTCGACTGCGCCCCGGTGGCGGCGATGGCCTCGGTGACGAGGGCCTCGACCTGCGCGGGGCTCAGGCCCTGCGGGAGATATTTTTCCAAGAGCGCGATCTCGATCTTGTTGGCGGCGATGAGATCGTCGCGGCCGCCCTTGGCGAACTCGGTGTTGGCGTCGGTGAGATTTTTAACGGCCTTGCGGATCGTCGCGATGACCATGGCCTCGTCGATGTCCTTGTTCGCATCCATCGACGCGCGCTTGATGCCGGCATCCGCGGTGCGGAGGGCGGTCGTGGCCACGCTGTCGCGGGCCTTCATGGCGGTAATGATGTCGGCGCGGAGTTTTTCGTAGGTCGGGGAGGACATGCCACCAGTCAGTCCTTTCTGGCCAGCCGGGCAACAATTTCCCAGCGTGGTCGCATGACACCCCTGCCCTCGCGCAATGTCCTCGGCGGTCCGCTCAAACCCTGCTCGACCGCTCCGCTCACCGGTTTCTTCCGCAATGGCCGCTGTGATACGTGCGCGGAGGACAGCGGCTGCCACACCGTCTGCGTCGAGGTGACGGAGGAGTTTCTGGCCTTCAGCCAGGCGGCGGGCAACGACCTGAGCACGCCGCGCCCCGAGTACGGCTTCGAAGGGCTCAAGCCCGGCGACCGCTGGTGCCTCTGCGCCTCCCGCTGGATCGAGGCCCTGGCCTCGGGGGTGGCCTCGCCCGTGGCCCTCGGCGCCACCCATGAGCGGACATTGGAGATCGTGCCGCTGGACCTTTTGCAACAATACGCTACTGCCTGAGCCACCCATGAGCCAGCCTCCCTCCAAAGATCCGTTGCACGGCCTGACCCTTGAGACCATCGTGACCAAGCTGATGGAACACTATGGTTGGGAGGAGCTTGGAATGATGATCGATATCCGCTGTTTCAACTTCGACCCCAGTGTCAAATCGAGCCTGAAGTTTCTCCGGAAGACCCCGTGGGCCCGGGCCAAAGTCGAGGCCCTGTACATCCGGACATTCGCGACATGATCGGGATTGCGGCCCGACCGAATATTCGGTGGACTCGGTTCCGCATGAAACCCCGTTTCTTCTCCACGCTTCTCATTCTCGGCGCTGCCGGCCTGGCCACAGCGTCCGCCCAATCCGCGCTTTCGGACCTCACGAAATCGCTCAGCTCACCCCAGCCTGCGGCGACCGCGTCCGCGCTGCCGTCCGACCTCGTCGGCGGGCTCAAGAACCTCGCCAGCAGCTTCGGCGTGAGCCAGCTCAACTACATGTCCCTCGCGAAGGACGCGCTCAGCTCGCTCAACGCCGGCCATGACAGCAAGGCCCTCGCCGCCCTCGACAAGCTCGGCGCCGCCAAGCTCACCGCCGGGCAGCTCACCGCGCTGAAGACCGCGCGCACCGCCGTCGATGCCTATGTGGTGAAGAAAAACTTCGCGGGCGTGCCCGAGGTCAACGGCCTCGTGACCGACTCCCTGACCCAGATCAAGAGCGGCGATTTCGCCGGCGTCGCGGCCAAGCTCCAGACCGTGGCCACCACGATCAAGCCCACCGCCGAGCAGAAGGCCGTCCTCGACAGCCTCGTCGCCCACTACAAGAGCTGGGCAGCCTCCAGCCCGGCTCCGGCTAAGTA
Organism: Verrucomicrobiota bacterium; assembly: GCA_018239845.1. Lineage (GTDB taxonomy): Bacteria > Verrucomicrobiota > Verrucomicrobiia > Opitutales > Opitutaceae > CAIRCN01. Next base: position 30,774 of record JAFEGO010000078.1, read on the forward strand.
AGCCAGCCAGCGCTTTGGGTCTTTCGGGCGGTTGTCTCAACAACCGCCCTTTTTCATGCCCGGAAACAAAAATCCCCGCCTTGCGGCGGGGAAAAGTGGTGCACCCGTAGGGAGTCGAACCCCAA
>JAFEGO010000079.1 GCA_018239845.1 Verrucomicrobiota bacterium
ATTCGACAAGCTTTTCCAAATAAGCGTTCAGCTCGGATGAGCTGCAGTGCGCGAGCCAGAGGTCGATTGCATTGGCTACGTCATGCTCTTCCGCTCGAGGCCACAGGTGAGCCATCAAGATACACGCCATCAATTCATCCTTTTGCGCCAACGCCTCCAGAGCGGTCATCACCGACTTGATCACATGATAGCGATCTTCAGTCGCTCCAGCGGTCGCAGCCAATCTGATAAGGTCGGCTCCGAGTCCGGATCCAATCATCTCGCGTAACCGCCGAACGCGAACCTCATCAAACTGCGCTTCCTTTAGCGCGAGTGCCATGAGCTCGACGTCCGGTGATAGCTGCATCCTGACAGCTCCGAATCACGCCCCGAGCTTTTTGTCGGGGACGAGGTAGTTCTGCACGTAGTCGCGGACGGAGTCGGCGAGGGGCGTCATCGGGCGGGTGTAGCCGGTGGCGCGGAGTTTCGCGATGTCGGCCTGCGTAAAATACTGGTACTTGCCGCGCAGGACTTCGGGCATGTCGATGAAGTCGATCTTCGGTTCCTTGTTCAGGGCGGTGAAGATCGCGCGCGTGAGCGTCACCCAGGTGTTGGCTTCGCCGCTGCCGAGGTTGTAGAGGCCGCCGGCGGTCGTCGCGTTTTCGGCGAAGTGGAGCGTCATCTCGATCGCGTCCTTCACGTAGAGGAAGTCGCGCATCTGCTCGCCGTCCTTGTACTCCGGCTTGTGGCTCTTGAAGAGCTGCACGCGGCCCGTCGTCTGGATCTGCTGGTAGGCCTTGTTCACGAGGGAGCGCATGTCGCCTTTGTGATCCTCGTTGGGGCCAAAAACATTGAAATACTTCACGCCCACGATGTGCTTCAGCCAGCCCTCGCGCTGCGCGTGCAGGTCGAAGAGGTGCTTGGAGTAGCCGTACATATTGAGCGGACGCAGGCGGTGCAGGTCCTCGCTCCGGTCGTCCATGCCCTGCGCGCCATCGCCATAGGTGGCGGCGGAGGAGGCGTAGATGAAGCGCGCGCCGTGCTCGAGGGACCACGCGGCGAGCTCCTTCGTGACGTTGTAATTGTTGTCGGCGAGGTAGCTGGCGTTGCGCTCGGTCGTCGCGGAGCACGCCCCGAGGTGAAACACCGCCGAGAAACGGCCGAAGGCCGCGGGGTTGTTAGCGAGGCGGGCGCGGAAGGCGTCGGCCTCGACGTAGTCGGCGAACTTCAGCGGCACGAGGTTGCGCCACTTCTCGTCGGAGGCGAGGAGGTCGCTGACCACGATGTCGGTGTGGCCGCGCTGGTTGAGGGCCCAGATGAGGGCGCTGCCGATGAAACCGGCGCCGCCGGTGACGAGGATTCTGCCGTTGAGTTTGCTCATGGGGATCAGGCGTCCTGGGAGAGTTCGACGGCGCGGGCCTGCGCGGCCAGGACGGTCTCGCGCAGCACGCCACGGAAATTACCGGCCTCCATCTTCTTCAAGCCGGCGAGGGTGGTGCCGTTGGGCGAGGTCACCTGGTTGCGCAGCACCTCGGGATCGACGCCGCGGCGGGCGAGGAGGCGGGCCGCGCCGAGCGCGGTCTCGGTGGCGAGCCGCGCGGCGACCTCGGGCGGGAGGCCGGCGGCCACGCCGCCATCGCGCAGCGCGGCGACAAATTCAAAGAGGAAGGCCGGGCCGCTACCGCTGACGGCGGTGACCGCGTTCATGTGCTCCTCGCCGATGGGGAGGTGCTGGCCAAAGGCCCCGGCCAGCGCCTCGACCGCGGCGCGGTCGGCAGGCGTGAGGGGCTGGAGCGAGCAGTAGGGGGTGATCGCCGCGCCGATGGCCGCGGGCGTGTTGGGCATGGCGCGCACGATATTGCGGGCCGACGGGAAAACCTTGGCGAGGGTGGCGAGGCGCTTGCCCGCGAGCACGGAGACCACGAGGCGGCCGGCGCTGAGCGCGGCGAGGCGCGGGTCGGCCCCGGCGAGGTGCTGCGGCTTGAAGGCGACGACCAGCAGGTCGGCCCCGGCGAGCAGATTATCGAGACTCTGGGCCTGCGCGATGCCGGTGCGCGCGGCGAGCGCGGCGGCGGTGCGGCCGGAGGCGGAGTAGCAGACGAGATCGGCCGGCGCGCGGCCCTGCGCGAGCAGGCCGTCCACCATGGCGGAGGCGAGGTTGCCCGCGCCGAGGAAGGCGATCTTACTCATCGGCGGCCTTGCGATTGCGCTTCGACTCAAGGGGATGGTGCAAGATCGCGACTGCGCCGCCGCCGGGGCGGTCCACCATGGCGACCTCGCCGCCGAGGTTGCGCAGGGCGTGGCGGGCGACCGTCAGGCCCATGCCCACGCCGACGGTGTGCTTGGAGCTGATGAAAGGCTCAAAGATATGGTCGCGGATCGAGGGATCGAGGCCGCGGCCCTGGTCCTCGATGCGGACCTCGAGGAATTTGCCCTCGTCGGGCTTCTCGATGAGGCCGGTGCGGATCGTGATCGGGCGGTCGCCGGGCTTGTGGTCGTAGGCCTCCCAGGCGTTGATCAGGATCTTGGATACGACTTCCTCGAAGACCTCGTAGTTGGTGTCGAAGGTGAGCTCGCCGAGGGGGTTCTCGATCGTCACGGGGGCGGTGAGCTTGTTTTCGCTCTGGAAGCGCAGGACGCCGCCGCCGAGCAGGCGGGGGAGGCTGCCCTTGGTGAGGGGCGGGCGCGACTTCACCACGAGCGAGCTGAGCTGCTTGATGATGGAGACGATGCGCTGCACGGCCTCCTCGACGTGGACGGCGTTCTTCTTCACCTGCTCGGGCTTGTCGTAGTAGGCCTTGATCAGGTCGAGGTACCCGATGACGACGCCGAGGAGGTTGTTGAGGTTGTGGGCGATGCCCTGGGTGACGGCGCCGATGGTGGCGGAGCGGCGCGCCTCGACGAGGCGGCGCTGGAGCTCGACCATCTCGCGGTTGACCGCGACGACGCGGAGCTGCGTCTGCACGCGCGCGAGGGTCTCGTCGAGGTCGATGGGCTTGGTGATGTAGTCCACCGCGCCGACGCTGAGGCCCTCGATCTTGCCCTCCTTGGAGGAGCGGGCGGTGATGAAGATGATCGGGATGCCGCGGGTCTGCTCGTCGGCCTGCAGGCGCTGGCAGACCTCGATGCCGTCCATGTCCGGCATCATGACATCGAGGAGGATTAATTCGGGTTTGTCCTTCTTAACCAGCTCGAGCGCCTCGAGGCCGTTGTAGGCGGCGATGACGCGCAGGCCGTCGCGCTCCAGCTTGCGCTTCAGCAGCTGGACGTTGATCGGCTGGTCATCGACGACGAGGATGGTGGGCGCAGCCATTGAGGAGGGAGGATGCAGGGACGCTGCGCCGGCGCAAGCTAGCGCGCGGTGGCGGCGAGGCGGCGGGCCTTCAAGGTGTTCGACATGAGCATCGCGACCGTCATGGGGCCGACGCCGCCGGGCACGGGCGTGATCTTGGCGGCGAGGGGGGAGACCGCGGGGAAGTTCACGTCGCCCACGAGGCGATACCCGCTCTTCTTGGTGGCATCGGCCACGCGGTTGATGCCGACGTCGATGATGACGGCACCGGGCTTCACCATGTCGGCCGTGACGAACTCGGCGCGGCCGATGGCGGCGATGAGCACGTCGGCCTGGCGGGTGATCGCGGGCAGGTTGGCGGTGGCGGAGTGGCAGATGGTGACGGTGCCGTTGGCGCCGGCCTTCTTCTGGAGGGCGAGGAGGGCGACGGGCTTGCCGACGATGAGCGAGCGGCCGAGGACGACGACATGCTTGCCCTTGAGGTCAACCTGGCTGCGGGCGAGCAGCTCCATGATGCCGGCGGGGGTGCAGGCGACGAAGCCGGTCTCGTCCTCCTGCGCAACCTTGCCGAGGTTGATGGTGTTGAAGCCATCGACGTCCTTATGGGGCGACACGCGGCGGAAGACGGCGACCTCGTCGATGTGCTTCGGCAGGGGCGACTGCACGAGGATGCCATCGACGGCGGGGTCGGCGTTGAGGTCGTCGATCAGCTTGAAAAGCTCGTCCTGCGTGATCGTGACCGGCGGCAAAATGACGCGGCTGGTGACGCCGATCTCCTCGGCGGTCTTCTCCTTTTTCTTCACATAGGAGACCGAGGCGGGATCGTCGCCCACGCGCACGAGGGCGAGGCAGGGCGGACGGCCCCCAAGGGCGGCCACGGCAGCTTTCAACTCCGCGACGATGGTCGTCGCGATTTGGTTTCCATCAATCAATTCCATGAAAAGGGTCCGGGCTCAGCGCAGCTGCAGGCTCTCGACGACGATCACGATATCCTTGCCGTCGGCCGTGGCCTTGGCGGCGCCGTAAACGACGACGGTGTGGTCGATGTATTTCTCGATCTGCTCGGTGAGGAGGAGCTTGCTGATGTCCACGTAGGCGTAGCGCACGCCGGCCTCGTCATTGAGCGCCCAGTCGTAGGGGCGGCGGGGGCGGAAGGGGCTGCGGGTGGAGACGAAGCGGCCCTGAAAAAGACGGGGCAGGGCGCTGGAGCCGCCGTCGCCGAGATTGACGACCGGGGCGGGCTGGCCGGCGGCGGAGGAGCCGTACGCGACGGGAGCCACGGGGGCGGGCGACATCGGCGCGGGCGCGGGTTTGGCGACCGGGGTGGGGGCCGGCGCGACGTAGCCGGCGGTGGCGCCGATCGCGATGTAGCCGATAATGTTTTTCTCCAGGCTGATGCGGGTCCAGCGGCCCTCGAGGCCGGTGATGGTGGCCTTGTCGGCGGCCTCCATCGTGGCGAGCACGGGGGCGGTGGCCTTGGGCGCGGTGTGGATCTGGGCGCCGACGCGCACATCGAGGCTCTTCAGCATGTCCTTGTTGAGCACGTAGCCCTCGAAGGGGCCGGGCAGCTCGACGGCCATCCAGCCGGCGGGCGTGGTGGCGAGGCTGTTGGCCGCGGGGACGGGATCGGTGCCGGCCTTGAGATAGGTGAAGGCGGGGGCGGCCTCGCTGGGCTGCGTGTGCACGGCGGCGGTGGCCGTGAGCGGCGCGGCGCGGAGGGTGGCGGTGACGGCGAGGAGCGCGGCGGAAAGGGCGAGTTTAGTCTTCATAATCATCAGCGTGGCGGGTGGCTTTTTTGGCGGCGAAGGCCTCAAGGGCGGCGTGCGGCGTGGGCGGCACGAAGAAGAGGGATTCGATTTCCTTGCTAGAAAGGAGTTTCACGGCGTGCAACGGGATTCCTTTGAGTCGGAAAGCGCCGATCTGGTAACGTTTCAGGCGTTTCACGTCATAGCCCAGCGTGGTGAAGAGCTGGCGGATCTCGCGCTTCTTGCCGTGGTGCATGTGCACGTCGAGGCTGGTGGCGGTATTGGCGGCGTTGGGGCTGATGAGCGCGGCGCGCTCGACCTTGAGGCGCTCGCCCTCGAGCACGATGCCCTTCACGAGGAGGGGCAGGCGGCTGGCGGGGAAGGGCTGCTTCAGGATCACGTGGTAGCGCTTCACCACGAGGTTGGAGGGATGCATCAGCCGGTGGGCGAGGTCGCCGTCGGTCGTGAGGATGAGGAGGCCTTCGCTGTCCTTGTCGAGACGGCCGGCGCAGAAGAAGCGGTACTTGGCGAACTCGCGGGGGAGGACGGTGAAGATCGTCTCGGGGTTGTGCGGGTCGTCGTTGCTGCAGATGAGGCCGCGGGGCTTGTGCATCGCGAGGGTGATGCGCGGCTGGGCGGTGGTGCGCACGCTCTTGCCGCTGACGGTGACCTTGTCGATACCGGGGGTGATCTTCTGGCCGAGGGTGGCCTTCGAGCTGTTGACCCAGACCTCGCCCTGCGCGATGAGGGCCTCCGCCGCCCGACGCGAGCAGACCCCCGCGTCGGCGAGATATTTTTGCAGGCGAATCGGTTCGGCGGATGACATGGACCTGAGAGTGGGCGGTAAAAGTTATGACGCTGCAAGCCTGCGTACCATCGGAAATGTGCGCTTGCCCCGTAGGGAAGGCGATTTCTACTTGTCGGCAACCATGTCACTCCCCGCTGCCACCGCGGCCTTTTCGAAGGACCATCCGTTTCCCGCCAAGTTCACCGACAACCGGTTGCTGACCAAGACCGGCTCCGCGAAGGAGACGCGGCACTTCGCCGTCAACCTCGCCGGCAGCGGCCTGACCTACAAGGTGGGCGACTCCCTCGGCGTGTGCCCCACGAACCGCGCGGAAGAAGTGGCCGAGCTCCTCGCGCACCTCGGTGCGACAGGCGACGAGCTGGTTTCCCCGGTCAATCTCCGCCTCACCGAGCCGATCAAGCTCCGCGACGCCCTGACCACCCGCCTCGCCCTCGCGGGCCCGACGGCCAAGATGATCACCACGCTCGCGGCCCACGCGACCGACGCAGGGGAGAAGGCCAAGCTCGAGGCGCTGCTCGATCCCGCCGCGAAAGAGACGCTGACGGCCTTCCTCGCCCAGCGCGAGTTTGTGGACCTGTTGTGCGAATTCCCGAGCGCGAAGCTCACCCCGCAGGTTTTCGTGGACCACATGCGCAAGCTGATGCCGCGCCTGTACTCCATCGCGTCGTCGCCGAAACTTTATCCCGAGGAGATCCACCTCACGGTGGTCGTCGTGCGCTACTCGACCAACGGCCGCGGCCGCGGCGGCGTGTGCTCGACCTACATGGCGGACCGCGTGCCGCTCAACCAGAACGTGGCGCCGGTCTTCGTCTCGCACTCGCACTTCGGTCTGCCGGAGGACCACACGAAGGACGTGATCATGGTGGGGCCGGGCACGGGCATCGCGCCGTTCCGGGCGTTCATGCAGGAGCGCGTCGCCACCGGTGCCACGGGGCGCAACTGGGTGTTCTTCGGCGACCAGCACCGCACCACGGACTTTTTGTACGAGGAGGAGTGGCTCCAGTACGAGCAGCAGGGCAAGCTCGCGCACCTCTCGCTCGCGTGGTCGCGCGACCAGGCCGTGAAGGTTTATGTGCAGGACAAGATGCGCGAAAACGCCGCCGAGCTCTGGGCCTGGATCAAGGGCGGGGCCAGCTTCTACGTCTGCGGCGACGCGAAGCACATGGCCAAGGACGTTGATGCGACGCTGCACGCGATTATCGCGGAGCAGGGCATCATGGACGCCGCCGCGGCCGCCGAATACGTGAAGCAGATGAAGAAGGACAAGCGCTACCAGCGCGACGTGTACTGATCGTGAAGTAGCGAGGATTGAGTAGCGCGTAGCGGGCAGGGCCGGCTGCATTTTCTACTCGCTACCCGCTACCTGCTACCCGCTACTTTTATCCCATGTCGACCTTCACTCATCGCACCGCCCTCGTCACCGGCGCCGGCCGCGGCATTGGCAAAGCCATCGCCGAGACCCTCGCCCGCCACGGGGTGACCGTCATCTGCGTCTCCAAGTCCGCCGACTCCTGCGGCGCGACCGCCGCCGCCATCGTCGCGGCGGGCGGCAAGGCCAAGGCCCTCGCGGTCGACGTGGCCGACGGCGCCGCGGTCGCAGCGGCGGCCGAGGGCCTGTTGAAGGAGTTTCCCGCGATCGACATCCTCGTGAACAACGCAGGCATCACCAAGGACGGCCTGCTCTTCCGCATGAGCGCCGAGGATTGGAACGATGTCATCAATACCAACCTCTCCAGCTGCTTCCACTGGACCAAGGCCCTCGCCCGGCCGATGACGCGCGCCCGCTGGGGCCGCATCGTCAACATCACCTCCGTCAGCGGCATCATGGGCAACGCCGGCCAGGCCAACTACTCCGCCGCCAAGGCCGGCATGATCGGCCTCACCAAGACCCTCGCCCGCGAGTTCGCCTCCCGCAACATCACGGTCAACGCCGTCGCCCCCGGTTTCATCAAGACCGACATGACCACGGAGTTCGTGAACAACCCCGAGATCTCCGCCAAGGTCCTGGAAGCCGTGCCCCTCAAGCGCTTCGGCGAGGCCGCCGACATCGCCAACATGACCGCCTTCCTCTGTTCCGAGGAGGCCGGCTACATCACCGGGCAAGTTTTTGCCGTTGACGGCGGCATGGCGATGTGACCCCTTCAAATCATCCTCCCCTTTCCAATATGGCCGATCAAAAAACCATCGAACAGCGCGTTAAAGAGATCATCGTCAACCAGCTCAATGTGAACGAAGAGCAGGTGACTCCGACCGCGTCTTTTCTTGACGATCTCGGCGCCGATTCCCTCGACACCGTCGAGCTGATCATGGCGTTCGAAGAAGAGTTCAAGGACGAGATCAAGGGCGAGATCCCCGAGTCTGACGCCGAGAAGCTCCAGACCGTCGGCCAGGTCATCGACTACATCAAGGCCAAGGCCGGCGCTGCCTAAGGCAACGTTTCCGTAATATTTCGGCGTTTCGTCGGTTTCCCTATGGGAAATGACTGGCGAAACGCCTTTTTGTTTTTTGGAATCCGCGTGATGTCTGCTGAACAAATGGAGTCCCCGTCGGTGAGCCGGCGCGTCGTCGTCACCGGCCTCGGTATCGTCACGTCCATCGGGCACAATGTGCCGGATTTCTGGAAGAACCTGACGGCCGGGCAGTGCGGCATCCACCGGATCGGGCTCTTTGACCCGGCGCCGTTTGCCACCCAGATCGGCGCCGAGGTGCGCAACTGGGAGGCCGCGGACCACATGGACCCCAAGGAGGCCCGCCGTAACGACCGCTACACGCATTTCGGCTTCGTGGCCGCCGCGCAGGCGGTGAAGGACGCCGGTCTCACCATGGCGTCGGAGGACGGCGACCGCGTCGGCGTGATGATCGGCTCCGGCATCGGCGGCATGTACACCTACGAGAGCCAGCTCAAGGTCCTCGCCGAGCGCGGCCCGCGCAAGGTCTCGCCCTTCACCATCCCCTCCCTGATCGGCAACATCTGCTCCGGCCTCGTGGCCATCGAGCTGGGCGCGCGCGGGCCGAACTTCGGCGTCGTCTCCGCCTGCGCCACGGGCACGCACGCCATCGGCGAGGCCGCGCATGCGATCCGCCGCGGCGACGCCGACGTGATGGTGGCGGGCGGCAGCGAGGCCTCCATCACGCCCTTCGCCTACGCGAGCTTCTGCGCGATGAAGGCGATGAGCACGCGCAACGACTCGCCCGAGACGGCCAGCCGGCCCTTCGACGCGACGCGCGACGGCTTCGTGATGGGCGAGGGCTCGGGTATCCTTGTTTTGGAGTCGCTGGCGCACGCCCGCGCGCGCGGCGCCCGCATCTATTGCGAGCTCGCCGGCTACGCGGCGACCTGCGACGCGCACCACATCACGCAGCCCGATCCCGAGGGCAAGGGCCTCTCGATGGCGATGAAACGCGCCCTCGCGAGCGCCGGCACGGCCCCGGAGCAGATCGACTACATCAACGCCCACGGCACCTCGACCCCGTACAACGACAAGTTTGAGACCCTCGCGATCAAGAAGGTCTTCGGCGACCACGCGCGGAAGCTCGCGGTCAGCTCCACCAAGTCCATGACCGGTCACCTCCTCGGTGCGGCCGGCGGCATCGAGTCCGTGATCAGCGTGAAGACGATCGAGACCGGCGTGATTCCCCCGACGATCAACCTCGTGAACGCCGACCCCGACTGCGACCTCGACTACGTGCCCAACGTGGCGCGCCAGGCGCCGGTGCGCACCGTGCTGAGCAACAACCTCGGCTTCGGCGGACAGAACGCCGCGGCGGTTTTCCGGGCGCTTTAAGAGGTCTCGCGACGCCCGCGACGGACGCGACGTTCCCGATCCCTCTGTCTGTCGTCTCGTCCGTCGCGGGCGTCGCGAGACACTAATGTTATTGAGTAGGCGGTACCCGCAGCGGCAGCCATTTCTCCAAGCACGCGCGCAGCTCCTCGCGGTGGACGGGCTTCGAGAGGAAGTCATTCATGCCGGCGGCGAGGCACGCGGCGCGGTCGCTGGCCATGGCATTGGCCGTGAGGGCGATGATGGGGAGCTGATTCGCGGGGAGTTTCCGGCGGATCTGCCGGGTGGCCTCGAAGCCGTCCATGCCGGGCATCTGGCAGTCCATCAGCACGGCGTCCCACGGTTCGCGGCTCACGGCGGCCACGGCGTCGGCGCCGTTGTTGATCACGACGCTCTCGAGGCCGAGCCGTTCGAGGAGGAGCTGGATGACGCGCTGGTTGACCGGATCGTCCTCGACGACGAGCAGCCGGCCGTGCAGCGCGCGCGCGGCTGCCGCCGGCGTCGCCGTGGCGGCGGCCACCGGGGCGTCGGTCAGCGCGAAGGGCAGTTCGAAGCCAAACTCCGAGCCCTCGCCGGGGGTGCTCGTGACGGTGATCCGGCCGCTCATGTGCTGCACGAGGCGCTGCGAGATCGCGAGGCCGAGGCCCGTGCCGCCGAAGCGCCGGCTCATGGAGCTGTCGGCCTGGGTGAAGGCCTGGAACAGCTTGTCCTGCGTGGCGGCGTCCATGCCGATGCCGGTGTCGCGGACGGAGAACCGGACGAGCACGCTCGTGTCGTCGCCGGTCACGACGCTGGCGGAGAGCGTCACGCGGCCGCTCGCGGTGAACTTGATGGCGTTGCCGGTGAGGTTGAGCAGCACCTGTTTCAGGCGGCCGGCGTCGCCGAGCACGGAGGCGGGCAGGTTGGGCGCGAGCTGGAGGTTGAGCGCGAGGGATTTTTCCTCGGCCCGGGGGCGCAGGAGTGCGACCGTCTCGGCGACGGTGCCAGGCAGGTCGAAGGGCACGTTTTCGAACTCGAGCTTGCCGCTCTCGATCTTGGAGAAGTCGAGGATGTCGTTGAGCAGCCGCATGAGCGCGCCGGCGGAGGAGGAGGCGATCTCGACCTGGGCCTTCTGGTCGGCGTTGAGCGGCGTACCCTGCAGGAGCTGGAGCATGCCCATGATGCCGTTCATGGGCGTGCGGATCTCGTGGCTCATCGTGGCGAGGAAGTTGCCCTTGGCCTGGCTGGCGGCCTCGGCGCGCTCCTTCGCGCGGCTGAGCGTGGTGACCAGCTCCTCGTGCTCGAACGTCAGGCGAAAGAGGTCGCGCAGGGAGCTCTGGTGCTGGTGGGCCGTATGCAGCAAAAACGCCGCGTAGAGGATCGTGATGATCACCAGGCTGGAGGAACCGGCATCGGGTAGCGTCGAGAAATGGGCGATGGCCGGGGCGAAGGTGCAGACGATGTAGAGCCAGAAACTGGACACGACGGGTGCCAGCGTGCGCGCCGCGCCCGCGGTCATGCCGGCGATGATCATGATCAGCAGCAGCCGCGGCAGGAATTCCGTGGTGTCGAAATAGAACCACGCGGCCACACCCCAGAGGAGGCCGGCGGCGGCGAGGCCGATGAAGAAATAGGTGCGCCAACGGGGCAGGTCGGCCGGCGCCGGCGGGCGGCGCAGGAAGGCGAATTGCAGGACGAGCCGCGCGACGGAGACCACCAGGCTGGCGCCGAGCCAGAGCCGGTTGAGCAGGGGCGGGAAGTGCGGCCCCGACACCAGCACGAGGAGGACCGCGAGGGCGAAGTTGGAATAAAGGCCGAAAGTCGCCGAGCGGTACAGCAGCCGCGTCATCTGATCGTCCACCTTCCGGGCGATCACCGGATCGACCGGAGGCTTTGATTTAGACGCGGCGGCCGAATCCATGGACGACGGAGCTACCGGCAAAGCCGGGACGGCGAAAGCGAAATCCGGCGGATGAGGAACAATAAAAAACCCGCGGCAGACGGGCTGCAGCGGGTTGGAAAACAGGTAAGGGACGGGCTTTAGGCCTTGGTGACGAGGCCGGCCTTGATCGCCTTGACGGAGACGAGCATGCGCTTGGTGCCGCCGTTGGGCAGCTTGACGCGGATGCGCTGGAGGTTGGGGCGGAACTTGCGCTTCGTGATGCTGGTCACGTGCGTGCCGATGCCGCCGCTCTTCTTGGACTGACCCTTGCGGTTGATGATCGAGCCCTTGACTGGGCGGCGACCGGTGATTGCACAGATTCTGGCCATGGTGGTGTCGAGTTGGTTAAAAGGGTCAGAAGTAAAGGGCGGCTTGCCGGCGAAGCAAGGGGATTTTTGCGTGACCCGGCTGGCTTGGCTAAATCCCGCGCCGGGCGTGCAATACCTGAAACTTCTGCCCGAGGTGGGCGGGGTGGAGGAGCTGCATGAGGGCGAGCTTGCGGGGGGAGAGACGTGCGGCCTCGGCCGAGATCGTTTGCGCGATGTAGCGCTCGGCCTGCCGCACCCAGAAGGATTCCTGCGAATCAACGCGCGTATCGGTAAACCCCGCATCGTTAAGCGCGGCGCTCAGCCAGTCCCAGCAGATGTGGCAGGTGAGGTCCTGTTCGCCGGGCTGGGCGAGGAGGTCGTTGGACTGCGTGTGGCGGTGGTAGGCGCGCGCGGTGCCCGCGGGGCAGGCCTCGGCCAGCTCAGCCCAGGATTTGCCGTAGTCGCAGGCGACGAAGAGCCCCGTCCACGGCTGCGCTGCGATTTCGCGGAGGAGCGCGACGGAGGCAAGGGGGGCGTCGATCACGTAGCCGTCGGGCGCGGAGGCGGGCAGGGTGCCGGCGGGTACGTCGGCCGGCGGGCCGGGCAGATCCACGAGCTGCAGCGTGCCGGCGCGCAGCGCCACGCCTTGCTCGTGCCAGCCGTCGTTGCGAAAGACAAAGCGCCGGAAGGGCTGCGCGTCGAACAGCTCATTCGAAAACACGATGCACGGGCCGGTGAGCGCGAGCGGCTCGCCGACGCGGATGGTGCGCGTGGTTTTGAAGGGGTGCGCCACGTCGCGCAGCACGGGCCGGTCGGGTTCGGCGCCGATCTCGACAAATTCAAATTCCTTTGGATCACGCCCGCGGAGCAGGTTCACGCAGGCGGCCGCGACGAGTTCGCCGAAGACGGGGGCGCTCGTGCTGGCGGTGAAAAAGTCCGTGCCCGGCCCGTAGCCCACGCGGGCGCGGTCGGCGCGGTAGTAGCCGAGCGCCGGGTCGTAGAGCGCGAGGCGCATGAACTCCGCGAACGGCAGCGTACCGTCCGGCGCGGCGTGCGCGCGGAAGAGGGCGAGGAAGGCCGCGGACGGCGCGGGCGATGGCGTGACTGACGAACCCATTTACAAACGGTAGCGGATGCACACTGTGAGCGGGATGTTCAAACGGATTCTCATCCTCATGGCCGGCGTCGCGCTCGGTTTTGCGCTGACGGTGGGCTCGGCGCGCCTCGCGTCGGCCTGGGGCTGGTTTGGCGACAAGGATCTGGACCGCTCGACCGACTACTTCCGCGACGTGCTGAAGATGGTGAATGAGAATTACGTGGACCCCAAGGCCGCGAGCCACGACCAGCTGGCCAAGCTCGCCATCCACGGCATGGTCGAGTCGCTCGATCCGCACTCGGAGTTCCTCGAGGCGCGGGCGTACACGGATCTTGAGGAGGAGCTCAACGGCGATTTCAGCGGCATCGGCGTGCAGGTCGAGGTGCGCAAGGGCCGCGTGGTCGTGATCGCGCCGATTGCCGACACCCCGGGCGAGCGCGCGGGCATTTTGCACGGCGACGAGATCGTGAGCATCAACGGCAAGACTCTCGACACCACCATCACGATGGACGGGGTGGTGGATCTGCTGCGCGGCAAGCCAAAGACCAAGGTGGAGCTCGGGATCTTCCGCCCCTCGACCAAGGCGAGCCTGGCGCTCACACTCACGCGCGAGATCATCCAGCTGAAGAGCGTGCGCGATGTGCGCGTGCTGCCCGACCACACCGGCTACCTGCAGGTGACGGAGTTCTCCGAGCATACGGGCGAGGAGTTTGGCGCGGCGCTCGACCAGCTGCTGAAGCAGGGTATCGACAGCCTCGTGATCGACCTGCGCGACAACCCGGGCGGCTTGCTCGACGCCGCGGCCGACGTGGCCGGACAGTTTTTCAAGAAGGGCGAACTCATCGTCTATACCCAGGGCCGCAAACCCGAGGACCGCGACGACCTGCTGGCCGAGGCCGACCTCGAGCCGCTGACGCTGCCCGTGGTGGTGTTGATCAACTCCGGCACCGCGAGCGCGGGCGAGGTGGTGACCGGCGCGCTCAAGGACACCGGCCGCGCCGTGATCGTGGGCGAGCGTTCCTTCGGCAAGGGCTCCGTGCAGTCGATCTTCAAGCTCAAGAACGGCGAGGGCCTGCGCCTCACGACCGCGCGCTACTACACGCCCAGCGGCGTCAGCATCCACGAGAAGGGCATCGCGCCCAACGTCGAGGTGGTGATGTCCGCCGAGGAGGACAGTCAGCTCCGCGTGCAACGCCTGCGCACCGACATCACCGACCCGAAGGAATTCAAGGAGCGCTTCGGCTTCACCCCGATCGCGGACCGCCAGCTGACCGCGGCGCTCGACGTGCTCAAAGGCATCTGCCGGCTCAACGAGCGCGCGGAGCCGCCCGCCGCGGCCGCCGCCACTCCGTGAGCGCATGATCCTGGCGCTCGAAAGCTCCTGCGACGAATCGGCCGTCGCCCTATTTGACCCCGCGCGCGGCCTCGCGGGCGAGTGGATCCACAGCCAGATGGCTCTGCACGAAGGCCACGGCGGCGTGGTGCCCGACCTCGCGACGCGCGAGCACCTGCGGCACTTCGGGCCGCTGCTCGCCCAGGCGCGGGCGGCCGCGGATTTTTCCAAGGTAAGCCGCGTGGCGGTGACCAACGGCCCCGGCCTCGCCGCCTGCCTCGCCGTGGGCGTGGCCGCGGCGAAGTCCCTCGGCCTCGCGTTGCGCGTGCCCGTGAGTGGCGTGAACCACCTGCGCGGCCACGCGTGGTCGCCCTTCATCGCGCTGCACGCGGAGGCACCCGCGCAGTTTGAGGCGAAGCTCGCCGGCCTGCTCCCGCACCTCGGGCTGATCGTCTCCGGCGGCAACACGCTGCTCTTCACCCTCGATGCCACGCGGAAGATCACGGTGCTCTCCTCGACGCGCGACGACGCCGCCGGCGAGGCGCTCGACAAGGGCGCGAAACTGCTCGGCCTCGGCTACCCCGGCGGACCGTTGATCGAGAAGCGCGCGGCGGGCGGGAAGGTTGACGCCTTTGATTTCCCCCGCGGCCTCGGCCCGCGCGACGAGTTGGATTTCAGTTTCTCCGGCCTCAAGACCAGCCTGCGCTACCTCATCGAGAAAATGCCTGCCGCCGAAGTGGAGGCCCGCATGGCCGACCTGTGCGCGAGCTACCAGCAGGCCGTGGTGGATGCCCTGATCCGCAAGACGCGCGCGGCGCTGCGGCAGGGCGAGGGTGGCTACAAGAGCCTCGGCCTCTCCGGGGGCGTGGCCAACAACCGCACGCTGCGGGCCGCAATGGAGCAGGTGGCGCAGCGCGCGGGGATTTCGTTTCTGGCCGCGCAGCCGAAGCACACCGGCGACAACGCCGGCATGATCGCCTTCGCCGCATGGGCCGACACGACGAATGTCGCGGGCTCGGCCGGGCTGGATCTGCGCATCGAGCCGGGTGCGGTGCTGGCGTAGGGATTTAGTGGCTGCGGCGTCCCCGCCGCAGGGATTGGAAATCTGCGGCGAGGACGCCGCAGCCACGGGGAGACGGATTGAAGTAGCGCAGGCGTCCCGCC
>JAFEGO010000007.1 GCA_018239845.1 Verrucomicrobiota bacterium
ACCCGTGCGCGGACGCGAAGGGAATGGTGGCACTGACACTCAGGGGAAGCGCCAGCATCACGAGGATGAGCGCGAGCAGTCTGGTCATGGGGGATTTCATATGTCCTTGGGTTAACCGCCCCGGCGGTATACCGGGGCGTTTTTGTATCTGATAATAATGACGTTTATTTTCAAGCAATTTAGGTAGTGTTTACATGATACTATTTTGTGAATTTTACCCCATGATATCCTATAAGGGAATCCAAACACCGACTTATGTATCCGTCCTTATTTTACATAAGGACAAAACCCCGCTCCGACCCCTTGCGTTTATGACACAATTGTGTCATAAACGCCCATGCAAAACCCCACCCTTCCCCAATCCGCACCGTGCTCCGCGGAAGACGCCCCGCCGGCCCGCGTGCTCTCCCCGCGCCGCAAGACCACGCAGGCCGCCACCCTGCACGAGCTCGCGCTTGAGCAGCTCGCGCATTTTCACATCGCACCGGACTCGCCGACCGGCGCGCCGCTGCTCGCCCTCGCGGAGAAGCTCTACGCCGCCCATGGCGACGTGATAGATCTCTGGGAGGCGACCACCCGTGAGCTCGCGCGCCTGCCGCGCGGCGACCGTCTCGCGCTTTTCAACGCGAAGAAATTCCTCTCCTTCCAGTTGGCGAAGCTCCTCGACACCCTGCAGAACCCCGCGCGTAAGACCCACCAGTCGCTCGGGTACTCCAGCGGCACCACGCTCGCCAAGGGCCCGTGGCCGATCTTCGACAACGTCACCGCGATCTTCTCCGCCACGCCCGTCATCACACGCACGGCCACCTATCTCTACGCCTGCAGCGAGTGGATCGACGACGCGTTCCAGGGCCGCGAGTTTCTCCACGAGATCTACTCGCGGCTGATGAACCCCACCTCGATCTCGCTGGCCAACCATATCGTGGACATCGAGTGCGGCCCGGCGGCCGGCGACTACCTCGCGTGGAACTTCAACAGCGGCATGGCCGCCATCGACGGCATCCTCTCCCACCTCGTTGGCTACCAGGACATCGTCCTCTCCAGCCGCAACATCTATGGCGGCGCATACCAGTTGCTCCACGACTGGTTTGGCAAGCGCTCCAACCTTGATGCCGCGATCGCTTTCTTCGACGGCGCCACCGCCGCGGATTTTTCCCGCGCCCTCGCCGCCGTGCAGGCCGCCCACGCCGACCGCCTCGCGGCCGGCCGCCGCATTTATGTTTACCTCGAAAGCCCGTGCAATCCCCACGGCGTCTTCCTCGATGTGCCAGCGATCTGCGCCGCCGCTCATGCCGCCGGTCTCACCGTCATCCTCGACGCCACCGTCGGCACGCCGTTCCTCGTGAAACCGCTCCGCTGGCCCGACCCCGCCGGCCGCCCCGACTACGTGCTCCACAGCTACACCAAGGACCTCACCGGCCACGGCACCACCACCGCCGGCGTCGTCCTCGGTCGCACGGAGGACATGTTTCTCCCCAAGGGCGACACCGCGCCCTCCGGCAAGGCCTGGCACGACACCCTTTTCTGGAACGTGTACTACATCAAGGGGGCCTTTCTCGATGCGGACAAAGCGTTCGAGGTCCTCACCGGCATGAAGACCCTTGAGGAGCGCATGCTGAAAAAATGCGTCAACACCCTCGTCTTCGCCCGCTGGCTCGCGCGCCATCCGCTCATCACGGTCAGCGGCCCGGCCAACCCCGCCGACCCCAACCACGCCATCGCGCAAAGGCTCTCCTACCTCGGCCTGCCCGCGCCGCTCTTCACCATCCATTTCGAACGCGCCGGCCTCTCGCGCGTGACGCTCGAGCGCTTCTTCGACAGCCTCACGCCGATGTTCGGCCACATGGTCTCGCTCGGCCAGAGCAACACCCTTGTGCTCTGCCCTGCGCTCACTTCGCACAGCGAACTCAGTGCCGACGCCCTGCGCGAGGCCGGCATCACGCCCACCACGATCCGCATCGCCGTCGGCGACGAGGCGCCCCGCGAACTCATCCGCGACTTCCTCGTCTGCGCCCGCCTCGCCATCGACCCGGCGCACCCGGGCTTCAGCGAAAAATTCCCGGACGGCGCCGCGGTGGATGCGCTGATCGACGAGCTTTACCTCGACGTCCACCGCCGCCACGCGGCCGCGCAACCGCGCTTCACGGACCTCATGAGCGAGGCCCGCTGAAGCCGCGAGCGGGCGTTACGCCCCCAGCGACAGCACGACCTTGAAGAAGATCAGGATAAACCCGACCAACGCGCAGCAGCCGAGGAAGCCCAGCGTGTCCTGACGATCCCACTTGGTCATCTCCCAGTTGGTATTCCTGAAAAGTTTCCGGTCATCGAAGCGCGAGGGGTTTTTGTAGCTCTCCTCCACCCACTTGGCGTCTTCCTCCAGCGTGGGCGCCACCGGCGTCTTCAGGCGGACGTAGAAGCGGTCCAGCCGCGTGCGTTCCGTCGGCGACGTGAGCAGGCTGACCACGATCAGGATCAAAATCGGCACCAGCGCATCGACGACGTAGCGCGTCGTCATCAGCATGGCCGGTGAGAAAGCCCGCACGTCCAAGCCGAGGCAGCTGACGAGCCAGACTTCGACGCGGAAGAGGCCCTTGCCCGTGCGCGGCGAGTGGAGGTCTTTGGGATTCACGCGCACGACGCCTTCCTCAAAGTAAACGGAGACCGGCTCGATAAGCTTGGTCTTCGTGATCATCTCGCCGACCCGCGTGGCGCGGCCGGCGGCTACATCGTCGGCCTTGGCGTGGGTCGGGCCCGTCACCGACTGCTCATAAGTCATGACGGTGAGCGCCTCGGAGCGCGCAAGGCTCGGGATGAACGACACGCCCCACGGGATCACCGCAATCAGCACCAGCGTGGCGATGACCTGCACGCGCACGGCGGTCTCGGTCAGGCGGCGCCAGATGAAGATCATCGTGATCGGCACGCCCCAAACGACGAGGAGCACGATGGCGAATTTCAGGAGGGCGATGACGCTGTTGAGATACAAGCCCACGCCGATGCCGAGGGCCAGCACCACCGGCACGGTGAGGCGCGCGACCACCATGTAGTGGCGCTCGCTCTTGCCGGGGAAGAGCGGCTCATAAAGGTTTTTCACCACAAGGCCGGCGAGCACCACGGAACCGGCCCCGAGCGTGGCCAGCTTGCCGCCGAGGATGCCGATGATCATGATGCCGATCAGGCCGACGGGCAGCAGGGCATTGGTCAGCAGGCCCCAGGTCTGGTCGGGGTCCGCGAGGTTGGGCCCGAAGAGCGCGATGGCGATCAGGCCGCAGAAGGCCCACGCGATCGTCACGAAGCGTTTGCTAAAGCCGCCGGTCACCGCGCCGATGCGCGCGGCGTATTCGTTCTTCGCCGAGCCGGCGATGGTCATGCCCGCCTGCGAACCGGCGATGCCGACGAGTTGGATCAGGAGCAGCGCGCCGATGGAGTACCACGTGTACTCACTCCCCAGCTCGCCGCCGAAAAGGTTGAACATCCCCTCAGGCACCTTCGCATGCAGGCCTTGCAGTCCTCCTATGTGCGACAGTCCGAAGGGGATCAGCATCACCGAGATTACGATGACGAGGATCGCCTGCACGGCATCCACGACAGCCGAGGCCTTGAGGCCGCCGAGCATCACGAACACCGCGACCAGCATCGACGACACGAGGTAGAACGGCACCGGCTTCAGGTAGGTCACGTACGGCTGGAGCTGGCCCCGGTCGTAATAATCCTTGAGGACCTCGTAGCGCGCGGCGGCGGCCGTATCGAGCTGCGCGAACTGGCGCTGCTTGCGCAGCACGCTGAACTCCTTGCTATCGGACACCATCTGGCGTTCCTCCGGCGTCCACGCCGAGGCTTCCTTGACCATCATCGGCTGGAGGGTTTTCAGCGCGACGACGTTGCCGCCCGCGATGCCGACCACCGCCATGAGGATCGTGGTGATCGCGTAGAGCGTGGCGAGGAACCGGCGGCCGAAACGGTCGGCAAACAGGTCCGCCATCGTCGTAAGCCGCACGCGGCGGAACCAAACGTTGATGAACCAATAATACGGCGTGAGGAAAAGCGTGATGAGCGCGAGCCAGGCGCCGCCCGCCCCCTGCTTGTAAACCGAGCTCGACGTCGTCGTGGCCTGGCCCGGGTCGGTCATGTTGCCAAAGCTCAGGAAGAACTGGAACCACTTGCCCAACGAGCGGCCCCCGAGGAAGAAGTCGCTCTCACCCTTCACGCCGTGCGCGAGGACCTTGCCGATGAAGAGGACGGCGATGATGTACAGGAAAAGGATCGAAGCATCGATCCAATGCAGACCAAAGAAATGCATAGCGGGTAACTGGGTGGACGGCAGCATCGCAACGGGGTTGTCCCGCCACATCAGGGTCAGCCGTCCAATCACGAGGTTGGTTGAATCCGCCGCATCCAAGCCAGAACAATTCTCAGCTAATTTCGCGTATATTCATGACAGAACAACGCAGGATTAGGGCCGCTGCAGCAGGCGTACATTGTAGGAGCGGCTTTACGCCGCGACTCGTCTCCAAGGTCGCGGCGTAAAGCCGCTCCTACAGTTCGTCGCGAACCGGGATGGAGCTACTTCGAGATGTCGTTATCCTTCGTCTCGGGCAGTAGGAAACAGCCGACCACGAAGCTCATCGCCGCGATGCCGATGGGGTACCAGAGGCCCGCATAGATGTCGCCGGTGAAGACCACGATCGAGGCCGCGATCAGCGGCAGGAAGCCGCCGAACCAGCCGTTGCCGATGTGGTACGGCAGCGACATCGAGGTGTAGCGGATGCGCGTCGGAAACAGTTCCACGAGGAAGGCCGCGATCGGTCCGTACACCATCGCCACGTAGAGCATCAGCACGGCGAGCAGGAGGACGACCATGGGTTTGTTGATCGCGGCGGGATCGGCGGCCTTCGGATAACCCGCGGGAGCCAGAGCCGCCTCGTAGGCCTTGGCGTCGAAGCCCCGCACCGTCACACCGCCGACCTCGAGCACGATGGCCGCCTCAGGTCGCACCGGCGCGAGCGTGAAGGGCACGCCGTGCGCGTTGAGGAAATTGCGGGCCTTGTCCGTGTCGGTGGTGACCGTCTTGCCCGGCAGGAAAATCTTGTGCGCCGCATCGCCGAGCGCGTCCACCGCGAGCTCCAGCGTGGGCCGGTAGTCGGCGGTGTGCAGTACGACAGGAGCGCGCTCCATCGCGGCGGCGAGGGCCGGGTTGGCGTTGCGCGTGAGCGCGTGGAAGATCGGCAGGTACGTCAGCACCGCGAGGAGACAGCCCGTGAGCATGATCTTCTTCCGCCCGATGCGGTCGGAGAGCCGGCCAAAGAAGACGAAGAGCGGCGTGCCGATGGCGAGCGCGATGGCCACAAGCAGGTAGGAGTTCACGTAGTCGACCTTGAGCGTGGAGCTGAGGAAAAAGAGCGCGTAGAACTGGCCCGCATACCACACGACGCCCTGCCCCGCCGTCGCGCCGAAGATCGCGCGCAGCACCACGCGGGCGTTGCTCCACTGGCCGAAGCTCTCGGTGAGGGGCGCCTTCGAGGTCTTGCCCTGCGTCTTCATCTCGGCGAACACCGGCGATTCCTCCAGCTTCAGGCGGATGTAAACGGAGACGCCCAGCAGCAGCACCGAGACCAAGAACGGGATGCGCCAGCCCCAAGCGGCAAAGTTCTCCGGACTCATCAGCATCCGCAGGCCGAGGATCACCGCCAGCGAGAGGAAAAAGCCGAGGGTCGCCGTCGTCTGGATCCAGCTGGTGAAGGCGCCGCGCTTCCCCGCCGGCGCGTGTTCGGCCACGTAGGTCGCCGCGCCGCCGTACTCGCCGCCGAGCGCGAGGCCCTGCGCGAGGCGCAGGATCACGAGGATGACCGGCGCGAGGAATCCGATTTTCTCATACGTGGGCAGCACGCCGACCAGCGCGGTCGAAAGGCCCATGACGAGGATGGTGACAAGAAAGGTGTATTTGCGGCCGACGAGGTCGCCGATGCGGCCGAAGACGAGCGCGCCGAAGGGCCGCACCGAGAAGCCCACGCCGAAGAGCGCCAGGCTCGCGAGGAAACCGGCAGTCTCGTTACCCGGCGGAAAGAACAGTTTGCCAAAGAAGACCGCGAGCGTCCCGTAGATGTAAAAGTCGTACCATTCGAAAACGGTGCCGAGGGACGAGGCGAAGATGACGAGCTTGTGTTTGCGGTCCAAGGCCGCGGCGTCAGCAGGGGAAGTGCTCATGGGGTGCCGGAGCCTGTACGGCCCGGCCCACGCGGCGCAAGTCTCGTCGCTGTCAGCGCCTTACTCGCGCTTGAGGCCGCGGGTCATGAGGGCGTTGAGCGCGCGGGCCGGCGGCTTGCCCTCGTAAAGGATGGCGTGCATCTCTCGGAGGATAGGCGCGTCGATGCCTTTTTCCACGCAGAGCCCGTGCATCGACTCCGTGGTCTTGTAGCCCTCGACCACCGTGCGCCGATGACTCATGAGTTCGGCGACGGTGCGGCCCTCGCCGATCTGCTGGCCAAACTCGCGGTTGCGGCTCCACGCGCCGTAGCAGGTCGCCACGAGGTCGCCAAAGCCGCTCAGGCCGAAAAACGCATCAGGCCGCGCGCCGAGCGCCGTGCCCACGCGCACCATCTCGGCCAGCGCGCGGGTGAGCAGCGCGGCCTTGGCGTTGTCGCCGAGCCTGAGCCCATCGACGCAGCCCGCCGCGATCGCGTAAATGTTCTTAAGGCAGCCGCCGAGTTCGACGCCCGCCACGTCGTCGCTCGTGTAAACCCGCAGCGACGGGCCGCTCAGCGCGGTTTGCACCGCCTGTACCTCCGTGGTGACCGCAGGCACCGCGAGCACCATGGCCGAGGGCATGCCGCGCGCGACTTCGCCGGCATTAGTCGGACCAGTGATGGTACCGACCGCCACGCCGGGCAGCACCGCAGCGATCACCTGCGAGGGCCGCAAGTGCGTACCGAGTTCAAGGCCTTTGGCCAGGCTCAACGCGAACTGCAGGCGGGGCCGGACGGGAAGCGCCGCCTGCACACGCGCTGCGGTCTCGCGCAAGGCCTGCGACGGGCAGGCGAGCAGCACGGCGTCCGCCTCGGCCAGCGCAGCCACCAGATCGGATGTGACCATGATCTCCGGCGGCAGCGGGATGCCGGGCAAATAGTCCGCATTTTCCCGGCTCGCGGCGATGGCCTGCGCCTGCTCGGCGCGCCGGGGTACAAGAGTCGCGTGCTGGCCGGCGCGGTGCAGGTGAAGGGCGAAGGCCGTGCCCCAGGCGCCGGCGCCGACGACGGTGAATCTCATGGCTGGATCCCGGAGTGCGATGCGGGCGTCATGGCGGGCAGGCTAGTTGGCGGGTGGGGCAAGTCCAGCGTGCATCAGGCCTCAGCGGAGGAACGCCGGGATCTTCTCGCCCGCAATCATCTGCGCGAAGGTCTCGCGCGCGTTGACCAGCTCGAACGTGCTGCCCTGCACGAGTACCTCGGCCGGCATGGGCCGCGAGTTGTAGCGGCTGGCCATCGCGTAGCCATAGGCCCCGGCGCTCATGAACGCCACCAGCTCGCCTTCGCCGATCTCCTGGATCGGGCGGTCCTTGGCGAAGCAGTCGCTGCTCTCGCAGATCGGCCCCACGATGTCGGCCTTCAGCGCGCGGCGCGAGGAATCGCGGTGCACGGGCACCACCTCGTGGTAGCCATCGTACATCGCCGGGCGCACGAGATCGTTCATGCCCGCATCGACCACGAGGAAATTTTTCCCGCCGCTGCGCTTGAGGTGCTCGACGCGCGATAGCAGGACGCCGGCGTTGCCCACGAGGTAGCGGCCGTGCTCAAGCAGGATCTTCAAGCCGAGCGGCGCGAGCAGCGGCGTCAGCGTCTCCCCGTACAGCTCGGGCGTGAGCGGACGCTGCTCCGGCGGGAGCGACTCCCACCAAGCCGCGGAGCCGCTGGCCAGCGCATCGCCGTAAACAATGCCCAGGCCGCCCCCGATGGAGAAATACTCGATGCCGAAATCCGTCTTCAGCTGCGCCACGAGCGGCGCGACTTTCTTGATCGCCTCGGCAAACGGCCCGACCGTAGTGAGCTGCGAGCCGATGTGCATCTGCACGCCGCGCACCGCGATGTTCTTCAGCTTGGCCGCCGCCTCGTAGGCCGCGGCCGCCTGCTTGAGCGGCAGGCCGAACTTGTTGCCGCTCTTACCGGTAGTGATCTTGGCGTGCGTCTGGGCATCGACATCGGGGTTCACCCGGATCGCGATGGGCGCCTTCACCCCGAGCGTGCCCGCCACGTGGTTGATGCGCGCGAGCTCGGGCTCGCTCTCGACGTGAAAGGCGAAGATGCCGTTTTCCAAGGCGAGCCGGATCTCGTCCTCGGTCTTGCCTACGCCGGCAAAAACGCTCTCGCGCACGTGGCCGCCCGCCGCCAGCACGCGCCGGATCTCGCCGCCGCTCACGAGGTCGAAGCCCGTACCGAGCATCGCGCAGAGCCGCAGGAGCGAGAGATTGGAGTTGGCCTTGGCGGCGTAGCAGAGCTGCACATCCAGCCCGGCCAGGCCGGCCCGCAGCCGCCGGTAATTGTCCGCCACGGTGGTTGCGCTGTAGACGTAGGTCGGGGTGCCGTAAAGCCGGGCCACCGCCGCGAGATCGACGGATTCGCACGTCAGGTCGGGGCCGGTGTAATGGAAGTGGTGCATGCCGCGGGAAAAATGCGTGAAACCGCGACGTTGGCGAGTTTCACCTTGAAAAAGCGACCCCAAATTTCCGAGATACGCCGTGCTCCGCCCGCTGCGAAACCTGTTCCACCGCCCCGCCCTCCGTTCCGGGTTTGCGCGGGATGGCCGCGGTCCGTTTCGCAACGCCCGGTTCGTGAGTTTCATGGCCCAGAGCAACCGCAAGCGGCTCGACACCGATCTGCACGACGCGGTGCTGCGCGGTCGCAAGCTCTTCCGCCAGGGCCTCACCCTGCTCCTCGCCGGTGGCCTCGTCTGGGTCGTGGTCGAGAGCGCGCGGGCGCTGACGGTGTTTTGAGCCCCCTCCCCGCGGGCTTGCAGTTTGGTCCCGGGGCCGCCTTCGTCAGGGCGTTCCTATGAAATACCTACGGCTCCCCCTCTTCGCCCTGCTTTCCCTCGGACTGTTCCTCGCTGGCTGCGCCTCCGGCGCCAAACCCGGCGGCATCACCGTCACCGCCGTCAGCCTGCAGGTTTCCCCCACCGATCTGCGCGTGCCGCTCATGCTGCACTTCGCCAACGAGAACGTCGTCCCCCTCGGCTACTCCTCCTCGGTGCACAAGCTCTACCTCAATGGCAGTTTCGTCGGCAAAGCCGTCAACGACCAGCCCATCGGCCTGCCTCCGATGAACGCGGCCAACCGCGAGGTTTATCTCCAGCTCGACAACGCCGCCCTCGCCCGTCAGCTCGCCGCCGGCGGCAGCCGCCCGGTGCACTACCGCATCGAGACGGTCCTCCACCAGACGGTGGACGAAGACAAGCTGCAGATCAAAACCGCTTCCGAAGGCAGCCTCGAGCTGCGCGTCGGCACCAACTGACCGGCGCAAAAAAGGCGGCCCCCGCATCCAGCGCAGGGACCGCCTCCAGTGCGAGCCGACGGCGATCAAGCCGCCAGCTCAAGGACCGGCGCGGCCTTGGCCGCGCGAGGAAAGCTGATCATCTTTGTGGACTTGGTCAGCGAGCGCACGGGCCGGGCGTAGTCGCCGACCATGATGCAGAGCAGGCCTGCGGCGAAGACCAGCGAACCGGAGACTTCGAGGCTGAGGGGGGACAGGACCAACGCGGCGAACGCGGCAATGAAGGAAATGAGGCTGAGTGTTTTCATGGGAGTGACGATTGTTACTCCAAGAACCCAGCCCGCCGCGGAAAGTTACAAAAAAAGCGCGACCCTGCGGTCGCGCTTGGAAACTACGCTTTGATCGAGTGTCACAGAATCAGCCCGCGCCACCGCCGGTGCTCGCGGCCTCGGCCTTGAACATCTGGCGGAACGAAGCGCCCATGTAGTCGCGGTTCATGCGCGCGATGAAGTCGTGCGAGATCAGCTTCGGGCACGCGGCGCTGCACTCGTACTGGTTGGTGCAGCTGCCGAAACCGAGGCTGTCCATCGTGCTCACCATCGCGAGCACGCGGCGGTCGCGCTCGGCCTGGCCCTGCGGCAGCACACCGAGGTGGCCGACCTTGGCCGCGACGAAGAGCATCGCGCTCGCGTTCTTGCACGCCGCGACGCACGCGCCGCAGCCGATGCACTGCGCCGCATCCATCGCGAGGTCCGCGTCGCCCTTCGGCACCGGGATCGCATTGGCGTCGGGCGCGGAGCCCGCGCGGGCCGTGATGTAGCCGCCGGCCTGCTGGATTTTGTCGAACGCGCTGCGGTCCACGACGAGGTCCTTGATGATGGGAAACGCCTTGGCGCGGAACGGCTCGATGGTGATCACATCGCCATCGCGGTAGGCGCGCATGTACACCTGGCACGTCGCCACGCCCTGGCCGGGACCGTGGGGCTTGCCGTTGATCGTGCACGAGCAGGTGCCGCAGATGCCCTCGCGGCAGTCGTGCGCAAACGCCACCGGCTCCTCGCCCTTCATCGTGAGATCGTCGTTCAGGACGTCGAGCATCTCGAGGAAGGACATGTCGGGATTCACCGTGTTGAGGGAGTACTCGACGAACGCGCCCGGCGCGGACGGACCGGCCTGACGCCAGACCCGGAGCTTAACCGCGAAGAGCTTCTTGGAAGGTTTTTCAGCGACCATGGGGATGTCTCCAGATTATTTGTACGAGCGGACGCTCATCTTGGTGAATTCGTAGTTGAGCGGCTCCGTGTTGCGGAGCGGGGTCTTGCCGTCGCCCTGGAACTCCCAGGCGGCGACGTGCGCGAACTTCTCGTCGTCGCGCTTGCACTCGCCGTCGGGCCACTGGTGCTCCTCGCGGAAATGGCCGCCGCAGCTCTCCTCGCGGGTGAGCGCGTCGCGGCACAGGAGCTCGCCGAGCTCGATGAAGTCGGCGACGCGGCCGGCCTGCTCGAGCGACTGGTTGAGAGTATCGGCGGAGCCGGGCACCTTGACGTTGGCGTGGAATTCCTCGCGCAGCGCGGGGATGAGCTTCAGCGCCTCCTCGAGGCTGGCCTTGGTGCGGGCCATGCCGCAGTGCTCCCACATGATCTTGCCGAGGCGCTTGTGGAAGTGGCTGACGGGCTCCTTGCCCTTGCTGGCGAGGAAGCGCTTGTTCATCGAGGAAACGTTTTCCTCGGCCTGCTTGAACTCCGCACGATCCGTGGACGGACGGGAGCCGGGCTTCTGGCCGGCCAGGTAGTCGCCGATCGTGTACGGGATGACGAAATAGCCGTCGGCCAGGCCCTGCATGAGGGCGGAGGCGCCGAGACGGTTGGCGCCGTGGTCGGAGAAGTTGGCTTCGCCGAGCACGAAGAGGCCCGGGACGTTGGACATCAGGTTATAGTCCACCCAGAGGCCGCCCATCGTGTAGTGCACCGCCGGGTAGATGCGCATCGGCTGCTTGTACGCACTCTCGGCGGTGATCTCGTGGTAGATGTCGAAGAGGTTGCCGTAGCGCTCGCGCACACCGTTCTCGCCGAGGCGGTTGATCGCGTCGGCAAAATCCAGGTATACGCCGAGGCCGCTCTCGCCGACGCCGCGGCCCTCGTCGCACATGCGCTTGGCGGCGCGGGAGGCGACGTCGCGCGGGCAGAGGTTGCCGAAGCTCGGGTAGATGCGCTCGAGATAGTAATCGCGGTCGGCCTCGGGAATCTCGGAAGGCTTCTTAAGACGATCCTCTTTCTTCTTCGGCACCCAGATGCGGCCGTCGTTGCGGAGCGACTCGGACATGAGCGTGAGCTTCGACTGGTAGTCGCCGCTCACCGGGATGCAGGTCGGGTGGATCTGCGTGTAGCAGGGGTTGGCAAAGCAGGCGCCGCGCTTGTAGGCGCGCCAGATGGCCGTCGTGTTGGAGCCGCGCGCGTAGGTCGCGAGGTTGAAGACGTTGCCGTAGCCGCCGGTGGCGAGGATGACCGCGTCGGCCGAGTGGCGCGTGATCGCGCCGGTGATCAGGTCGCGGACGATGATGCCCTTGGCATGGCCGTCCACCACCACGAGGTCGAGCATCTCGGAGTGCGTGTGCAGTTCGACGAGACCCTGGCCGACGGTGCGGGAGAGCGAGGAGTAGGCGCCGAGCAGCAGCTGCTGGCCGGTCTGGCCGCGGGCGTAGAACGTGCGCGAGACCTGCGCGCCGCCGAAGGAGCGGTTGGCCAGGAGGCCGCCGTACTCGCGGGCGAAGGGCACGCCGAGCGCGGCGCACTGGTCGATGATGTTGACCGAGACCTCGGCGAGGCGGTGCACGTTGGCCTCGCGGGCGCGGTAGTCGCCGCCCTTGAGCGTGTCGTAGAACAATCGATACACGCTGTCGCCGTCGTTCTGATAGTTCTTCGCGGCATTGATGCCGCCCTGCGCGGCGATCGAGTGCGCGCGGCGGGGGCTGTCATGGAAGACAAAGTTCTTCACCTTGTAGCCGAGGTCCGCGAGCGACGAGGCGGCGGAGGCGCCGGCGAGGCCGGCCCCGACGACGATGACCTCGTACTTCCGCTTGTTGGCGGGGTTGACGAGCTTCATATCCACCTTGTGCTTGCGCCACTTTTCGGCGAGCGGACCGGCGGGAATTTTGGAATCGAGCGTGGCCATGGCGGTGAGGGGTTAGGAGAGCGGCTGGAGGTAGCCCAGCAGCGCGGCCGCGGGGATCAGGAGATTGCCGAGGAAGTAGAGCGCGCAGAAGACCAGCGCGACCTTGCGGAGGCAGCCGGACCATTTCGCGCTGCGGAGACCGAGGGTCTGGAAGAGGCTGTCGATGCCGTGCAGCAGGTGGAGGCTGAGGAGTCCGATGGCGACGATGTAGAACACCGCGACCACGGGCTGCTGGAAGCCCCGGATCACCATCGAGTACACGTCGTGCACCTCGGTGTCCTGCGTCACCACCGTGAGGCCCATCACATGGTAGTCACCCGTCATCACGTAGGACGGGAGGACGGTCTTGAACGTATCGCGCTGCGCCAGGCCCAGCGTGAAGTGCGCGAGGTGGTACAGGATGAACGCCAGCACGATATAGCCCGTCCAGCGCATCATGCGCGAGGCGAGCGTGGCGCGGATGGTGTGCTTCACGCTGTAGCGCGGGCCGCTGCCGCGGGCCGCGGCGTTTTCCAAGGTCAGTGCGGTGGCCGCCCAGATGTGGAGGACGACGCAGACGAGCAGGATGATGCGCGCGATCCACAACGCCGGCCCGAGCGACTGGAGGAAGTGCGCGTAGCCGTTGATGTGGTCGGGCTCCTGGAAGATCTGCAGGTTCCCGATCAGGTGCCCGGTGACGAAGCCGATGAGGACGACGCCCGTGACAGCCATGAGAATCTTGCGGCCGATGGATGAGCTAAAAAGATTCATCGATAAATATCGCTTTGGTGAGGTGAAGCCAAGGTGGGCAAAGGTCGCCCACCAGCCCCGTTAAGTAAAGACGCGGACTTCCCCTGACACGCTTATTAGTCGGACTAACCCGTGAAAAAAGCAGCCTGTTCGCCCCAGCTCACCGGCTTTTCCCGGCCCGCAGCCCGTCCCAGTGCGGCTGGAAGAGCAGCAGAGCGTTCAGCACCAGGCTGTGCGTGATCCGCCCGCTGCGCGCCCATTGGAAAACCTCGTCCACCGGCGCCGTGCTCACGGCGATCTCCTCATCGTGGTCCCACGCCATCGCCGCCGAGCGCACGGCCTGCTCCACGAGCACGAGGTGGCAGCGGTTGCTCTGGATCGCGGGGTTGGGGTGCACCGAGCCGAGGAGACGCGCCCCCGTGCCGGTGTATCCGGTTTCCTCCTGCAGCTCCCGTAACCCGGTTGTCACCGGATCTTCACCGGGCTCCATGACTCCGCCGGGGACTTCCAGGGAAAACTCGTTGATGCCAAAGCGGAACTGCCGCACGAGCACGAGGTGACGGTCCGGTGTCAGGGCCACGACATTCACCCAGTCGGGCGGGTCGATCACGACGAAGTCGCGCTCCGCGGCGCGCCCCGGATGCCGGCGGCGCACGCTGCGCACGCCGAAGACCCGCGTCGTCAGCAACGATTTCTCACCCAGCGTTTCCCAGCGGGCCGGACCGGAGGCGTCGGAGTCGGAGGCAGGATTCATGCGGACACAAAAAATGCCTCCCGACTCAGCGTCGAGGAGGCATTAGGAAAAAAGGAAACGCGCTGCGTTACTTCTTGGCGGGCAGCTTGATCTTCTGGCCGGGGTGCAGCTTCTTCCAGTTCACGTCCGGGTTGACGGCCATGAGGTCGGTGAGCGAAACGCCGTTGGCGCGGGCGATCTTGGCGCCACCGTCACCGGACTTCACGATGTATTCATCGGGACCGGCGACCGCGGGAGCGCCACCCTTGCCACCCTTGACGGCGACGGGCTTCTTCTGTGCTTCCTCGATCTTGGTGATGCGGCCGGCCTGCTCGGAGAGGGCGTTGCCGATCTGGGTCACCGCGTCCTGCGTGGAGCGGGAAAGGGAACTGAGGTCCTTGGACGCCTTGTCGGCGGTCGCGGCGACCTGGCCGAGCTGCGATTCGATGCCATCGATCTTCGCGACTTTCTCTTCCTGGGCGGTGACGACTTTCTGGAGGCTCGAGACCTTGATCGCGGCGTAACCGCCGACGATAAGGGCGAGTACGCCCACGATGATACCGGCGACCGGGATCATGCTGTTATTTTCGCGAGAAATGGTGTCCATAGAATAGGTGAAAGGTTGGATGCGCAGGACAAGGGGTATCGTCCGGTGTGGCAAGCAGAGATTATTAACATTCATTTTGACGAATCGTCAAAATGGTCGGGGCGACAGGATTCGAACCTGCGACCTCCTGGTCCCAAACCAGGCGCTCTACCAGGCTAAGCTACACCCCGCAGACCTAGGCCATCGCAGGTTGAACCGGCGAGTCTGTCAATGTCTCCCTCATCGCCTAGGGCGACAATACGGGGTATTTTTGCTAATTATTGGCAACCAGTGTCATATCCCGCCTAAAACCGCATTTTCCTCGAAACCCGGGGGAATTCCACCCAGTAACAGCTTGGCATGCTGACTGTTGAATCCCCTTCATGGAGGCGCCGTCTGGTGCTGGTCGTCGTGCTGGCCGTGGGGTTTTTCCTGCTCGCGCATACCTGGCTGGTAGACCGGCACCTGACGTTCACCTCGGGGGTTTACCGGGCCGATCATCCCATCCACACGCCCCTGCAGCGCATCCGCGCCAGCTTCACGGCGGACGTCAACATGTGGATCCGCTACGCCCTCGACGTGCTCGAGGGCAAGGAAAGCCTCCGTTCCCACCATACCAGCGTCGATAATCCGCCCAACGGGCGCGAGGTGCACTGGAATTCCGCGCTCACCTGGTGGATCGCCAGCCTCGGCTGGGGGATCCATCAAATTACCGGTCTGCCGCTCGCCGCGGCCGTCGAGCGCGGAGCCGTCTGGGCCAACCTGCCGCTCGTCTTCGCCTTTGTGGCCGGCTTCGGGTGGTGGGCCGGCCGCCGCGCCGGCGCCTTGGCGGGAGCCTTGGTCGCAGTAGGGATAGTGGGGCATCGCTCCATTTATGAAGGCTTCCTCCCCGCCTACCCCGATCACCACGGCCTGATCGCCGCGGGCCTGCTCGGGCTCATGCTCGGTTTTCTCTTCATGGGCGGCGGCTGGCTCCGCGGCACCGCCGCACCGGCCGGGCTCCAACTGCTGCCCGCCGATGAAAAGTCCGCCGTGAGCGCGGCCCGCTGGGCCGGCTTTTGGGGGGGCTTTGGCCTTTGGATCAGCACCGCCTCCCTCGCCGTGCCGATCGCGATGCTGCCCCTCGCCGGCCTGCTCGCCACCCTGCTCTGCCGCCGGTCGCTCACCGCGGCCGGGGCGCGCAGCCACCCCGACACCTGGCGCTCCTGGGGCCGGGCGGGTGCGCTCACTAGCCTTGCGTTCTACCTTTTTGAATACTTCCCGCACCACCTCTCGTGGCGGCTGGAGGTCAACCACCCGCTCTATGCCCTCGCCTGGTTCGCCGGCGGCGAGCTGACCGCCAGCGCCCACGCCTGGCTCACCGCCGATGCCGTCACGCGGCGGGACCACACGCGCCGCCTGCTGCGCACCGCGGCCTGGGCCGTGCCCGCCGGCCTCGCGCCGGCCCTCGTCATCCTGATCTGGCGCACCCGGGTCTTTCTGCCCCTCGACCCCTTTCTCGCGCGGCTCCACTCCACGATCGCCGAGTTCCTCCCCTTCCAGACGCGCCTCATGATGGGTTCGGTGATGGAGCGGTTCGACTACCTCTTCATCCATCCGGTCTTCTACCTCCTCGCGGTTGTGCTGCTCTGCGTCGGCCCGCGCGCGCAGCGTTACGGGGTCATCCTCTGCCTCGTGCCCGCCCTCGCGCTGCAGGCCCTCGGCTTCTGGCAAGGCCGCTGGGCCATGAGCACCGGCCCGATGCACGTGCCCCTGCTGCTGGTCTGCCTCGCCTGCCTCTACTCCTTCGCCAGCCTCGGCGCCACCGCGGCCCGCCGCTGGATCGTCGGCACGGCCGCGGCCGTCTTCTTCTTCCTGCCCGCACCGGTCTATTATTTCAGCAACCTCGCCGACACCCTCCGCCGCAACGCCGTCCCCGTCGATGAGACGATGGAGATCGTGAACCGCGAGATCGCGCAGGCCATCCGCGATTCCCAGCCCCAGGGACCGATTGTTCTCTACGCCAGCCCCAATGCCTCGGTCAGCATCGGCTACTACGGCCGGTTCCAGACTGTCGGCACCTTGTATTGGGAAAACACCGACGGCCTGAAGGCCGCCGCGAGCCTGTGCTCCGCCCCCGGTGAGGCCGCCGCCGCGGAGATCATCCGCCGCCTCGGCATCACCCACCTCGCCTTCATCTCCCGCGACAACTACGTCGAGGAGTACAACCGCTTCTATCACCCGGGCGCCACGGACGAGCAGATCAAGGCCTCGTTCGGCTACCAGATCCTCGGCAAGGGCCAGATTCCCGTCTGGCTCGAGCCCGTCCTCTATGCGCCGCCGCCCAAGCTCCCCGGCGACCTCGCGGGCCTCCGCGTCATTTTGCTCAAGGTCAACTTCGCCCAAAACGAGACCACCCTCTACTACCGCCTCGGCCTCCTCCTCGCCCTCCAAGGCCAGCCCAAGGATGCGCTTGAGCGCTTCGCTCGCGCCGCCCAGCTCGACCCAAAAACGCCCGAGCCTTGGTTCCGCCGCGGCGAAATTCTCCTCAGCCAAGGCAACTACGCCGAGGCCACGGCCAGCATCCAGCATGGCGTGAGCCTCTCCGCGCCCTCCGAACACTACCGCATCCTCACGCAGTCGGGCGTGGCTTTCGACCGGGGCGCGGGCATCCCGTACGCCATGGATCTCTACCGCCTCGCGATCCAAGGGCAGATGACGAACGCCATCGCGCTGAACAACCTCGCGTGGCGCCTCGCCACCAACGCCCGCGCTGAGCTCCGCGATCCGGCCCTGGCGCTCCAATACGCCACCAACGCCCGCACGATCGAGCCGGCCGACCCCGGCGTGTACGACACTTTTGCCGCCGCCCTCGCGGCCAACAACCGGTTCCCGGAAGCGATCTTTGCCACTGAGCAGGCCATCGCCCTCGCGATCAAGTCCGGCGACAACAGCATGGTGCCCGCCTACCAGCGCCACCAAGCCGCCTACAAATCCGGCCTGCCCTGGCGCGAGTGAGGCGTGAGGAAACGTGGGTGGCCCACGGAACACACGGAAGACACGGAAAGCCGATCCGCATAGCCAACGCTAGGCGCACTGACCCCTGCTCACCCCGATAAAAAGCAAAAGGCCGGGAGTTAATCCCGGCCTCGCAGCATCTTCCGTGTTTTCCGTGTGTTCCGTGGGCCACCCCCACGTCACCTGCGCAGCGCGCAGGCCTTACTTCTTCGCCGGTATCGTCACGGCGGGCTCGGCCGTCACAGGCAGGCTCGCGCGGAGCATCAGCATCTGGCGGGACCACACGCCGGCACCGTCGAGTTGCTCGACCTGGTCGGCGTAGCGCTTCGCCTCGTCGGCGTTCTTCGCGGCCGCGGCAAGCGTCGCGAGGTGGGCGCCGGCCTCGGCGCGGATCAGCTTGGGCTGGGTGTCGTCGCTGAGCAGCTGCTTGAGGGCGGCTTCGCCGTCGGAAGTCTTGCCCGCGAGGATCAGGGCCATCGCCCCGCCGAGCTTGGCGCGGCTGGCGAGCGAACCGGTCTTCAGAATCTTGGCCGCATCCCAATAGCCTTGGGAGGCGTCGGCCGCCTTGCCCGCGGCATAGGCCTGGTCGGCGAGCTGGAGCAGGGCCACGCCGGCGAGGGAGTGCTCGGGATTCGCCACGGCGAAGGCCTTGAGCTTCTCCGGGGTGTTGGCGGCGGCGAAAGCCTGGCGGATCCCGTCTTCCTTCTGCGCGGCGAAGTACTCGATGCCGCCCTTGACGGCGATGGCCAGCACGATGACGGCCAGGCCGCCCAACAGGAGCGTGCGGTACTTGGCCCAGAACTGGTTGAAGCTGTCCTCGCTGTTCAGCACGGCCTGGACGTCAGTCGGGGCGGCGGCAGCTTTGGAAGAAGAAGGGGTGGCAGGCGTGGTCATGGCGCGAAGGGCGTGGTGATTTGAGAACGAGCAGGAAAACAAACCCCCGCGCCCATGTCCAGCCCGCGAACCACCCGGCAAAATCAGGGTAGCAGCAGCACCTTGCCCGTCGTCCCGCGAGATTCGAGCGCGCGGTGCGCGTCGGCGGCGGCAGTCAGCGGGAAGGTCGCTCCGATGCGCACCTTAAGCGAGCCGTCCGCGATCCACGCGAAGAGGTCCCCGCTCCGCTGGCGCAGCTCGGCCGCGGTCGCGATGTAGTGGACGAGCGTCGGCCGGGCGAAAAAGAGCGAGCCCTTCTGCGACAGCACGAGCGGCGAGAACGGCGGCACCGGGCCGCTGGCGTTGCCAAACGACACCATCATGCCGCGCGGCCGCAGGCTCGCGAGCGATCCGTCGAAGGTCTCCTTGCCGATGCCATCATAAACCACATCGACGCCGCGTCCGCCGGTGAACGCCCGCGCCGCCTCGTGGAATTTTTTCGTGCTGTCCGCGTTGAGGTTGAACACCTCGTCGGCCCCGGCCTCGCGCGCGAGCGCGACCTTGGCCTCGCTGCCCACGGTCGCGAAGACGCGCGCGCCACGCTTCTTCGCGATCTGCACGAGCAGCAGGCCCGTGCCGCCGGCCGCCGCATGGACGAGCGCGGTCTCGCCCGCCTTCAGCGGCCACGTGTCGCAGGCGAGGTAGTGCGCGGTCATGCCTTGCAGCAGCACCGCCGCCGCCAGCTGCGAACTCACACCCTTGGGCACGGCCACGGTCTGCGCGGCGGGTGCGAGGGCCTCGGTGGCGTAGGCCCCGCTCGCGGCGGTGGTGGCGACGTGGTCACCCACCTTGAAATCCGTCACGCCCGCGCCGATGGCGGTGACGATGCCCGCGGCTTCCTGACCGAGGGTGTGCGGCAGCGGCATGGCGTAGAGGCCGTTGCGCTTGTAAACGTCGATGAAGTTGATGCCGGCCGCCTCGACGCGGAAGCGGATCTCACCGGCCGCGGGCGAAGGGAGGGTGATGTCATCGGCCACGATCTTCTCCGGGCCGCCGGTTTGATGAATGCGAAGCGCGAGCATGGCCGCACCTTACACCGTTTCGGTGAATTTCATAGCCAGCATTTCGAAGCTGTTTCTCGCGACGCCCGCGACGGACGCGACGACGAGCCATCCATCGGCTCAAATCGTCCGTGTATTTCGTCGCGTCCGTCGCGGGCGTCGCGAGACCTGAAGGGCCTCAGACCAGCTTGACGTTGCCCTTGTAGCTCTGGATGGGGCGGACGCCGGCCTGCTTCTGGCGGAGGGCCTCGATGCCTTCGATCGCGGCAGCGGCGCCGGTGATCGTCGTCATCAGGAAGACCCCCTGCGCGTACGCGGCGGCGCGGATGGCGTTCTCGTCCCGGCGGGGAATCATGCCACCGGGCGTGTTGATCACCATCTGGATCGTGCCGTTCTTGATCAGGTCAACCGCGTGCGGGCGGCCTTCGTTGATCTTGGAGAGGCGCTTCACCGTC
Organism: Verrucomicrobiota bacterium; assembly: GCA_018239845.1. Classification (GTDB taxonomy): domain Bacteria; phylum Verrucomicrobiota; class Verrucomicrobiia; order Opitutales; family Opitutaceae; genus CAIRCN01. The sequence goes on from JAFEGO010000007.1 coordinate 20,085, forward strand.
ACGCCGTTGGCCGTGAGGACGTCGGCCGTGCCGCTAGTCGAGTAGAGCGTGAAGCCCAGCGCGGCGAGGCGGCGGGCGATGTCCACCGCGCGCGGCTTGTCGGCATCCTTCACCGAGAGGAAGACACTGCCCTTCACCGGCAGGCCGGGCTTGGCGGCGGCCTGCGCCTTGGCAAACGCGAGGCCGAGATCCTCGTCGAGGCCCATGACCTCGCCGGTGGAGCGCATCTCCGGCCCGAGCATGATCGAGGCACCGGGGAAGCGCACGAAGGGGAACACGGCCTCCTTCACGCACCAGTGCTTCGGGGTCTGCTCGCGGGTGAAACCGAGGTCCTTCAGCTTGGCACCGGCCATGACCTTCGCGGCGAGCTTCGCCAGCGGCACGCCAATGGCCTTCGCCACGAACGGCACGGTGCGCGAGGCGCGCGGGTTGACCTCGAGGATGTAGAGCTGGTTGTCCTTGATGGCGAACTGCACGTTCATCAGGCCGACAACCTTCAGCTCGCGGGCGAGCGTGTACGTGGCCTGGCGCACGGTCGCGAGCATCGCGGCCGGGAGCGTGTGCGGGGGCATCACCATCGCGGCGTCGCCCGAGTGCACGCCGGCAAACTCGATATGCTCGAGCATGCCGCCGATCACGGAGGTCTCGCCGTCGCTGATGCAATCCACGTCGAGCTCGATCGCATCCTCGAGGAACTTGTCGATGAGCACGGGCTTGTCCGGCATGACGTCGAACGCCTGGCGGACGACCGCCTTGAACTCATCCTCGCTGTACACGATGAACATGCCGCGGCCGCCCAAGACGAACGAGGGGCGCAGCAGCACGGGGAAGCCGACTTCCTGCGCCGCCTTGAGCGCGTCCGCCTCGTTCATCGCGGTGCGGTTGGCGGGGGACTTGAGCCCGGTGCGGTCGAGGATGGCGGCGAAGAGCTTGCGGTCTTCCGCGGCCTCGATGCTTTCCGGCGAGGTGCCGATGATGGTCACGCCATTGGCCTTCAGCGCGGTGGCGAGGTTGAGCGGCGTCTGGCCGCCGAACTGCACGATCGCACCGTCGCACTTTTCCTGGCGGTAGATTTCGAGGACGTCCTCCAGCGTGAGCGGCTCGAAGTAGAGGCGGTCACTGGTGTCGTAATCGGTCGAGACGGTCTCGGGATTCGAGTTCACCATCACGCTCTCAAAGCCCATCTCGCGCAGCGCAAAGCTCGCGTGCACGCAGCAGTAGTCGAACTCGATGCCCTGGCCGATGCGGTTGGGGCCGCCGCCGAGGATCATGATCTTCTTCTTGCCGGTCGGCTTCATCACCTCGTTCTCGTCGCCGTAGCTCGAGTAGTAGTAGGGCGTGAAGGCCTCGAACTCCGCGGCGCAGGTGTCCACCAGGCGGTAGGTCGTGTTGACGCCGCGCTGCTTGCGCTCGGCCGACACGGTCTTCAGGTCGCTCTTCAGGATGTGCGCGAGCTGCGCGTCGGAGAAGCCGAACTGCTTCGCGCGGCGCAGCGCCCCGGTGTCGATGGTCGCGAGCGTGTGCTTCGACAGCGCCTGCTCCATCTCGAAGATCTCGCGCAGCTGCACGAGGAACCACGGATCGATCTTGGTGAGCTCGAAGATGCGCTCGACGGTGTAGCCGGCGCGGAAGGCGTGGCGGATGTAGTAGATGCGCTCGGCGTTGGGCGTGCCGAGCTTGGTGTTGATCGCCTCCTCGGTGTAGGTCTCGTCGCCGCCGTACTTGCCGCCGCCGCCAAAGCCGCGGGCGCCGGTCTCGAGCGAGCGCAGGCACTTCTGCATCGACTCCTTGAAGGTGCGGCCGATGGCCATCGCCTCGCCGACAGACTTCATCGCGGAGGTCAGGGTCGGGTCGGCGTTGGGGAACTTCTCAAAGGTGAAGCGCGGGATCTTCGTGACCACGTAGTCGATCGTGGGCTCGAACGACGCCGGCGTGAGGCGCGTGATGTCGTTGCGCAGCTCGTCGAGCGTGTAGCCGACCGCGAGCTTGGCGGCGATCTTCGCGATGGGAAAGCCGGTGGCCTTCGACGCGAGCGCGGAGCTGCGGCTCACACGGGGATTCATCTCGATCACGACCATGCGGCCGGTGACGGGATCGACGGAGAACTGGATGTTGGAGCCGCCGGTCTCGACGCCGATCTCGCGGATCACCGCGAAGGACGCGTCGCGCATCACCTGGTACTCCTTGTCGGTGAGCGTCATCGCGGGGGCCACCGTGATCGAGTCGCCGGTGTGCACGCCCATGGGGTCGAAATTCTCGATGGAGCAGATGACCACACACTGGTCCTTGTGGTCGCGCATGACCTCCATCTCATACTCCTTCCAACCGAGCAGACACTCCTCGACGAGGACCTCGTGCACAGGGGAAAGGTCGAGGCCGTTGGCCACGATGCGCTCAAACTCCTCGCGGTTGTAAGCAATGCCGCCGCCCGAGCCGCCGAGCGTGAAGGACGGACGGATGATCAGCGGGAGCACGCCGAGAAACTCCGCCGCCTCGCGCGCCTCGGCCATGGACTTCACGGTGCGCGACTTCGCGACATCGAGGCCGATCTTCAGCATGCACTGCTTGAAGAGCTCGCGGTCCTCGCCCTTGTTGATCGCATCGGGCTTCGCGCCGATCATCTCCACGCCGTACTTGGCGAGGATGCCGGCCTTGTTGAGCTCCATCGAAAGGTTGAGCGCGGTCTGGCCGCCGAGCGTGGGCAGCAGCGCATCGGGCCGCTCGACCGCGATGATCTTCTCCACCATCTCCACCGTGAGCGGCTCGATGTACGTGACATCGGCGAACTCCGGGTCGGTCATGATCGTGGCCGGGTTGGAGTTGACGAGGATGACGCGGTAACCCTCTTCGCGGAGGGCCTTGCACGCCTGCGTGCCGGAGTAATCAAACTCACACGCCTGGCCGATCACGATGGGACCGGCGCCGATGATGAGGATGGACTTGAGATCGGTGCGTTTAGGCATGGACGTGGATTCCAGCGAGGGTTGAGCGCGACCCCACGCGCGGCAAGCGGGAAGTCACACAAGACACGCGCCTATACGCGCACCCCCTGCCCTCCCTTAAGCCAGCTTATCGGGCGTGACGCCCAGGACCTTGGCGGCGGCCTCGCGGTCGTCGCGGCAGGCGCGCAAAACCATGTCGATATACTGTTTCCGCTGGCCGGCGAGGTACTCTTCCAGCGGCGGCCAGTGCTTCAGCTCCCGCAGGCGCATGGGCAGCTGCTCGGAGGTCACCACCCGGGTCTCGGTCGTGGCGGCGATTTTGGAGACCACCTGGTAAAGCTCGGTGAGGTTGCCCGGCCAGTGGTAGGCGGTGAGGACCGCCATGGCGTCGGCGGTGAACTCCACGAGATTGGCGTCGAAATGGGGGTTGGTCGCCCGGCCGACGTAGCTCTTCACAATCAGCGGGATGTCCTCGCGGCGGTCGCGCAGGGCCGTCGTGTGCACCGGCAGCGAGGCGACGCGGTAGAAGAGTTCGTCGAAGAACTTCCCCTCATCCGTGAGCCGCTCGAGGTCCTCGGTCGTGGAACACACGAGGCGGAAGCCATGCGCGGTGTTGCGCAAGACGTTCACCAGCTGCTGCTGCACGGGCAGCGAAAGGCAGTGGATGTGCTGGAGATAGAGCGTGCCGCCCTTGGCCTGCGTGACCCAGGTGCCGCCTTCGCCGTTGGGCCCAAGGAGGCTCGCGCGGATGTGCTCCTCGGAGCTGAGCAGACAGTCGCCGCGGACCAGCTGGGAATTGGGCGCGGCGCTCGCAGCATGGAGGATCTCCGCGACCGCGGCCTTGGCCGTGCCATTCTCGCCCTGGAGGAGGACGGGCGTGCGCGTGGCCGAGAGTTTCTTGACCTGCTGGATGAGTTTCTTGATCGCGGGGCTCGTGCCGATCAGGCGGCTCTCGATGTCCTCGGCCTTGGCGCCGGGCGCGAGGCCTGCCCGCAGCCGCTCGCCCTGGAACTGCTTGAACTCGATGCCGCGCTTCAGCGTCGCGATCAACTCATCCACGCGGAAGGGTTTCTGGAGGTAGTCGAAGGCGCCGAACTTCAGCGCCTGCACCGCGCTCTCCGTGCTGGCGTAGGCCGTCATGATGATAACGACGGAGGACGGGTCGTAGGCCTTGAGCTGCTTGAGGAGCGTGATGCCGTCCATCGGCTTCATGTCGATGTCGGCCAGCACGAGATCGAACTTCTCGGCTTTGTAACGCACCAGGGCCTTTTCCCCATCGGTCGCGAAGGACGTGCTGAACCCGCTGGGCTGGATCACAGCCTCGAGCATCTCATGGATGCTGAGCAGGTCATCTACGATCAAAACGGAAGGCATGAGGAGCGGAGAGCGTCCCAACGGAGGGCCGCGAAGTCAACCGGCGGAATCTGGGGTTTATTGCAGGCCGCCGGCGACGGCACCCAACTGGAAGATAGGCAGGAACATCGCCATGACGATGCCGCCGACCACGACGCCGAGAAAAACGATGAGCATGGGCTCGATCAGCGACGTGAGCGCGCCGACCGTGGCCTCGCACTCCACGTCGTAGAAGTCGGCGATCTTGTTCATCATCCCGTCCACGTTGCCGGTGGACTCGCCGGCCTTCACCATGTGCTTCATCATCGGCGGGAAAAATTCGTTGGTCGCCAGCACCTCTGAGACCTGGCCGCCCTGGCTGACGTGCTTGGAAATCTCCAGACAGGCGTCCTCGATCTGCACCTTGCCGCTGGCGGAGGAGACGATCTCGAGCGTGCGCAAAATCGGCACGCCGGAGCGGATGAGCGTCGCGTAAGTGCGGCAGAACCGGGAGAGCGCGATCTTGTGGATCAGGTTGCCGAAGATCGGCGCCTTCACGAGGAAGTTGTCCTTCTGGCGGCGGCCCGCGGGCGTGGAGATGTATTTGCTGCCGAAGAAGTACACGCCGTAGCAGCCGATCAGAATCGCCCACCACCAGTGCTTCAGGAAATTCGACAGATCGATCAGGAACTGCGTGGGCGCGGGCAGCTTGGCGCCGAAGTCCGCGAACATCGCCGCGAACACGGGGATGACGAAGATCAGCAGCACGTTGACCAGCGCGATGGCGAGGCCGATGACCGCGATCGGATACGTCATCGCGGACTTCACCTTCTTGGTCAGCTTGACGGTCGACTCGAAGTAGCCGGCCACCTTGCCCAAGATTTCCGCGAGACCGCCGCTCGCCTCGCCCGCCTCCACCATGGAGATGAAGAGGTTCGGAAAGGACTTGGGGAATTTCCGGACCGCCGAGGAGAACGAGTTACCCTGCGAGATATCGGCGCGCACGTCACGGATCACGATGCGGAAACAAGCGTCCTCCGTCTGGTCCTGCAGCGCCTCTAGACACTGCACGAGGGGCAGGCCGGCCACGAGAAGCGAGGCGAGCTGCTGGGTGAAGAGCGCGAGCTCGCCGAGGGGCAGGGAGTAATTCTTGGCCTTTTTCTCGAGGGACTTCTGCTTGGCCAGCGCCTGGGCGGCCTTCACATTGGGCGGACCGCCCTTCTTGCCGCCCGCCGCTCCCGGCGTGATGGTGCCGGTCCGGGTTGCCGAGGAGATGATTGCCATGATGCCGAAGCAAACCCACGCCCGCCGCCCTCGCAACCCCATTTCGTGACCCGCCTAGCCGGCGCGGAACGGAAGCTTGACCCTCCCCTCGCCCGCGCGCGAAGCTCCCGGTGCACCGCGCGGGCGTAGTTTAATGGTAAAACTCCAGTTTTCCAAACTGGCCTCGGGGGTTCGATTCCCCCCGCCCGCTCCAAAAATTTGACAAGCCCTTTACACCGTAGCCGGGCGATCAATGCCGGGTGACGCAGACCGCAGGCCGAGCCGGTCCGCCGATCCTTGATCCACGTCAAGGCCGCGATGCAAGCGATGTGCTAGGGTTTCCCCGCCTAGCCCACCGCTCATTTTTTAACCGCCATGAACCCCACCCGCCTCCTCCCCCTGCTCGTCCGTGCCGCCGGTTTCGCCGTGCTGGCTTCGCTCGGTCTCGCCAACGAAGGTCCGTCTGATGTCAAAGGCCTGGTCGTCCTGCCGCCCGACGTCGTCAATCTCCCGGTCGAACAGGCCATCCTCACCGCCCCGCCCCACGTGCCGCCTCCGATCACGCGCACCTACTCGGCCCGGGTGGTGGTCAACCTCGAGGTCCGCGAGGTCGTCGGGCGGCTCGCGGACGGCGTCGAGTACACGTTCTGGACTTACGGCGGCAGCGTGCCGGGCTCCTTCATCCGCATCCGGGAGGGCGACGTCGTGGAGTTCCACCTCAACAACCACCCGTCGTCGAAGCTGCCCCACAACATCGACCTCCACGCCGTCAACGGCTCGGGCGGCGGCGCCACGTCGTCGTTCACCGCACCGGGTCACAGCTCGCAATTTACCTTCCAGGCCCTGAATCCCGGCCTCTTCGTGTACCACTGCGCCACCGCGCCGGTGCCCATGCATATCGGCAACGGCATGTACGGCCTCATCTTGGTCGAGCCCAAGGGCGGCCTGCCGAAGGTGGACCGCGAGTACTACGTGATGCAGGGCGAGTTCTACACCACGGGCAAATACGGCGAGGAAGGCATGCAGTCCTTCGACATGGCCAAGGCCATCGACGAGCGCCCGCCTTACATCGTGTTCAACGGCGCGGTCGGCTCGCTGGTCGGCGACAAGGCCATGACCGCCCAGGCCGGCGAGCACGTCCGCATCTATTTCGGCGTCGGCGGGCCGAACCTCACCTCGTCGCTGCACGTCATTGGCGAGATTTTCGACAAGGTGTATCCGGAGGGCGGACTCAGCCTCGTCAACCACAACGTGCAGACCACGCTCGTGCCTTCGGGCGGCGCGGCGGTCGTCGAGTTCCAGGTCAATGTCCCGGGCACCTACGTCCTCGTGGACCACTCCCTCACCCGCGCCTTCAACAAGGGCGCCCTCGGCATGCTCAAGGCCACCGGGCCGGAGAACCGCGTGATCTACTCCGGCAAGGAGATCGACGCCGTGTACCTCGGCTCGCAGGCCGACGCCGGCTCCGCGGCCGCGCGGCGCGAGGCGGAGCTGAAGGCGAAGATCGCCGCCGAGATCAAGTCCAACCCCGCCATCGCCTCGCTGACCAAGGAGGCGCAGATCGAGAAGGGCAAGCAGGTGTACATGGGCCTCTGCTTCGCCTGCCACCAGCCCGATGGCAACGGCCTGCCCAAGATCTTCCCGCCCCTCGCCAAGTCCGACTTCTTGCTCGCCGACCGCGACCGCGCGATCCGCATCGTGCTGAAGGGCCTCGTGGGCCCCGTGACGGTCAACGGCGTCACCTTCGACAGCGCGATGCCGCCGCAGGAAGCCGCGCTCACCGACCAGCAGGTCGCCGACGTGCTCACCTACGTCTTCAACACGTGGGGTAACAAGGGCGAGGCCTTCAACGCCGACCAGGTCAAGGCGCTCCGCAACCAGACTCATTGATCCCTCCCGGCCCGTGCACCTGCGGAAGGTCATTGCCCTCCCCCGGCTTTTCGCCGCGGTCCTCGCCGCCACCGCCGCCTTGTATGGTGCGGTGGATACAGCCGGGATGCGCACGATCCCGGCCGGCGCCTACGCGCCCCTCGTGCGCCCGGCCAAGGACGCGGCGCAGGTCCCGGTCGCGGCCTTCCTGCTCGACGCCTGCCCGGTGACCAACGCGGAGTTTCTCGCCTTTGTGACGGCCAACCCGAAATGGCGCCGCTCGCAGGTGAGCCGCCTCTTCGCCGACGAGTCATACCTCGGCCGCTGGGCGGACGATCTCACCCCCGGCCCGCGGACGCCGGCGGATGCGCCGGTGGTGGATGTGTCGTGGTTCGCGGCGCGCGCCTACGCGCGCTGGGCAGGCAAGCGCCTGCCGACCACCGCCGAGTGGGAGCTCGCCGCGGCGGCGGGCTACGACCAGCCGGACGGGCGGAACGAGGAGGCGACCCGGCGCGACCTCTACGCCTGGCTGGCCCGACCCGTGCCCGCGGTGCTGCCGGCGGCCGGCTCGCTGCGACCCGACTTCCATGGCGTGCGCGGGCTGCACGGGCTCGTGTGGGAGTGGGTCGATGATTTCAACTCCGCGCTGGTCACCGGCGAATCGCGCGCCGACGCCGGGCTGGAGCGCGACCTCTTCTGCGGCGCCGGCACGGTCGGCGCCCGCGATCCGAGCGACTACGCCGCGTTCATGCGGCAGGCGCTCCGCTCCTCGCTCCAGGCCAGCAACACCACCACCTCGCTCGGCTTCCGCTGCGCGAAATCCCTCCCATGAAAACCAGCGTCCTCCGCGTCTTCCTCCTGTCCGGCCTCGGCTGCGCAGCCCTCCGCGCCCAGCCGGCCCCGGCTGAAAAAAAGGACGCCTGCTGCGCGCCCGTCGCCACCGCGCCGTTCACCAAAAACTCGCTCTACCAGACCGAGGTCACTTTCACGACGGACGCAGGCCGGCCCTTTGCCCTCGGCGAGCTGCGCGGGCGGCCCGTCGTCCTGGCGATGTTCTTCGCCTCGTGCGGCTATGCCTGCCCCCTGATCGTCTCGGACATGACGGCGATCCGGGAAAAGCTGCCGCCCGGCGTGCGCGAGAGGACCTCGTTTGTCCTCGTGAGCTTCGACACCGTGCGCGACACCCCCGCGGCCCTCGCCGCCTACCGCCGGCAACGCAGCCTGGGGGAGCCGTGGGTGCTCCTCCACGGCGACGACGATGCGGTGCGGGAACTCGCGGCCCTGCTCGGCGTGAAGTTCCACCGGGACGCGGACGGAAACTTCTCCCACTCCAACCTTATCACGATTCTGAATACGCAGGGCGAAATCGTCCACCAGCGCGCCGGCCTCAAGGACGGCCTCGCCGAGGCCGCCGCCGCCCTCCAGGGCGAAAAATAAACCGCCGACCCGATCACATCTCCCATGGCCGCCCCCAAATTCAAGGTCTTCGATGTCCGCCCGCTGCTGGCGCGCGGCGAGGAGCCCTTCGCCGCGATCCGGGCCCAGGTTGACCGGCTCGCGCCCGGCCGCGGCCTCACCGTCGTGGCGCCCTTTCTGCCCGCCCCGCTCATCGAGCTCCTCAAGGCCGAGGGATTCCACTCCACGTTCGAGCATCGCACCGACGGCGCGTGGTCGGTCGGCTTTTGGAAGGACTGACCCGCGATGGACGGAGGTTGCGCCCGCCGGGCCGCCGCACGCTTTTCCTCGCGACCCTTGCGCCGCGGCCCTTTCCTGAAACCCATGCCCTCCCGTGCGACGCGTGCCGAATCCCAGCTCACCGGTCACATGGGGACGTTGCGCTGCAGCCAGCTTTTCGCCGGCCTGCCGACCGAGGACATCGCCGCCATCGCGGCCTTCGTCGTCCCGCAGTCGCTCGCGAAAAACGCCTACCTGTTCCGCGAGGGCGAGCCGGCGCGCGGCTTCTATCTGGTGCAGAGCGGCGCGATCAGCGTCCACCGCGTCAATGCCGCCGGCAAGGAGCAGATCGTGCACGTGTTCCGCGCCGGCGACTCGTTTGCGGAGGCGGCGCTGGCTTCGCCCACCGGCTACCCGGCCCACGCCCGCGCGGTGGAGGCCAGCACCGTGCTCCTGCTCCCCAAGGCGCCGGTCCTCGCGCTGGTCGGCCGCCGGCCGGACCTCGCGCTCCGCATGCTCGGCGCCATGAGCGCGCATCTCCGCGTGCTTGTGAGCGCACTCGACGACCTGACCTTGAAGGATGTGGAAACCCGCCTGCTCAACTGGCTGGTCAAACAAAGCCGCGCCACCCGTGACGGCCTCATCCGCCTGCCGGGCACCAAGCGCTCCCTCGCCGCCGAACTAGGCACCGGCAGCGAAACGCTGTCCCGCACCTTGGCGCGACTGCGCGACGCCGGGCTGATCACCGTCGCCGCACGCAGCATCACGGTGCGCGAACTTGCGGCGCTGGAAAAACGCCTCTCCTTGAATCTGGGCGAGCCGCCCGGGAACCCATCATGACCTCTCCGTCCTCTTCTCTATACGACCGCATCGGCGGACGCCCCGGGCTCATGCACCTGCTGAAGCATTTTTATGCCGACGTGCGCCAGCACCGCGAGATCGCCCCGATCTTCGCCGCGCACATCGAGGATTGGCCGAGCCACCTCGAGACCATCGCGGATTTCTGGTCGGGCATCACCGGCGGCCCCGCGCGCTACGCGGGCGGCATGCCCTTCAAGCACGTGCCCCTCAAGCTGGAGGAGCGCCACTTCGAAGCCTGGCTCGGCCTCTGGGCCCGCCACTGCCGCGCCCACCTCGGCGCGACCGAAGCCGAGGAGCTGATCGCCGTCGCGGAAAACATCGGCCGCCGCCTCCGGCAATTCGTCGCCGTCGCGGGGCCCTGAGCACAGTTGAAGGGTTGAAAGGTCGAAGGGCCGAAAACCCCGAGCCGTGCCCCCTCCCCTCGCCCGCTCCAAGTTTTGCAATCAGCCTTAGGCCCGATTGACTTCGCCCATGCGACGCCTGCTCAAATTTTCTGCGGTCCTGTTCCTCGCCCTGGCCGTAATCCTCACCCCCGCTTCCGCCGCCCCGACGCAGGCCAAGGCGGTGAAGGTCACGCTCCTCTCCACCATGCTGGCCGATGGCGCCGAACTCGGCGAATGGGGTTTCGCGACGCTCGTGGAAGTGGACGGACACCGCATCCTGTTCGACACGGGCACGCACCCCGACCTCGTGCTCAAAAACGCCCGCTCGCTCGGGATCGATCTCTCCACCGTCCCCGACGTCATCCTGAGCCACCACCACTCGGACCACGTGGGCGGGCTCCTGACGCTGCGCGAATCGGTCCTCGCCAAAAACCCCGCCGCCCTCGCCCGGGTCCACGTGGCGGAAGGCATCTTCTATCCGCGCCACTCGCTGAGCGGCGGCATCGAGGACAACCCGATGATTCTCATCCGCCCCCAGTTCGAAAAAAGCGGCGGCACCTTTGTCGTGCATCGCCAGCCGGTGGAATTATACCCCGGTGTCTGGCTCACCGGACCCGTGCCGCGCCAATACCCCGAACGCAACTGGAGCGACGACGGCAAGGTGCAAACGCCCGCCGGCCTCGTGGAGGACAACGTGCCCGAGGATCAGGCGCTCATCATCGACACCCCGCAGGGCTTGGTCGCGATCTTTGGCTGCGGCCACGCCGGCGTGATCAACACGCTCGAGTACGCCCGCAGCTTCATCCGCCCGGCGCGGATCCACGCGCTGATCGGCGGCATCCACATCTTCGCCGCCCCGCCCGAGACGTGGGCCTGGACAGCGGACAAGCTGCGCGCCTGCGGCGTGGACCACCTGATCGGCGCCCACTGCACCGGCATCGAGGCGGTCTACTATCTCCGCCAACCCCTGGGCCTCGACCGCGCCCACGCCGTGGTCGGCGCCGTCGGCAGCACCTTCGAACTGGGCCGCGGCATCAACCCGCGGAATATCGCGAAGTGAGCCCTTTTTGCTTCATCCGCAAGTTGCGAGACGTGTCTTGAGGTCACTCTATCTCAACTTTGTAACCGCACGATGTTAAGTAACCTTTCACTCTCTCGATCATCAACTCAAGGTGGCTAGCCTCTTCTCGTGTATAACAGACTAACATCTTTCCGTTTTTGATCGGAGTTCTCGATACAAACAGTTTACTTGCCTTTCCCGTCCTATTATACTCC
>JAFEGO010000080.1 GCA_018239845.1 Verrucomicrobiota bacterium
AGGAACCATTCGCTCGGCTCGGCGTCGGGCGAGAACTCGGCGCAGGTCTCGGCGAGCTTGGCGCGGAGGTTTTCGCGGGCCCGGGCGATGCGGCTCTTGACGGTGCCGACATTGATGCCGAGGGCGGTGGCGATCTCCTCGTAGGAGCGGTTGAGGGCGTTGCGCAGGACGAGGATCTCACGGTGGCGGGAGTCGAGCTGGGCGAGGCAGGTCTCGACGAGACCGGAGAACTCGCTGACGGCGGTCTCCTGCGCGGGATCCTGCGCGGAGTCGGCGATCAGGTCGGCGAAGGTGGACTCGCTTTCCTGCGTCAGCTGGTGGTCGAGGGAGAGCGCATCCTGGCGGTGGCGGCGGTGGAAGTACCAGTAGCGGTTGCGGGCCAGATTCACCGCGATGCGGTAGAGCCAGGTGGCGAGCGAGGAATCGCCGCGGAAGTTCACCAAGCCGCGGTAGGCGCGGATAAAGGTGTCCTGCGTGATCTCCTCGGCATCGGTGCGGTCGTGGAGGAAGCCGAGCGTGATGCTGTAGATCTTGCTCCGGTAGCGCTCCATGATCTCGACGAAGGCGGGCTCCTCGCCCTCCTTGAAGCGGCGGACCAGTTCGGAGTCATGGGCGGCCTCGTTCGCGGCGTTGGGACTCTGGCGATACGTGCGGGCGGTGGCGGCGGACGTCGGGGAGGAGGATTGCTTTTGCATCGGAGGAGTGGGTTTGGGTTGAAGGTTGCTGAACGTGCCAACTCTCTTACCTAGCTCCGTGCCACCGCGTGCCAGAGTGATGTAAGTTGTTTTATCCAAATATTTAGAAAATCACGCCCAGCCTACCCCTGATATTTGGTCAGCGAGATTTCGTGCAAAGTGCAAGATGACCCTCCGAAGGGTCGGGCAAAGTGCGCGGCGACCCTACGGGGAACAGGCGGATAGCGCGGAATTGCCACTGGAATTCCGCGCCGCGCTCCGCAAACCTCCGTCTATGAATGCCGCCCAGCTTGAGCGCGCCCGTAAACTCCTCTGTGCCCTGCAGGACACGATTCGCGACACCCTCATCGCCGCGCGGGCGCGCGGGGCGCACCGCTTCGACCGGGTCGCGGCGGTGACGGCGGCTGACACGATCTACGAGGTGGACCGTATCTCCGAGGCGGCGATCATGGCCTGGTTTGAGGCCCATTGGCCGCGCGCCTGGCCGGTCGAGCTCGTGATGGAGGGCATCGCCGACGGTGAGACCGTGACGTTTCCGAAAAACACCCCCGTGGAGCGAACGCTCTACAAGTGCATCCTCGATCCCATCGACGGCACGCGAAACCTGATGAGCGACAAGCGCAGTGCCTGGGCCCTCGCCGGACTCGCACCGCAGCGCGGGGCGAAAAACACCCTCACCGATATCACCGTCGCCGCGATGACCGAACTCGGCACGAGCAAGATGGTGCGCAGCGACCAGCTCAGCGCCATCCGCGGGCGCGGCCTCACCGCGCGCTCCCTCGACCTCCGCACCCGCCGCTGGACGAAGCTCAACCTGCGGCCCTCGCGGGCGGATAACTTTGAGCATGGCTTTGCGTCGCTCGTGCGGTTTTTCCCCGAAGGCAAGGCCCTGCTCGCCACCGTCGAGGAAGCGCTGTGGCGCGAACTCGGCGCGAAGGAGGTCTTCGACGATCAGTACCTCTCCACCGGCGGGCAGATCTACGAACTCATCGCCGGCCACGACCGCATGCTCGGCGATTTGCGTCCCCTCGCGCACGCCAAGCTCGGCCTGCGCTCCTCGCTCTGCTGCCACCCCTACGACATCTGTGTGGAACTGATCCTGCGCGAGGCCGGGGGCATCATCGAGGCGCCCGCGGGCGGACCGCTCCGCGCGCCGCTCGACACCACGACGCCGGTCGCCTGGATGGGCTACGCCAATCCTCAGCTGGCCCGTAAGGTGCGCCCCGTGCTGCGCCGCCTGATTACTCAGCATCTGCGCTGAACGCGGCCTTTACTCGCGCGCACCGGCCCGCGTAGGTTGCGGGTCCCCTTTATGGCTCCCGCCTTCACCCTCGGTCTGGACTACGGTACAAACTCGGTGCGCTGCCTCGTGGTGCGCTGTGCCGACGGCAAAGAATTCGGCTCCGCCGTCGTCAACTACCCCAGCGGCCAGCAGGGCGTGCTGCTCGACCCGAAGCACCACCACCTCGCACGCCAGCATCCCGGCGACTACCTCGTCGGCCTCGAAAAAAGCGTGAAGGCCGCGCTCGCCCAGGCGCGCAAGCAGAAGGGCTTTGACGCCGCGCGCGTCATCGGCCTCGGCGTTGATACCACCGGCTCCAGCCCGATCCCGGTCGATGCGAAAAACGTCCCGCTCGCCCTCGCGAAGAAGTGGAAAAACAACCTCCACGCCCAGTGCTGGCTCTGGAAGGACCACACCAGCTGGCGCGAGGCCGCCGAGATCACCGCACTGGCCGCGCAGCACCGCCCGCAGTACATCGCGAAGTGCGGCAACACCTACTCCTCCGAGTGGTTCTGGTCGAAGATCCTGCACTGCCGGCGCGTGGCGCCCGCGGTCTTCGACGCGGCTTATTCCTGGGTTGAACTGGCCGACTGGATACCGTCCGTGCTCGCGGGCGTCACCGATCCCGTGCAGATCAAGCGCGGGGTGTGCATGGCCGGGCACAAGGCGCTCTACTGCGCCGAGTGGGGCGGGCTGCCCGACAAGGAGTTCCTCGCGCTCCTCGACCCGAAGCTCCCCGCGCTGCGCGACCGGCTCTACACCCAAGCGTACGATGCCACCGCCGCCGCGGGCACGCTCAGCCCCGTGTGGGCGCAGAAGCTCGGCCTGCCGCCCGGCATCCCGATCGCGATCGGCGAGATGGACGTGCACTACGGCGCCATCGGCAGCGGTGTCCGCGAAGGCACGCTCGTCAAGGTCATCGGCACCTCCACCTGCGACTGCGGCGTGGTCTCCGCGGAGAAGACCGTGCCCGACATCCCCGGCATCTGCGGCATCGTGAAGGGCGCGATCCTCCCCGGCTACTACGGCCTCGAGGCGGGCCAGTCCGCCGTTGGCGATATCTTCAAGTGGTGGGTCGAGGGCGTCTGCCGCGGCGATGCCGCCCGCCACGCCGAGCTCACACGCGAGGCTGCGAAACTGAAACCCGGCGCGAGCGGCCTCGTGGCCCTCGATTGGAACAACGGCAACCGCACCATCCTCGTCGACCCGATGCTCTCCGGTCTCTTGGTCGGCCAGACGCTGCATACGACGCAGGCGGAGATTTACCGGGCATTGATCGAGGCCACGGCCTTCGGCGCGCGCGCGATCATCGAGCGTTTCCGCGAGTACGGCGTGCCGATCGACCGCGTGGTTTGCGCGGGCGGTATCGCGGAGAAAAATCCCATGCTCATGCAGATCTACGCCGACGTCACGGGCTGCACGATGCTCGTGGCCGGATCCTCGCAGGCCTGCGCCCTCGGCTCCGCCGTCTCGGCCGCGGTGCTCGCCGGCGCGCACGCGAGCTTCCCCGCCGCGCAGGCGAAGATGACCACGCTGAAGAAGGTCAGCTACCGCCCCCGCGCCGCGCAGCAAAAGGCCTACAACCAGCTCTACGCCCTCTACCGCCAGTGCCACGACGCCTTCGGCGGCGTGAACAAGTCCGCCGACCTCTCGCGCGTGATGAAAGACCTCCTCGCCCTTAAGGAAGCCCAGCAAAACTGACGCACTGATTTTTGCCCAAGGAACACACGGAAGACACGGAAAATGAAATTCTGAATTCCGTGTCTTCCGTGTGTTCCGTGGGCCACTCCTCTTCTTCCATTCTCCATCCCTCATGAAACTCCTCGCCACCCCTGAAATCTGGTTCGTCTGCGGTTCGCAGCATCTCTACGGCCCCGGCCCGCTGCAGCAGGTCGCCGACAACGCCCGGACCGTCGCCGAGGCGCTCGCCGCGTCGAAAAAGCTTCCGCTGAAGACCGTCTTCAAGGCGCTGCTCACCACGCCCGACGAGATCACCAACGTCATGCTCGCGGCCAATGCCGACGCCAACTGCGCGGGCCTCATCCTGTGGATGCACACCTTCTCGCCGTCCAAGATGTGGGTGCGCGGCCTCGGGGCGCTGAAGAAGCCGTTCGTTCATCTGCACACCCAGTTCAACCGCGACCTGCCGTGGAGCACGATCGACATGGATTTCATGAACCTCAACCAGGCGGCGCACGGCGACCGCGAGGCGGGGTTCATCCACACGCGCATGCGCCTCGCGCGCAAGGTTGTCGTCGGCCACTGGTCCGACCCCGAAGTGCACGACCGCCTCGGTGCGTGGATGCGCGCGGCGCGCGCTTGGCACGACTGGCAGGGCGCGAAGTTCGCGCGCTTCGGCGACAACATGCGCCAGGTCGCCGTCACCGAGGGCGACAAGGTGTCCGCCGAGATGAAATTTGGTTTCTCCACCAACGGCTACGGCATCGGCGATCTCGTCGCCAAAGTGTCCGCCGTTAAGGACGGCGACATTGCCGCGCTCTGCGCCACGTATGAGAAAGAGTACAAGGTAGCGCCTGCGCTGAAGAAGGGCGGGGCGCGTCACGACGAGCTGCGTTACAGCGCGCGGCTCGAGCTCGGCATGAGCGCGTTTCTCGATGAGGGCGGTTTCAAGGGCTTCACTGACACGTTCGAGGACCTGCACGGCCTGCGCCAGCTGCCGGGTCTCGCCACGCAGCGTCTGATGGCGGCCGGCTATGGCTTCGGCGCTGAAGGCGACTGGAAGACCGCGGCACTCCTCCGCGCGATGAAGGTGATGGGCGAGGGCCTCGACGGCGGCACGTCGTTCATGGAGGACTACACGTACCACCTGTCGCCGAAGGGCCACCAGGTGCTCGGCTCGCACATGCTGGAAATCTGCCCGACCATCGCGCTCGGCAAACCCTCCGTAGAAATCCATCCGCTCGGCATCGGTGGCAAGGAGGACCCGGTGCGCCTCGTGTTCGACGCGCCGGCCGGCGCCGCGCTCAATGCCTCGCTGATCGACCTCGGCAACCGTTTCCGGCTCATCGTGAACGAAGTCAAGGCGGTGAAGACGCCGAAGTTCCCCAAGCTCCCGGTCGCCCGCGCGGTGTGGGAGTGCCAGCCCGATTTCAAGACCGCGTGCGCCGCGTGGATCCACGCTGGCGGCGCGCATCACACCGGCTACAGCTACGCGGTCACGACCGAGATGCTGGAGGATTTTTCGACCATCGCCGGCATCGAGCTCGCGCTGATCAACGCCGACACGCGCCTCAGCGAGTTCAAGCAGACCCTGCGCAACAACGAGGTATACTATCACCTCGCCTATGGCATTCGCGCCTGAGTAATTACGCGCGCCCACCATGCTCACCGAACTCAAGCGCGAGGCCTACGAGGCGAATATCGCCCTGCCGAAGCAGGGGCTCATCAACCTGACCTTCGGCAATGCCAGCGCCATCGACCGCGCGCGCGGCATCTTTGCGATCAAGCCCAGCGGCGTGGACTACGCCGACCTCCGCCCGATCGACATGGTGCTCGTCGATCTCGACGGCAAAATCGTCGAGGGGAAGCTCAAGCCTTCCTCCGACACGCCGACGCACCGCCGCCTCTACCTCGGTTTCTCCTCCGTCGGCGGCGTGGTGCACACGCACAGCTCGTGCGCCACGGCCTTCGCGCAGGCGGGCCGCGCGATCCCGTGCTTCGGCACGACGCACGCGGACTATTTCGACGGCGAGGTGCCTGTGACGCGCAAGATGACGCCGAAGGAAATCGCCGGCGCCTACGAGTGGGAAACGGGCAATGTCATCCTCGAGCGTTTTAAGAAACTCGATCCGCTCGACCGCCCCGCCGTACTGGTGAACCGGCACGGCCCCTTCACCTGGAACGCCACGCTCGCCAAGGCCGTCGAGGTCGCCGTCGCGCTCGAGTGTTGCGCGCACATGGCGCTGATGACCCTGCAACTCGCGCCGAAGCTCACGTCCATCGAGCCCGAGCTGCTGGCGAAGCACTTCAAGCGCAAGCACGGCCCCGGTGCGTATTACGGGCAGGCGAAAAAGTAGCGTCCCGCTAAGCGGGACCGTCTTTCCATTGCAGGCGGGACGCCTGCGCTACCTCAAACCTTCAGCAAAGTTTCCATATCCCAGCATGAACTACATCGGCGTTGATATCGGCGGGACGAAATGCGCGATCGGCATCCCCGAGGGCGATGGCGTGCGCGAGGTCGTGCGCTTTGCCACGACGGACGTGCACGGCACGCTTGAGCGGTTTTACGCGGAGATCGCCAAACTCAAGCCGACGGCCGATACCGTCTTTGGCGTCTCCTGCGGCGGGCCGCTCGATTCGAAGCGCGGGCTTATCCTGTCGCCGCCGAATCTCCCCGGCTGGGACCGCATCGCGATCTGCGCGGAGCTGACGAAGCGTTTCGGCGGCCGGGCGTTTCTGATGAACGACGCCAACGCTTGCGCGCTGGCCGAGTGGCAGTTTGGCGCGGGGCGCGGCTGCCAGAGCATGATGTTTCTCACCATGGGCACCGGCATGGGCAGCGGCCTGATCCTCGACGGCCGGCTCTATGAGGGTGTCACCGGCAATGCCGGGGAGGTCGGGCACATGCGCATGGCGGCCGATGGCCCCGTAGGCTACAACAAGGCGGGCTCCTTCGAGGGCTTTTGCTCCGGCGGTGGCATCGCGCAGATCGCGAAGCAACGTGTCGCGGCCCATGCTGGCGCGAGCGCGCTGAAAAAAATCCCGCTGGAAAAACTCACCACACGTGACGTCGGCCTCGCGGCCGAGGCTGGCGATGCGCTCGCGCTCGATATCTGGCGCGAGACGGGCGAGCGGCTGGGGGAGGCTCTCGCGCTCTTCATCGACGTGCTCAACCCCGAGCGCATCGTGATCGGCAGCATTTACCAGCGCTGCGAGAAATTCCTCGCGCCCGCGATGCAGGCGGTGATCGCGCGCGAGGCGCTGCCCGACAGCGCGCGCGACTGCGCGGTCGTGCCCGCCCAGCTCGGCGACGAGCTCGGCAGTTGCGCGGCGGTGGCGATCGCGCGGTACAAGGCCGCTACTAGCTGATTATTCCGAAATAATTCGGTTCGGGCGCCGCTTTTGGCGATGACAGCGCGCGGCATGCGCCTAGCTTACGCGGAGGTCCGCGCCGCCGTCCCGCCGGTGCGAAATTTCAGGAAAAACACCATGAAGCAAACCCGCCGCGCCTTCGTGCAGATGACCTCGCTCCTTGCTGCGAGCCTGCCCCTTACCTCGATGAAACTCAGTGCCTCCACCCCTGATGCCACTGCTCCGAAATCCGCCGGCGGCGGGAAACACCGCGGCCTGCTCTTCGACGAGAGCGACCTCCCGCGCATCCGCGCCAACACCACCGACCCGCGCTTCGCTGAGCTGTGGCAGACCCAGCTCGCCGCCGATATCGCGGCCGACACGAAGTTCCTCGATCACGAGGTGAGCCTCACCAACCACGTCGTACACTTGCTGCGCACGCAGCATATTTTGGATCGCACGTCGTTTATCTACCTCGTGAACCGCGACCCGGCGCAGCTCGCGCTCGCGAAGAAAGCCATCGCCAAGATGCTCGAGTTTCCCGAGTGGGACAGCTTTACCGAGAACAACGGCAAGCAGGTCCTCGGCATGCAGCGCGCGACCGAGGGCACCGTGGCCCTGCTCGTCGCGATGGACTGCCTCGGCGACGCCCTGAGTGCGACGGAGCGCGAGGCGATCGAGCAGGCGATTCTGACCAAGGGCATCCCGGCCTGTTACACCGCGGTGTACGGCATGAAGTACCCCGACCGTGTGCGCGGCTGGGATTGGAGCCCGCGCAGCGAGGTCGATGAGTTCCGCTCCATCAGCCTCAAGCGCTGGCCGCTCATCCTTGCCGCGACCAACCTCAGGATCATCCCCACCGGTGCGCTTGGCATCGCGGCCTGTTATTTCCGCGGCCGCCTGCCCGAGGCCGAGGGCTGGCTCGAACTGGCCCGCTCCAGCGCGAAGTCGTTCTCCACGATGTACGGCAGCGACGGCTGCTACGACGAGGGCGTGAGTTACTGGGGCTACACGACGCTCTACATGGCTCTCTTCGCTGAGGTGCTGTGGCGCACGCAGGGCATCGATGACCGCCAGCTGATCAACTACCCGGGCTCGGTGCGCTATGCGCTGTCCATGACGATGCCCACGCTCGACGACCATCTGAAGATCACGGATTTCCAGCACATCAAGGGCTACACGATGCCCACGGTTAAGCCGGAGCACGAGATCGTGAACTTCGGCGACGCCAACGGCGCCGTCGATGTCAGCGTCGCCGCCTGGGTGGCGCGCACGCACGGCGACAAGCTCTCCGCGTACGTCGCGCGCGAGATCGGCGAGGCCAAGCAGCTCTTCGGCCTCATCTGGTACGATCCGAAGGCCGCCGAGGCCAAGCCCGAGCTCGCGCTGCTCGACCATCGCATGACCAACGACATCGTCGTCTCCCGCACGGGCTGGGGCATCACCGACAATGTCCTCGCGCTCCGCAGCGGCGGCCCGGCCAACCACGAGCACGCCGACCGCAACAGCGTCATCTTCAAGGCCCACGGCGAGCGTCTCCTCCATGACCCGCACCGCGCCGCCTACGTGTCCAACCAGCCGCGCTGGATCCTCCGCACCACCGCCGCGCACACCGCCGTGTTGATCGATGGCCAGGGTCACCAATACCACCACGGCGAAGAGGGCACGAATGCCTCGTGGGCCTTCGCCCGCGTCACCGATTTTCGCACCGGTCCGGGTTGGATGACGGTCACGAGCGATGCGACGGATGCCTACCAGCTCGTCAACGAGAAGGTCGCGCGCGTGCACCGCACCCTCGTGTATCTCAAGCCCGATGTCGTGGTCTTCCTCGACCGCGTCGCGCTCAAGGACGCCACCGGCACGGTGCAGGTCCGCTTCCAGCTCTACAACGAGGATGGCGGCGGCCAGCTCGCGGCGGGCAACGGCGAATTTACCCTCACGCGGCCCAATGCCTCGCTGCACGGCCGCGTCGCGGCGGCCGGCACGGCGCAGGTGCAGGCCAGCCGGCTCCCGCTGGAGCCGAAGGATGGCGACCAGCAGTTTGCCGAGGTCCAGTCGGCTAGCGCGGGGGTGCACGAGATCATCACCGTCTGCACCGCGAGCCCCAAGGGCGCGGCGCACGGCGCGCTCGCGATTGCGCGCGAGGGCAGGGGATGGCGCGTGTCGGGCACGCATGGCGGCCTGAAAGTAAACCTCTCGCTCACACCCGAGGATCACGGCCGGCCCGTGGTGACGGTCTGATTTCTGCTTTCGCGCTCTCCATGCCCAGCTTCAACACGGTCAACGCGACGGACTACGGTCTGATCGCCCTCTACTTCGTCATCGTCATCTGGGTCGGCTTCTATGCCGCCCGCAAAAACCGGGGGACGGACGATTTCTTCAAGGCCAGCGGGCAGGTGCCCTGGTTCATGGCCGGCGTGTCGAGCTGGGTCTCCGGCTTTTCTGCCTACATGTTTGTCGCGGCGGCGGGCTACACCTACCGCAACGGCTCGAGTACGATCATCCTGTTCACGAGCGCCACGTGGGCCTACCTCGCGGGCTATTTTTACTTTGCGCCCATGTGGCGGCGGGCGCGCATCCAGGCCCCGCTGGAGTTTTTGACGCGGCGGTTTTCTCCTTCGACCACGTATTTCTACACGGTCACCTCGATCGTGCCGCAGATCGTAGGTATCGCTCAGGGCATCTTCATCCTGTGCATCTTCGTCTCGACGGCGCTGGGCTTCGGCGCGGAGAAGTTCCATGTGCTCGGCTTCGCCATGTCGGGCATCCAGGTGACGATGCTGGTCGTGGGCGTGGTGATGATCGTGTACAGCGTGGTCGGCGGCCTGTGGGCCGCGGTCCTCTCCGACGCAGTGCAGGGCGTGATTATCCTCACGATGACCGTGATGATCTTCCCCATCTCGATGGCCTACCTCGGGCAGGGGCACGGCGGCGGCATTGGCGCGGGGTTTCACCGGCTGGTGACGGAGCTGCCGCACAACTTCCTCGTGCCGAGCGGACAGCCGGTGCAGCCGCTGTTCCTCCTCTCCTTCATCCTCGCGAGCATGCTGGGCTACAATGTCGCGTGGCACTTCGCCCAGCGCTACAACAGCGTACCGAGCGAGCGCGACGCGAAGAAGATGGCGATGCTCGGCGCCGTGCTCTCGCTGATCGGCCCGATGATGTGGTCGATCCCCGTGATGGGCTCCAAGCTCATCTTCCCCGACATGCACGCGCTCTGGCCCGATCTCAAGACGCCCGAGGAGGCCTCGTTCGTCAGTCTCGCGATGCTGTTGCTGCCGCACGGCATGATCGGATTCGTGGTGGCGGCGATCCTCTCGGCCACGCTCGGCCAGGCCAACGACGCCTTCAACTGGCTCTCCGCCGCGATCACGAAGGACGTGTACGTGCCGGTGCGGAAGAAAATGGGCTTCACCCCGCCGAGCGACAAACACCAGATGCGCACGGCGCAGTTCGTGATGCTTGCGGTCGGTGTGAGCGGCGTGGCGCTGGCCTTCTACATCTCGGAGCTCGGCGGCGCCTTTGATTTCGCCCTGCAGTATTACTCGCTCACCGGCCCCGGCTTCATGATGCCGGTGGCGCTGGGTC
The DNA here is from genome assembly GCA_018239845.1 of Verrucomicrobiota bacterium. Lineage (GTDB taxonomy): Bacteria > Verrucomicrobiota > Verrucomicrobiia > Opitutales > Opitutaceae > CAIRCN01. The sequence continues at coordinate 10,597 of JAFEGO010000080.1, forward strand.
TGATTTACCGCAAGACCCCGTGGTGGTCGGGCATGGCCTCGTGCATCGGTGCCTTCGCGGTGGTGATCCCGCTGCTGTGCATCCACGCCTTTCCGGACCATATTTATGAGCGCAACATCCTCGGTGCCATCGCCGGCTCGACGATCGTCTTCGTGATCTCGGCGTTCTTCTGGGACCCGAAGGCCGCGAGCAGCGCGCCCGCGATCGCGCTCGACCGCGACCTGCGCACGCCGGTGCCCGAGGAAAAGGGCCCCGAGGGCCACGGCGCGATGGCGGTGTACGGCGTGATTGGCAACTTGAGCGCCATCCTCGGCGTGGTGCTGCTCTTCTGCGGCTTTGTGCCCGCAACGGCCATCGCCCCCGCCTACATCAACGTCATCGGCGGCCTGCTGCTGCTCGGCATCGGTCTCGGCCTCCGCTGGCTCGCCCGTCCGCCGAAGAAGCCCACGAATCCCTGATTGGGAAACCACTAAAGACACGAAACACACGAAAGAAGGCCGATAGGCCGGATACTCCGGCCTGAGCCCTAAGCCCGCTCCGCCCGGATTTTAATTTCGTGCATTTCGGGTGTTTCGTGGATTCTTCATAAAACCCCATGAATCCTGTCACGCTCCCCGCCGAGTACTACCAGCAGTTCGACGCCGACTATGCGCGCGAGGTGCCCGCCGAGGGCTTCGGCGGCTGGAAGAAGACCGACATCGAGCTTTCGCCTCAGCACACCGCGCTCGTGGTGATGCACGCGTGGGAGGCGGGCACGATGGAGCAGTGGCCCGGCTGGCGGCGCTGCGTGGAGTATCATCCGCGGGCGCTCAAGATTTTGGCGGAAGTCTTTCCGCCGCTGCTGAGCGCGGTGCGGGCGTCGGCGCTGCCGGTGTTTCACGTCGTGGGCGGACGCGATTACTACTCACATTTGCCGGGCTATAAAAACACGGTGAAGCTCGCCGGTCCGTCGCCGCAGTACGCGCAGGTGGCGAAGGACCCGGTGCTGGAACGCCTCGAGACCTTCCGCGGCAAGAACGTGTTTGTCGGCGAACGCAACCGCCCCGACGTGGACGCCGGCTGGAAGTTTCTGGATTTCGCGCCGGAAGCCCGCCCGGTGGGCGACGAACCGATTGCGGAGGACGGGCACCAACTCGCCGCGGTCTGCCGCGCGCACGGAGTAAACCATCTCGTTTACATCGGCTTCGCGATCAACTGGTGCCTGCTGATGTCGCCGGGTGGCATGGTGGACATGGGCCGTTACGGTGTGATGTGCTCGACGATTCGCGAGGCGGTGACGGCCGTGGAAAACGGCGAGACCGCCCGCACCGAGCGCGAAAAACGCCAGGCCCTCTGGCGCGTCGCCATCAACTCCGGCTTCGTCTTCGGCCTGGAGGATTTCACCAAAACCGTCGCCGCGATGCCGCGGCGGAAGCCATAACGCTCAGGCCGCCCGGCGACGGCGCCAGGCAATGGCTCCGGCCAAGGCAGCGGCACCGAAGAGAGCGCCGATGGCGGCGGGCTCGGGGACGGCGGTGGGCTGGTGGATATCCGAGACCGTGATATCTCCGATCAAGGTGTAGCCATTGCTCGAAATCGTGATGCCCGTGATATCGTTGGCAAAGGTGGCGAGGCTGCCGAGGAAGGCGGGATTATTTGAATCATCGGCGTCGAAGCTCATCGAGCCGGTGGCCCCGCCGGCGTACGTGACGTCGAGGTAGAGCTTGTTGTCGGCGCCATAAGGCGCGACTTCCGCGGCGTAGTTGAAGCTGTGGAAATCGAAGACATACCCGGGTGCAACCGTGATGTGGAGAGCGGTGCCGGAGCCTTCGTTGCCCTCACCCAAGGCGTACAGCCCGTGGTAAGATTCCGAGTTGTTGATGTAAGTATATTCCAGGTAAACGTCGCTGGTGAACGTGAAATCAGCCGTGCCGTCTGCTGTGACAGTGCGGACAAAGGAAAGCGCGGAACCGTCGGCGTCAGAGGAATCAAAGGTGACGACGGTCTGGGCGACCAGCGGGGAGGCGCAGCCCAGGGAGAGTACGAGAGCGGCGAGGGCAACGAAACGGCGGGGTAAGGAATGATTCATGACAGGAGCAAGTGCATCGAACCGTTGGATGCGAACAAGCGTAAAAATATCCCGGGGAAATTAGCCGCGGGAAACTCCCTGGCAAAAACACTACGACTGCGCGGCCTCGCTGAGGAGGGTGGTGTCGGTGGCGCGGTCGCCCTCGTTGGAGGGGAGGGGCTGGACGTGGCGGTACGACGGGTCCTTGTGCTGGCGGCGCATGATGGGGAGGAGCTCGTCGCGCCAGAGGGGCCAGAGGCCGTGGGCGGCGGGCGGGAGGTCGTGCTTGATGGCCTCGCGGAGGCGCGGGAGGTTGTAGAAGGGCACGGCGGGGAACATGTGGTGCTCCACGTGATACTGCATGTTCCAGTAGCAGAAGGCGGGGAACCAGCCGCAGGTGTAGCTGCGGGTGTTGAGGCGGAAGTCGGGGACATCGGACTGCAGGCCCACGTGCTGCGCAGCGCCGCAGACGAAAACAAACCACACGCAGTACAAGGCGCCGAAATTCACGATCACGATGAGGAACCAGTGGCCCGTGAGGATGAACGCGGTGGCGAGCGCGAGGTGGCCGAGGACCATGACGCGGGCCCAGTTGCGGACGGCGCGGCGGCCTTTCTCGTCGGTCTCGGGCACGACGCGTTGGAACCACTTGGCGTTGAGGAAACCGTCGTACCGGAAATTGTTGAAGGCAGCGCAGACCCAGAAGCGCATCAGCTTGAAAAAACCGGTCGGGCTGAAGGTGAGCACGGTGACGAAGAACTTCAGGCCGCGCCAGTCGAGGCCCAGCGGTTGGACGATCTCGCCGTCGTAATCCGTGTGGACGGTGACCTGATGATGGCGCACGTGGCTCGCGCGGTAGCCCGTGGGGTCGAACCAGCCGAGGAACGAGTACACGTAGAGAAAAAACGTGTTCAACGACTGGGTGGCGAAGGGCGTCTTGTGGCAGAACTCGTGGCAGGCGATGCCGCCGAAGAAGCTCGCATGCGTGCCGTGCGCGAAGAGCGCGAGGAGCAGGAGCGGCAGGGCGGTGGGCCAGTTGGACGCGTTAAGATGGAGGAAGGCGAGGTACGCGAGCGTGCCGGTGAGGGCGAAGAGGCCGAGCGAGGGGATGACTTGGAGGAAGGCGCGGGCGTCGCTCTTTTTCATGAGCTCGCTCATGAGGGCCTTGTCGACCTTGCAGCGGTACCAGGTGATTTTGATGTTCTCGGTCATGGGTGGGGTAGGGGAAGTTTTTACACGAATGGCACGAATTTATCACGAAACAGAGGGGTGATTGATTCGTGCTCCATTCGTGTAATTCGTGTCTCCGCTTGGTTACTTGCCTTGGGGCAGGAGGGCGGTGACGGCGCGGTCGTTGAGGTTGTCGGGGGTGGCCATGACGACGTCGGTGATCACCTTCGACGGGATTTTTTCACCGCGGGCGGCGGCGATCACGGACTTTACGCCGAGGTAGCCCATGCGGAAGGGGTCCTGCATCACGAGGCCCTGCAGCTCGCCCTTGCGGAGGGCGTCGATGAAGAGCTGGCTGTTGGCGAAGCCGACAAGCTTCACCTTGCTGTGGCCGAGGCCGGCAGCGTTGAGCGCGAGCATCATGCCGGCGGTGGTGGACTCGTTGGGGGTGAAGATGCCGTCGACGGCGGTACCGTAGCGGTTGAGGAGATTCTGGCTGACGCCCATCGCGGTGTCGCGCGTAGCGCCGCCGTAGTTGTTGGAGGAGAGGATGCGGATCTTGGGGAACTTGCTCTGCATCTCCTCGAGGAAACCGCGCTCGCGCTCCTCGGAGCTAGCGGCGCCGGCCTGCACGCGGAGGAGGATGACGTTGCCCTCGCCCTTAAGGAGTGTGCCGAGGCGCTGGGCGGCGAGGCGGCCGCCAGCGCGGTTGTCGGTGGCGATGAAGCTCGCGGGCGCGCGCGACTGCAGGCCGGAGTCCACGACGACGACGGGGATGCCCGCCGCCACGGCGGCCTCGACCGGCCGGGCGAGCGCACGGGCATCGAGCGGAGCGAGGACGATGCCGCTCACATGGCGGCCGGTGAAATTCTCGATGACCTGGATCTGCTGGTCACGGTCGTCCTCACGGAGCGGGCCTTTCCAGATGATCTCGACGGCGGTGCCCGAGGCGCGCAGTTCCTCCTGAGCCTTCAGCGCGCCGGCGTGGATGGCCTTCCAGTATTCGTGGGTCGTGCCCATGGGGACGACCGCGACGGTGTAGGTGGTGGGAGCGGGTTCAGCGGCGAGGAGCGCGGAAATGAGCAGGGGAAACAGGAGGAGACGTTTCATAGAAACTTGGGGTGAAGAATCATTAGGCCCACGGAACACACGGAAGACACGGAAAAGAGATTTCTGAATTCCGTGTTTTCCGTGTGTTCCGTGGGCAATAAATCAGGGCAGCGTCAGGGTGCGGAGGCGCCAGCCGGTGGCGAAGTAGAAAGTCTTGCCGTGCCAGGGGCCGGGGACGTCCATGTGATCGCCTTCGGGGGCGCGCCAGACGACCTCGAGTTCACAGGTGCCGGGCTTCACCCGGTAGAGCACTTGCTCGGTGATGCCGTACACGGCGTCGGGGCCGGTGAATAGCGTGAACTGGATCTGCTCGGTCATGCGGCCGAAGGTGGCGGGAATCTCCGTCTCGGCGACGACGGTGCGCTTGACCGGATCGACGAGGGCGATGCGCGTGGGGCCGGCTTTCGCGCCGAGCTGCTCGGCCGTGTAGCGCGTGTGGCCGAGGAGGGCGTACACGAGGCCGTGGCCGGAGGGGGCGAGCGCGACGACGTCGGGGATGTTTTTAATGCCGAAGTCTCCGGTGTAGAGCGCGCGGTCGTGCGCGGCGTCCCAGATGACGAAGCCGCCGTGCTCCGCCTTGGCGCGGGTGCCGGTGCCGCCCTCGATGGCGATGCCGACCAGGAGCTGCTTTGGCTCGGGCAGCCAGAGCAGCGCGAAGGGTGAGCAGTCCGGCATCAGGTGGCGAAAGCTGCCGTGCGCGAGGGTCTTTGGATCGAGCCAGGTCAGCGTGCCGCCCCAGGTGCCGTAGTCGGGAAGGTTGCCGACCCACAGCCGCTCGGGGACGGTTGTGCCGTCGGCTCGGGTGAGCGCGGGCACGGCGGTCATCGCGATGGGCCGGATGCCGACATCGTCGAGCCGGCCGATGTCGCGGGGATTGGCGTCAGCATCGGTGCCGAAGTGCCAGGGCTTGCGCGGATCGAAGAGCGAGATGTTGGAATGTGGATACGAGCCGAAGGCCATGGTGCCGTCGGAGAAATTACCAATGGTGTAGGCCTCGCCGAGCATGAGGCTGCACCGGCCGAGGTTGACCATGCCGGAGCCATCCGGCGCGCAGCGGAAGATGTGCTCGGGGAGGAAGCTGGAGCCGTAGAGCAGGCCGTCGGAACCGAACTGAAGGACAAACAGGTTCGAGCCGCCGCCCTGCCAGTCGAGATGGAGGAGACGCGGGGTGACATTGGGGTTGGTGCTGAGCAGGCGCAGCGTGTGGAAGGTGCCTGCGCCCTCGTCGCCATCGTCCCAGACGGCGATGGTGCCATCGGGCAGAGGCAGGGTGTCGCGGAAAGGGACCGTGATGTTGCCCGCGGCGATGAAGGGCGGGAGCGGCGGCGGCAGGTGGGTGACGGGCTCCAGCTGGTTGCCGCGCACGCGGAAATTGCCGGCATGCGTCTCGTAGTAGAGCAGACCGTCGAGGCCCTTGTAGAAAAGGAGGTGTTGGGCCTTGTCCTCGGGATTGATGACCGGGCCGACGGTCTGATGCGCGCCGGTCTTCGGGTCGATGAGGATGAGGTGCGGGTGGACGACCTTGGTGAGGGCGGCGAGCGTGCCGTCGGCGCCGGCGATGGGGTAGAGGTACTTGTCGGTGTCGTCCATTTTGCCGAAACGCTTGAACTCGCCGGTGGCGGGATCGAAGCGCGTGAGCGCGCAATCAGGATAACCGCCGACCCAAATCATGCCGTCGGGGGTCTCGGTGATCCCGGTGGGAAACGTCTCACTCGCGCCGTCGATCGCGCCGAGGTCCTCGAGCCCGCGCTCGCGGTGCGCCGGGTCGTAACGCAGGTGATGGCCGTCGGTGTGCGAGCCGACGTAGAGCACGCCGGTGCGCGGACTGCGGAAGGATCCGGTGGGATACTGCTGGGCGGCGGAAGGGGCGTTGAACTGGCGGCAGTGGCCGGTGGCGAGATCGATATCGATGACAAAGAGCCCGCCGTTGTTCTGGCCCATCGAGGCGAGGAGCGAAGGCTGGCCGTCAGGACCGCGCCCGGGATGGAGGCGGACCCAGTTGATGGCTTTGATCGGGATCCCGAGATCGCGGACGACCGGTTGGGGCGCGGCGGGAAGCGCGGATGTAACCATGGCGAGGAGCAGGAGGAGGCGTTTCATTAAAGCGGAAGCGAAGTGAGTTTGGGTATTAAATCAGGGAAGGGTGAGGGCGCGGAGGCGCCAGCCGGTGGCGAAGTAGAAGGTGTTTCCCACGATGGGGCCGACGACGTCGATCACGTTGGGGGAGGAGGCGGTGAGCCAGACGGTGCCGGGGCGCTTCTTCGGCTGATCGAGCTGCCAGACGCGCTCGACGTCGCAGGTGCCGGGCTTGATGCGGAAAACGCAATATCCCGTCGCCCCGTACACGGCACCGCCGGGGCCGACGCGCAGCGAAAAGTAGCCGTGCCAGGAAAGCGGACCGTAGTCGGCGGGCAGCCACGCGCTGGCGACGACGGTGCGTTTCGCCGGGTCGATGAGGGCGAGGCGCGGACCGATCTCGGGCGCGCCGGCGGAGAGGATGTGATCACCACGGCCGAGGAGAGCATAAACGAGACCGTTACCTGCCGGGGCGAGCGAGGAGACGTCGGCAAGATTGTCGAGACCGAGGTCGCCGGACCAGATGAGTTTATCCTCGGCCGGGTCCCACAGGGCGAAAGCGCCGTGAAGCACGTCCTTTTTCACCGGCATGCCGGTGCCGGTCTCGATGCTGAGGCCGAGGAGAATTTGCTTCAGCTCCGGCAGGTAGAGGCCCGAGGCCGGGGAAAGGTCGGGCACGACGACGCGGTGGGATTTTTTCGCACCGGTCTTCGGGTCATACCAAGCGAGGGTGCCGCCGTAGAGCCCGTAGTCGGGGCTGGAACCCATCCAGAGGCGGCCGTCGGGCGTGGCGAGCAGGACGTTGGGGCGGTAGCCGATGCCGTCGAGCCGGCCGAGGTCGCGGGGATTGTCATTGGGACCGGCGCCGAAGTGGAGCGGCTTGGATGGATCGTAAACGGAGAGCCGCGACTCGGGGTAGGAGCCGAGGTAGAGTTTCCCATCTAGGGTAACGGTCGAGTAGGCCTCGCCGCCTGCGAACGTGTGCTCGCCGAGGTCCTCGATGCGGGCGCCGTCGAGCGAGGCGCGGTAGAGGCGGTTGGGCATGTAGCTCGAGCCGTAGAGCTCGCCGCCGGGGCCGACGTCGATGGTGTGGAGATTTGAGCCGCCGCCGATCCAGTCGAGGTGCAGCCGGCGGCTGGCGACGGAAGGGTCGCGATTGACGAGGAGGACGTTGCGCGGGGTGCCGGTGCCGTTGATGTTATCGTCGAGGAAATGGGCGGTCCAGCCGCCGGGCATCTCGGCGGGGGCCTGGTAGGCATGCTTGTAGGTGGCGTGTATGCCGGCGAGCGGCGCGGGCAGCTCATCGACGGGCGTGAGGTTCATGCCATCGACGCGAAATTTGCCGGCGTGCGAATCGAGGTAGAGGCGACGGTCGGCGCCCTTGAAAAACTTCAGGAACTGGGCCTTGTCGGCGGCGTCGGTAACGCTGGGACCGACCTCGCGGTGTTCGCCGGTGCGCGGATCAATGACGAGCAGGTGCTGCCGGCCGAACTTCACGATGGCGGCGAGGGAGCCGTCGTCACCCGCGAGCGGATACAGATAATTGTCGGTGGCGTCGAATTTGCCGAAGTGGGTGAACTGTCCGCTGGCGGGATCGTATTTGGTGAGACTCGCGCCGGGGTAGGTGCCGATCCAGAGCACACCGTCGGGCCCCTCGTTGATCCCGAGCGGGGCGATGTCGCCCGGGGCCGCGTAGATGCGGCCGAGGTCCTGCAGGCCGAGCTCGGGATGGTTGGCATCGTAGCGGTGGAGATGTCCGTCCCAACCGGAGACGACGTAGAGGATGCCGGTGAGCAGTGAGCGGAACGACGCGGCGGAGAACGTGGAGTTGACGCCGTCGTGCACGGGAAACTGCCGGCAGTGCCCCGTGGCGAGATCGATATCGAGGACGAAGAGGCCGCCGTTGTTCTGGCTCATCGACGCGAGGAGCGAGGCGTGGCCCTCGGCGGTGCGGCCGGGATGCAGGCGGGCCCAGCTCACGCCCTTGACGGGGATGCCGAGGTCCCGGACCTCCGCGGGGGCGGCGGTGAGCAATGAGGCCAGGGCGGAAACGACGAGGGGGTAGCGCAGTTTCATGCAGGGAAACAACGTCTGCCCGGCGCGACCCGCAACGGGGAAACCGGCGAAATGCTGTTTATTCAACCTCGCCGCTTGCGAGAGCCCGGGATTTGGCGGAGAAGAAAAAGGTATGCCGCACACCCTCCGTCCCCGTCCCCAACCCGGCCTTGGCGCCGCCATGATCGGTGCCGAAGAAGAAGCGCTTGTGCTCGACGTGCTGCGCCGTAAGGAGCCGTTTCGCTACTACGGGCCGGACTTCAAGCCGACGCCGCCGATGGCCGCGCAGCTGGAGAAGGAGTTCCGCGAGTACATCGGCACAAAATACGCGCTGGGCGTGACGAGTGGTTCGGCGGCGCTTGAGGTCGCGATGGCCGCGGCGGGCATCGGCCCCGGCCACGAGGTGATCGTCAACGCCTGGAGCTGGATCGCGTGCTTTACCTCGATCGTGCGCGTGGGCGCGCGGCCCGTGCTGGCCGAGGTCAACGACACCCTCAATCTCGATCCGAAGGAAATCGCGCGGCTCACGACGCCGAAGACGCGCGCGGTGCTCGTCATCCACTACCAGGGCGTGGCGGCGGAGCTGGAGGAGATCGTACTCGAGGCGCACAAGCGCGGGCTCTACGTGATCGAAGACTGCGCGCAGTCGCTCGGCACGCGTTACCGCGGGCGGCAGATCGGCACCTGGGGCGACCTCGCGACCTTCAGTTTTCAATACAACAAGGTGATGACCTCGGGCGAGGGCGGCATGGTGACGACACGCGACCAGCGGCTCTATGAACGCGCCGTGCGTTACCACGACCTCGGCAACTACCGCCCCTACCATGCGACGATCGCCGCGTCGCACGAACCGGCGTTCGCCGGTGGACAGTTCCGCATGTCGGAGCTCACGGCGGCGATGGCCCTTGCGCAGCTGCGCAAGGTGGACCGGCTCTGGACGCACTGCCGCGCGCTGCAGGCGCGCATCCTCCCGCGCCTCGCGGGCCTCAAGGGCCTGAAGACGCGCCGCGTGCCGGACTCGGCGGGCGACTTTGGCTTCGAAATCTACCTGATGTTTGACGACCCGGCGCACGTGGCGTCCTTCCGCGAAAAGCTCGACGCGCGGAACGTCAACTGCGGCCAGCGCACCGGTACGTATCCTCAATATAATCGGGACTATGTGAAAAATGGCCTGGCGCATACGCCGTCGGCCTCGCCCTTCCGGGAGTTCAAGGAATGGCCTGCGCCGGGCTACCGCGCGGAGGATTTTCCCGCCACGGAGGCGCTGACCAAGCGCTTTGTCGCCCTCGCGATCGGCTGGCTCTACACGGCGGAGGACGCGGACTACATCGCCGACTCCATCGTGGCGGTGCACGCGGAGGTCATGGGTGGTTGACCGGCACCGGGAGGGCCGAGGTCAGCTTCCGACGGTGGAAGCGAGCCTCCAGATGCATGTATTTGGCTGTTGGTTGCAACTGATTGCGATATGGCCTGGGGGAATATCCTAGGTTGTATATCGGTATTTATTGGATACGGGTGCGGTTGACACAGGGGTGTAATAAGAAATTATAGTGATCGAAATTTTATATTTAATCCCTGCACACCCCTAATTACTCAACCCATGAAAGCGACCCCCGCGCATCTTGGCTTTGGTTTCGATCAACGGCGTCTTGGCCGCCGTTTTGCTATTGTCGCCGGCCTGTTGCTGGCCTCTGTCGCCTGCGGTCAGACTTCGCTGTCCTTCGATTTTGAGTCACCGGCGTTTTCCTCCGGCAGCATCATGGGCCAGAGCGGGTGGTCGGCTGGTGCCGATGGCAACACACTGCTCACCGATCCGAATGACCATGTCACGGTGACGTCGGAGGGCATCACGACGGATGCTGCTCATTCCGGCACGCAATCGTGGCGTTATGACCACGGCATATCGGGCGGCTATCAGTTTGGCCCGGGCACGCCTTTTTCCCCGAATCTGAGCGCGAACCTCGGCGTGGGCTACCAGTTTTCCGGCACGCTCTATTTCAAGGCGGTGTCGCTGGGTGACGGTTCCTATATCCGGATCGATGGCGGCACTCCTGCGGGCGACGACCGCGCGGAGATCCTAGCCTATCTCAACAATGATGCGGGCAATCTGAATGTTACCCTGGCCACGGTCAACTCGACCCGGGACGATTTCACCGAGGTGACAGTAGGGGGAAATCTGGACGGCGGCTGGCATCGCTTGGATTTCAGTGTGACGCGGGTGGGAACGGATCTGAATACGGTCCGGGCCATGATCGACGGCTCGGATCTGATGAGCGCCACCGTCGAGGGGGCGCTGGGCTTCTACCGCGGGCCGGAGGGCCTCAACATTCCCTATGAACAGTCTACGCGCCTGAAATTTTCGGGTTCCCTCACCGGAGCTGGATTCTACTTCGACGACATCTCCTACGCAATCAGTGCGGCACCCGTGCCGGAACCGTCCGCCTACGCGGCGATTTTGGGCGGTATGGCTTTGCTGGGCGTCATCATCCGCCGGCGCAAAGTGGTAGCCTGATCAGGCCGATGGCCGGGAAAGAGTGACGCGTATCTGGCTATCGGGCTGTGCGCGCAGGAGTTTCTTCACGGATGCAGGCGGCGACAAACCCTGATTCCGGCAACGACGATCCCGTCATTGAGTTCATCGAAGGAGCGGTCCCAGGTTGTCTCTTCGGAAGCAGCCGGATGGTAATTACCGTGATGACGAATGGGGACGATGTGCTACGCATCGACGTCAATTGATGAAGATCATGAAGTCGATGTTCTGGCGGCTGACGACCTTGGAGGGTTTGCCGTCTTCCAGCCACACGGGGTAGGTCCACTGCTTCACGCACTTGAGGGCGCTTTCGTCGAACTCGGTGTAGCCGCTGGAGGTCTGGATGACCATGTCAACGGGTTTGCCGGTTTCGTCGATGAGGACGTCGATCACCACGCCGCCGCTGATGTCCTGCTTGCGGAGATTGCGGGGATAGACGGGCTGGGTGGACTTGGCGGCGCGCATGCCGAAGAGCACATGGAGGTGGCCCCATTTCGTGTCTTGGAAGCCGTAGTCCTCGAGGAATTTCGCGGGCGGGGCCTTGACCGCGGTGGCCGGCGAGGCGGCGGACGGAGCCGACGCGGTGTCGCAGCCGGCGAGCAGGGTGAGGAGCAGGGCGGAGATGAGCAGGGAACGCATAACGGAAAAGGGGAGGGTTATTTGGTCAGGCGCAAGGCGACGGTGCGGAGGGCCCGGGCGACCTTTTCGATGTAGGTGTCGGTCATCGCCTCGTTGAGGCGGAGGACGACGCAGTCGCGAAGGATGGCCTCGGAGACGGGGCAGCTCACGGCGCGGTAGTCCATCGTCGTGTAGCCGGCATCGCGCGCGGGCCAAGCGCCGCCGAAGAAGTTGTGGTTCTTGAAAACCGGATACTGATACACCGGGCGCGGGATGTAGCCGGCGCCGCAGGCGACGCCCTCGGCTTGGAAGGCCGCGGCGACCTCCGCCTGGCCCACCGTCCAGCGGGCGAGGTCGAGGCGGAGCATATAGAACCAGTAGCTGTGAGCGCCGCCGGGCGTGACCGCCGGGGTGAAAATACCCGGCGTGCCGGCGAGGAGCGACGTGAGGAGCGTACCCGCGGCGCGGCGGCGGGCGACGATGCCGGGGAGCTTGGTGAGTTGGGCGGTGGCGATGGCCGAGAGCGGTTCGCTCATGCGGTAGTTGGGCGCGAGGTCCTCGGGGTCGCGGCCGCCGATGACGCGGTTGTAGGACTTGTCGCCCCAGCGCGCGAGACCCTCGCCGAGGTCGTCGCGATTGGTGCCGACCATGCCGCCATCGCCGCAGCTGACGTGCTTGAAGTCGTTGAACGAGTAGCAGCCGAAGTCGCCGAAGGTGCCCACCGGGCGATCCTGCCAGAGGGCGCCCCACGCCTGCGCGCAGTCCTCGACGAGGGAGATCTTGTGCTCGCGGGCGATGGCTGCGAGGGCGGTGAGGTCGCAGGGATTGCCCGCGAGGTGCACGGCGAGGATCGCGCGGGTTTTCGAGGTGATGGCGCGGCGGACGGCGGCGGGGGAGAGGTTGTAGGTGTCGGGTTCGAGGTCGGCGAAAACGGGCACGCCCTGCTGGTAGAGGATGCCGGTGACCGAGCCCATGTCGGTGATCGGCGGTACGATCACCTCGTCGCCGGGACGCAGGCGGAGGGCGGCGATGGCGATGTGGATCGAGGCTGTGCCGGAAGAGCAGGGGAAGACGTGCTTCAGCGGGTAGTGCCGGCGAAACTCCTCGAGAAGCGCGGCGGTCTGCGGGCCCTTCCAGTAGAACAGCGACGACTGCCCGACCATCGCGGTGAGCCGCGCGAGCTCGGCCTCGCCCCAGCGGCGCGGGAGCGGGAGCGGTTCGTCAACGATGGGCTTGGGCGCAGGCGTGGGGGCGGACATGCGAAGGGAAGCGACGTTTATCAGAGGCCGAAGAAGCGCTCGGCGTTGGCGGACTCGAAGGCGGTGCGGACCTTGGCGGGGAGATCGCCGCTGGTGAGCTTGTCGACCCCGGCGCGGGTGTTGAAGAAGGGCGTATGCGACGAAAAGAGGATGCGGTCGTGCGGGAACTCCTTGGCGAGGGTCTCGGCGGAGCGGATCCACTCGACGCAGGACGTGTCGGCGGAGAAATTCTTCGCGGCCTTGGCGAGCTCGCGCAGCTCGGGGAGATACAGGCCGAGCACGAGCGGGTGGAGCTTCGGGTACTGCTTGAGAAAGGCGGCGAGCGATTTCACCGGCACGCCCTTGATGTTGAGGGCGAAATAGCGGTGGCGCTCGTCCTCGAGGCGCACGCCGATGACGATCCGCAGGCCGCGGGCGGCGACCTCGGCAAAGAACGGGGCGAAGCGCGGGGACTCCAGCTTGTAGTTATGGTAATTCGGATACAGCTTGATCGCGCGCAGGGGGCCGGTGGCGGCGAGGTCGAGCTGCTCGCGCCAGTGGGCGAGGGCGGGGTTGACCGCGGGGAGGGGCAGGAGGGCGGGCACCTTGCGGACGGCGGCGAGGAGCGCGCGGCTGGCGGGCAGCGGGTCGGGCGCGAGCACGGCGGCGAGCGGGGCGACGGCGGCGCGGCCGATGCCGTGGGCCTTGAGGTGCGCGGCGAGCTGCGGGGCGTTGTACTCCGGCAGGAAGGAAAACGGCCAGGAGCCGAGGTGGACGTGGGCGTCGAAGAGCATGGTGGCGGCCGTCAGAGCTTGAGGATGCGGCGGGTGTTGAGGTGGAGGATCTTTTCGCGCTCGGACTCGCTCATGTCGGTGCCGAGGGTGCGGCCGAGGGTGACCGAGGTTTCGCGGATCGGGAGATCGGAGCCGTACACGATGTGGTCGGCGCCGAGGTGCTCGAGCGCGTAGTCGAGGATGCCGGCCTCGGGGTAGCCGCCTGAGGTGTCCACGACGAGGTTGTCCACGCCCTTGGCTTCGAGGACGCCGCGGTAGCCGCAGCCGGTGAGGTGGGCCATGATCACGCGGACGTTGGGATGGCGGCGGGCGAGGAGACAGGTATCCTCCGGGTCGCTGTGGTAGCTGCGCTGACGGATGTTGGTCATGCTCCAGGAGTGCTGGAGGACGGCGATGTCCCACTGCTCGGCGGCGCGCATGACGGGCTTCATGCAGGCGTCGCGGGCGTTGTTGGAGATCTCGAGCTTGATGCCACGGAAACCCATTTCGACGCAGCGCTCGACCTCGCGCATGACGGGCTTTTCGCCGAGCGTGGGGTTGAGGCAGCAGAAGCCGGTGTAGTAGTCGGGCCGCCAGCGGATGAGGTCGGCGGTTTGGTCGTTGATGAAGGAGATCTGCTTAGCCGTAGGGTCCTTGCCGAAGACGAGGACGTCGCCCAGGGCGATCATGTGCTCGATGCCGTTGCTCTGGCCGTAGGCGGCGAACTCGTTGGCCTCGCGACGGCTGTGGCCTTTGCCGAAGAAGACGGGGTGCGTGTGGATGTCGATGGCGCGCATGAATATTTGGGAGATTGCGCTTGGATTTTTCCGACCGTGCGCGACAGATAGCGGGGTGACAAGTGCGTTCACTGTCCAGCCTGTCTGCGCATGAAAAATCAACCGCTCAACGATCAGGAAATCGAGCTCTTGCTCTCCACGCCGACGGCCGGGGCCATCGAGGCGGTCCGCGCCCTCGATGGCGACTACATGGTGCTCGGCGTGGGCGGCAAGATGGGCACCTCGACCGCGGCGATGCTGCGCCGGGCGCTGGACGCCGCGGGCAAGAAATCGACCCGCGTGCTGGGCGTGTCGCGCTTCAGCAAGCCCGAGACCAAGGCCGCGCTGGCCGAGCTCGGGGTGGAGCCGATCTCCTGCGACCTCGCCGACCCGGAGCAGGTGGCGAAGCTGCCCGAGGTGGCCAACGTGGAATACCTTTCCGGCCAGAAATTCGGCACCGACAGCGCGCCGGACGAGACGTGGATCCAGAACACCGTGGTGCCCTCGCTGGTGGCGCGGAAGTTCAAGGACTCGCGGATCGTGGTTTTCTCCACGGGCTGCGTGTATCCCTTCACGCCGACTGACGGCCGCGGCGCGACGGAGACGACGCCGGTGGCCTTCCTCGGCGAGTACGCGAGCACCTGCGTGGGCCGCGAGCGGGTCTTCACCCATTACTCGCGCAAGTACGGCACGAAGCAGCTGATCTACCGCCTCAACTACGCGGTCGAGCTCCGCTACGGCGTGCTCGTCGATATCGGCCAGCGCGTGCTGGCGGGCGAGCCGGTGGACATCACGATGGGTGTCTTCAACCTCATCTGGCAGGGCGACGCGTGCGCGCGCGCGATCCAGTGCCTCCAGCACGTGGAATCGCCGCCGAAGATCCTTAACATCACCGGCGCGGAAAAAATCACCCTCGCGGAAGTGGCCGAGCGCTTCGGCCGCATCTACGGCCGCAAGCCGGTCCTCACCGGCACGCCGGCCAATGCCGCGTGGCACTCCGACGCGAGCGAGTCGATGCGCCTCTTCGGCCCGACCTCGAAGTCGCTCGACGAGATGATCGCGATGGTGGCCGACCATCTGCGCGCCGGCGGCAAGCTGCTCGGCAAGCCCACGCATTTTGAAACCCGCGACGGAAAATTCTAACATGAACCTGCGCAGCCACCTGCTCGAAGGCCACGTCATCCCGGCGCAACCGCTGGCGCTCGACGCGAACCGCAAATTCTCGGAGCGCCACCAGCGCGCCATCACCCGCTACTACGTCGCCGCCGGCGTGGGCGGCCTCGCCGTGGGCGTGCACTCGACGCAGTTCGAGATCCGCGAACCGCAGCACGGCCTGTTCAAGCCCGTGCTCGAGCTCGCCGCGCAGACGATCGACGAGGAGTTGGCGAAGGCCCCGCGGCCCTTCATCAAGATCTCCGGCGTGTGCGGCCGCACCGAGCAGGCCGTGCGCGAGGCGGAGCTGGCGCGCTCGCTCGGCTATCAGGCCGGCCTCGTCAGTCTCTCGGCCTTCAAGCAGGACAGCGAGGATGCGCTGATCGCGCACTGCCAGCGCGTGTCCGAGGTTTTCCCCATCGTCGGCTTTTACCTGCAACCTGCGGCGGGCGGCCGTCTGCTCGGCTACTCGTTCTGGCGGCGCTTCGCAGAGATCAAGAACGTCGTGGCGATCAAGCTTGCCCCCTTCAACCGCTACCAGTCGATCGACGTGGTGCGCGCGGTCGTCGAGTCGGGCTGCGACGATATCGCGCTCTACACCGGCAACGACGACAATATCGTCGTGGACCTCTTCACGCCCTTCACCTTCGACGTGAATGGCAAGCGCGTCACGCGCCGCATCATCGGCGGCCTGCTCGGCCACTGGGGCGTGTGGACGAAGAGCGCGGTGGAGCTGCTCAACGAAATCAAAAAGGCCCGCACCTCGGCCCAGCTCGACGTGAAGTGGCTGGAGCGCGCCATCGCCGTCACGGACATGAACGCCGCGCTTTTCGATGCCGCCAACGGTTTCCACGGCTGCATCCCGGGTATTCTGGAAATTCTCCGCCGCAACGGCCTCGTGCCGACGATCCACTGCCTCAACCCGCACGAGGTCCTCTCGCCGGGTCAGGCCGAGGAACTGACGCGCGTGAGCAAGGCGTATCCGGAACTGACCGACGATGCCTTCATCGCCGCGAACCTGAGCCGCTGGCTGAGCTAATCCCATTCCCATGCAAGCGCCCGCCACGCTGGTTGAGCTGCTGGGACAGATGCTGTCGTTCAACACGATCAGCACGCACTTCGGGGGCCCCGTCGGCGGCGAAGCGGCGCTGGCCGAGCACCTGGAAAAGCTCGCGCAAGGGTGGGGGTTGAAAACCCGCCGCTGCCCGGTGCCCGAGGGAAATTTCAACCTGCTCATCGCCTGCGAGGCGGTGCCCGGCGGCGAATGGCTGCTCGGCGAGAGTCACCTCGACACCGTGGCGGTGGCGGGGATGACGGTGGACCCCTTTGCGGGCAAAATCGAAAACGGCCGCATCTACGGCCGCGGCGCCTGCGACACCAAGGGTTCCGGCGCCGCGATGCTCTGGGCCCTGAAGGAATACGCGCGCGGCTCCGCCCGGCCGCGCAATGCGGGCGTGCTCTTTGCGGTGGATGAGGAGGCGCGCATGACCGGGGCGCAGGCCTTCGCCCGCGGGGAGTTGAAGGAGTTTTTGCCCAAGCTGCGTGGCGTCCTCGTGGGCGAGCCCACGATGGTGAAGCCGATCATCGGCCACAACGGCGTGATCCGCTGGCGCACGATCACGAAGGGGAAGGCCGTGCACTCCTCCGATCCGAGCAAGGGCACGTCGGCCATCTCGGCCATGCTGCGCGTGATCGAGGCCTTTGAGACGCGCTATGCGCCGACCGTCACGGGCCGCAATCCGCTGACCGGCAAGGCCGCGGCGAGCGTCAATGTGATCCGCGGCGGCTCGGCGGTGAACATCATCCCCGACCGGTGCGAGATCGAGTGCGACCGCCGCACCATCCCCGGCGAGACGGCGGAGCAGGTGCTGCGCGAGCGCGACGCGGCGCTGGCCCACGCCGGAGTGGCGCTGGAACACGACCAGCTTTATGTGACGCCGGCGATGAGCGATGAGCCGGGACGGGATTTCCACCGCTGGCTCAGCCCGGTGCTGACGGCCCATGGCTGCGATGCGACCGGCCGCGGCGCGGCGTACACGACGGATGCGAGCCATTATGCGGCCATCGGCGCACCGAGCATCGTGATCGGCCCGGGCGACCTGGCGCAGGCGCACACGAAGGACGAGTGGTTGGCGCTCGATCAGCTGGAGCTGGCGTCAAAGGTGTACCTCGCCGCGATGCGGCAGGGGTGAGCCGGTGGCTGCGGCGTCCCCGCCGCAGGGATAAGTGAATCTGCGGCGAGGACGCCGCAGCCACTCAACGCCCTGCGCCGCTCAGACGGCCTTGGCTTCGGCCCGCTGCGGGATCGGCATCACGTACTGGTACTTCGGATCGGCCTCCTGCTGGCGCAAAATGAAGATGATCTCGCGCCAGACGGCGACGATGCCCTTGTGCGCGGGCGGCGTGTCGTGCTCGATGGCGGCGTGGAGCTTGCCGAGGTTGTAGCAGGGCACCGCGGCATACATGTGATGCTCGAGGTGGTAGTTCATGTGCCAGAAGAGAAACCGCACCGGCGGGCTCAGGATGAAGGTGCGGCAGCAGAGGCGGAAGTCGGGTACGTTGTCCTGCAGGCCAATGTGCTGGGTGTTGTTGCAGAGGAAGAACAGCCAGTTGCCGATGAAGGGCGCGAGCGAGACGACGACGGGCACCATCCAGTAGCCGAGGCTGATCGACACGACGGCGATGAGGATATGGCCGGCGAGCAGGAAGCGCGCCCAGCGCACCGGGACAACGCGCGTCTGCGGCTGGCCGGGCGGATAGCAGGTTAGCTCCCACGGCGACTCGAACCGGCCGCGGGCGAGGCGCCAGGCATACTTGAAATTCCAATACGCACCCAGGTAGTTGACGAAGCCCTGCTGGAAGAAGTGCTTCAGCATGAGCTTCGTCGGGAGGACGACCTCCTGGTCGTCGGGCGGATGGAGGGTGTAGCGATGGTGGCGCTGGTGGCTGGCGCTGAAGACATCCGGATGCAGCCAGCCGAAGAAGGACAGGACGCGGGTGAAAAAGCCGTTGAACACCTTGGTCTTGAAGACCGTGCCATGGCCCAGCTCGTGCATGCCGTTCGGGTAGAACGAGGAGCAGGTGCCGTGGAGGAAGACGAGCAGGACTGTGATGTACCACGGCCAGTGATGCCACGACCACAGGGAGAGCCCTGCAGTGGTGGCGAGGAGGCCGAGGAAGCCGATGGTCTGGGCGAACGCGAGGAAGTCGCTGCGTTCGTGCAGGCGTTTGAAGACAGGGGTCGGGATCGGGGTGCGATACCAATCGACCACAGGTGGGGTGTGCGCTTCGGCCATGGTAGGGTAGGATGCGCGAATAATGGGACGCCGCCCCACAAGGCAAGACCGTTGCGGACGGGCCGCCTGATTAATAGAGACTAACCCCGGCTCTGCAGCTGCGGCCGGAAGGCGGAGGGGCGGGTGAAGCCCTTTTCCAAGGCGTAGCGGATCAGCTCGGGCGAGGTGCGGAAGCCGAGCTTGGCCAGCAGGCGGCAGCGGTAATTGCGCACGGTGAGTTCGCTCAGGCCGACCTCCGCGGCGATCTGCTCGTTGGTGAGGCCGCTGCCAAACAGGCCGAGCAGGCCCTGCTCGCGCTCGGAGAGGATCTTGTCGAAGGACACGGGGTCCTGGCGCTGCGTGAGGTGCGCGGCCTGGGCGAGCGAGGAGAGATACCGCTGGCCGTTTTGCACGGCGGCGACGGCGTCGGTCAGGGTTTCCACGGTCTGCTCGTTCTTATCGACGAAGCCGTGGAGTTTTGAATGGACGGCGCGGTGCAGGGTAAACTCGTCGGTGTAGCCCGAGATGCCGATGATCTTGCTGCGCGGGCTGGCGGCGAGGAGGTCGTCGAGCGCATCAAGGCCGTCACGGTCGGGCAGGGCGAGGTCGAGGATGACGACATCGGGCTGGCTGATGCGGCACAGCTCCAGACCACCCGCGACGTCACGGGCGCCGGATACAACCGAGCCCGGCATGGCCTCCCGGCAGGCCTTGACCAGCAGGTCGCGCATCAGCGCATGATCCTCAATCACGGCGATTTTCAATGCGGTGAGTCAGGGCCCCGGCGCTGGGCTCTGCAAGCCCTGTGGCGTAGGGGGATTTCCTGCCGGATGGTTGGGAGAAAGACCGGTGTTTAAACACCAAAAACGTCCTTTGACCCCCGGGGGAGGAAACTGGCTCCGTTGCCGCGCGCATGATGACCGGTCCAGTCAGCTCATTCCCACGCAGGTTTGCCGCAGCCGCGGCCCTGCTGGCGGCGCTTTGCCTGCCTCCGGGACTGCGCGCTGACGATACCCGGACGCCGGATACAGGATTGCTGACGCCCCAGGCGTTGAAACGCATGACCGTCGAGGAGTTGCTGGCGCAGCCGGTGACCTCGATGTCGCGCCGCCCCGAGGCGTGGAGCGACACGGCGGGCAACCTTTTCCTGATCCGGGGTCAGTCGACGTTTACCACCGGGGCGCAGACCCTGCCGGACCTGCTGCGGTTGGCACCGGATCTTTTTGTGGCGCAGAAATCGTCGTCGGAGTGGGGCATCAACGCGCGCGGTTTCATGCGCAGCAACTCCGCCTCCAACAAGCTGCTGGTGATGATCGACGGGCGCACGGTGTACTCGCCGCTGTTTTCCAACGTGTTTTGGGAATCGACCAGCACCTTCCTCCCGGACCTCGAGCGCATCGAGGTGATCACCGGGCCGGCGGGCTCGACGTGGGGCTCCAACGCGGTCAACGGCGTCATCAACATCCAGTCCAAGTCCGCGCGCGAAACCGTGGGCGGGCTCGCGCAGGCGTACGTCGGCACCGACACGGACAGCTTCGCTGTGCGGCAGGGCGTGAACCTCGGGAGCAACGGCGCACTGCGCGTCTATGTACAAGGGGCCGACCATCAACCCACACTCTCGTCCACCGGGGCCGATGATGATTATGATGCCTGGCACTCGACGCAGTGGGGATTCCGCGGCGACTGGGGCAGGACGACGACCGGCGACTTCACGCTGCAGGGCGACATGTTCAACGCCCACTACCGGAAGAACCCCGAGCTGGTGAATGACGCCTTCAACCTGCTCGCCCGCTGGTCGCGTGACTTCACACCGGACTCGCAGCTGTGGATCCGGGCCTACCACGATTTCTCGCGGACGGAGCTCACGGGCTCGAACCGCGAGATCACCCACAGCGGCGATCTCGAGTTTCAGCACCGGCTGAAACTCACGGACGACCAGGAGCTGCTCTGGGGCGCGGACTACCGCCTGCAGGAGGACTCCATCAGCAATACGGCGGGGTTCACCATCCAGCCGGCGGATGTCTATTTCGGGCTCGTCAGTGTGTTTGCGCAACACGAGCTGAGTCTCGCGCGCGACCAGCTCAGGCTCACGACGGGACTGCGGCTGGAGGAGAATCACTACAGCGGCTGGGAATACATGCCGAGCGTACGGCTCGCGTGGCCCGGGCCGGAGCGGCTGGTCTGGCTCGCCGCGTCGCGGGCGGTGCGCATCCCGTCGCGGTTTGATGCCGACTACTATGCGCCGGAGACGCCGCCGTACTCGCTGGTGGCGGGCGGACCGGATTTCAAGGCCGAGGTGGTTTACGCCTACGAACTCGGCTGGCGCGCGCAACCGACGAGCAGCATTTCGCTTACGGCCACGGCCTATTACCACGATTACCGCGACCTGCGCAGCCTCGAGCCGAGCGGGCCGGCGATTTTGCCCATCACCATCGGCAACGGCGTGGCCGGGCGTAGCCACGGCGTGGAGGCGTTTGCCGACTGGGATGTGACGTCGTGGTGGCGGCTGCGCGCGGGCGGCTTTGTGATGCACCAGGAGACGTGGCTCACAGCCGGCGGCGGCGACCTCGAGCGGGGGCTCGGCGAGGTGAGCTTCCCGGGGTACCAGGCCCAGCTGCGCAACACCTTGCGTATTGGGAATAAGGTTACGTTCTGGGCCTCCCTGCGCCACGTGGCGGAAGTGCCCGTCTATGAAAACGGCCAGTACGGCCGGGTGCCCGCCTACACGGAGCTGGATGCCACGCTCACCTGGGCGGCGCGGGCGAACCTGGATTTCTCGCTGAGCGGGCGCAACCTGCTGGATGCGGCGCATCCGGAGATCGGGGCCTTTGCGGATCAGCGGCAGGTGCGGCGCAGCGTCGAGGCCGGCGTGCGCTTCAAGTATTGAGGACTATCCCGCGATGATGAACACCCCGGGCGGATTTCTCGGCAGGGTGGGGGCGGGGCGGTGGCTGGCCTGCCTGCTCCTCGTGCTGGCGGGGCTGCTGCCCGGACCGGCGGTGGCGCGGCCGCTCTCGCGGGAGTACGACGTGAAGGCGGCGTTCCTCTATAATTTCGCGATGTTCATCGACTGGCCGAAGGAGGCCTTCGCCGGGCCGGACAGCCCGTTCGTCATCGGGGTGCTCGGCACCGATCCGTTTGGCTCCAGCCTGGAGGAGACGGTGGCGGGCGAGCGGGTGAAGGGCCGGCCGATCGTGATCAGGCGCTTCAGCGAGGCCGCGGGCGCGCAGGGCTGCCACCTCGTTTTCATCAGCGCCTCCGAGCACCGGCGGGTGAAGGAGCTGCTGCGCGTGCTGCGCCGCCCGACCCTCGTGACAGTGGCGGACATGCCGGGATTCGTGGAGGCGGGCGGCCTGATCGGCTTTGTCACGGACACCCGCGTGGGCATCAGGATCAATGCGGCGGCATTGCGCGAATCGAAGGTCCTCATAAGCTCGAAGCTGCTCCGCCTCGCGCAGGTCGCAGGAATGGAGACCTCCCCGCCATGACTTGGTACGCCAACCTGCCGGTCCAGAAGAAGCTCAGCTACGCCATGCTGCTGACCACGATGGCGGCACTGCTGCTCGCCTGTGGCATTTTTCTCGCGGTGGAGTACCGCAGCTATCGCAACGACATCCGGCACACCGTGGCTACACTGGCGAAACTGACCGCCGACAACAGCACGGCCGCGGTGGCCTTCGAGGACTGGGCCAACGGTACGCAGCTCCTCGATGCCCTGCGCGCGGAGCCGCAGGTGGTGTCGGCCGCGCTTTACGACAACGACGGCCGGCTGTTTGCGAGCTTCCGGGCCGCGCCGGACGAGGCCCTGCCGGGCAACACCGATGCCAACGCCACCGCGGCCAAGGTGGTGTCCGCGGAGAAGGGCTACGTGCTGGGCGTTCAGCCCGTGCTTGAGGGCAGCCGCCGGCTCGGCACGCTCTATGTGCGGGCGTCGATGGCGCAGATCTTCGGCCGCATGCAGCAGTACCTCATGGTCGTGCTGATCGTGCTGGCCTCCGCCATCGCCTTCGCGGGCATCGTCGCGGGCCAGCTCCGCAATACGCTGGCGCGGCCCATCCTCGAGCTGGCCAACACCGCCAGCGCCGTCTCGGCCAATCAGGACTACTCGCTGCGGGCGCGCCAGTACGGCCAAGACGAGCTGGGGCGGCTGACCGCGACCTTCAACACCATGCTGGAGAAGAGCCAGGCGGCGGTCGGCGCTCTGCGCGAGAGTGAGTGGGGCTACCGCGAGCTGGTGCGGGCGCTGCCGACCGCGGTCTTCATGTGCGACGCCCGCGGTTGCATCACGATCTACAACACCGCGGCCGAGACACTGTGGGGGCGCAAGCCCGAGCTCGGCCGGGAGTATTGGTGCGGCTCGCACCGGATTTTCAACGCCGACGGCTCGGTCCTGCCGCTGGACCAGGGCCCCACGGCGGTCGCCCTGCGCGAGGCGCGCGCCGTGCGCGGGCAGGAGATGATCATCGAGCGGCCCGACGGGTCCCGGCGCTTTGTGCTGTCGCACCCCGAGCCGGTCCGTGACACCGCGGGCAACGTCGTCGGTATCGTCAACATGCTCGTGGACATCACCGAGCAGAAGCAGGCCAGCGCCGTGCGGCGCCAGCTCGCGGCTATCGTGGAGTCCTCGGGGGATGCGATCATCGCCAAGGACCTCGACGGCATCATCACCGCGTGGAACCTCGGGGCGGAGCGCCTCTACGGCTACACGGCGGCCGAGGTCATCGGGAAATCCGTCACGATCCTGATCCCACCCGACCGGCTGGCAGAGGAGCCGGCCAACCTGGACCGCATCCGGAGCGGGGAGGACATCGAGCTTTACGAGACCGTGCGCCGCCACAAGAACGGCACGCTGATCGATGTCTCCCTGATGGTCTCGCCGATCAAGGACGGGATGGGCCGGATCGTCGGCGCCTCGAAGATCGCCCGCGACATCACGGTGCGCAAGCGGGCCGAGCAGGCCCTTTCGGCCAGCGAGATGCAGCTGCGGCTGGTCACGGAAAACGCCCCGGTGCTCCTCGTGCGCACCGATCTCCGGCACCGCTACACCTTCGTGAACCGCGCGTACGCCGAGCGCAACGGCTTCACGCCCCAAGCGATGATCGGACTGCCGGTGCCCGACGTCGTGGGGCAGGCGGCCTTCGACACCTTCAGGCCGCACATGGAGGCGGCCCTGGCCGGCGAGCGCGTGGAGTTCGAGGTCAAGATTCCCTACAAGCACATCGGTCACCGCTGGGTGCATGTGATCTACGTCCCGGAGCGGGATGACGAAGGTCGGGTCGTCGGCCTGCTGGGCGTGCTCACCGACACGGGCGCGCGCAAGGAGGCGGAGATCGAGCTGAAGCGCGCGCGCGACGAGGCCCTCGCGGCAGCCCGTGCGAAGGATGATTTCCTCGCGGCCCTCTCGCACGAGCTGCGCACGCCGCTCAATCCCGTGCTGCTGCTGGCCAGCGATGCGGTGGACGATCCGACGCTGACACCGGCGGTCCGCGCGAAGTTCGAGCTCATCCGGAAAAATATCAATTTGGAGGCCCGCCTGATCGACGACCTCCTCGACGTCACCCGCATCGCCCGCGGCAAACTGCGCTTGGAAACGGGGGTTTGCGACCTGCAGGTCATCTTCCGCGACGCGGTCGCCAACGTGCAGTCCGATCTGCGCGAAAAGCGCCAGGAATTGGCGATCGACGGCGGCGACCGGGAGGCCCTTGTGCTCGGCGACGCCGTGCGCCTGCAGCAGATATTTTGGAATATCCTCAAGAACGCGGTGAAGTTCACGCCCGAGGGCGGGCGCATCGAGGCGGTGGTCCGCCACGGGCCGCAGCCCGGCAAGGTCACGGTGAAGGTCACCGACTCGGGCATCGGCCTGACGCGCGAGGAGATCGACCGGATCTTCCTGGCCTTCGTGCAGGGCGACCACGCGGCGGGCGATGGGGGCTCGCACCGTTTCGGCGGGCTCGGGCTGGGCCTCGCGATCACCAAGACCCTCGTGGAACTGCACGGCGGCCGCATCGAGGCCACGAGCGAAGGCCGCGGTTGGGGCTCCTCGTTTTTGATCGAGCTGCCCCTGGCGCCCGCGCCGGACGAGACGGACGCGGTGCTCGCGAAAACGTTCTCCTCGGCGCCGTTCGCCTCAAACCGGACGCCGGGTCAGACGCGCGCCACGGGCGTCGCGCCGCTCCCGACGACGCCGCTGCGCATCCTGCTGGTCGAGGACCACGCCGCCACGCGCAACGCCCTGCAACACCTGCTCCGCAACCGGGCCCACCAGGTGGTCGCCGCCGCGACGGCGGGCGAGGCGCTGCGCCATGCGCGGGCGGGCACCTTCGACCTCGTGGTCTCCGACGTCGGCCTGCCCGACCGCTCGGGCTACGAGCTGATGGGGGAGCTGCGCGCGTTGCAGCCGCAGGTCATCGGCATCGCGTTGAGCGGCTACGGCATGGAGGAAGACTTCGCCCGCTCCCGCGAGGCGGGCTTCGCCACCCATCTGATCAAACCCATCACCATCGGCATGCTGGAGGAGGCCGTGGCGGCCCTGAACCGGCAGGCCGCGCCGGAGGCTCCGCCGGCGCCTCCGTCCGTTTGACCCACTCCGTGCTATGAAGACGCGTCTGAAACTGTTGTTGGTTGGAATCGAAACTTCCCTGCGCCCGCTCATCCTCGCGGCGGCGCAGCAGGCTTTCCCGCAGGCCGAGACGGTCGAGGCCTCGACGCTGGCGGAAGCCGCCCCGGGGCCGGCCGGCGATGCGCCGGCGTTGCTGGTGCTGACGGAGCCGGGCGAGGCGCTGCTGGCCGAGGCCACGCAGGCGGTGGACGCCCGGGGCGCGCCACGCTGGGCCGTGGTGGTGCTCGGTCACGGCTCGTCCGAGGTTGCCGAGATCATGCCGCCCGAGGGCTGGCAACCGGCGACGCTGGCCCGGATGTTTCGCGCGGTCGTGATGCAGCACGAGCTCCTGCGCGAAAACCTCCGCCTGCGCGGCGACCTGAAGGCCGTGGCGCGCCGGGTCAACCACGAGCTGCGCACGCCGGTCGGCTGCATCCACACGAGTTCGGATCTGCTCGATGAAATGTCCGTCGGCCAGGATGCGATGCTGGGAAACATTGCGGAGATTTTCCGCCAGTCGTCCCGCGAAATTTCCCAGATCGTGGACCGCGTCAGTTTCCTCCTGCGGGCTTCGTCGGACCCGGTGATGCCGGTGACGACCGACATGGGCGGCGTGGTGGTGCAGGTGTTCCGGCAGTTGCAGGACGAGATCCGCACCGCCGGCGCGGTGGTGCGCCAGCCCGACACATGGCCGCAGGTCATGGGCGTGCCCCCGTGGATCCAGGTCATCTGGTGGAATCTGCTGCGCAATGCCCTGCAACACGGCGGTCCCGCCTCGCAGGTGCGCCTCACCTGGGTGCGCGAGGTGGGGGCGTATCGTTTCGCCGTGGTGGACCAGGGGGCCGGAGTGGACCCCGCGCAGGAAGCCGGGCTCTTCGTGCCCTTCGACCAGCTCGGTGCGCAGCGGACCGCGGGCCTGGGGCTATCGATCGTGCAGCGCCTCACCGCGCTGCAAGGCGGCGAGTGCCGCTACCGGCGCGAGCCGGGCACGGGCACGAGCTTCGAGTTCACGCTGCCTGCGGTACACGAGCCGGCGGGCGCATGAGGGGGGCGTTGGCCGGAAGTCACGGAGATGGAGCAAAGGCGTAGGAGGTGACGACGGCGGCGATGAGGTCGTCGGGGTGCGGCACGTTGCGGCCGATGACGAGGTTCTGGCTGACGCCGCGCTGGCGGTCGGTGAGCATTACGACGGTGCGCTTGGGCTGGTGGAGGATCAGCGCGGCGGTGCAGGGCGTTTCGTAGAGCTCCACAGCGGTGGAGCCGGCAAGGAGTTGGTATTTGAGCGAGAGGAGCGCGATGTCGGCCTTGGAGCGCTGCACGCCGCGAAAGGGGATGCCCCACGTCGAGAACGGGGCCGCGGCGAGGGCGCGTTTGTGCAGCTCGTGGAGGCTCGGGATGGTTTCGCCGAGAAGGCGGGAGAATTTTTCCAGGAGGACGCGGTTCTCCGGTGTGTTATCCAAAACGGGAGCGCTCAGCGGGACGTCGGGCGGTTGGGCCTGGGCGGGAGCGACGAGGTGCGCGGGCGTGGCGATCAGCGCCACCTCGGGGCTCTCCATCAACGGGGCGAAGCGCCGGGAAAAATAAAAGCCGAAGGCGGCCAGGGTGGAGACGAGCAGGGCGACGAAGAAGAGGGCGAGGCGGAACATGAAGTGGACCGAGGTAAAACACGAAACCGGCGGAAGACACGCCTGAAGGCGGTCGCGCGTTGACGGGGCAGGCGGGAAGCTGGCAGCGTGGGCGGACCCCATGTTACCGATCGTTCAGATCTCGCTTGATCTCACGAATCTCGATGAAGCGCTGGCTACGGCCGCGCTCGCCCGGCGCGCCGGCGTTGACTGGCTCGAGGCCGGGACACCGCTGATTCTGGCGGAGGGCCTGCACGGCGTACGGGCCCTGCGGGAGCGTTTCCCGGGTGTGCCGATCGTAGCCGACCTCAAGACGATGGACGGCGGTTATCTCGAAGCGGAGATGATGGCCAAGGCCGGCGCGACGCACGTCGTCGTGATGGCGCGGGCGCACGAGGAGACGCTGAAATGCGTCGTGAAGGCCGGTCACGACCACGGGGTGAAGGTGATGGGCGACAATCTCGGCTGCCCCGACATGGTGGCGGGCGCGAAGATGATCGAGGACTTTGGCTGCGACTTTGTGATCCACCACATCGGCTACGACGAGCGGCGCGGGATTGCGGCGAGCGGACGACGCATGCCGAGCCCGCTTGACCAGTTGCGCGAGGTTGTCGCGGCTGTCCGTGTGCCGGTGCAGGCGGTGGGCGGACTCACGCTGGAGCAGGCGGTGCGCACGCCGGAGTACGGCGCGCCGCTCGTGGTGATCGGGGCGCCGCTGGCGGTGGACGCCGATGCGTTTCGCACGGCCGACGGTAACCTCGAAGGTACGCTGCGCATCATCTGCGACCGCGTGCACGGCTACGGCGACGTGAAGGTCGGGCGCGGCTGAGAACACGTATCTAGAATTTACCCATGAAAAGCCCCGCTGTCGTCAACTTTGCCCCCGAGCCGCACAGCGTCGAGCTGCGCGAATTCACCCGGCCCGAGCCGGGGCCGGACGACGTGATCCTCGCGGTCGAGGCGGTCGGCGTGTGCGGCAGCGACCTGCACCAGTGGACGAGTTCGCACAGCTGGAAAGTCAATTACCCCGTGGTGCTCGGCCATGAGTTCGGCGGGCAGATCGCCGCGGTGGGCCGCGCCGTGACCGGCTGGAGTGAGGGCGACCGCGTGGTCAGCGAGACGGCGGCGGTGATCGATGCTAATAGCCCGCTCTCGCGCGCCGGCCTCTACAATCTCGAGCCGACGCGCAAGGGCTTTGGCTACGGCGTGGACGGGGCGATGACGCGCTACGTGCGCGTGCCGGCGCGCTGCCTGCACCGTATCCCCGCCGGGCTCGCGATGGAGCACGCAGCGCTGACCGAGCCCTGCTGCGTGGCCTACAACGCGGTGATCAACAACGCCCGCATTTCACCCGGCGACCGCGTGATCGTGCTCGGCCCGGGGCCCATCGGCATCCTCTGCGCGGCGATGGCGCGGCTGGCCGGCGCGCAGGTGGCATTAGTCGGTCTCGAACGCGACCGCGCGCGGCTCGAAGTGGCGAAGGCCTACGGCTGCGAGGTGATCGTGGGCGATGCGACCGCGTGGGCGAAGCAGCGCGACGGGCTGGGCGTGGACGGCGTCATTGATGCAGCGGGCGCCTCGGCGGCGCTGAAAGCCGCGCTCGAACTGGTGCGGCCCGCGGGCTGGATCAGCAAGGTGGGCTGGGGGCCGCAGCCGTTGAATTTCTCCCTCGATCCGCTCGTGCAGAAAAACATCACGCTCCAAGGCAGTTTTTCCCACAACTGGCCGGTGTGGGAGCGCGTGCTCGCGCTGCTGGCGTCGGGTCAGCTCGACGTGCGCCCGATCCTCGGTGGCGTGTGGGCCCTCGAAAGCTGGCACGAGGCGTTTGAAAAGATGCACCGCGGCGACATCGTGAAAGCCGTGCTCAAGCCGGCACCCTGATTCATGACCACGGAAAAATTCAATCTCAGCGAAAAGTTCAGCCTCATCACCGAGCACTGGCGGCCGAAGGTCGGTGCGGAGCTGAACGGACAGGAGCTCAAACTGGTGAAATTCCAGGGCGTGTTCCCCTGGCATCAGCACGAACAGGAGGATGAACTTTTCCTAGTCTGGCGCGGATCGATGAAGGTCAAGTTTCGCGACCGCACCGTGGAGCTGGCGGCGGGCGAGGGGCTCGTGGTGCCGCGCACGGTGGAGCACCGCACGCTGGCGGACGCGGAGGCGGAGGTGCTGATCTTCGAGCCCGCGCTCACGCGCAACACGGGCGACAAGGTGGACGCGGCCTTCACCGCGCCCAACGGAGTGAAAATCTAACATGTCCGAACACAAAGCCACGATCACCTGGGCGCTGGGCGGCCCGGATTTTTTCAAGGGACGCTATTCGCGCGAGCACACGTGGGCCTTTGACGGCGGCGTGACGCTGGCGGCCTCGCCCTCGCCGGCGGTCGTGCCGGTGCCGTGGTCGAATCCGGCGCACGTGGACCCGGAGGAGGCGTTCGTGGCGTCGGTCGCGAGCTGCCACATGCTGACGTACCTGTGGCTGGCGTCGCGCGCGGGCTTTCTGGTCGAGAGCTACCGCGACGAGGCGGTGGGCGTGATGACCAAAAACGAGCGCGGTGTACCGTGGGTGAGCGCGATCACGCTGCGGCCGGCGGTGGTTTACGGTGGCGAGAAACGCCCGACGGCGGCGGAGATCGAGCACCTGCACCACGAGGCCCACGAGCAGTGCTACATCGCCAACTCGATCAAGACCGTGGTGACGGTGGCGGCGCCGGCCTGAGCTTTCCCCCCATGCGCCTTAAAGACAAAGTCATCATCGTCACGGGCAGCACCAACGGCATTGGCCGCGCCATTGTGGAGGCCTGCGTGGCCGAGGGCGCGCGGACGCTGGTCCACGGCCTTGAGCGCGCCGAGGGTGAGGCGCTGGTGGCGCAGCTCGGCGGCAAGGCGGCCCTGCACATCGACGACCTGCTCGACCCGGCGGCCCCGGCGCGAATCGTGGCGGCGGCGTTCAAGGCTTTTGGCCGCATCGACGGCCTCGTGAACAACGCGGCCATCGTGCCGCGCACGACGCTCGCGACGACGACGGTGGAGTCCTTCGAGCGGGCGATGACGATCAATGTGCGCGCACCGCTATTTCTGATTCAGGCCGCGTGGCCGCATCTCAAGGCGAGCGAGGGCAGCGTGCTGAACATCGGCTCGATCAACGCGCTGAGCGGCGAGGCGACGTTTGTCGATTACAGCCTGTCGAAAGGCGCGATGCAGACGCTTTCGCGCAACCTCGCGAATGCGCACGGCACGGACAAGGTGCGGTTCAACCACCTCAACGTCGGCTGGGTGCTGACCCCGCGCGAACAGGCCGCGCAGGTCGCGCAAGGCCAGCCGCCGGACTGGGCCGACAAGGTCCCGCCGCTCTACGCGCCCTCGGGCAGGCTGATCATGCCGCCGGCGATCGCTGCCGCCGCGGTGTACTGGCTCGGCGACGAGTCGCGCCCGATCACGGGCTCAGTCGTGGAGCTGGAGCAGTTCTCCGTGTACGGGCGAAATCCGGTGAAGGCGTGATCTTTAATTCTAACCGAGAATGCCCAAGCTCGCTGCGTTTCCAAAGGCTTACATTCGTCCGCTCTGTGCGGCGACGATGACTTTGCGGGAGTGGGTGGAGCTGGCGGGGCCGCTCAAGCTCGACGGACTCGAGTACTACAGCGGGTTCGCCGAGCTGGCGGATCCGGCCAAGTGGGCGGAGGCGCGGCGGACGGTGGAGCGGGCGGGGATGGTGATCCCGATGTTGTGCTGCTCGCCGGATTTCTCGCAGCCGGACCCGGCGCTGCGGCGGCAGGAGATCGAGAAGGAGAAAAACTGGATCCGCATGGCGGCGGAATTGGGCGCGGGCTACTGCCGCGTACTGTCGGGTCAGCGGCGGCCGGAGCTGACGAAAGAGGAGGGGTTGAAAATCGTAGTAGAGAACATCGAAGCGTGCCTGCCGGAGGCGGAGCGGTGCGGGGTCACGCTGATCATCGAGAATCACTACAAGGACGACTTTTGGAGCTACCCGGAGTTTGCGCAGAAGATGGACGTGTTTTGCGAACTGATCGGGATGATTCGCCATCCGCGCTTCGGGGTGAACTACGACCCGAGCAACGCGTTTCTCGCGGGCGACGATCCGCTGGAACTGCTCGCGCGGGTGAAGGACCGCGTGGTGACGATGCACGCGAGCGACCGGTTTTTGATCGAAGGCACCTTGGAAGACCTGCGCCGCGAGGAGGGCGGGGCCGAAGGCTACGCGAAGCGCCTCCGGCACGGCGAAATCGGCAAGGGCCTCAACGACTACGACGCGATTTTCTCCACGCTGAAGGGCGCGGGGTTCGACAACTGGATCAGTATCGAGGACGGCGTCGATGGCATGAAGCAGCTGGCGGCCAGCGCGCGTTTCCTGCGTGGAAAGATTTCGCGGTACTGGCCGGCTTAACCAGCGTCCGTGAAGCGGTAGCCGATGCCGGACTCGGTCTTGATGAAAGGCGTGTCGGCCGGCTCGATTTTTTTGCGGAGGTTGGCCATGTGGACGCGCAGATAGTGCGTGTCCGCCTCGTGCTGCGGACCCCAGACCTCGCGCAGGAGCTGGCGGTGCGTGACGACCTTGCCGCGGTGCTGGAGCAGCAGGCGGAGCAGGGCGTACTCCTTGACGGTGAGGTGCAGGTCCGCGCCTTCGCGCGTGACGGTGCGTTTGGTAAAATCGACTTCGACGTCGCCGAAGCGGACGATGCTGACCTCGCCGGCGGGTTGCGCGCGGCGGAGGAGGACGCGGAGGCGTGCGAGCAGTTCGCCGCCGCCAAAGGGCTTGGTGAGATAGTCGTCAGCCCCGGCGTCGAGGGCGGCGATCTTGTCAGTCTCGCCGCCACGCACGGAGAGGATGAGCACGGGGACCTGGCTCCATTCGCGGAGGTGGCGCAGGACTTCGAGGCCGCCGAGATCGGGTAGGCTGAGGTCGAGGATCACGGCGTCGGGGCGGGCGACCGCGGCCTCGTTGAGACCGAGGGCGCCGGTCTCGGCCTCGCGCACGCGGTAGCCGGCGGACTCGAGCGTGAGGCGCAGGAGGCGACGGATCTGGACCTCGTCGTCGATGACGAGGAGGTCGGGTTTGGGCGCGGGGGCGGTCATGGCGTGAGGCGGATCATTCGCCCGGCACATTTCCGTGCGGCTCGTACGGAAGGTAAACGGTAAAGACGGCGCCGCCGCCGGGATTTTCGCCGACCACAATCTCGCCACCCTGCGCAACGACGAAGCCGCGGATGATCGAGAGGCCGAGGCCGAGCCCGCCGGCCCGGGCGGCGTCGCCGCGCTGAAATTTTTGGAAAAGCCGCTCGCGCATTTCCAAGGGGAACCCCGGTCCGCGATCGGCGACGGTGAAGAAGATCCGCCGGCGGGCCTGGTCGAGGCCGGCAGTGAGAAAGATCGGCGTGGCCGCGGGGGTGTGCAGCGCGGCGTTGAGCAGGAGGTTGGCGATGACCTGCTCCATCAGCGCGGCATCGGCGCGGAAGAGGGGGATGTCGGCGGGGACGTCGGACTCGAAGGGATGGCCGGCGAGGGAATCGCGCACGCCGTCGAGGGCGGCGGCGATGAGGTCGTGGGCATCGCACCAGTCGAGGCGGGTGCGGAGGGCGCCGGCTTCGAGCCGGGTCTGGTCGAGGAGATTGTTGACGAGACGGGTGAGACGGCCGGTGGCGGTGCGGCTCTCGCCGAGGAGCGCGGCGCGCGTGGCTTCGTCGGCGGTGGCGAGGGTTTCGAGGGCGCTGCTGAGGACGGCGAGAGGGGTCTTGAGCTCGTGCGAGACGGCGTCGAGCAGTGCGCGATGAAGTTTCTCGGATTCGGCGAGGAGCTTTTCGCGTTCGCCCGCGGCGCGGAGGTGCTCGCGCTCGACGTTGAGGGCGAGCTGGGCGGCGAAGCTCTCGATGAGGTCGCGCTGCGCGAGGGTGAGAGCGGCCTCGGGGGCGACGCGCACGACAAGGACGCCGACGCAGGTATCGTCGCGGACCAGCGGCACGTGAAAACCCTCGCTGGCGGGCAGGGTGTCGGTGAACCGTCCGGCGCGCTTGCGGTTGCGCCAGACCCAGTCGGCGACGCCGCGCTCCTTTTCCGAGATAGCGAACGAACCGGCGAAATGTGGGGTCAGGGAATCGCCCGCGAGCAGCAACGCGGACTGGGCGGCGAACAGGCGGTCGATCTGGCGCAGCGCGGCGAAGACCGCGTCGTCGAGCGTGCGTGCGGCGCTGAGGGCCTCGGTGAGGTGGAAGAGCGCGGTGGCGCGCTCCTCGCGCAGGCGCTCGTGCCGGGCGGCGGCGCGGATGCGGGCGGTGAGGTGGCCGGCGGCGAGGGCGACGGCGAAGTACGTGGCGAACATCATGCCATCCTCGAGCTTCGAAATCGCGAAGGTGAAGAGGGGCGGGATGAAGAGGAAATCCCAGAGGAGCGCGCTGGCGACGCCCGCGGCGAGGACGGGGCCGCGCCCGACGCGCAAGCTGAGCGCGATCATGGCGAAGAGATAGATCATCCCGACCGAGAGGTAGCCCGCAAAAGGCGTGAGGAACCAGCAGGCGGCGGTGACGACGCCGAGGGTAACAGCGACCTCGCCGTACTCGCGCGCGGGCGAACGCTCGGCAGGGAGCCAGTCGAGCCACGCGATGGGCTTTTCCGCCGCGCGCTCGGCGGGCACGGCGTAAAGGTCGATCGGACCGGACTGACGGAGCAGGCGGTCCACGAGGCTGCCGCCGCGGAAGAAATCGAGCCACGGGGACGAGCGGGATTTGCCTACGACGATTTGCGTGGCGTTGTTTTGCAGGGCGGTGCGGACGAGGGCGGCGGCGATATCGTCGTCGCGCGTGATGACGACCTCGGCGCCCAGCTCGCGGGCGAGGGTGAGGTTTTGCTCGATGCGCCGCTGCGCCTCGGCGTCGAGCGGGCGGGAGGGCTCGACGCTGACGGCGAGCCACGCAGCGCCCTGCGCGGCGGCCATGCGGCGCGTCCAGCGGATGAGCTGGGTCGAGGACGGACTCGGGCCGACGCCGACGAGCAGGCGCTCGCCGGAGCGCCACACGGTTTTCAAGGGCGAGGTGGCGCGCAGTTCACGGAGCCGCTTGTCCACGCGCTCGGCGACAAAACGCAGGGCGAGTTCACGGAGGGCGGTGAGGTGCGTGTCCTTGAAAAAATTGTCGGCGGCGAGGGCGGCGCGGTCCGCGAGGTAAACCTTGCCCTCGGCGAGCCGCTCGCGGAGGGCCTCGGGCGTGAGGTCGATCAGCTCGATCTGGTCGGCGAGCTCGAAGACGGAATCGGGGACCGTCTCGCGGACGGCGACGCCCGTGATCTGACGGACGGCATCGGCCCGGCTCTCGAGGTGCTGGACGTTGAGCGTGGTGTAAACGTCGAGTCCGGCATCAAGCAGCTCGATCACATCCTGGTAGCGCTTGGGATGGCGCGAGCCGGGGGCGTTGGTGTGGGCGAACTCATCGACGAGGATCAGGCGCGGGCGGCGCGCAAGGGCGGCCTCCAGGTCGAACTCCGTGAGCGTGATGCCCGCGTGGGTGAACGTGCGCCGCGGCAGCACGGGCAGGCCCTCCAGCAAGGCCTCGGTCTCGGCGCGCCGGTGCGTCTCGACGATGCCGACCAGCACGTCGATACCGGTGCGCAACTCCTCGCGCGCGGCGCGCAGCATGGCGTAGGTCTTGCCCACGCCGGGGCACATGCCGAAGAAAACCTTCAACCGTCCGCGACGGGCCCGCGATTCGTCACGCTGGAGCGCGGCGAGCAGGGCGTCGGGCGACGGACGGAGATCGTTGGCTGGCTCGGGCACGAAGGAGGTTTAGCCCGGTCAACGGGCCTGGTCGAGGGCGAGGTTGAGAAGGAGGACGTTGACGCGGGGTTCGCCGAAAACGGAAAGATCGCGGTCCTCGGTGTGCGCGGCAATCAACGCGGCGACGGTGGCGGGCGGGAGGTGCCGCGCCGTTGCGACGCGGGCGGCCTGGAGCCGGGCATTGGCGATGGAGATGTGCGGATCGAGGCCGCTGGCGGAAGACGTGACGGCATCGGCGGGGACGGCGACGTCGGCGGCGAGCTGGTTTTCGGCGCGGTAAGCCGTGACGGCGGCGGTGATGGCATCGGCGAGTTTTTGGGAAGTCGGGCCGAGGTTGGTGCCGGAGGAGTTGGCGGCATCGTAGCCGTTGCCCGCGGCGGACGGACGCGGGTGGA
Source organism: Verrucomicrobiota bacterium (assembly GCA_018239845.1). Lineage (GTDB taxonomy): Bacteria > Verrucomicrobiota > Verrucomicrobiia > Opitutales > Opitutaceae > CAIRCN01. The sequence continues at coordinate 45,815 of JAFEGO010000080.1, forward strand.
AGTAGCCCGCGGACGTGAACAATTGCGCGAGCAGCGCGGAGCCGCGGACGGTGCCGGTGGCGTCGGTGATGAGGGAGCCGTTGGCCTTGGCCGGGAACGCGAGCTGTGCGCCGGCGAAGACCACGAGCGGATAGGCGCCGCACAGCAGGACCGTGAGGACGAGCGTGAGAAGTGCGGCAGTGCGAAGTTGGGCGAGGAAGGAGTTCATGGCATTAAACGAGGTGGAGGGCGGTGATGAGAAGATCGATGAGCTTGATGCCGACGAACGGGATCAGGATGCCACCGAGGCCGTAGATGAGGAGGTTGCGGCGGAGCATGGCCTCGGCGCCGATAGGCCGGTAGGCGACGCCACGGAGGGCGAGCGGGATGAGGGCGATGATGACGAGGGCGTTGAAGATCACAGCGCTCAGGATCGCGCTCAACGGGGAGGCGAGGTGCATGACATTGAGTGGCGCGATGGCGGGGAAAGCGCCGACGAGCATCGCGGGGATGATCGCGAAGTATTTCGCGATGTCGTTGGCGATGGAGAACGTCGTGAGCGCGCCGCGGGTGATGAGCAGCTGTTTGCCGATGGCGACGATCTCGAGGAGCTTCGTGGGGTTGCTGTCGAGATCGACCATGTTGCCGGCTTCCTTGGCGGCCTGCGTGCCGGTGTTCATGGCGACGCCGACGTCGGCCTGGGCGAGGGCGGGGGCGTCGTTGGTGCCGTCGCCGGTCATCGCGACAAGATGGCCGGCAGCCTGCTCGGCGCGGATGCGGGCGAGCTTCATCTCGGGCGTGGCTTGGGCGAGAAAATCATCCACGCCCGCCTCGGCGGCGATAGCGGCGGCGGTGAGGGGATTGTCGCCCGTGATCATCACGGTGCGGATGCCCATGGCGCGCAGCTGGGCGAAACGCTCCTTGATGCCGCCCTTCACGACGTCCTTCAGAAAAATCACGCCGAGCACCTCGCGCCCCTCGGCGACGACGAGCGGTGTGCCGCCCTGGCGGGAAATGTGATCGACGCTGGCGGTGACCTCCGGAGGGAAGGTGCCGCCGAGCGACTCGATCCACGAGCGCACGCTGGCGGCGGCGCCCTTGCGGATGGAGCGGGCGGGCGTGGTGGCGGTGGCGGCGAAATCGATGCCGCTCATGCGCGTCTGCGCAGTGAAGGGGACAAACGTGTGCGGCGGGGTGGAGAGCTCGCGGCCGCGGAGCGCGAATTTCTCCTTGGCGAGGACGACGATGCTGCGGCCCTCGGGCGTCTCGTCGGCGAGGGAGGCGAGCTGGGCGGCCTCGGCGAGCCGCGCGGGTGCGACGCCGGGACCGGGGAGAAAGTCGGCGGCCTGGCGGTTGCCGAGGGTGATGGTGCCGGTCTTGTCGAGCAGCAGGACGTCGATGTCGCCCGCGGCCTCGACGGCGCGGCCGGACATGGCGAGGACGTTGCGCTGGAGCAGGCGGTCCATGCCAGCGATGCCGATGGCGCTGAGCAGTCCGCCGATGGTCGTGGGGATGAGGCAGACCAGCAGGGCGATCAATGTGGTGATGGAAAACGCGACGTTGGAATACGCGCCAAACGGCCGCAGCGTGAGGATGACGAGCAGGAAGATGAACGTGAGCGCGGAGAGCAGAATCGTGAGCGCGATCTCGTTGGGGGTTTTTTGCCGCGTGGCGCCCTCGACGAGGCTGATCATATGATCGAGGAACCCCTCACCGGGATTGGCGGTGATGCGGATGACGAGCGAGTCGGAGAGTACGGCGGTGCCGCCGGTGACGGCGCTGCGGTCGACGCCCGCCTCGCGGATGACAGGGGCGGATTCGCCGGTGATGGCGGATTCATCGACGGACGCGGCACCCTCGATCACCTCGCCGTCGCCGGGGATGAGCTGACCGGCAGCGACCACGACGAGGTCGCCCTTGCGGAGTGCGGTAGCATCGACGGCCTCAAGCGAGCCGTCCTTGCGGCGGCGCTGCGCGACGAGCTGGCGGCGCGAGGCGCGGAGGGCCTGCGCCTGGGCCTTGCCACGGCCCTCGGCGACGGACTCGGCGAAGTTAGCGAAGACCACGGTGAAGAGCAGCCAGAGTGCGACCTGCAGCACGTAGCGGAACGGCTCGGACGAAGTGAACAGCTGCTGGAAACTCAGGAGCGCGCCGACGAGGGTGACGAACATCACCGGATTGCGCAGCTGCGTGCGCGGATCGAGCTTGCGGAAGGAGGCCGCGATCGCAGGCAGCAGAATCGAGCGGTCGAAAAGGGAGGCTTTGACGTTGGAGGACATGGGAGGAGATGCGGAATTTTAGAACAACGTGCCGGCGTGCATCAGGTAGTGCTCGACGACGGGTCCGATGGCCAAGGCGGGCAGGTGGGTGAGTGCGCCGACGAGCAGCACGGTACCGATCAGCAGCACGACGAAGGTGGCGCCCTCGGTGCGGAACGTGCCGGCGCTCGCGGGGATCAGCCTCTTCGAGGCAAGATTACCCGCGAGGGCGAGAATCGGGACGATCATGAGGAAACGGCCGACCAACATCGCGAAGGCGAGGGTGGTGTTGTAGTGCGGGTTGCCGTCCGCGGGATTGGCGGTGAGGCCGGCGAAGGCGCTGCCATTGTTGCCGACGGAGGAGCTGTAGGCGTAGAGGATCTCGCTAAAACCGTGCGGCCCGGCGTTGTTGAGGCCGGCCTGGCCCCAGGTGCTGACGCTGGCCCACGCGGTCGAGCCGAGCAGCGCGGCGGCGAGCACCATGAGGACGAGCATGACGAGCTTCACGTCGTAGGCCTCGATCTTCTTGCCGAGGTACTCGGGCGTGCGGCCGACCATCAGGCCGGCGATGAAGACGGCGAGCACGACGAAGATCAGCATGCCGTAGAGCCCCGCGCCGACGCCGCCGAAGATGACCTCGCCCGTCTGGATATTGAAGAGCGGGACGAGGCCGCCGAGCGGCGTGAAGGAGTCGTGCATGGCGTTGACGGCGCCGCACGAGGCGTCGGTCGTGATCGTGGCGAAGAGCGCGGAGTTGAAGACGCCGAAGCGGACCTCCTTGCCCTCGAGGTTGCCATCGGCGACGGCGAGGCCGGCTTTTTGGTGGATGGGATTGCCGACCGCCTCCGCGCGCCACGCGACAAAGACGCCGGCGAGGAACATAAGCGCCATCGCGGACCAAACGGCCCAGCCGTGACGCTGGTTTTTCACGACGCGGCCGAGGTAATAGGTGAGCGCACTCGGGATCGAGAAGATCGCGAGCATCTGCAGGAAATTGGAGAGCGGCGTGGGGTTTTCGAAGGGATGCGCGGCGTTGGCGTTGAAGAAACCGCCGCCGTTGGTGCCAAGCATCTTTATGGCGACCTGCGAGGCGACAGGGCCCTGCGCGATGGTCTGGACCGCGCCGGACTCCAGGGTCTTGGCGGCCGTGTAAGCGTGGAAATTCTGGATCATGCCCTGCGACACGAGCACGAGGGCGAGCACGAGGCTGAGCGGTACGAGCAGGTAGTAGGTGACGCGCACGGTGTCGGCCCAGAAGTTGCCGAGGGTTTTGGCCGACTGGCGGGCGAGGCCGCGGACCAAGGCGGCGGCGACGGCGATGCCGACGGCGGCGGACGTGAAATTATGCAACGTCAGCGCGACCATCTGGGAAAAATACGACATCGTCGTTTCGCCGCCGTAGCTCTGCCAGTTGGTGTTGGTGGTGAAGCTGACGGCGGTGTTGAAGGCGAGGTGGGACGAAAGCCCGGGGAAGTGCTGCGGGTTGAGCGGCAGATGGTCCTGGAAACGCAGCACCACGTAGGTGAGCAGCAGGCCGACGACGCTGAAGACGAGCAACGAGACGGTGTAACCGAGCCAGCCCTGCTCGCGCGCGGGATCGATGCCACAGACGCGATAGGTCAGGCGCTCGAACGGGCGGACGAAGCGGTCGAGCCAAGTGCGGCCCTGCGGGTCGAGCACCTGCACGAGATAGAGGCCGAGCGGCTTGGTGATGAGCAGCAGGGCGGCGACGTAGAGGACGAGCTGGAGCCAGGCGACGGGCGAGTTCATTTAAAATTTCTCCGGGCGAAGGACGGCGACAACGAGGTAGGCGAGGCAGGCGAGGGCGAGCAGGCCGATAAGGAAGGTTTCCATGGTGCGAGATGGGCAGTGCGGTTAGCGGAGTTTTCCGCAGGCGTGCGCGTAGAGCGCGCAGAGGGCGAAGAAGCCGAGGGAGCAGCCGATAAAGATAAGGTCGTTCATGACGGCGCGAGTATCGCACCGTGGAGGCTGCGCGCCTAATCAAGCGAGGGCGCGGCGACGTTAAGAAAAGATCAAGACAAGGGCGCCGCCGGGGGTTGACCCGGCGGCGCGGAGGACCATGAACGCGGATTAAGCGGTCGGTTTTTCGTTTTTCTCGCGGACGAGGAGGGCAAGCATGGAGTCGAGGAGGCCGTTGCCGCCCTGGGCGCCGGTGACGCTGACGTCGGGGACGAGGCGGATGTTTTTCTCCGCGAGGGTCTGCGTGAGCTGCATCACGGTGTAGTTAGCCCCGCCGAGGGACTCGACGCCGGCGCGGTAGGCCTCGGCCTTGGCATTGCCGAGGGCGCGGATGGCGTCGGCTTCACCCACGGCGCGGAGCTTGGTGGACTCGGCTTCACCACCGGCTTGGCGGACGGCGGCGTTGGCGTGGAGCTCGGCGATGCGCACGCCCTGGTCGGCGTCGACGATCTGCTGCTGGATGTTGGCGAGGGCGGTGGCCTTCACGAGCTCCTGGCGCTGGCGCTGCGCGGCCTCCTGCGTCTCGTAGGTTTTCTTCTCCTCCTCGGCGATCTTGCGGTCGGTCTGGGTCTTCATCAGCTCGACCGGCGGCGTGATATCGCCGATCAGCGTGTCGATGGCCTGCACGTCGTAGGCGGCGAGGGCGGTGCGGATGTGCGCGGCGGCCTCGACCTGGCGGTCGCTGCGGGCGTTGAGGAAGTCGAGCACGGTGTGGTGCTGCGCGGAATTGCGGAAGTAATTGCCGACGATCGGCTGGAGCGCGTGGTCCACGAGGTTCTGCATCGAGCCGAGGCGCGAGATGACCTTGGGGGCGTCGAGGGCGCCGACGTGGATCAGCTGCGAGACATCGAGGTTGAAGGCGAAGCCGTCCTTCGAGCGCACGGTGATCGAGCTGAGCTTCTCGTCGTAGTGGTGCGCCTCGGAGCGGTTGGCCCAGTTGAGCACGATGTTGGTCGTGGGCACGAGCTCCACGCGCATGATGCGGGTGTTGACCGGGTGCTTGCCGGGATTGAGCGGCGTGATCCAGACGCCCTTGTGGCCGACGTTGACGAGGTCGCCATGCTTGAAGGCCGCGCCGGAGATGTCCTCGTGGGCGAGGCCGACGAAGGAGATCACGACGCCGACGGAGCCGATGGGGATGTTGAGCATCGGGACGGATTCGACGGCGACGAACCACGGGTTGAGATTCCACGCGCCGGAGAGGAGCACCTGCTCCTGCAAGCCGCGGCGGCCGCCACCCGCGAGGAAGGCCTGGGCGTTTTGGAAGTTGTCGTGGTCATGGATGAGCCCGCCCGCGATGTCGCCGGAGTCGATGGGGCGACCATCGAGCGTCGTGACGATGCCGACCATGTCGGGTTTGATGCGGGTGACCGCGAGTTGGTCGGCGTCCATGCCGTGCTCGTGCGCGGTGGCGGCGGTGATCACGGTGAACAACGCGGGATTGATCCGGTACGTACCCGCGGTGAGGAGGCCGAGCTGGCGGCCCTTTTCGCCGCCGCCGGTGAGGAAGCCGCGCGCGTCTTGGAAATTGTCGCAGGCGACGACCTTCGCGAGCAGGCGCTCGGCGGGGATCTGCGCGCCGGCGGCCGCGACGACCACGGCAATCTCACCCTGCGGCACGATGACGACGGGGACGCGCGTCACGCGGAACTGCCACATGCCGTAACCGAAGTGCACGCCGGGCGGCAGGGTGTCGGCCTGATAGCCGGCCTCGTTGTTAAGCGCGATCAGTTCACCGGGCGCGAGGTTGCGCCGGGCGAATTTGCGGATGACGACGCCGACCTGATTCTCGCGAATCACGACGACGCCGAGCAGGACGGGCGCAAAGAACACCGCGAAGCCCAGAAGCACCGCGCACTGGAGCCAGCCGCCCGCGATGATGAAGGCGGTGAGCAGGAGCGCGCCGGCGCCGCCACCGAGGAGCAGGCGGGAGCGCAGCGGGCGCGGTTGCAGGGCGAAACCCAGGACCACCAGGCCCAGGCCGACGAGAAAAACGAGCGCGCCGAGCGTGCCCGCGGAAACGAGGGTTGAAGCGAACGAGTCATTCATGGACGTATCTCCGACATGCGCCGCCACGGGCGCACGGGTTGGCGTGCGACCACGACGGAGCGGTTGCGTAGGAGCGACCGTGACGCGACCGCCCGAGCGGACGCGCATTGGATCACCCTTCCCAATGCCGACGAGGTTAGCTGACGGGCTCGGTCCTAGGAAGTGACCTTGGCCGCAGTTGCCTGCGACCGTGCGCCCCGTCCGCGGAAGTTTTGGCTTTCGCGGAAATTGGTTCCCCCGCGCCGCCACCGAGGAAGCGGTGGTGGCTTAGGCGTGCGTATCCAAAGAACGGGCCCAAACATGGACCCGCGCGCCGGGCATTCAAGCGAGACAGAATCTCACGCTGCGTAAGTGGCTCATCCGGGCTGGGATGGCGGGTCTTTTTTACAAAGACCGGCGGATGAAGCTGGCCGCGCGCAGAAAGGGATGACAGGTTGCCGGCATGGAAAAACGTCCGTTTACCGAACTCGGCCTCTCGCCGGAAATCCTCAAGGCCGTCGAAAAGATGGGCTTCGAGGAAGCCTCGCCCATCCAGACTGCGGTGATCCCGGTCGCGCTCACGGGGCGCGACGTCGTCGGCATGTCCTCGACCGGCTCGGGCAAGACGGCGGCGTTTGCCATCCCGGCGATCGAGCGCGTGGACGGCCACAAGAAGGCCGTGCAGGTGTTGATCCTCTGCCCGACGCGCGAACTCGCGGTGCAGGTGTCGGAGGAGTCGGCCAAGCTGGCGTTCTTCAAGCGCGGCGTGCGCGAGGTGCCGATTTACGGCGGCCAGAGCTACGAGCGCCAGTACCGCGCGCTCGCGGCCGGTGCGCAGATCGTGATCGGCACGCCCGGCCGCGTGATGGACATGATGGAGCGCGGCGCGCTGAAGCTGCAGTCCCTGGCGGTCGTGGTGCTCGACGAGGCTGATCGCATGCTCGACATGGGCTTTCGCGACGACATCGAGAAAATCCTGAGCTCCGTGCCGGAGACGCGGCAGCTGCTGTTTTTCTCGGCGACGATGCCGCGCGCGATCCAGGACCTGATCGGGCGCTACTCGAAGGACCCGGCGTGGGTGAAGATCGAGTCGGTCGCGCAGAACGCGCCGCAGGTCGAGCAGGTGTGGTTCGAGGTGGACCGCCGCTCGAAGCTCGAGGCGCTCACGCGGCTGATCGACGTGAACGATTTCCGCTATGGCATCATCTTTTGCAGCACGAAGATCATGGTCGATGACCTCGACGAGGCGCTGCACGCGCGCGGCTACCAGACCGACCGCCTGCACGGCGACCTCTCGCAGGCGCAGCGCGACCGCGTGATGGACAAGTTCCGCCGGCGGGCCTTCGAGTTTCTCGTGGCGACGGATGTCGCGGCGCGCGGCCTCGATGTCGATGACCTCGAGGTGGTGTTTAACTTCGACCTGCCGAACGACGCCGAGGACTACACGCACCGCATCGGCCGCACGGGCCGCGCGGGGCGGAAGGGCCGGGCCTTCACCTTCGTGTCGGGCCAGGAGCTTTATAAATTGCAGAGCATGGTGCGTTGGGCGCGGCTCGATGTGCGGCGCGGGTCGATCCCCTCGCTCGACGAAGTGGATGAGGCGCGCACGAACGTGTTCTTCGAACGCATCCGCGCGACGCTCGATGCGAAGCAGTTCAAGCCGCACGACCGCATGATCGACCGCCTGCTCGACGACGGCTATGCGAGCACGGACATCTGCTCGGCGCTGATCCACCTGCTGCAAGGCGGCACGAGCGGCGCGTCGGAGAAGGCTCCGGCGCCGGAGAGCAAAGCGAAACCGGCGCCCGCGTGGGCGGAGAAAAAGGCGGCCCGGCCGACTGCGTCCCCGGAAGCTCCCGGCGAAACGGAGGCCGAGCGAGAGCGCGAGGATGACGACGGCCATCCGGCCGCGCCGTCGCGCAAAACGAAATACGAGCGCCCGGCGCGCACGGGTCGCGAGGCGGGCAAGGCGACGATTTTCATCAACGTGGGCCGCAAGCAGCTGATCACGCCCGGCGATATCGTGGGAAAAATCGCGGGCGTTACGCGTTTGCCCGCGACGGCGGTGGGCGCGATCGACATCCACCAGCGCCACACGCTCGCCGACGTGGCGGAGGATCAGGTGGACCTGATCATCAAGAAACTCACGGGGATCAAAATGAAGGGCATCCCGCTGGCGCCGATGCGCGCGACGGAGGCGGGGCCGCAGAATGACAATGAGTGAGGGCTGAGGCCGGGCTCGGGCGGCGTCACGATTGGGTCACGCCCTTGACACTCGGGCGGGTGGGACGTTATTGCCGTCGTCCCGTATGGAGGCAGCCCTTGATCAACCGGTCTTGGTTCTGAACCGCCTGTGGCAGGCGGTGAACGTCATTGGCGCGCGCCGCGCCTTTGCCCTGCTGGCCCGCGGGCACGCGCACGTCGTGCACAATGCGGAGGATGATTTCCGCGCGTTCACGCTGCTGGACTGGATCGATTTCTCGAAACACAACCCGCCGGTCGCGGCGCTGGAAACCGTCCGCACGCCGAGCCGCACGATCCGGCTGCCGCGGGTGATTTTACTCACGTTCTTCGACAAGCTCCCGTGCAAGGAGCTGAAGCTGACGCGCAACAACGTCTTCGAGCGCGACAAGAACACCTGCCAGTACTGCGCGAAGGTGCTACCGCGCGAACAGCTCAACCTCGACCACGTGATCCCGCGTGACCAAGGGGGTAAGACGACGTGGGAAAACATCGTGTGCTCGTGCATCAAGTGCAACACGCGCAAGGCGAACCGCCTGCCGCACGAGGCGCACATGCGGCTCGTGCGCAAGCCGGTGCGGCCGAAGTGGCGCCCCGTGATCTCGCTCGTGCTCGGTGCGCAGCACCGCGAGATGTGGAAGGATTTCCTCGATCTGGCCTACTGGAACGTGGAACTGGAAGAGTAGCGCGTGGGCGCTCCGCGCCCACGCGAATGACCAATGCCTAATGACTAATGCCCAATGGGGCATTGGCAGCGCAGGTTTGTAGTTTAATAGACTACAAACGGGACAGTGGCGTATTTGACGGTGTTCAGGGTTGCGGGGAGGAGGAGGGGAAGCTCAGTCTGCGGGCATGCTCGCGAATCTTGTGATGACGGTGATCGGGGCCGACCGGCCCGGTCTGGTGCAACGGGTGGCTGCCACGGTGGCGGATCATGGCGGCAACTGGCTTGAGAGCCGGATGTGTCACCTCGGCGGCGAGTTTGCCGGCATCCTGCGCGTCGAGGTCGAGGCGGGGCGGCGCGATGAATTGGTCGCGGCGCTGCGCGGATTAGAGGCGGGCGGGTTGAAAGTGATCATCCACGCCGAGGGCGGGGCAGCGATCGAGACGGCGGGGACGGTCGCGACGCTGGAACTGGTCGGGCAGGACCGGCCGGGAATTTTGCGCAGCGTGTCGGGCGTGTTTGCCGCGCACGGGGTGAACGTCGAGGAACTCGCCTCCGAGCGCGTGAGCGCGCCGATGGGCGGCGGTACGCTGTTTCAGGCGCGCGTCACGGTGCTCGTGCCAACGGGCGTGAATCTCGCGGCGGTGCGAGCCGACTTGGAGAAGATCGCGACGGACCTGATGGTAGACATCAAGCTGGAGCGGAAGGGGTAGACGGAGAAGGGCAGAATTGTGCTAACTGAGGTCAAGCGACCATGGGAGCTGATTGGCGATGCCTCTGTGGCCACGGCGCTTGCTGCGGAACTCGAGCGTGAACTTGGGCCTGGGCATCCGCTGAAGAATAAGAAAGTTCGCGCCGTTGCCCGTCGTTTTGACTGCGATGACGTCCTGTTTGTTTTGACCGAGGAAATGCCGTCGTGCGCGGTCGTTCATCTGGCCTATGCGGGAAGGGAAAAGTCGCCGAAATGGCCGGACACACGTATTTTCGCGTCGCTCGATGATTGGAAACGCGAGGGCATGATGCCGGATCATAACGACTATCACGCCGACGAAGTCCCTTGAGACCGGTTTTGGTTAGCCGGTTCGCGCTAATTTTTCTCCGAGGCCTGGCGCATCGCGACCCAGAGGACGGCGGCAGCGATGAGGTCGGTGGCGGCGAGGAGCAGGCGGACGGGCAGGGGAATCTTGGTCGCGACGACAGCGAGGAAGATGGCGCCGATGATCAGGATGACGATCAGGGCTTTGAGGAGACGCTTGGGCCGGGCGTTGGGATCGACGGGAGCGGACATGGAGAACGATTATTTCTTCGGCAGCGTGATGCGCATCGTGGTGCCGGTGGGGCCGGTGGCGATCACGGCGATGCTGCCGTGGTGGCTTTCAAGGATGCGGCGGGCGATGGCGAGGCCCAGTCCAGTGCCGCCGGGGCGGCCGGAGAGGAAGGAGTCGAAGACGCGTTCGCGGATCGCGTCGGGGATACCGGTGCCGGTGTCGGCGACGTCGAGGATTGCGTCGTGAGTTTCCTCGCGGAGGGAGAGCGTGATGGCGCCGCCGTCGGGCATGGCATCCATCGCATTGAAGAGGAGGTTGAGGAGGACCTGCTGGAGCTGGCCCTTGTGGGCCTCGACGATGGGAGAGACGGCGGGCGGCGTGAAGTGGACGCGGACGCGGGCCTGCGCGAGTTTTTGCCGGATGAGGACGAGGGTGTCCTGGATGATGTCGGCGAGCGACCAGCGCGAGTGCAGCGCGGCGGGGGTGCGGCCGAACTGGAGCACGCGCAGCACGATGCCTTCGAGCTGATCGAGCTTCTCGTTGATCACGCGCAGGTCGGTGGTGCGGGGGTCGTCGGGCGTGAGGTCGAGGCCGAGGCCGCCGTGGAGGAGTTTTAAAACGGTGAGGGGATTGCGGATCTCGTGCGCGATCTCGGCGGCGAGGAGGCCGAGGGTGGTGAGCTGTTCGTTTTTGCGCAGGGTCTCCTCGCTCTGGAAGACGCGGGCGTAGAGTCGGGCGTTTTGGAGGGCGACGGCGCCGAGGCTGGCGAGGGTCATGCACGCGCGTTTCTCGTCGTCGTCGAAGCGGTGGATGCGGTCGAGGAAGACCGCGAGCACACCGAAGACCTCGCCTTCGTGAAGCAGCGGCGTGAGTAGGGCGGAGTGGAGCGAGCGGTCGGCGGGGAGATCGGGGACGTTTTGAAAATCGGCCGACTGGATGTCGGCGAACGCCATCTGCTTTTTCGTGTGCAGCGCGGTGGCGGCGAGGCAGGCGTCGATGGGCAGGTCGCCCTCGGGGGCGGGGAGCGCGGGCGAGGAGTCGATGGCGGCGCAGCGCAGCGTGCCGGCGGCGGTATCGTGCAGGTAGAGCAGGCAGGCGCGACCCTGCAGCATGGCGCGCGTATCGCGCGTGAGGGTCGTGAAGAGCTGGTGGGTCTCGAGCTTGGCGACGAGGGACTGGCCGGCGACGAGGAGGGTGGAGAGCTGGCGGGCCTTGGCCTGGAGGCCGCGGGTGAGCCAGAGCTGGCGGACGACCAGCGTGGCCTCCAGGGCGAGGCGTTCGAGGAGCGCGAGATCAACCGAGGTGAAACCGCCGACGCGATCGCTTTCCAGATCGATGACGCCGATAACCACGTCGCCATCGTTCATCGGCGCGGCCATTTCGCAGCGGGCGGTGGGGCGGACGGCGATGTAGCGGGAGACGGTCGAGACGTCGGGGACGAGGATGGAGCGGGCGTTGAGCGCGGACCAGCCGGTGATGCCATGGCCGGGCTTCAGGGCAAAGCGCTGGTTGTCGGGCATGCCGCGCTGGACCTCGGTCTCGAGCTTGGTGGTCGTGGGATTGAGGAGAGCGATGGAGCCGGCGTCGGCTTTGAACGTGCTCATCAACACGTCCATCATCTCCTCGAGGGCCTGCTGTGGGTCGCCATTGCGGCTGGCCAAGGAGGCCAGACGGTACAAGGCGGGATAGGCTCTGGGATCGGTGGGCGTGGACATGTACGGCGGCAATAGTCCTATCAGCCCGTGGTTTTACACCAAGCACGCAAAGGGAGCAAAGGAATGGGCGTTCGATCCTTTGTGATCTTTGCTTTCTTGGTGTAAGAAATCAGACCGCGGCGGCGACGGGGGCGGGCTTGATGACGGTGGTCAGGGCGTCGCGGAGGGTTTCGAGGCGGGTCTGGTCGATGGGGCGGGTGGGCTCGGAGCTCTCGATGTAGAACGTGTCGATGGCCACGCCGCGCTCGGTGCCGATGCGCGCAAAGGTGATGTCGAAGCCGTGGTCGGAAATCGTCTTGGCCAGCTGGTAGAGGAGGCCGATCTGGTCGCGGGCCTGAATCTCGACGATGGTGCGCTGCATCGCCAGCTCGTGGTAAACATCCACGGTCGGGGGGAAGGAGGTGTGCAGGGCCTCGCCGCTGGCGGTGGTGGTGTAGCGGCCGGCGCTGAGTTTCTTGGCCTGCGCCACGATCTCGGGATATAGGTCGTGGTTGGAGACGAGGGCGGTCTCGATGGTGCGGGCAAAGGCTTCCTGCGCGGCGGTGCTCTGTACGACGCCGCGGCCGGGCTCGACGACGTAAAAGGTGTCGATGGCGATATGGTCGGAGCGGGAGATGACCTTGGCGCCGAGGATGCTGAGGCCGGCCACGCTGAAGGCGCCCGCGAGCTTGTAGAAGAGGCCGGCGCGGTCCCAGGTGACGACGTTGACGACGGTGAGGGAGCGGTTGATGTCGTCCTTCCACTCGATGACGGGCTTGAGCGAGCCGACGGAGTCGGCGTTGGCGATGGACTTCAGGAGCCGGTTCACCATCTGGATGTGCAGGGCGATCTCGTCGGCGGTCGTCTGGATAAAGTAGCGCTCGGGCAGCAGGCCGAAGTGGGCGACGACCTCGTCGTTGCTGATGCCGGGGATCTGGCGGGAAATGAGTTCCTGTTGGGTCATTTGCTTTTTCTTTTCGTGAGTGGCGTGAACATCGCCGCCGAGATTCAAGTGCTCCAAGGTAGTGAGGTAAAGCGTGGTGTGCAACGTGTCCTTGTATCCATTCCAGAGACTGGCCGCGGTGCCGCGCGCATCGCAGAAGGTGTGGACGTAGAGGTTGCGCAGTTTTTCAGCGTCTCCGACGATTTCAGCGAAAGCGGTGGCAGTGGCGGGGTCATCTACGTCACGCTTCTGCCAGAATCGTGCCATAACGAGATGATTTTTGATCACGAATGACACCAATTCTCGGCCCTCGGGCGACACCATCAGGCGGTCCATGATGGGGCCGGCGATGCGCACGCCGCTCTCGGCGTGGCCCTGGATGCCCTCGGCCTTGCCGATATCGTGCAGGAGGAGCGTGAGATAGAGCAGGGCGGGGTCGCCCATCTCGTGGAGGGCGCGGCGGTACTTCGCGCTGATCGGCTCGGCCTCGGTAAAAATCAGGTCAAGCTGCCGGATCGTCTCGAGGGTGTGCACGTCCGCCGTGTACCGGTGGTAGAACTCGTGCTGCACGAGGCAGGTCAGACCGTCGAACTCCGGGATGAAACGCCCGAGCACGCCGAGCTCGTGCATGAGGTTGAGCGTCGGGAAAACCACGCCGACCTCGGAGAGGATCGCGCGAAAACTGACGTTGGCATCGGGCGAGGCGCGCACCTCGTCGGTGAGCAGCGGGAGCGATTCGCGGATGAGCGTCGCGAGGTGGAAATCGAGGGTGCAGTCGAGCTGCTGGCAGTGGCGGAAGACGCGGACGAGGCGCACCGGGTC
>JAFEGO010000081.1 GCA_018239845.1 Verrucomicrobiota bacterium
GGCCGAACCACCGGCCGCGATCTCCCGACGGAGCGCCGCGATCCGGTCCTTGGCCGCCGAGATCTGGGGGCCGGTCAGCTTGGGCCCGAGCAGGTCGCGCCCGATGGGCTTGGCGCCGTTCTCCGCGGCGAGGGTCAGCCAGGCAAACGCCTCGGGGAGGTCAGGCGTGAGGCCGCCGCGGCCCTCCGCCAGCATGATGCCGTAGTTGTTCTGCGCGAGGCCGAAGCCCTGCAGCGCCGCGGCGCGGTAAAGCTCGGCGGCCTTGGCCTGGTCGGGCGCGGAGCCGCGGCCGTCCTCCAGCATGAGCGCGAGGTTGTAGCGCGCGCGCACGAAGCCGAGGTTCGCGGCCTGCAGGTACCATTTCTGCGCCTGCGCCTCGTCCTTCGACACGCCGCGGCCCAGCTCGTAGGCGAGGCCGAGGTTGTACTGGGCTTCCACTACACCGTGCTCCGCCGCCTGGCGGAACCAGAGCGCCGCCTCGAAATAGTCCCGGCCCACACCCACGCCGTTGGCGTACATGTTGCCGACATTGAACTGCGCCGGCGCGAAGCCCTGCTCGGCGGCCTTGAGGTAAAACTTGAACGCCGTGCCGATGTCCGCCGGCATGCCGCGCCCGAGCTCGACCATCATGCCGAGGTTGAACTGGGCCGGAGCGTGCCCGCGCGCCGCCGCCTGCGTGTAATAGCGGATCGCCTGCGCGTAATCCTGCGGAACGCCCTGCCCGCTCGCGTAGATGTTGCCGAGCGCGTTCATCGCCTCGGGGTCGCCCGCGTCAGCCTTGGTGCGCAGCGCGCCCAGGTCCGCCTGCGCCCGGGCCACCGTCGCCCCGCCGATCCCGAGGCCGAGCAAGGCGACCATCAGCAGGGCGCGTTGCTTCGCGGTGAGGAAAAAATGCGACGACAGGGTGGCGGGACTACGCACGCCTGAGGTTTAAGGAGAATTCCCCATGAAGGGGCAAGTCACTGATGCAACAATCTCTCCATGCAGATGGCTTTCAAAAGCCGCCCCAACCTCACGCCCCCACGATCCGGCAGGGCAGCATCGCCGCATCCTGCATGCCGTGGATGATCTTTTTGTCCGGCGGGCAGAAGGTCGCCAGCCCCCCAGACAGCTTCACCTGCCCCGCACTCACAAAGTAATACGGGCACAGCCGCAGCCGGCCATCGACCTCACGGGCCTCGTGCGGGGCGTTGCGATCGTACAGACGGTGCCGCACCCGGCGCGGCTTGCGGTAGGTTTGGAGCACATGGAGATTCGTCGGCGCGAGCTCGATCGCGCGCTGCACGCCCTCCTGCCACTCCTCGCGCGAACTGTCGCTGCCCAGTACCACGCTGCGCGCGCCCCATGCGGTCTCGTGGTAGCCGGAGATCTTGATGATCAGGTCTCGCTCCTTCTGTGACGCGCCGGCGAGGTCGCGCCAGTCTCCGAGCGCCCGGCCGCCGGCCCGCGGCGCATCGAGCACCGCGCCGGGCGGGAGCGGCGCCGGGTCCATGATCCACGAAGGCGGGATCAGGTCGCGGAGGAGTTTCAACGCCTTGCCCGACAGCGCCTCGGCCCAGTAATCCTGCAGGCGGTGGTGATGGAAGAGCGCGAGCGCCAGCTTCTCCTCTTGGAACGGCCGCATCGGCGGCGCGATCGCCACCTCACCTGCCGCCCACGATTCGAAGATGAACTTCGCGGTGCGCACGTTAGCTAGGTCGAAGAGCTCGAAGAACCGGTAGAGCACGTCGATCTTCTCCGGGTTGCCGTCCACGTCGAAACACAGGGTGGAGCCGAGCGGGAAGATATCCTCGGGCCGCAGGCAGAACACCCGCTTGCCCTGCAGCTGGAGCTGGTGCGCGAGCCACTGCATCTCGGGGCGGTAGGTCGCCGCCTCGTCGCTCACCACGAGCGCGACGAGCGGATTCTGGTGCTTGGGCGCCAGCGCGGCGAGCGGCGCGTAGAAACCGCGGATCATCGCATCGTCGGCGCCGAGCACCGCCCCGCCCTCCGCATACATGCGGTTCAAAAACGCCGTCAGGCCGATCCCGCCCGGCACCGAGTCGAGCTCGGTCAGCGCGAAGCCCTCGTCGGTGAGCAGCAGGTCGGGCCGCAGCACGGTGGGAAACACCCCGCGGTTTTTCGGATCGCGCGCGTGCGCGATGAGCTCCGGCGGCTTGCCCCGGTCGAGGTAGTCCGCGACCCACGGCGCGAGCAGCGGCTTGTTGCGGAGGAGGTTTTTCCCCGCGGCCGAGCGCAGGTAAAGCGACTCCAGCGCCTGGTGAAACTCCAGGCACGCAGCGCCGATGGCCTCAAGCTGGGTCACCTCCGCGGGCGTCAGCGGCCACGCCTCGGGGGCGAGCTGCCAGGTCTTGTCCTCGAACAGCGGCTGGGCCGCGAGGGTCGCGCGAATCTGTTCGTAGGAAAGGTCAGGCATGGCGCGGTACAGTTAAATGACCAAGGCCCAATGTCCAATGGCCAATGCAAACAGTGCCCTCCTTTGCATCCAGTACAGCTCCGACCGTGGGCATTGGACATTGGTCATCGGTCATTCGCGGCGCCGCGCGCCGCGTCAGTCTTCCATCTGGATATCCTTATTGCGGTGGCGCGGGCTGCCCGCGCGGAGCCAGGCATTGATGAAGCGGTCGAGGTCGCCGTCGAGCACGCCCTGCGTGTCGCTTGTGCTGACGCCGGTGCGCAGGTCCTTCACCATCTGGTAGGGTTGGAGCACGTAGCTGCGGATCTGGGCACCGAAGCCGATCTCGCCCTTCTCACCGTAGAACTTGTCCATCTCGGCGCGCTGCTCGTCCTGCTTTTTCTCGTAGATGCGGGCCTTGAGGACCTGCATGGCCTGCGCCTTGTTCTTGATCTGCGAACGTTCGTTTTGGCAGACCACCACGATGCCCGTGGGCAAGTGGGTGAGGCGCACGGCGGAGTCGGTCGTATTGACGCCCTGACCGCCCTTGCCGGAGGAGCGGTAAACATCCACGCGGATGTCCTCTTCCTTGAGCTCGACTTCGATCTCCTCGGTGATCTCGGCCACCACGTCCACCGCGCAGAACGAGGTGTGGCGGCGCTTGTTGGAGTCGAAGGGGCTGATGCGCACGAGGCGGTGCACGCCGCGCTCGGCCTTGGCGTAGCCGTAGGCGTTCTCGCCCTTGATCAAAATGGTCGCCTTGGAAATGCCTGCGGTGTCGCCCGGCTGCACGTCCATCAGCTCCACGGTGAAGCCGCGGCGCTCGCACCAGCGGGAGTACATGCGGAAGAGGATGTCGGCCCAGTCGTTGGACTCGGTGCCGCCCGCGCCGGCCTGGATGGAGAAGATCGCGTTGTTGCGGTCGAACTGACCGGTGAGGAACGAGGCGATTTCCAACTCGTCCAGCTCCGTCGCCATGGCATTCACCTGCCCCGTGATCTCCTGCTCATAGGATTCCTTCTCGGCCCCCTCGGCCGACTCGACGAGCTCGAGCATCACGTCGATATCGCCGACTTTCTTCTGAAAGGCGACGACCGGCAGCACGGATTTTTTCAGGCCGTTGAGCTTGGCGATATGCTTCTGGGCGCGGTCGGCGCTGTCCCAGAAGGTGGGAGCGCCCATATCGGCCTCCAGCGCCTCGATTTCCCTCAGCTTTTGGTCGACGTCAAAGAAACCTCCCGAGGTGCCCTGCGCGCCTCTTGATGTTCTCGATGTTATTGAAAGTATCCGGAGCGATCATGATGAAGGGTCCATGGCGTCAAACCATGGCGGCCGGCGCAAGGGCAATCTTACACCTCGATGATCCCGGCCGCGCGACGTTTCTTGCGGTCCCAGTACCAGGCGATCCAGATGCTCACCTCGTAGAGGATGTAGAGCGGCACCGCCATGGCGATCTGGGTGATGACCTCGGGGGTCGTGAGCACCGCGCCGAGGATGAGGCAGAGCACGATCACGTGCCGCCGGTACTGCGCGAGCTGCTGGTGCGTGAGCATGCCGAGCTTCACCAAAATCAGCACCACGATCGGGAACTGGAAGCCAAGACCCATGCCAAAGATGAACTTCGTCACGAAGCTCACGTACTCCTCCGCCCGCCAGTCCGTGGCGTTGAAGCCCAGCATCTCGGAATAGGTCATCGAGGCCTTCAGCGCGATCGGCAGGAGGAGGAAATAAGTCAGCAGCACGCCCGTGAAAAACAACACCACGCCCCAGCCGAACCACGCGAAAAAGGTCCGCCGCTCCCCCCGGTGCAGCGCCGGCAGAAAGAACTGCCCCATGAAATACAGCCAGAACGGCGCCGACAGCACGAACGCCCCGTAGAGCGCCACCCGGAAGGCCACGAAAAACGCTTCGGTCGGGCTGAGGTTGTGCAGGCGCACCCGCAGGTTCGCCTTGTCGCCGGGCTTAGCGGGCACCGCCTTGAGCGTCACCACCTGCTCCTGGCCGACCTGCATCGTGCCGAGCTGGAATACCACCTGCGGTGCCTCGCCGGGCGGCAGCGCGGGGAACTGTTCCCTCGTCACCGTGTACGGCCCGATCTTCGCATCGCCGATCTGCAGGGTGATGCTCGGCTTGGCCTGCTCAAAGATGTCGATGCGGTGCAGCGGGTACTCGAGGATGCCCACGAGCTTGTCATCGAGCAGCAGGCAGGCCACCAGGGCGATGCCCACGGCGATGGCCGAGCGCACGACGGCCTTGCGCAGGTCGTCGAGGTGCGCCCAGAAAGATTTCTTGGGTGCAGCCTCCTCGGCCTCGGGTGAAAATTCCTCGGGTTCGCTCACGGTTTAAAACGGCGCCCGTGCGCCAGCCGGAAGTTCAAGCGGCATCGGCGCAACCGACGCAAGGCTCATGTGCGCAGCGTCCCCGCGGCCTTTTCCGCGAGAAACGCCGCATAGGCGCGGGCCACGCCGTCGCGCAGCCCCGTGGTCGCCCGCCAGCCGAGCCCGGTCAGGCGCGAGGTGTCGAGCAGCTTGCGCGGCGTGCCATCGGGCTTCGACGCATCCCACGCGATGCGGCCCTTGAAGCCCGTCACCGCCGCGACGGTCTCGGTGAGCTCGCGGATGGTGATGTCCGTGCCGAGGCCGACATTGACCCAATCGGGCGGATTTTCCAGCCGCAGCAAAAACGCGCACGCATCCGCCAGGTCATCGACGTAGAGAAACTCGCGGCGCGGCGAGCCCGTGCCCCACGCCGCGACCTCGGCCGCGCCGGCCTCGCGCGCCTCGTGGAAGCGGCGGATCAGCGCGGGCAGCACATGGGAGTTCTGCGCGTGGTAGTTGTCGCCCGGGCCGTAGAGGTTGGTGGGCATCGCCGAGTGGAAGCACACGCCGTATTGCTTACGGTAATACTGACAGAGCTTGAGCCCGGCGATCTTTGCAATGGCGTAGGCCTCGTTGGTCGGCTCCAGCGGGCCGGTCAGCAGGCAGTCCTCGGGCATCGGCTGCGGCGCGTGCTTCGGATAAATGCACGAGCTGCCAAGGAAAAGCAGCCGCTTTACGCCGTGGCGGTAGGCGCTGTGCACCGTGTTGGCCGCGACCGCGAGGTTGTCGTGGATGAAATCCGCCGGGAAAGTATGGTTGGCGTGGATGCCGCCGACCTTGGCCGCCGCGATGATCGCCGCATCCGGCTTCTCCGCTGCGAAAAACGCGTCCACCTGCGCCTGGTTGGACAGCTCCAGCTCGCTCCGCGGCCGCAGGACCAGCTCCACGCCGGACTCGCGCGCGAAGCGCCGCACGAGCGCCCCGCCGACCATGCCGTTGTGTCCTGCAATGAAGAGTTTCATCCGCCCAACCTTAAATTTCAGCGCGGGGCGAGGCGCAAGGCGGTTTGCACGAGCTTCGCCGCGAGGGCCTGCACCGACTTGGCCGTGCGCTCATCCACGAGCCGGCCCGCGGCATCGAAGGCCTTGTTCGCATGCGGCAGCATGGTCTGGCCGGGGACGACATGACAGCCGAGCTTGAGCAGGAGCTGCTGCGCCAGCTGGAGCGAGCGGATGCCGCCGAGCGCCCCGGGCGAGGCCGAGATCACGGCCGCCACCCGGCCTTCGAAGGGATCGTCGTCGCCGCGCGTACACCAGTCGATGGTGTTCTTGAGCAGCGGTGTGATCATCGAGTTGTACTCCGGCGAAGCGATGAGCAACGCGTCGTGCTGCATGATGAGCCCGATCAGTTTCTGCGCGTTGGCCGGCAGTCCCTCCGCCTCCTCGAGATCGCCGTGATAGAGCGGGAGCTCATAATCGTTGAGGTCCAGGAGCGTGACTTCGCCGCCGGCCTCGCGGACCGCCTGCACGGCGACGGCGAGGAACTGGCGGTTGAGCGAGGCCTTCCGGGCGCTGCCCGAAAAGGCGAGGATGCGGGGAGAGTTGGCCATGCGCCCAGCAAAGGCACCGGCGCGATTTGCGCAAGTGCCGCGGGGGCACGGGCAGGTGACCAGTAGCTCAGGGTTTGCCCGTGGCCGGCTTGGCTGGCTCGGGCGCAGCGGGAGTCTCGTTTAGTTTCGCGAGAAAATCGCGGCCCGCCACATAGCCTGGCACTTCCTGAAGAATCTTGCCGGTGATCGTACGGGCAGTCTCCCGGTCGCCGCGGTCGCGGCACAGGCGCGCGTAGTCGAGCGCCCGGGCCACCTCGTTTTTACGGATGCGGATACGCTGGCTCACCTGGAAGATGAGCTCGGGCTTGTCGTCCTGCTCAAAGGCGACGCGCACCCCCGCCCAGGCGAGGTCGGTCTCGATGGCGGTCGGCCAGGTGCGGCCGGTGCTATTGACCTCTCGGAGCATGGCGCCGGCTTCGGCCCAGGCCTGGCGCTTCATCATGCCATCGAGTTTCGCCATGACATCCTCCGGCGCCATGGTCGCATAGACCGACTCGGCCGGAGCCGGAGCAGGAGCCGCGGCCTTTTTCTGCGAATCAAAGGTGATGGTGGGCGTCGCGGCAGGCCGCTTGACGAGCGGCGTCTCGACCGGCGGGGCAGCGGCGATCTTCTCCGCCGCGGTATTGGCCCAGGCGGTGAGCTGCACGCTGTCGGGGAAGCGGGTGAGACCGGCCCGGGCGATGCCGGCGACCGCGTTCCAGTGTCCCACCTTGGCGAGGATTTCCGCGCTGCCCGTGAAGCCTGTGAGCGCGAGGCGAGATTTGAGCAGCACATTGGTGTGCGCCTCCGCCCGATCGGCGGCCGGCTGCTGCACCGCATCCAGCAAGGTGCGGAGGTAGTCGATCATGATGGACGGGATCGCGCGCGGTTCCGGGTTTTCCAGCATCGGCGCCCGCGGGTTGCCACCGCGCACCCGCGTCCGCGGCAACGGTCGGCTCGACATCTCCAGCAGCGACTCCGCCGGCTTGTCGCGCTGCCGGCGGTCCTCTTCCAGCATGAGGGCATAGCTGCGTTCAGCCGCCTCGATGTCGCTCTTGCCGAGCTGGGTCAGGGCGAGGTTGAAATACGAGGAGCCCAGCGGGCGGCCGTAGCTCCGCGCATTATCGAGGCAAAGCTGCACCAGCTCGGACGCGCCCGCCACGGTGCACAGTTGCTCGGCCCGCGCCACGAGCTTGGGGTTGGCGTCAAACCGCCGGAGAAATTCCTCCAGCTCGGCGCGGGCCTTGGCCGGCTCACCCGCCCGCAGATAGTTGCTGATCGCCTCGAGCCAGGGCTCGGGCTGGGACGGACGCAGGCGTTGCAAATCGCTGATCGCCGCCGCCATCACATCGAGGCGGCCCGCGTTTCGCGCCGTCAAGGCTAGGAGCTGCAGGCGCATCTCGGGCGGCACTGCACCCTCGCGCCAGCCTTGGACCTCGGCCAGCGCCTCCTTGGCGCGGTCGGCCGCGATGAGAATGTTGATCCGCAGGCGCCGCCATTCCGCGGAGCGATCCCGCCCGGCAATGTCTAGAATCTCGAGCGCCTCGGCATATTTCTTCTGCGCGAGCAGCGCCCGTGCCTTTTGCTCCAGCAATTCGCCGCGCTCGTCCAGAGTGAGCGCCTTTGCCGAGAGCGCGTTGTCGCACGCGAGGATCACGGTGGCCTGGTCGTCGTTTTTTGCGGCCATGTCGATCAGCACGCGGCTGAATTCCGCCGGCGGCGGACCGAAGGCCAGCTGCGGTTTCATGATGTCGCGCAGCCCCGGATAATAGCCCGCGCCCGCATAGAGCCGGCCCAGCGCGAGGCGCGCCGCGGCATCGTTGGGGTGCCGCGCCAGTCCTTGGCGGATGTTGAAAAACGCCTCGTTGATCTGCTTCCGGCGGAGCGCATCGAGACCCGCGGCGATATAACCCTGCCCGCGCAGGTTGGAAATCTGCCCCCAGCGCCACGGACTGACCAGATCGGCATAGCCGACGCGGTTGAAAGGATTCTTGGCCAGCCAGTACCATAGTCCGCCCGCCAGCGAGAACCACCCGACGACCGCGAGCGCCCCGAGCAAAGTCATCACGCGCGGCGCGTCGAGCCAGAGCGTATGGTAATGCCCTTTCACCGAGTCCTCCTCGAACACCCGCGCGAGGCCGGTCAGCGAGCGCGCGCGGCCGGTACGGTTTTGCTTCTTGGTCCAGACGAGTTTGATACGGTAGAGCACGGGCAGGGTGAAAGATTATGAAAATCAACGGCCTCCATGCGGACCGCAAAACAAAATCTCGACGGGTCATGACATCGTTTCGTCACACGCAGGATCGACAAGCCCGCGCCGCCACCCCACGTTCGCGACCCTTTCCCCATGACCCCTGAAGCCGAACTCGACCGGCTCTTCCCCCTCGGTCCCGATTCCCTGCCGCAGCCCGGCGTGCCGTCCGGCCGTTTGGAAAAATACACGCACAACAACAGCGCGATCTATCCCGGCACGGTGCGCGACTACTGGGTGTATATACCGGCGGCGCACGACCCCGTACAGCCGGCCCCCGTCACCATCGTACAGGATGGCTGGGCGCATCTGCAGCCCGAGCGCCGGTGGCGCATGGCCACGGTCCTCGACAACCTGATCCACCAGCGCGCCATCCCCGCGTGTATTGGTATCTTCATCAATCCCGGCGTCATTCCCGCCGGCCAGCCCGGCGCCCCAGAACGCACGCAACGGAGTTTTGAATACGACAGTCCCGACGACCGCTATGCCCGGTTCCTGATCGATGAAATCCTGCCCGCCGTCCATGCGCGCTATCCCCTCGCTTCCGATCCCGGCAGCCGGCTGATCATGGGCGGCAGCAGCGGCGCCTTCTGCGCCTTCAACGCCGCGTGGCACCGCCCCGATGCCTTCGGCCGGGTCTGCAGCATCGTCGGCTCCTACGTCAATCTCCGCGGGGGCCATCACACGCCCAACCTCGTCCGCCTCACCGAGCCCAAGCACCTGCGCATCTTCCTCGAAGGCGGCGGCGAGGACTTGATCGTATATGCGGGCGACTGGTGGACCGCCAACACCGTGATGCTGGCCGCCCTCACCTACTCCGGCTACGCGGTGAACCACGCCTGGGCGCCCCAGGCCGGGCACAACGACTACCACGGCTCCTCCATTTTTCCCGCCGCCCTCCGGTGGCTCTGGCAGGATTACCCCCAGCCGCTCCGCGTCGGCGCAAACTCCCGCCAACCCATCGTCAGCCTCACCGTGCCCGGCGAAAGCTGGCGCCGCGCCGCCGATCTCGACCGCGTCGAACATCTCGCCTCCGGCGCCGGCGGCGAAATCTACTTCACCCGCGAATTCGACGCCCGCCTCCATCGCCTTTCGCATGACGGCCGCACGTCCGTCGTCGCCACCACCGCCGCGTCGCTCGGTGCCCTCGCCGTCGCGGCGGACGGCCGTATCTTTGCCACGCAGCCCGCTCTGCACCGCGTCGTCGTCCTCGCACCCGATGGCCGGACCCTCGCCGTGATCGACGATCTCACCGCCGATAGCCTCGCCCCCGCAGCCGACGGCTCGCTCTATGCGCTGAGCAGCGAACGCCGCACGCTGGCGCTCATCCAGCCCGACGGGCGCCGCACTGCCCTCCCGCTTCCGACCGAGCGTCCGCACCGCCTCGCACTGACCGCCGATGGCTCGCAACTCATCGTCACCGAAACCACCGGCGACCGTGCGTGGCAAATCTCCGTCCAACCCGACGGCACCCTCGCCCACCCCGAGCCTTGCTATCGCTTCGAGCCCAATGGCACCCCCGCTCAGCCGCCCGGCGACCTCGCGACGCACCCGAAACGCTGGAGCTTTTTTGTCACCCGCCAGGGCCTCCAACTCGCCGATCACGACGGCCGTATCATCGGCCTCTTTACCTCACCCTCCCCCGCCCCGCTCGGTGGCATCGCCCTCGCCGGCACCAGCGACCTCTACGTCACCTGTGGCGGCCGAATCTACCGCCGCCCCCTCCGCAACCCCGAGCATCTCTGGCAGTAAATTTTCCCATGCCCTCCCGTAAAAAATTCCGCATCGCCGGCATCAATTTCGATTTCCGGCACATGGACCACCTGCTGGCGCACGCCGCGCACGCCCCCAACGCCGAGATTGTCGGCATCGCGCATCACGACCCGCGCGAGATGCAGGACGTGATCCGCACGCACGCGATTCCGCCCGAGCGCGTCTTCACCGACTGGCGCGCCTGTCTCGAGCAGACCAAGCCCGACGTCGTCATCCTCTGCCCCGCCACCGGCGCGCACGCCGAGTGGGTCGAGTTGGTCGCCCCCTACCGCGTGCATGTCCTCATCGAGAAACCCTTCGCCGCCGACCTTCCGCAGGCCGACCGCATGATCGCCGCGATGAAGAAGGCCCGCCGCGAGCTCGCGATCAACTGGCCGCTCGCGTGGTATCCGCCGCACATCACGGCCCACCGCCTCCTCCGCGAAGGCATGATCGGCGACCTGCAGGAGGTACATTTCTACGATGGCAACCGTGGTCCGATCCAGAGCGACCCCGTCCTCGGCGCGCCCGAACCCTCGCTCGCGAAAAAGAAGGCCAACTGGTTCTATTTCAAAAACGGCGGCGGCTCCCTCATCGATTATCTCGGCTACGGCGCCACGCTCGGCACG
The DNA here is from genome assembly GCA_018239845.1 of Verrucomicrobiota bacterium. Taxonomy (GTDB): domain Bacteria; phylum Verrucomicrobiota; class Verrucomicrobiia; order Opitutales; family Opitutaceae; genus CAIRCN01. The sequence continues at coordinate 10,934 of JAFEGO010000081.1, forward strand.
TGGTATTTCGACGGCCGCAAGCCCGACGAGATCACCACCGTCACCGCCGCCGCGCCCGGCGTGCCGGTTGACGAGCAGAGCGTGACCATCGCGCGCTACGGCGACTGGCTCTCCACCTTTCACACGCGCTGGGGCACCTTCACCTGCCCGTGGATCAACCAGCCGCAGCCGAAGTGCGGCTTCGTCCTCAAGGGCAGCAAGGGCACCATCGCCAACTACGATTACGAGCCGACCATCCGCGTCCAGACCCCGCGCTGCCCCGAGGGCCGCGTGATCCCGGTGGACAAGCCTTCCAAGACCTACGCCAACCCCGTGCAGTACTTCCTCCGCTGCCTCGAGCTTGGCGTGCCCGTCGAAGGCCCGCTCTCCGTGGCCACCGCCCGCATCGGCCAGCAGATCGTGGACACCGCCACGTTGAGCGCCAAAAAGCGCAAGCCCCTCAAACTTCTCAAATAATCCCCATGCCCAAACTCGATTACCTCCCCCGCGGTCCGCGTTTCCCCAAGCGCCACAAGCTCGGCCTCATCGGCTGCGGCAGCATCTCCCGCTTCCACCTCCAGGCCGCCCAGTCCTTCGGCGTCGAGGTCGTCGCCCTCGCCGACGTCAACGGCGACGCCGCGAAGGCCCGCCGCGACGAATACTTCCCGAAGGCCGAGATCTACACCGACCACCGCGCCCTCCTCGCGCGCGACGACATCACCGCGGTCGATATCGCGACCCACACCGCGATCCGCCAGCCGCTGATCCTCGACGCCCTGCGCGCAGGGAAACACGTGCTCAGCCAGAAGCCCTTCACCTTCGACCTCACGCAAGGCCGCAAGATGGCCGATCTCGCCGCGAAGAAAAACCTCCGCCTCGCCGTCAACCAGAACGGCCGCTGGGCCCCGCAGTTCGCCGCCGTCATCGCCGCCGTGCGCCAGGGCCTCCTCGGCGACATCCACAGCTTGGACATGGTCATGGCTTGGGACCACACCTGGACCCGCGGCACGAAGTTCCAGGACCTCCACCACCTCATCCTGAGCGACTTCGCGATCCACTGGTTCGACCTCACCGCGACGGTCTTCGCCGGCCGCAAGGCCCGCAGCGTCTTCGCCAACTCGGTGAAGGCGCCCAACCAGGACATGAAGCCCCCGATGCTCTCCAACGCCGTGATCAACTTCGGCGACGGCCTCGCGACGCTCGCCTTCAGCGCCTACCAGTCCTTCGGCCCGCAGGAGTACCTCAGCTGCGTCGGCTCGAAGGGCACGATCCGCGGCGTCGGCAACCTCTGCAACCTCACCGAGCTCGAGCTCGTCACGAAAAAAGGCGCCGTGAAAATCCCGCTCGAGGGCAAGTGGTTCCCCGACGGCTTCCGCGGCACGCTCGGCGAGTTCCTCCGCTCGATCGAGGAGAAGCGCGAGCCGAGCATCGGCGCGCGCGACAACCTCCGCAGCCTCGAACTCTGCTTCGCCGCCCTCGCGAGCGCCGACACCGGCAAACCCATCAAGCCCGGCCAGGCCCGCACGGGGGAGTAAGGCCAGAGCGCTGCCGGTCTCAACTGTAGGAGCGGGCTTATCCAGCCGCTCCTACAGTTAATGCCGGAGCTATCGCCTCACTTCTTCGCGTTCACCTGCTCCACCACCTCGACCATCTTGTCGGCCATGGTGTTGAGGGGGAGGTCGGCGTAGTCGAAGAGGCCGGTGCGGAGGCGGTTTTTCAGGGGGCGCAGCCATTTCTTCGGCAGCGCCTTTTCGCCGTGGCGGAGGCCCCAGAGGCTGCCGGCGGTCGCGCCGTTGCAGTCGGTGTCGAAGCCCGCCGCCACCGCGAGCGCGATGGTCTTCGAGTAGTCGTCCTCGCCGCCGAGGAGTGCCATCGCCACGACCTGCGCGTTGGACGTCGTGTGGCACCATGCATGCGACTTGAATTCGTCCCACTCGGCGTGGATGGAGTCGATGATCGCCTCGGGCGTCGCACCACCGGCATGGGCGTCAAGGATGCGCGTCACGCCGGCATGGAAGCGTGAGCGGCGCGGCACCTGCGCGAGGCCGGCGCGGATGATCGCCGGCCAGTCCGTCAGCGTGTAGGCCGCGGCCAGCATCGCCGCCACCCACATCTCGCCGTAGATGCCGTTCTTCACGTGTGTCATCGACGCATCGCGCCATGCCCACTCCGCGCCGCGCGTCGGATCGCCGGGCGCCGCGTAACCGAAGAAGTCCGCACGGATCTGCGCGCCGATCCACTCACGGTAGGGATTGCGGTGCGTCGCGCTGTACGGGGGCAGCAGGCCTTCGATGAAGTTGCGGTAAGCCACGCGCTCGGCGGTGCAGGTCGCGAGCAGGGGCAGCTGGTTGGTCCAGAGCCATGCGAGGTCGAGCGGCGAGAAATCCGCGCCGTGCCTCCGCATCACCTCCATGCCCATCACCGTGTAGTTGATGTCGTCGTCGCTGGGAAAGCCGGCGCAGCGGTTGATGTAAAAGCCGGCCTGCCAGCCGAGGATGGGCCGGCGCGGCTGGCGCTTGAGGATGCGCTTAAGCTCCGCCGCCGTGGGTTCGCGCTGGAAGGTCTTGAGCGGCCAGTTGCCCGTCTCCTCGGCGTAGGTGCGGATCGTACCGCGATCCACGCACTCGAAGGGCTTGCCGAGCATGCAGCCGGCCACGCGGCCGAGGAAGGCCCCGCGTACGCGGTCGGCCAGCGCGGCCTTGGTGCCTTTCCACTTCGGAACCGCCGGACCCCGCTCACGCTCGGCGCGGATGGACTTGAGATCGTCGGGCTCGACGTGCGGGTAATCCTTGCGCATCGGCAGCGTCTGCACGCGGTCGATCAGGGCGACGGCTTCCTCAAACCACGCGAGGTCGCGTTTCCCTGAGATCAGCTTTTCCAGGTAACCCGCCGCGGGCTCGACCGCCATCAGCCGGCGGAACTCCGCCTCGACCGAGGAAAGGTCGCGCCCCTCCTCCTGGGCTTGCGTCCACTCGGTCGCGAGGTCGCAACCATAGAGCCAGATACTGCGGTTGGCCCAGGTCGTGAACTGCGTGCGTGCCGGGGCATCGGGAAACAGGGGGAGCGTCATGAAGCCTTCGAGTTGAGCTTGCGCCGGGACGCTTTCAAGCCGCGTTTCTGTCAACACTCCGTCCTTTCGTGCCGCGCGAATTCGTGCCTGTCTGGAGGCCGTGCTGCTGGCCTTTCACAAACCCTACGGCGTGCTCTCGCAGTTCACGCCCGAGCCCGGCTCGGCGTGGCGGACGCTCGCGGACTTCGGCCTGCCGAAAAACGTCTATGCGCTCGGTCGCCTCGACGCCGACTCCGAGGGCCTGCTGCTGCTCAGCGACGAGGCCGGCCTCAACTCGCGCCTGCTCGACCCCGAGCAAGGCCACCACCGCGAATACTGGGCGCAAGTCGAGCGCGTGCCCTCGGCCGAAGCCCTCGCAAAACTGGAGCGCGGCGGGATCGCCATCAGTGACTATAAAACCCGCCCATGCCGCGTACGCCGGCTGGAGCCGCCCCCTGCCCTTGCGCCGCGCGACCCGCCCGTGCGCTATCGGAAAAATGTCCCGGATTGCTGGATCGCCCTCGAACTCACCGAGGGCAAGAACCGGCAGGTGCGCCGCATGACCGCTGCTGTTGGCCACCCCACCCTGCGCCTCGTGCGCGTGCGCAACGGAGATTTTTCCTTGGGCGACCTGCCCGCGGGGAAATGGCGGGAGCTGAGCGCGGCCGAGCGCGGCGCGGTGTTTAAATCCGCTTGATCACCACGTCGGGCGTGAAGCGGACTTTTTTCGCGGTCGCGTACTTGTCCTCGGTGAGGCGATACCCGGCGGCGCAGGCGACGACGGTGCGGTAAGGCGTTTCCTCGAGGCCGAGGATGGCGTCGAACTTCGCCTCCTCGATGCCTTCCATTGGGCAGGTGTCCACGCCGAGCATTGCCGCGGCGGTCATGAAATTGCCGAGCGCGATGTAGATCTGGTGCGCCTGCCACGTGTCGAGGTCGCCCTTGGTTCGGGCGCGGTCGAGGCTCTCGACGGCGCGGTCGCGGAATTTCACGAGCGTCTCCGGCCCCACCTCACGCACCTCGATCATGCGCGCCACGTGCTTGTCCACGTGCGCCGCCCCGAGGTCGCGGTGCACGGCAAAGACCACGAAGTGCGAGCAGTCGGCCGTCTGCGGCTGATGGTAGGAGGCGAGCTTGAGTTCGGCCTTCACCGCCGGATTGGTGACGACAACAAATTTCCACGGCTGCAGGCCGATGGACGACGGCGTGAGGATCAGCGCCTGCTCCAGCGCGGTCCACGTGTCGGCGGGGATCGTCTTGGCCGCGTCGAATTTTTTGACGGCGTAGCGCCAGTTCAAGGCTTCGAGCAAGGTCTGCGCAGAAATGGGCGTCATCGGAAAATCACCAGGCGCGGACGTATTGCACGGGGGCCGGCAGGCGGTCGGCGTGGCCGAGCTCGCGTGCGGCGCGCAGCGGCCAGTTGGGATCGTTGAGGACCGCGCGCGCGAGGAAGACTAGGTCGGCTTTGCCGGAGCGCACGATCTCGTCGGCCTGCTCGGCCTCGGTGATGAGGCCGACCGCGGCGGTCGCGATGCCCGCCTCGCGGCGGATGCGCTCGGCAAACGGCACTTGGAAACCGGGGCCCGCGGTGATCTTGGCGTTGTGCACGCCGCCGCCGGTGCTCGTGTCGATGAGGTCGGTGCCTAGGGCCTTCAGACGGCGCGCGAGTTCGACGCTCTCGTCGGCCGTCCAGCCGCCTTCGGTCCAATCGGTCGCGGAGATGCGCACGGTGAACGGCAGATTATCCGGCCACACGGCGCGCACGGCCTTGGTCGTCTCGAGGAGAAAGCGGATACGGTTCTCAAAGCTGCCGCCGTAGCTGTCGGTACGCTGGTTCGAGAGCGGCGAGAGAAACTCGTGCAGCAGGTAGCCGTGCGCCGAGTGCAGCTCGACCCACTCGTAGCCCGCGGTGAGTGCGCGCTTGGCCCCGGAGACGAAGTCGCCCTGCACGCGCGCGATGTCGGCGAGCGTCATGGCATGAGGGATCTTGGTGAGGCCGCCGCCGTAGGCGATGGCGCTCGGCCCGATCACGGGCCAGCCGCCGGCGTTGTCGGCGAGGTGCGCGGTGCCCTGCCACGGAATCGGCGCGCTGGCCTTGCGGCCGGCGTGCGCGAGCTGGATGCCGGGGACGGCGCCGTGCTGCTTCAGGAAGCGCGTAATGCGCGCAAGCGGCTCAATGTGCTTATCGGCCCAGATACCTGCATCACCCGGCGAAATCCGCCCCTCGGGCGAGACTGCCGTGGCCTCGGCGATGATCAACGCCGCGCCACCGACGGCGCGGGCGCCGAGGTGGACAAAGTGCCAGTCGTTGGCCACGCCGTCCTCGGAGGAATACATGCACATCGGCGAGACGCCGATGCGGTTGCGGAGCGTGACGGACTTTACCGTGAACGGGTCGAACAGGTGGGCCATGGCGGGAAATTAGACGAGTTGCGCGTCGAGCGTGATGTCGGCCTTCAGCAGGCGCGAGATCGGACAGCCGGCCTTCGCGCCCGCGGCGATGGTGGCGAACTGCTCGGCCTTGATGCCGGGGATCTTCGCGCGCGTCTCCAGATGGATCGCGGTGACGGTCCAGCTCGTCTGCGGGTGGTTTTCAAAGTTCACCGTGGCCGAGGTCGCGATGGACTCGGCGGTGAAACCCGCCTTCTGCAGCTCGGCGGAGAGCGCCATGGAGAAGCAGCCCGCGTGGGCCGCGCCGATAAGTTCCTCGGGATTGGTGCCGGGACCGTTTTCGAAGCGGGTCGTGAAACCATACTGCGCGTCGCGGAGGATGGTGCTTTCGGTGGAGATCGTGCCGCGACCCGACTTGAGGTCGCCGCGCCACATGGCGGAGGCTTTGCGTTTCATAAGGGAGATAAGGATTAGGCTGACGTTATAAAACCAGCGGGAGGAGGAAACAGGAGCACAACGCGCCGCAAAGCGCGAGCCGATCAAGCGGAAGCGGCGCTCAACGCCCCGTCCACCGCACGCTCCCGCCGGGCCACGGTGAGGTGGATGCCGAGCGCGACGACATTCAGGCCGAGCGCCACCGCACACACCGCGGGCCAGCGGCCATAGGTCCAGGCGAGCGCACCGACGAGCGAACCCAAGGCGCCGCCGATGAAGCGCGCGACCATGTAGAGCGTGTTGAGCCGGCTGCGGGCCGAGGGCAGCAGCGAGAGCACGACACCCTGCTCCGCCACCTGCACGGTCTGCACGCCGACATCCATCAGCAGCACGCCGAGTATGAGGCCGGGGATCGTCACCCACGTCCACATCAGACCAAAGGAAACGACGATGGCCGACAGCGCCAACGTGACGGTGAAAGCGGGGCCGCGCCGGTCGGCGAGCTTGCCCGCGTAAGGCGCCGCGAGCGCACCTACAAGGCCGACGATGCCGAACAGCCCCGTCTCGGTGGAGCCACGGTGAAAGTGCTCCGCCATCAGAAACGCGAGGCTAGTCCAAAAAACCGTGAAGCTGCCGAAGGACAGCGCCGCGGTGAGCGACGGCCGGTAGAGGCGCGGCTGGGTGCGGAAGACCTCCCAGAGCGAAGCCATCAGCTCGCGGTAGCGCAGCGCCACCGTCGGCAGACGATGCGGCAGCCGGCCGCGCAACGCAACGGCCAGCGCGAGCATCATCAGCGCCGCCAGACCGAACATCACCCGCCAGCCGAAGTGATCGCCGATGATCCCGGCGAGCGTGCGGGCCAGCAGAATGCCGCCGAGCAGGCCGGTCATCAGCACCCCGATCGTGTGGCCCCGGTTCTCCGCGGGAGAAAGTTCAACCGCGAGCGGGATGAGCACCTGCGCGCTCATAGAAGTCGCACCCACCAGCAGGTTGCCCAAAATGAGCATAGGCAGCGTCGGCGCCAGGGCCGTGAGCGCGAGGAAGACCGCGCAGACGCAGATCATCACCAGCACCAGCCGGCCGCGCTCCATGATGTCGCCCAGCGGCAGGAAGAACAACAAACCGAGCCCGTAGCCCGCCTGCGATGCCATCGCCACCCAGCCGACCTGCGCAGCCGTCGCCTGGAAGTACGTGGCGAAATCACCAAGGAGCGGCTGGTTGTAGCAAATGTTGGCCACGCAAACACCGCAGGCGATGGCCATGAGCCAGAGCAGGCGCTGGGTGATGGCCGGAGCACTGATGTTTGCCGCGGTGTCGGAGATGGGTACGGACTCGGTCATGGTTCGTGCGAGGAGGCGTCGGTGTCGCCCGCCACGAGAAGCACGAGCGCGGCCAAGACAAGCGTGACAATGATCATAACGGAAAAAGTTTGTCATCGCGCGGCGGGCCTTGAGGAAAGCCGCGCGATGACAGGTTGCGGTTTTAGTGGAGGCCGCCGCCGGCGTTGATGAGTTCGCCGGTGAGCCAGCCGGACTCGTCGGAGGCGAGGAAGACGGCGATGCCCGCGATATCAGCCGGCTGGCCGATGCGGCCGAGCGGCGTCTGCTTGACGATCTCCGTCGAGAAGTCGGAGCCGATGAAACCCGCGGCGTGCGCGCCCTCGGTCTCGATCATGCCGGGGTTGAGTGCGTTGACGCGGATCTTGCGCGCGCCGAGCTCCTTCGAGAGGACGCCGGTGATCGCATCGACGGCGCCCTTCGTGCCGGTGTAGACGGCGCTGTTGGGCGGCGTGACGCGGCTGACGACGGAGCCGATGTTGATGACGCTGCCACCGGTCGCCGGGAAGAGCGGCAAGGCGGCCTGCGTCGTGAGCAGGAGGCCGAGGACGTTGATGTTGAACTGGCGGTGGAAGTGCTCGGGCGTGACGGCCTCGAGCGGCGCGAACTCATAGACGCCCGCGTTGTTCACGAGGATGTCGAGCTTGCCGTAGGTCTTTTTGACCGCGGCGAGCAGCTGCGTGATCTCGGCGGGCTGGGAGACGTCGCCCTTGATGGCGACGGCCTTGCCCCCGGCGGCGGTGATCTCGGCGACGACCTGGTCGGCGCCGGTCTTGCTGGAGGCGTAGTTGACGACGACGGAGGCACCCGCGGCGGCGAGGTGCTTGGCGATGGAGGCGCCGATGCCCTTGGAGGCACCGGTGACGAGGGCGATCTTGCCCGAGAGGGCGCGGATATTGGAGGACATGATGGTAATTATTTAATGGTTACGGTTGACGGGAAAATCAGGAGGAAGGCTGGGCGGACCAGCCGCCGCCGAGGGCCTTGATGAGGGCGACGCTGGTATTGAGGCGAAGGGCGGCGAGCTGGGTGGAGGCGCGCTCCACCGCGAGGGCCGTGCGCTGCGCATCGATCACCTCGAAATAGGCCACGTAGCCGGAGTCGAAGCGGGTCTGCGCCAGCTCCGCGGCGCGCTTGGCCGAGGCGACCGCGCGATCCTGCGCGGCGGACTGGTCGGCGAGGAGGCGGGAGGCAGTCAGCGCATCCTGCACCTCGCGGAAAGCGACGAGCACGCGCTGGCGGTACTGGGCGACGCTCTCCTCGTAGCTCGCGCGGCTGCGGGCGAGGTTGGCCTTGTTGCGACCGCCCTGGAAGATCGGCAGGTAGAGGCTCGGCCCGATGGACCAGATGCGCGAGTCGCTCTGCGTGAGATGATCGATGTCGCTGCTGGCGAAGCCCGCGCTGCCGGTGAGCGAGATTGAAGGGAAGAACGCGGCCTTGGCGACGCCGATGCGGGCATTGGCCGAGGCGAGCGCGCGCTCGGCGGCGGCGACGTCGGGGCGGCGCTCCAGCAGGCCGGCGGGCAGGCCCGCAGGGATAACCGGAGGCGTAGACAGCGCCGGGCTGGTGGACGCGATCGTGAAGTCGGGCGCGGCGGCGCCGACGAGGACGGCGAGCGCGTTTTGCAGGGCCGAGCGGTGGTTCGCGACGGCGGCGGCCTCGGCTTCGGCGGTGGCCAGCTCGGTCTCGGCGCGCGCGGTGTCGAGCTCGGCGGCGGCGCCGTTTTGCACGCGGGTCTTGATCAGATCGAGCGTGTGGCGGCGCAGAGCGACGGTGTCGGTGAGCAGCGTGTACTCGCGCTCGAGGGAGCGGAGCGTGAAATAGTTCGACGCGACCTCGGCGGTGAGCGCGAGGCGCACCGACTCGAAGGCGGCGGCGCTCGCGTCGGCATCGGCGCGGGCGCTCTCGCTGAGGCGGCGCACGCGGCCGGTCAGATCGAGCTCCCACGTCGCGGCGAGCGGGACGCGGTAGGTCGTCGAGAGCGGCGCGGGCAAGGTGTTATCGGTCGTCGTGGACGTTTGCTCGCGGGTCGCCGAGGCACCGACCGACACCGAGGGCCAGTAGGCACTGCGGACGATGCCGGCGGCGGCGCGGGCCTGGTCGACGCGGGCGGCGGCGGCGTGGAGGTCCTCATTGGCGGAGAGCGCGCGGGCCTCGAGAGCGTCGAGCGCGGAATCGTTGAAGACCTTCCACCACTCGCCGCGGGCGAGCGTGTCGGCCGGAGCCGCGGTCTGCCACGCCACGTCGCGGTAGGCGGCGGGCGCGATGGTGGCGGGCTTGGTGTAGTCGGGGCCGACGCTCGGGAGCGCGGCGAATCCAACGGTGGCGGTCAGGAGGAAGCTGGAGAATGTTTTCATGGCGGGACGCGGTTGAGGCTTTAGGCGTGTTCAGGGGCGGCGATGGCCGGCGCGGCAGCGGGCGCGGGTTTGCGGACGCCGAGCTTTTCGAGGACGACGTAGAAGACGGGCGTCAGGAAGAGGCCGAAGACCGTGACACCGATCATGCCGGCGAAGACGGCGACACCCATCGCGCGGCGCATCTCGGCGCCGGCGCCGTGGCTGACCACGAGCGGGAAGACGCCGGCGATGAAGGCGATTGACGTCATCAGGATCGGGCGCAGACGGAGCCGCGCGGCATCGAGGGCGGCGTCGGTGATGCTGGCCCCCTCCTCGCGACGCTTGAGGGCGAACTCCACGATCAAAATCGCGTTCTTGGCGGCGAGGCCGATGAGCACGATCAGGCCGATCTGGGTGAAGACGTTGTTCTCACCCTTGGTGATCCACAGGCCGAGCATGGCGGAGAAGAGCGCCATCGGCACGATGAGGATGACGGCGAACGGGAGGCGGAAACTCTCGTATTGAGCGGCCAATACGAGAAACACGAGGAGCATGCTGAGCGGGTAGATCCAGAGGCCGGCGTTGCCCGCGAGGATCTTCTGGTAGGTGAGCTCGGTCCACTCGACGGCCATGCCGCGGGGCAGGTTGTCGGCGGCGAGCTTGGACATGATCGCCTCGGCCTGGCCGGAGCTGAAGCCGGGGGCGGCGGCGCCGTTGATCTCGGCGGCGGGATAGCCGTTGTAGCGCATCACGCGGTCGGGGCCGTAGGTCTCGCGGATCTTCACGAGGGAGCCGAGCGGAACGAGGTCGCCGGCGGAGTTTCGGGTCTTGAGGCGCAGGATGTCCTCCGCCTTTTCGCGGAACGGCGCGTCGGCCTGGGCGACAACCTGGAAGGTGCGGCCGAAGCGGTTGAAGTCGTTCACGTAGAGCGAGCCGAGGTTGATCTGCATCGTCTCGAAGAGGTTCGCGAGCGGCACGCCCTGGGTCTTGGCGCGGGCTCGGTCGATGTCGGCGTCGAGCTGCGGCGTGTTGATCGTGAAGCTGCTGAAGACGCCGGCGAGACCGGGGGTCTGCCAGGCCTTGCCGATCAGGCCCTGCGTGGCGCCGTAGAGGGCGTCGAGGCCGTTGTCGCCGCGGTCCTCAACGTAGAGCTTGAAGCCGCCGATGGTGCCGAGGCCCTGCACGGGCGGCGGCGGGAAGATCGCGATGTAGGCCTCCTGCACGGCGGAGAACTCCTTCTGCAGCTCCTGCGCGATGGCCTGGCCGGAGAGCTCCGGCGTGGTGCGCTCCTCGAAAGGTTTTAAGCCGACGAAGAGGATGCCGCTGTTGGGCGAGTTGGTGAAGCCGTTGATCGAGAGGCCGGGGAATTGGATGGCGTTGGCCACGCCGGGGTGCTTCAGCGCGATCTCGCCCATGCGGCGGATCACGGCGTCGGAGCGCTCGAGCGAGGCGGCGGCGGGGAGTTGCGCGAAGGCGACGAGGTACTGCTTGTCCTGCGTGGGGACGAAGCCGGTCGGGATCTTCTTGAACGAGTAGCCGGTGAAGGCGAGCAGGCCGAGATACACGATGATCGCCACGATCGAGAGGCGCAGCAGGCGCGCGACGCCGGCGGAGTACTTGTGCGAGGCCCAGTCGAAGAAGCGGTTGAAGGGACGGAAGAACCAGCCGAAGGCCCAGTCCATGCCGCGGGTGAGACGGTCCTTGGGCTCGTGGTGGCCCTTGAGCAGCAGCGCGCTGAGCGCGGGCGAGAGCGTGAGGGAGTTGAAGGCGGAGATGATCGTCGAGATGGCGATGGTGATCGCGAACTGCTTGTAGAACTGGCCGGTGAGGCCGGTGATGAACGCCGTGGGGATGAACACCGCGGAGAGCACGAGGGCGGTTGCGACGATCGGGCCGGTCACCTCGCGCATCGCCTGCCGGGTGGCCTCGTAGGGCGTCTTGCCGAGGGCGATGTTGCGCTCGACGTTTTCGACGACGACGATGGCGTCATCGACCACGATGCCGATGGCGAGCACGAGGCCGAAGAGCGAGAGGGCGTTGATGGAGAAGCCGAAGGCGTGCATCGCGGCAAACGTGCCGACGAGCGAGACCGGCACGGCGACTAGGGGGATGATCGAGGCGCGCCACGTCTGGAGGAAGAGGATCACGACCAGCACCACGAGCACGATGGCCTCGAGGAGCGTGTGGATGACGGCGCGGATGGAGTCGCGCACGAAGATTGTGGGGTCGTACACGATGTTGTACTCGAGGCCGTCGGGGAAATTCTTCTTCAGCTCCTTCATGGCGGAGCGCACGGCGTCGGAGGTGGCGATGGCGTTGGAACCGGGGAGCTGGGCAATGGGCAGCGCGACGGCAGGCTTGTTGTTGAGCAGCGAGCGGAGGGCGTACTCGGAGGCGCCGAGCTCGACGCGGGCGACGTCGCGCAGGAGCACGCGCTCGCCGTGCGGGCCGGTCTTCACAACGATGGCGCCAAACTCCTCCTCGGAGGCGAGACGGCCCTTGGCGTTGATCAGCAGCTCGGTGTCGACCGGGCGCGAGGTGGGCTGCTGGCCGACACCACCGGCGGCGACCTGGACATTCTGCTCGCGGATGGCGGCGACGACATCAGAGGCGGTGAGACCCTTGGCGGCGACCTTGGCGGGATTGAGCCAGACGCGCATCGCGTAATCACCCGATCCATACACGCGGACCTGGCCGACACCATCGAGACGGGCGAGGACGTCGACGACCTGAAGCGTCGCGTAGTTGCGTACGTAAATATCGTCGTAGCGGTTGTCGGGAGAGAAGAGGTGCACGACCATCAGGAGGTCGGGCGAGGCCTTGAGCGTGGTGACGCCGAGGCGGCGGACCTCTTCGGGCAGCTTGGGCTGGGCCTGGGAGACGCGGTTCTGGACCTGCACCTGGGCGTTATCGAGGTTGGTGCCGATCTTGAACGTGATGGTGAGGGTCATCACGCCGTCGCTCGTCGCCTGTGAGAACATGTAGAGCGAGTTCTCCACGCCGTTGATCGCCTGCTCGAGCGGCGCGGCGACGGTCTCGGAGATGGTCTTGGGATTGGCGCCGGGATAGACGGCGCGGACGATGACCGTCGGCGGGACGACCTCGGGATACTCGCTGATCGGGAGGCGCGTGAGCGCGATCGCCCCGACGAGGAAGATGATGATCGAGAGGACGCCGGCGAAGATCGGGCGCTTGATGAAGAAGTCGGAGAAGTTCATAGCGGAAGCTGGAATTTGGGCAAAGCAGTGGCTTGGGCAGGCCGGGACAGGAGGAGTTTAGCGGACGGCGGCGAGCGCGGTGGCAGTGGAGACGGAACCGGGCACGACAGCGACGGCGGCCTGCTCGGGATCGACGGCCATGCCGGGGCGGACGCGCTGGAGGCCGTTGACGATAACCTGATCGCCGGAGCGGAGGCCGGAGAGGACCACGCGCTTGTCGCCGACGGAGCCGCCGAGCTTCACCGTGCGATAGACGGCGGTGCGGTCGGGCGCGACGGAGAGCACGAACTTCTGGCTCTGGTCGGTGCCGATGGCGCGCTCGCTCACGAGCAGCGTGGGCTGCGGCGCACCGACCGGGATGCGGACGCGGGCGAAAAGGCCGGGGACGAGGGTGTGATCCGTATCCGGAAACACCATGCGGAGGACGAGCGTACCGGTGGACGGATCGAGGCGGTTGTCGGCCGACTCGACATAGCCGCGGCGCGGGAAGTTATCCTCGTCGGCGAGCTGCATCTCGACGGCGACGCGGCCGTGGTCGGTGGCGAGCTGGCCGGTGCGGAGGAGCCGGCTGAACTTGAGCATCGTGGCCTCGTCGATGTCGGCGTACACGAAGGCGTCGCCGGTGGAGACGATGGTGGTGAGGAGCGTGGCGTTGCCGGCGGTGCCGGAGACGAGGTTGCCGGCGGTGACGAGGGCGCGGCTCACGCGGCCGCTGATCGGCGCGCGGACCTGCGTGTGCTCGAGGTCGAGCTGGGCGAGGTCGAGCGCGGCCTGGGCCTCGGCGGCGCGGGCGCGGCGCGCCTCGGCCTCCTCGGAGGAGATCGCGGAGGCCGCGAGCAGCGCATCGGCGCGCTTGGCCTCGCGGAGCGCGACATCGGCGTGGGCCCGGGCGAGGTCGTACTGCGCCTGATACTGGCGCGCATCGATCGAGAAGAGGACGTCGCCCTCCTTCACCGTCTGGCCGGCCTGGAAGCGGACGTTTTCAAGATAGCCGGAGACGCGGGGACGAAGCTCGACCGTCTCCGCCGCGTCAACGCGGCCGAGGAATTCGTCGTAAGCGGTGAGGAGCTTTTCCTCGACAGGCGCGACGGTGACCTTCGGGGCGGGCGGCGTGGCAGTGGTACCGGCGGAAGACTCACCGGCGGTGGCGTGCGACGTCGAATAGACGAAGACGCCCGCCGCGAGGGCGAGGCTCAGGCCGGAAAGGAGGAGGCTGCGGGGGCGCAGCTTGAAACGGGAGGTGGAGGCGGTGCGGGTGGTGGTCATGGCGTGGAGAGGATGAGTAGTTGACTACTTAGTTAGTATTGAGCTGAAAAAAAGGCGCACGGGGTACGTGCGCGGGGAGAGTATTATTACGAATTAAGCTGAATTAAGTCGCACTGGCAGAGGCGGGCGCGGCGGCGGTAACGGGGACTTTAATCCCCAGCAAACCGAAGGCGGCGGCGGGCAGCTCCTTGAGGACGGAAGGGTCGTTGAGAATGCGGGCCTGGGCCACGAGACCCTCGATGAGGCCGACGATGGCGGTGGTCTTCTGCACCGGGTCACAAGGCTCGATCAGGCCCTCGGCGATGGCGTCGCGGATGGCGGACTCGTAATAGCGGCGCTTGCGGGACATGATCTCCCGGACCTTGGCGCTGAGGTCGATCTCCTGCGTGCTCACCTCGGAACCGACCGAGCAGACCGGGCAACCGAGCACCTTGCCATACTTGGCCTTGAGCTCGACCTGGCGCGGATGGAGCGCGGCGAAATAGTTGGCCAGCCGCGTCACGGGATTGATCGACGGGGAGAACTGCGCATCGAGACCCGGCTTCCAGTCCTCGCTCCACATGCGCTCGAGGGCGGCGACGGCGAGGGAGGCCTTGGAATCGAAAAAGTAATAGAAACTGCCCTTCTTCACCTCGGCGCGCTTGCAGATGTCGTCGATGGTGACCGCGCCGTAGCTCTCCTCCCAAATGAGGTCGAGCGCGGCGTCCATTAACCGCTCGTTGGCGTCTGAGGTGCGTCCCATGATGGCTAAAGTGATAGTTGACTACTTATCTAGTTCAAGCGTTTTCTGCAGAAATCTTTACCGCTAACCCGCATCTCATTGCACCAGAGCCTGATACTCCGGGTGCCGTTGGATGAAGACCGCCACGTAAGAGCAGGCCGGGACCACGGTGAGCCGCTCATTTCGCGCATAATCGAGGGCCGGACGTACGAGTTTCTCGGCGATGCCCCTCCCCCGCAGCTCGGGCGGGACGAAGGTGTGCGTCATGATCAGCCGCGTGCCATCGCGCTCGTACTCGACCACGGCGAGATGGCCGTCCACCTGCGCCTCGAACCGGTGCTCGGCAAGGTTGTGCGACACGACAATGGGGCTGGCGGGCTGGTCGCTCATGCGGTTGGTACGTTTTTATCGGATACTTCCCGGCCCCACCGTTGCGCGAGCACGCCGCAGATGACGAGCTGGAGCGGATGGTAGATCATGATGGGCAGCAGGATCAGGCCGATCCCGGGATGGCCGGCGAAGATCAGCTTCGCCATGGGCACGCCCGAGGCGAGGGTCTTCTTGGAGCCGCAGAA
This sequence comes from Verrucomicrobiota bacterium, assembly GCA_018239845.1. Classification (GTDB taxonomy): domain Bacteria; phylum Verrucomicrobiota; class Verrucomicrobiia; order Opitutales; family Opitutaceae; genus CAIRCN01. The sequence continues at coordinate 26,241 of JAFEGO010000081.1, forward strand.
CATCGCGGCGATCCGGTCCTCACGCGAAAAATGCAGCGCCCGCGCCGCGCGGCCCATGATCAGCATCACCGCGACAAAGAGAAAAAACGTCCCCGCGATCACGCCGCAGATCAGGCCCGGCCCGTGGCCGCTCCAGATGCCCTCCTTAAACGAGTCGCAAAACGACGTGTACACCAGCAGCAGGATCGTGGCGCGGTCGGCGAGGTTGATCGCGGGCTTGTGGCGCCCGGCCCACGCGCCGAGCCACGGCCGGCAGAGCTGCCCGACGACGAGCGGCAGCACGAGCCAGCAGGTGAGATCCCAGATGACCGGACCGATCGCCAGTGCATGCCCGCCCGCCCCGGACTTCAGCAGCAAGGCGATCCACAGCGGGGTGAGAAACACCCCGATCAGGCTCGAGAGCGTGGCATTGAACACCGCACCCGCGACGTTGCCCTTGGCCGCGGCGGTCATCGCCACGGAGGACGACACCGTCGATGGCAGCGCGCAGAGGTAGAAGAAGCCGAGCTTCAGGTCCGGCCCCATGCGGTCGCCGAGCAGCGCGATCACGCCGAGGCCAATCAGCGGAAACAGCAGAAACGTGCTCGCCTGCACGAGCAGGTGCAGCGGCCAGCGGAGCGACCCGGCCTTCAGCGCGGCAAACGACAGCGCGAGACCGTGCAGGAAAAAGATCAGCGCGATACCGCCCTTCGTCAGCAGCTCCGGGTGCATCCAACCGCCCGCGGCGCCGGGCCCGGGGGCGAGCCAGGCGAGGACGGTCGCCAGCACCAAGCCGCAGAGGAACCAATCGAATTTCAACTTCATCGCGCGATCACTTAGCGCGAGAGACCCTGCCACGCAACTTCGCGACGACGGCGATCAGTTCCTCCCGACCCTCAATCTTCAGCAGCCAGAGCGAGCCCGCATAGACGGCCACGCCGAGCGGGATCAGGAGCACCACGGCGAGCAAGGCGGCGCCGCGGTGACCGGCGAGCAGATGCCAGCCGCCCGCAACGACGAGCGCCATGGCGCCGGTGCCGAGAAGGATTTTCCCCAGGGTACGCCAGAGCTCACCGAAAGTCATGCCCGGCAGCGTGACGCCGAGCAAATGCTGCAGAGCGACGGTCTGCACGATGACGGCGACGGTGCTCGCGATGACGAGGCCGGCGGCGCCGAGGCTGTCCTTGAGCCACCAGCCGAGCGAGACGTTGATCACGAAGCTGAGCGTCGCGAGCTTCACCGGCGTCACGGTGTCCTTTACCGCGTAGAAGGCGCGGACCATGAGGCTCGTCGCGGCGAAGAACGGCATGCCGATGGCGAACCACGCGACGATCGGCGCCATCAGCGCGGTGTCCTCCGCCGTGAATTTTCCACGCTGATACAGCAGCTGCACGATCGGCGTGCTGAGGAGCGCGAGGCCGGCGGCGGCGGGGATGTTGAGCAACAGAATCAGCCGCAGGCCGCGGCGGTAGTCGGCCGCCATGCCGGGGAAATTCTTCTCGGCCGCATGGCGCGCAAGCAGCGGGTACACGACAGTCGCGACCGCGATGGCAAAGACGCCGATGGGCAGCTCCATCAGGCGGTTGGAGTAGAAGAAGACCGAGGCCTCGCCCTCGTGCAGCGAGTAGGCGAAGAGCCGCGAGACGAAGGTGTTGATCTGGTAGATCGCGGTGCCGAAGAGCGCGGGCGCCATCAGCCGCGCGATCTCGCGCACGCGCTCGGAGCGCCCGAGGTCGAAGCGCGGCCGCCAGCCCTCGCGCATCAGCGCAATCGCCGGCACCGCCATCTGGAAAAATCCACCGACCAGCACGCCGCCGCAGAGCCACGCCGCGATCTGCCGGTCGCCCGCGGCCCACAGCCAGCCCGCGCCGGCGAGCGAGCCGATCATGCAGAGGTTGAGCCACACGGGCGAGATGGCGGACTCCCAGAATTTCCCCAGCACGTTGAGCGCGGCGCCAAACGCGGCCGCGAGGCAGACGAAGGCGAGATAGGGAAACAACACCGCGGTCAGGTCCGCCACGAGGTACCACTTGGCCTCATGGTGCGGCAGCCGCCGCGACTGGCTGAAGAGCGCCATGGCGATGGCCGCCATGCCGCCCGTAATCACGAGCAGCCAGCTCGCGACCTGGCTCAGCAGCGCGAAGGCCCCTTCCCTGCCCCGGTCCTTCAGCTCGTGTTGGAGCGTCGGGACAAAGGCGGCGGTCAGCGCGCCCTCGCCGAGCAGACGGCGGAAAAGATTCGGCAGGTTGAAGGCGGTGACAAACGCGTCGTTGATCCCGCTGGCGCCGAGGATGCCGAGCGCGAGCGTGTCGCGCAGCAGCCCGAGCACGCGCGAGACGCTCGTCAGAAAGGAAACGACCCCGATGCTTTTCAGTTTATTGGACACGGAAGAAGGTGACGTAGCCGCGCTTGAGCCGGAGGCGAAAGCGTGGCCCGTAGGAGCGGCGGAATCGCACCACGTTGTCGCTGCGCTCCAACGCGGCTACTTCCTGAGCGCGCACGCAAAAACTCACGGCATCGTCAGCCGCAGCGTCGAGCCATCGACCGTGACGTCGGAGAGCTGGTGCCAGGCGGCGACGGCGCCCTCGGGCAGCGCCTTGGCCTCCATGATCTTCTTCATGAAGTAGCCCTCGGCGACCGGCAGGCGGTCCACCGGGCAGGAACCGACGTACACAGTGTTGGGCGAGAAAACGAAGACGTCGCCGCTGCGGGTGAAGGTGCCGCGCGCCTGCACAATCAAGTTGGCGTCGAGCCCGACGACCGCGACGCGCACCGGCACGGCGATCTGCAGCTCGCCCTGACGCACGCGGAAATTGGGCGTGCCGTACGAAAGCGCGCCGGACGGAGCCGCCGCGGGTGCGGCGGGATCCTTGCCCGGGGCCGCGGGCGCAGGGCCGACGAGGGCGTTGAGCTCCTCCTCGGTGACGGCGACGGATTTGCCCGAGGCGAAGAGATTCTGCTTCGTCACGGCCTGACGCGCGAGCGACGAGTCGGTCTTGCCCTCGAGGTAGTACACGGTGCCGGCGACGGGCTCCTTGGGGAGCTCCTTCGCCTTCACGACGGGTTTGAGGACAAGGGAGGCGGCGGCGAGCACGACGCCCAGCACCACGCTGAGCACCGCGCCGAGGATGACCTCTGTCCAACTGGGGCCGTGGGATTCGATCGCTTTGCTCATGGGATTTTTTTGGGGCTGGAAATTACTTGGCCGCGGCGGCGGGCTTGGCCTCGGTCTTGGCGGGCGCGGCTTTCTCGCCGGCCGGGGGCGTCTTCTTCTTGTAGTCGGTGTTGTAGAAACCAGTGCCCTTGAAAATCAGTCCGGCTCCGCCGCCGATGAGGCGCTTCACGCCCGTTTTATTGCACTTCGGGCATTTTTTGAGCGGCTCGTCGCGCATCGACTGGAACTGCTCGAATTCATAACCGCACTTGGGACAGGCGTACTCGTAGGTAGGCATGGATAAGGACGCCAAGGTTATGGGAGGGCGACCGCGGCTTGGCGAGTTTTTCGTAGCGCCGGCCGGCCGGAAGGCTATGGGTTGGAGGGACCGATGGATTTCGCCGCCGAAATGAAACGCCACGTCGCCCGCGTCGAACGCGGCCTCGACCTGCACCTCCCGCCCGCCGGGACCCGCCCCGCGCGCCTGCACACCGCGATGCGCTACAGCCTCGAGGCCGGCGGCAAGCGCCTGCGCCCCGTCCTCGTGCTGGCGACGGCGGAGCGCTTCGGTGTCCGCGACGACTCCGCCCTGCCCGCCGCGGTGGCCATCGAGTGCCTGCACACCTACTCGCTGATCCACGACGACCTGCCGTGCATGGACAACGACGACCTGCGCCGCGGCCGACCCACGGCGCACAAGCAGTTCGACGAAGCCACCGCCCTCCTCGCCGGCGACGCGCTGCTCACCCACGCCTTCGGCCTGATGGCGGAAAGCTACGCCGCCTCCCCTGCCCTCGCCCACGCCCTGATCCGCGAGCTCGCCGACGCCGCCGGCAGCCGCCGCCTGATTGGCGGGCAGATGGAAGACCTCCTCGCGGAAAAGAAAGCCGATGCCAGCCCCGAGGAGCTGGAGTTCATCCATCTCAACAAAACCGCCGCGATGATCGAAGCGGCGCTGGTGATGGGCGGCCTCGCTGGCGGCGCCACCGATAAAAACCTCGCAACCTTGCGCCGCGCCGGACGCCACCTCGGCCTCGCCTTCCAGATCATCGACGACATCCTCGATGCGACGGCCGACACGGCGACCCTCGGCAAAACCGCAGGCAAGGACGCCAAGGCCGACAAGACCACCTTCGTGAAACTGCACGGCCTGGAAAAATCGCGCGCCCTCGCCGCAAACCACACCACGCAGACCCTCACCGCCCTGCGCGAATTGCCAGGCGACAACACCTTCCTCACCGCGCTCGTGGAATCGATGGCGCAGCGGGTGAACTGACCGTCGATCAGACTCACGGATGTCCGCCCGGGGAATTCCCCCATGGCCGTTCCGTAGAACAAATCCCCTTGCCGCGCTACGGGGACTTGCCTTCGCGCCGGGACGTAGGTTTTTTGTGAATGCGCTGGCTCCATGATTGTGGCGGCCGGCTGATTATCCCATGACCCTCCGTTGTCTTATTGTATGCCTTGGCTTGGTGTCGGCCTGCTGCGCGACGCTGCAAGGTCAGACGAACTATACGCCCTATCATTTTGAGCTGCTCGCGACCGATGGCACCTTCGGTACGGCGGATGGCGTGGGTTCAAACGCACGATTCTACCAGCCGATGGGTGTGGCCATCGATGCCCAAGGCAACCTGATCATCGCCGACACCTCCAACCACGCCATTCGCAAGGTCACCCCGGACGGCCGCGTGACCACCCTGGCCGGCCTGCCGGGTCACTTCGGCAACAAGGATGGCCAGGGGCAGACGGCCCGGTTCAACAAGCCCAAGGGGGTCGCCATCGACCGCGTGGGAAATATCGTGGTCGCGGACACCGGCAACCTCACGGTTCGCCGGATCTCCCCGCAAGGGGTGGTCACCACCATCGCCGGCCCCGGGGTGGTCCCCAATTTCGTGGGACCCACGGCCGTCGCCGTGGATCGCTCCGGCAATATTTATGTGGCCGATTCCCTAGTCGCGCAGGCCCTGCCTCCCTCAGGAATCCATTACTACACGACCATCCGCAAAATCACGCCCGATGGGGTTGTGACCACGATTGCCGGTCGGGTCGGTCTCGTGGGTCCCGGAATACCCCCGCCAGTGGTTACGCCCAAGGACCTCCTGCTGAGTTATGTGAGCAGTCTCAGCCTCGATGCCGCGGGCAACCTGTACCTCGCCGACGGAGGAGAGCTCGGCGGTGTCAGCACGGTCATAAAGACCACCCCCGCCGGCGCAGTCACAACCATCGCGGCCACGCACTCGGCCACCGGTACCATTGAGCTCGGCGAGATGTATGGGCTGGCGGTGGATGCCAGCGGCAATGTTTTCCTCTCTGATCGCTTATATCACGTCATCCGCAAAATCGCACCCGATGGCACCATGACCACGGTCGCCGGCGGCAGCGGCGTGCGTGGCAATGTTGACGGGGCCGCCGCCGATGCCCGGTTTTACACCCCGGGTGGACTGGCGCTCGATGGCCAGGGCACGCTCTTCCTCACCGACATAAACAACAACACCGTCCGCCAGATCTCCGCCAATGGCACTGTCACGACCTTGGCCGGCCATGCCAGCGACAGCACAGTGCTCGAACAGTTTCTCGCCAACAGCTCCCACCTGGCCATCGACGCCCAAGGGAGTTTGTTTACCGCTACCTCCACCTTGATCCTGCGGCTGACCGCGGATGGCACGCTCACGACCCTGGCCGGTGCCGCCGACCAGAAGGGGTCCGCCGACGGCCCGGGGGCGGACGCCCGGTTTACCAACATCCAGAATCTCACCGTCGGCCCGGACGGCACGCTCTACGTGATCGATGCGAGTGCCGGGATCATAGACGGCACGTTCTACGCGTACGGCGCGAATGCCATCCGCAAAATCACCAGCCAAGGCGTGGTGACCACGCTGGCCGGCGATCCCGCCCCCACCGGCGGCCTTGGTGCCCCGAGCAATACCGGGCGCTTCATCTTTCCCCGCGATCTCGCGGTCGCCGCCGATGGCAGCGTCTATGTCGCCGACATGGGAAAAAGTGTCATCCACAAGGTGACGCCGGATGGGACCGTGACGACGCTGGCCGGAGCGGCCAACTTGGCGGGCGACAGCGGCGGCACGGGTTCGGCGGCACTCATCTGGGCTCCCTACGCAATCGCCTGCGACCGTCTCACCGGGAATCTCCTTGTGCTGGATGACATGTACCGGCTCGTATCCCTGGCCTCCCTCGGCGGGACCGTCTTACAGCGGGATAGCATGTACCGGCGCAAAATCACGCCTGACGGGACCGTGACCACGCTCGCTCCCACCACCATTGACAATAGTAATATATCAGTGGATACAGACGGCAACGCCCTGCTCATCTCCAGTACCACGCGGGTCGATCCAGCCCGCCCGAGCTCCGGCTTCTCCGCCACCCTGATCAACCGGATCACACCGTCCGAGGTCAGCACCATTGTGGGCGGCAGCCTCGACGATTACGGCCTGGCCGGCGGCACAGGCGCCGCAGCACTCTTCCCCAACACCCTGGACACCGTGGTCGCCGCCCCGGATGGGCGGATTTTTGCCCGCGTAGGCCGCTACCTTTATGTCGGCACCCCCAACCTCGCGCCGGTCGCCCGCAGCCTGATTTCCACCGCCGCCACCCCCAACAATCAGAACGTGACTTTGACGCTCCCGGCGGATGATCCCGATGGCGATCCGCTCACCTACACGATCACCGATACTCTCGGCGGCACCGCCACGGTCTCCGGCAACCAAGCCCTGTTCACCCCGACCCCAGGATTCACCGGGACCGGTTACGTCCACTTCACGGCCAGCGACGGCTACGCGACTTCCGGGACGGGCTCGGTCGGGTTCACCATTGCCGCGCCAGTCACCCTGCTGTCCAACATCTCGACCCGCGGCCGCGTCGGCGCGGGTGACAACGTGCTGATCGCCGGCTTCGTGGTCAACGGCGCGGCCGATACGCCCAAGACCGTGCTGGTGCGCGCCGCCGGTCCGGCGCTCGCCGGACAGGGCGTGGGCCAACCACTCAGCCGCCCCGTCATCACGCTCCTGCAAGGCAACACAGTGATCGGCACCAACCAAGGCTGGGGGACCGCGGGCAACACCGCGGACATCGCCGCGACCGGCACGGCCGTCAGCGCCTTTGCCTTCTCCGCCGGCAGCAACGACTCCGCGCTACTGACCCAGATCCTGCCCGGCGCTTACACCGCCATGATCTCCGGGGTCGGAGGCGACGGCGTCGCACTCGCGGAGGTCTATGATGCCGAGCCCGCCAATCCCGCCCAGCACCCGGTCAACATCTCCACCCGCGGCTACGTCGGCACCGGCGAAAACATCCTGATCGCCGGCTTCATCGTGAAGGGCACGAGCCCGCAGAAGTTTTTGATCCGCGCGGTCGGCCCCGGCCTCGCGCCCTTCTTCAGGCCGGGCCAGAGCCTGGCCGATCCGCAAATCGACCTCTATGCGGGCCCGACGGTGACCAACCACATCACCGGCTGGACCAACGATGCCGACATGCAGACCGCCGTCGTGCAGACGGGCGCGTTCCCGCTGACGGCCGGCAACGCCGATGCCGCGGCCATTGTGACGCTCGCCCCCGGCAGCTACACCGCGATGGTCAGCAGCCGCAGCGGCGGATCGGGCATCGCCCTCGTCGAAGTGTATCAACTGCCCTGAACCGATCAGTCCCCACAATCCCGCCGAGCCCACGGCGAGCCATACCGTAACATTGCCATCGCCATGTAACGTATCTTTTCTGTGAATGCATCATTCCTCTTTGCGAAAGCCCCCTTTGACATGTCCCACCGTTTCTTCCGCCCTCTCATCGCATTTTTCAGCCTGACGCTGGCCCTTGGCCCGGCGCTGCTGGGCCAGCCGGCCTACACGCCGTATCATTTCAAAATCGTCGCCACTACGCTCAAAGGCACGTATGCTGACGGCCCGGCCACGGTCGCGCGCTTCAATGCTCCCGTCGCCGTGGCCATGGATCTCCGCGGCAACCTGATCATCGCCGACCGGGACAACCATGCCATCCGGCAAATTTCGCCCGAAGGAAACGTCACGACACTCGCCGGTCTCGCGGGTCATGCCGGCAGTGCCGATGGGGCGGGTGCCAACGCACGCTTCAACAAGCCCGTCAGCGTAGCGGTGGATCCTTCCGGCAACATCCTGGTGGCGGATTCCGGCAACTATACCGTCCGGCGGATCACGCCTCAAGGTATCGTGAGCACCTTGGCGGGGCTGGCGGGAACCGCCGGCCACGTTGACGGCAGCGCCGGGGTCGCGCGCTTCACCGGCCCCCAGACGGTGGCGACCGATCCTGCAGGCAATGTATGGGTCGCGGATTTTCAACCTATCCCCTCCTACACTCCCGGGAC
>JAFEGO010000082.1 GCA_018239845.1 Verrucomicrobiota bacterium
TTCACCGGCAGCGCCGATTTCAATGGTCGAACGTCCCTGGCTGGCGCGGCTCCCGCCTGGAGCAACGCCACCGGCTACGTCGGGGTGAAATTCCTCGCCGCCGATTTCAATGGCTCGGATGCCGTCTATAACTACGGCTGGATCAAGCTGCAGACCAACGTAGACGCCTCCCAACTGACCGTCCTCGCCTTCGGCTATAACGACGTCGATGGTGGCGCCATCTCCGCCGGACAGGGCCCCACCCCCGTCCCCGAGCCCGCCACCTCCGCCGCCCTGCTCGCCCTCGGCGCCGCCGGCCTCGTCGCCTACCGCCAGCGCAAGCAACTCCGGCGCGCCTGAGCCGCACCGGCCTCCCGCCTGCTCTGCCCACAGATCCGGCCTCCTGTCGCCAAGGATCTGCAAGTGCATTGTTTGGAGTGATATAGCATCCTGCACGGAGGGTTTTCACCTTGCCTTGGCGCGAGATGTGCTGAGCGTATCCATTATTTCTTACCCATGGATGCCTCCGCTCTCTCCCTATCCGGCTATCAACGCTCCGCCCGTTCCCTCGCGGCGAAGGCTTCCCTGCCGCTGGCCGCCGCAGCCGCGGCCACCGTGCTGCCCGCCTCCGCCCACGCCGGAGTCGTGGTGACTCAGTTCTCGTCGGGCAATGTCGCCAGCCTGGGGGTGGACAATCTTTATATCGACCTCGACGGCGGCCGGATTTCCACCGGCGCCATCTCGGGTGGCGATTTTCAGATCATTGTAGGGACGACCGACGGCGGCCGCGGCGATAATCTATATTCGAGACTCTTCGTTGACCAAGGCTTCATCGCCACTTACCCGACTAACTTTAACCAGTATGTCCCTCGCTCGCTGGCTGTATCCACCCCGGTTGATGGTGCGTTGTTCGATCAGGGTAAATATACCAATACCTTTTTCAATAATTACGCCGGTTCGTACGCCGATGTGAATCCCATCTGGCAGTCCGGCACCGGCTACATCGGCGTCAAGTTCGCGGATGGCGACGGCTATAATCACTACGGTTGGCTCAAGGTAGCCACCAATGCCGACGCCACGTCCATCACCCTCCTCGCCATGGGCTACAATGATGCGGTCGATGGGCCCATCTCCGCCGGCGAGGGTCTCTCGTCCGTCCCCGAGCCCGCCACCTCCGCCACCCTCCTCGCCCTCGGCGCCGCCGGCCTCGTCGCCTACCGCCGGCGCAAGCACTTCAGGCGCTCCGTCTGATAAAATTGGATACGTTTTGCAGCGCGGCTAGGCCGGCCGTTTCACCGCCAATTATTTGCGCCCCGAATTTGCAATAAGTCGTTGATTATCTAGTGAGATAATACTTTCCAAAATAGGGTGAATTTGCATGGTCCCTGCTGCATTGGATCATCAGCACCTAGCGCACCACCTCCTACTTTCCATGCCCTCCCACTCCCTCCCGTCCCTGACTTCCTATCGATCTGCCGCGCGGTCGCTCGGCGCTAAATCCGCCGGTGCCGCCACCTTGGGCCTGGTCGCCGTGGCCGCGGGCGTCCCGCAGGCCTCCGCCCAGTTTGTCGGCGTCAACTTCACCGGCACGACCTCCGGTCAGGCCAAGGTCACACCAACCTTCGCCTCGTTTGATACCGGTGTGGTCGCCACCTCCGACTTCAGCGGCACTGATTTCAAAATCGTTTCCTCCAACGCATCCATCGATGGATTTTGGTCGGCCATCCGCGGGGTCAACGGCGCGGCGATCGCCGCCATGCACAATGGTCCGTATGAGTATCCCGCGACCTTTTTCGCCAAAAATGCCGTCATCGGCTCGGGCACGCACTTCACCCCCTATTACGGCGAACTCAACCTCTACGACGGCCGCGTCGTCACCCAGTGGAGCAATGTCACCGGCTATTTCGGCATCAAGTTCAATCCCGGTGACGGCTTCCACTACGGCTGGATCAAGCTCCAGACCAACGCCGATGCCTCCCAATGGACGATTCTCAGCGGTGCCTACAATTCCGTGGCTGGTGAGAGCATCCTCGCCGGTCAGGGTGCCGTGGCCGTCCCTGAGCCCGCCACCTCCGCCGCGCTCCTCGCCCTCGGCGCCGCCGGCCTCGTCGCCTACCGCCAGCGTAAGAAGCTCCGGCGCGCTGTATAATATTTTGGGATACAATTCATGGCCGCCAGCCCCGGCGTGCGATGAACCCGCCCCTCTGCGCCGACTCATCGCCAATTGATTGCGCCTCACAATTGCAATAAGTCGTTGATGGAATAATGAGATAATACTTTCCAAAATAGGGTCAATTTGCATGGTCCCTGCATCGCCTGGGCCTTGTCACCTCGCGTAACACCTCCCGCTTCCATGTCGTCCCACAGCCTTCCTCTGACTTCCTATCGATCTGCCGCGCGGTCGCTCGGCGCTAAATCCGCCGGTGCCGCCACCCTGGGCCTGGTCGCCGTGGCCGCGGCCGTCCCGCAGGCCTCCGCCCAGATCGTGGGCGTCACCTTCACCGGCACGACCACCGGTGTGGCCAAAGCCATCTCGAACTTCGCCTCGATGGACACCGGCGTCGTCGCCACCACGGACTTCAGCGACTCTGACTTTAAAATTGTCAGCTCAAACGACAGCCGTGACGGATTTTGGTCCGCGTTGCGGGGCGCGCATGGCGCATCGATCGCGACCCTGTCCCTCTCGCAAAGTGCGGCGACCAATTTCGCCAAGAATGCCGTGATCGGCTCCGGCACGACGTTCAGCACGAACTACGCTGAACTCAACAGCTATGGCGGAACTGCGGCCGCCGGCTGGATCAACGCGACCGGCTATCTCGGCATCAAGTTTAGCACCGGTGGCGGCGTCCACTATGGCTGGATCAAGCTCCAGACCAACAGCGATGCCTCCCAGTGGACGATTCTCAGCGGCGCCTACAACTCCGTGGCCAATCAGAGCATCCTCGCTGGCCAGGCCGCGACCCCCGTCCCCGAGCCCGCCACCTCCGCCGCCCTCCTCGCCCTCGGCGCCGCCGGCCTCGTCGCCTATCGCCAGCGCAAGAAGCTCCAGCGCGCCGCGGCCTGATCGCTCGCTTTGGATTGCTCTTTCAGCCCCGCCGCCCTGCGCGCGGGGCTTTTTTATTCCCCTCCTTCATTTTCCGTCGCCGGCCTCGCCGCTCCCCATTTCATTTGCGTCCATTCGCGTCCATTCGCGGTTAACTCTTCTGCCGGCGCCCGCTGAACCTCATGCCCAAAACCCTGCTCCTCGGTCTCGACGGTCTCGATTGGGATCTCCTCCGCCCGCTCATCGCGCGCGGCGAACTCCCCGCTTTCCAGCATCTCGTCACCACCGGCGTCACGGGTAATCTCCACACGCTCCAGCCCACGCTCTCGCCCATCCTGTGGAACAGCATCGCCACCGGCCAGCGCGCCGCGAAGCACGGCATCCATGGCTTCACCGAGGTCGATGAAAAATCCGGTGCCGTCCGTCCCGCCTCCAGCCTCTCCCGCCGCTGCAAGGCCGTCTGGCACATCCTCCAGCAAAACGGCGCGCGCTGCCACGTCCTCAACTGGTTCGCCTCGCACCCCGCCGAGCCCCTCAATGGCAGCTGCGTCTCCGATTTGTTTCCCGAGGGCGCGCCGCCGCTCGACAAACCGTGGCCGCTCCGTCCCGGGCTCGTTCATCCCGCGCGCCTCGGCCCCGCCTTGGCCGAGCTGCGCATGGGCCCCGACGAACTCGACGGCGATCTCCTGAAACTGTTCGTGCCCCGCGGCGCCGAGGTCGATCAGGCGAAGGACAAGCGGCTCTTCGTCCTCGCGCGCGAACTGGCCAAGGCCTTCTCCGTCCACAACGCCGCCACGCACCTGCTCCACACCGAGCCGTGGGATTTTCTCGCCGCGTACTGGCGCACGCCCGACCTGCTTTTCCACTACTTCATGCCGTTTCACGGCCCGGCGATCGAGGGTGTCGACCCCAAGCTCGCGGAGCTCTACGGCGAGGTCGTCAACAGCACCTGCCGGCTCTTCGACCGCATGCTCGGCACGTACCTGCATCTCGCCGGGCCCGATGCCAATGTCATCGTCGTCTCCGACCACGGTTTCCAATCCGGCGCGCGCCGCCCGCCGTTCAACGAAAACCCATTCGCCAATCCCGAGGCCTGGCACCGCCCGCAGGGCGTCTTCCTCGCCCGCAGCCCGCTGCTCAAGTCCGGTGAGCAGATCCACGGCGCCCGGCTCCTCGATATCACGCCCACGATTCTCACGCTCCACGGCCTCGCTCCCGCGCGCGACATGGATGGCCGCGTCCTCGCCGAGGCGTTTCGTGACGAGCCCAAGCTCGATTACATCGACTCGTGGGAAAAAATCCCCGGCGACACCGGCCAGCATCCGCCCGGCGCCGAGTTCGACGCCGCCGACGCCGCCCAGCTCATCCAGCAGTTTGTCGATCTCGGCTACATCGATCCCCTCGATCACGACAAGGCCAAGGCCGCCGCGCAGACCCGCGAGGGCAACGCCTGGAATCTCGCCCGCGATCACCTTGACGCCGGCCAGCCCTTTCTCGCCCTGCCGCTCCTCGAGGATCTGTACCACGCCCACCCGGAGAATCCCGCCTACACCCAGCTCCTCGCCCAGACCCAGAAGCAGGTCGGCCTCGCCCCCGAGGCCGAGCGCACCCTCGCCGCGCTCTTCGAGCGTCTCCAGCCCGGCCCTACGCTCACCTTTCTCCGCGCCGAGCTCGCCCTCGAGCGCCGCGACTACGCCGAGGGTCTCCGCCTCCTCCGCGAATTGGAGAAACAGGACCCGCGCCACGCCGCGCTCCACCTCCAGCTCGCCCGCACCTATGTCGGCCTCCAGCGCCTCGCCGACGCCCGCCGGGAATTTGAGACCGTCATCAAGGGCGATGCCGAAAACGCCGTCGCCCGCCAGGGCATCGCGCAGCTCTACCTGCGCGAGCGCCACTGGGAGCTCGCCGCCGCCGCCGCGCTCAAGGCCACCGAGCTCCAGCACAACCTGCCCTACGCGCACTATTTCCTCGGCCTCGCCATCGAGCGCCTCGGCCACCGCGAGGTCGCGCTCGACGCCTTCCGCACCGCGCTCAATTACGCCCCCGGCCTGATCGTCGCCCGCCGCGCCCTCATCGCCCTCCTGCTCAAGACCCCCGGCCACGAAACCGAGGTCGCCCAACACCGCCAGCTCATCGCCATCCAGCTCGACCGCCGCCAACAGGCCGCCGCCCTGATCGCCCAGATCCGCGCCCAAGCCCAGGCCCGCGCCGCCAGCCGCACCCCCGTGGTGGCCGCTGCCGAAAGTAGCGCAGGCGTCCCTCCTGCCTCCGTTCCCGAAATCGAAAATCGCGAATCGAAAATCGAAAATTCCCTCAGCTTCATCCTCGTCTCCGGCCTCCCCCGCTCCGGCACGTCGCTGATGATGCAGCTCCTCCAAGCCGGCGGCATCTCCTTGCAGACCGACGGCCAGCGCGCCGCCGACATCGACAACCCCGAGGGCTACCTCGAGTGGGAGGCGATCAAGACGCTCCCGAAAAATCCCCGCGTCCTCGACGAGGCTGATGGCCGCGCCATCAAGGTCATCTCCCTGCTCCTGCCCGCGCTGCCGCGCCGTCACAAGTACAAGGTCATCTTCATGCAGCGTCCCGTTGAGGAGGTCGCCGCCTCGCAGTTGAAAATGCTCCAGCGCCGTTTCCCCGCGAAGACCCACGCCGCTCCGGAGAAAATGGCCGCCACGCTCCGTCAGCACCGCGACGAAACCCTCGCCCTCCTGCGCGCCCAGAAAAACATCGAGGTACTGGAAGTCTCCTACCCCGACCTCGTCCGCGCCCCGGCCGATTGGCTCCCACGCCTCGCCGCCTTCCTCGCCCCCCGCTGGCCCCTCGCCACCGAAAACCTCCCCGCCATCATCAAGCCCGCCCTCCACCGCCAGCGGACGTCCTGATGTCTCGATGATGTAGCTTCATTACACATTAGGCATTAGTCATTAGATATTAGATATTTACCAGTCACCCCGCCCGGCTCCCGCCTCAACCGCCTTCCATCTGGCAAGCCTTCTGCTATTCGTGGGGCACGCCCACCGTGTCCATCCTTCGCTCCCCCTACGAAACCGCCCAATTCTTCGATGAAATGTTCGCGAACCCGGCTGAGGTGCGTCCGCACTACCGCCGGCTCGCCGAGCGTCTCGGCACGCTGAACGAGACCGAGTTCGACCAGCGTCGCGCCGCCGTCGATCTCGCCTTCCTCCGCCGCGGCGTGACGTTCACCGTCTACCACGACAACGCCGGCACCGAGCGCATCTTCCCGTTCGATCTCATCCCGCGCGTCATCCCCAACGCCGAGTGGCTCCGCATCGAGGCCGGCCTCATCCAGCGCATCACCGCGCTCAACCTTTTCCTCGACGACGTTTACCACGACCAAAAGTGCCTGAAGGACAAGATTGTCCCGCCCGCCCTCATCCTCGGCGCCAAGCACTTCCGCCGCGAGTTCATGCACTGTCCCGTGCCGCGCGGCATCTACGTGCACATCTGCGGCACCGACCTGATCCGCGACGCCGCCGGCAACTATCTCGTGCTCGAGGACAACCTGCGCTGCCCTTCCGGCGCGAGCTACATGATCGAAAACCGCGCCGCCATGCGCCGCGCGTTTCCCAATCTCTTCCAGAGCTACGGCGTCCGCCCCGTCGAGGGCTACGGCGACGAGCTGCTCAAGGCCCTGCTCCACATCGCGCCCAACCGCAGCGACAAACCCAACGTCGTCCTGCTGACGCCCGGCGTTTATAACAGCGCGTACTTCGAGCACACCTTCCTCGCCCGCCAGATGGGCATCCCGATCGTCGAGGGCCGCGACCTCGTGGTGCGCGACCACCGCGTGTACATGCGCACCACCGCCGGCCTCATGCCCGTCGATGTGATCTACCGCCGCATCGACGACGATTTCCTCGATCCCTCCGTCTTCCGGCCCGACTCCCTCCTCGGCGTCCCGGGCCTCGTGAATGCCTACCGCCACGGCAACGTCGCCCTCGCCAACTCCATCGGCACCGGCGTCGCCGACGACAAGGTCATCTACGCCTACGTCCCCAAGCTCATCAAATACTACCTCGGCCAGGAACCCATCCTCGCCAACGTCAACACCTACCTCGCCTCCGAGCCCCTCGACCGGAAGTTCATCTTGGAAAACATCGCCAAGCTCGTCGTGAAGTCCGCCAACGAGGCCGGCGGCTACGGCATGCTCATCGGCCCGGCCGCGACGAAGGAAGAGTGCGAGAAATTCCGCGCGCAGGTCGCCGCCAATCCCCGCAACTTCATCGCGCAGGATCCCATCATGCTCTCCCGCTCCCCCACGTGGTGCGACGGCTCGCTGCAGGGCCGCCACATCGACCTCCGCCCCTACATCCTCTACGGCGAAAAAATCACCGTCACCCCCGGCGGCCTCACCCGCGTCGCCCTCCGCAAGGGCTCCCTCGTAGTCAACTCCTCCCAAGGCGGCGGCTCGAAGGACACCTGGGTGCTGCAAGGAGACGAATAAAATGCCCGCCACCAAGCCTCCCGCCCCGCCCCTCCTCCGTCCGCAGGCGACGGTCATGCTCTCCCGCGTGGCCCACTCGCTGTATTGGATGAGTCGTTACATCGAGCGCGCCGAGAACGTCGCCCGCCTCCTCGATGTCAACCTCCAGCTCCTCGTCGACTTCCAGGGCTTCACCGACACGACGATCAAGGAGCACTGGGGCTCCATCATCGCCAGCTCCGGCGACGAGGAGGAGTACGCCAAGCACTACGAGAGCGCCGACAACCGCAGCGTCACCGAGTACTTCGCCTTCGACCTGCGCAACCCCAACTCCATCCGCGCCTGCGTCAACGCCGCCCGCGAGAACGCGCGCATGATCCGCGACCAGATCTCCGCCGAGATGTGGGAGATCGTCAACGAGCTCTACCTTTACCTGCAGGGTCGCACGGCCGACGAGGTCTGGGCCAGCGGCGCCCTCGAGTTCTTCGCCAACGTCAAGCGCAGCGCCCACCTCTTCCAGGGTCTCACCGCTTCCACCTATTCGCGCAGCGAGGGCTGGGAGTTCATCGAGTTCGGCAAGTTCATCGAGCGCGCCGACAAGACGACCCGCATCCTCGACGTCAAATACCACATCCTCCTGCCCAGCGTCTCCGATGTCGGCGGCGCGGTGGACACCGCGCAGTGGCAGGCCGTCCTCCGCTCCGCCAGCGCGTTGGAGGCCTACCGGCGTTTCTACGTCCGCGAGATCCTGCCGTGGAAGGTCGCCGAGTTCCTGATTTTCTCCGACTCCTTCCCGCGCTCCCTCGCCTTCTGCGTCGCACAGGTGGACGAGTTCCTCCGCCGTATCCTCGGCGAGTCCGCCACGCGCCCGCGCACCGAGGCCGGCCGCGCCTCGCGGCGGCTGCTCACTGATTTGCAGGCGCTCACCATCACCGACGTGCTTGGCCGCGGCCTGCATGAATTTCTCATGGATATCCAGGACACCCTCGGCGCCATTGGCGACGAGGTCGTGCAAACCACCATGTTTTACCCGGCGGAATCTTCGCTTGAGGAGCAACAGCAGCAGCAACAACAGTAGCCCCTTCGCGCCTGTCGCGACTGTCCTCCCGGCCGCGGGGTGACGTCTTTCCCGGCGCCCCTCCGCTACCGATGCATCTCCGCGTTATCCACCGCACCACTTTCAACTACGCCGGCCCGGCGCACGACAGCTTCAACGAGGTGCGCCTCAAGCCCGTGAGCGACGCCACCCAGCAGTGCCGCAAGTTCCAGCTGAAGGTCACGCCCGGGGCCAGCCTCAGCGAGTACGACGATTTCTACGGCAACACGGTCGATTACTTCGACGTTGCCGAGCCGCACACCCAGCTCGTCATCGAGGCTACTTCGCTGGTGGACACCGTGCCCCTCCCCGAGCGGCCGCCCGTCCCCGTCGTCGCCACGGCCGAACTGGAGCGCTCCAGCGAGCGCGAGATGCTCGCCGAGTTTTACAACAGCTCCCACTACGTCCCCCTCGGCGTCGAGCTCTGGCGCGAGGCGCAGGATGCCCTCGCCGAGGGCCGCAGCGATGTGTGGTCCGACGTGCGCCGTCTCGGTTCGCACATCTTCAAGACCTTCACTTACAAGCCGCGCAGCACCGGCGTGAACACCCGCGCCCCCGAGGCCCTCGCGCTGCGCACCGGCGTCTGCCAGGATTTCGCGCACGTCCACCTCGGCCTCTGCCGCAGCGTCGGCATTCCCGCGCGCTACGTGAGCGGTTACTTTTTCAACACCACCCGCCGCGCCCGCGAGCCCGAGGCCTCGCACGCGTGGATCGAGGCCTACATCCCCGGCTACGGCTGGGCCGCCTACGATCCCACGCACGACCGCGTCGCCGACGACCGCTACATCAAGCTCGCCGTCGGCCGCGACTACACCGACATCCGCCCCGTCAACGGCACCTACCGCGGCGCCCCCACGCGTTCGCTCAAGGTCAGCGTCTCCGTCCGCATCCCCGGCGCGCCCGTTTCCGCCGAAACGCCCTCATCCGCCCACCCTTAGAACCAACGCCCCGCGCACCGGTCCGTCAGCCGATGTTCCTCCGCATCCAACATCTCAGCCGGTACACCTACGCGCAGCCCGTCGCTTTCGCCCCGCACGCGCTCTACCTTCGTCCCCGCGAGACGCCCCGCCAGCGGCTCCACGAGTTCTCCCTCTCGATCTCGCCTGCGCCCCGCCGCGTCGCCACCTCCGACGCCGGAGACAACGCCCTCGAGTGGGCCTACTTCGAGCCCGGCGCCATGTTCACCGAACTCGAGTTCCGCACCGAGTCGCTCGTCGAAACCCTCGACAGCAACCCCTTCGATTTTTTCCTGAGCCCCTCCGCGCTCAACTTCCCTTTCGCCTACACGCCCGCCGAGCGCCACGTCCTCGCACCGAGCCTCCTGCTGCCCGACGGCTCCGACCCCGCCCAGCTCAATACGTGGCTCGCCTCCCACTTCGCCACTCCGCCCACCGACACCGTTTCCTATCTCACCGCGCTCAACACCGCCGTCCGCTCCGCCCTCAGCTATAACCGCCGCGAGGAGCCCGGCATCCAGTCACCCGCGCAGACCCTCGCGCTCGGCACCGGCACCTGCCGCGACTACGCCGTCTTCTTCATCGCGCTCTGCCGTCACCTCGGCCTCGCCGCGCGCTTTGTCAGCGGTTACGTGTACGATCCGCCCACAGCCACCATCCCCAACCCGCTCCCGCCCGACCTGCATGCGTGGGCCGAGGTCTATCTGCCCGGCGCCGGCTGGCGCGGCCTCGATCCGACGCGCGCGATTTTTTGTGACGATGCCTACGTCCCGCTCGCCCACGCCGCCCTCGCCGAGAGCGTGAACCCGATTCAGGGAAACTTCGTTGGCGGCGCTGGCGTGGCCTCAAACCTGCACACGTCGCTCACGCTCACGCGTCTCTAAGATGTCCACGCCCTACACCGCCGCCCATTGGGAAAAAATCCAAGCCTGCGGCGATGCCGTCGAGGCTTCGCTCGGCCGCAGCGGCGTGCTCCTCACCATGGGCGGCGAGCCTACCTTCGTGCCCACCGCGCCCGACGGCGCCGAGTGGCGCACCGCCGCCCTCGGCCCGACCAAGCTCGGCTACGCCCGCCAGCTCGCCCACGAACTCGTCCGCACAAGCTGGCCCGGCGCCGTCATCCTCGAGACCTCCGGCAAACACTACCCCGGCGAACCCATCCCGCGCTGGACCCTCCTCGTCCAGAAACGCGCCGACGCCCGGCCGGTCTGGCGCGACCTCTCCCTCCTCCGCGCCGACACCTCGCCCGGCCTGCACCAACCCTTGCACGCCCGCGAGTTCATCGCCGCCCTCGCTTGGGAACTCGCGATCCCGCCCGCCTCCGCCCTCGCCTTCGCCGAGACCTCCGCGCCCGACGCCATCACCGGCTACGTGCTCCCCCTCGACCACAACGGCACCGGCTGGCTCAGCGACGACTGGTCCGGCGTCTTCACCTCGACGCTCCCACTCTTCCCCGGCGACAGCGCCGCCGGTCTCCGCCTGCCCCTCGGCCAGCTCGGCGAAAACAATCTCCGCCGCGCCCTCACCGCCGAGATCCGCGACGGCACGCTCACGATCTTCGTCCCGCCCCTGCTCCTGCCCGCCTACCTCGCGCTGCTGGAAAAAATCGAGGCCACGCTCGTCACCCAAAAGATCCGCGACGTCATCCTCGCCGGCTATGCCCCGCCGCCCGAGCCCACGCTGCCCACCATCGGTCTCGCGAGCGACCCCGGCGTCCTCGAGATCAACCTCACGCCCAATGCCACGTGGGCCGACTACGACGCCCAGCTCACCGACCTCTACGCCGCCGCGTCCGCCTGCGGTCTCTGCGCGCGCAAGCTCCAGCTCAACGGCCGCGAGGTCGGCACCGGCGGCGGCGCGCACCTCGTCTTCGGCGGACCCGCCGGCCTGCTCTCGCCCTTCTTCGCCTTCCCCGCGCTGCTGCCCTCGGTCATCCGCTATTTCCAGCACCACCCCGCGCTGAGCTACGCCTTCACCGGCGCCTACATGGGCCCGAGTTCACAGGCCCCGCGCATCGACGAGTCCACCTACGAGGCCCTTTACGAACTCGAGATCGCCTGCGCCGGCGCCGAGTCCCTCGGTTCCCCGCAAAACCTCGCGCTCTTCGACCTCCTCTTCCGCGACCTGCTGATGGACCGCTCGGGCAACACCCATCGCGCCGAGATCAGCGTGGACAAACTCTGGAACCCCTACGCGCCCAACGGCCGCCTCGGCCTCGTCGAGTTCCGCGCGTTCGAGACGCACCCCCAGGCCCGCGTGCAATCCGTCGTCGCGCTCTTCATCCGCGCGATCCTAGCGCGCCTCGCCGCCGCGCCCTTCACCGCGCCCTTCGTCCGCTGGGCCGGCGAGCTTCACGACCGCTTCTTCCTCCCCGCCTGCGTCTGGCAGGACCTCGTCGCCATCTGCGACGACCTCAAAAAGCACGGCATCCCCTTCGACCCCGCCTGGCTCCGCCCCGCCTGGGAATTTCGCTTCCCCCACCTCGGCGAACTCGAAATTAAGCATCACACACTGGTCTTCCGCCAAGCCTTGGAAGCCTGGCCCCTCCTCGGCGAATCGCCCAACGCCGGCACCGTCGCCCGCACCGTCGACGCCAGCCTCGACCGCATCGAAGCCTGCGTCTCCGACCCCGCCCTCCTCGAATCCGGCCTCCTCCTCGTCAACGGCCTCCCCTGCGAATTCCGCCCGACCAATCTCTCAACTCTCAACCCTCAACTCTCAACCGCCGCGCCTATCGGCGCGGCCTGCGGCATCCGTTACCGTGCCTTCTACCTCACGCCCTCGCTCCAGCCCCACGTCCCCGTTCACGCCCCGCTCCTGCTGGAGTGGGTGGACCGCGAGACCCTGACCGTCGCCGCCGCCGCGCGCTGGCACGTCTGGAACCCGCAAAACCACTCCTACCACGCCGCGCCCGCCAACGACACCGAGGCCGCGCACCGCCGCACCGAGCGGTGGGAGCCGTGGCCCTACACCGTCGGCCAGTCGCGCTTCATCCCGAAGATCGATTTCCCGCCCGAAGGCCGCCACACCCTCGACCTCCGCCGCTACTCCGCGCAGGCACGGTGACTGCTTTCTCCGAGGTAGGAGCGTGCTTGCACGCGATATTCGATACCGCGGCGTTTTGAGGCACCGGACGTCAAACATCGCGTGCAAGCACGCTCCTACCTGACGACGAAACGCAGGCATCCCGCCCGCGCTCCGTCATTAGGCATTAGTCATTCGGCATTCGCGGGCTCTGTCCGCGTCCGCCCGGTCAGCCGACCGCATGCGCCTTGCCGGCGCGCGCGGCCTTCTGCGCTTCCTGCCAAGGGAACACCCGCGGCGTGGCGCGCACCTTCTCCGGCAGGCTCAGCGACGCGATGTACGCACGGCGATGGTCGTCGGAGCGGTTCAGCGGCGTGTAGTGAAACGTGCGGCTGTAGTGGAACGTCGCACCGCCCGGGGGCAGTTCGCAGGCCACGGCGGTACCGAGATTCGCCGCGCCGGGCACCACCTCGAGGCCGTTGATGCGCGGGTCGTTGCCGATGGGCTGGTGCGGGACCACTTCCCACTCGTGCGAGCCCGGCACAAAGTACATGCAGCCGTTCTGCTTGGTCGCGGGCTGGAGCGGGATCCAGATGCTCAGCGCCTCGTATTCCTTCGCCGGATTCCAATACGCCTCGTCCTGGTGCCACGGCGTCGGCGAGCCCTCGAATGGGGGCTTGTTGATCGCGTGGTCGCCCGTCATGTAGGCCGCCTCGCCGAGCAGCTGCTTGGCCATGCCCTTCAGGTTGGCCACCATCTGCGTATCGAGCAGCACGGGCGCGTGCTTCGAAGGCATCAGGATCTGCGGGAGCTTCTTGGCCTTGCCCGCGTCCGCGCCGCCCACGAGATCGTAGGTGTCGCCCGCCACGCTGCCGGTCTTGTCGGCAAAGAGGTCGTCGTAAATCTGGCGCACGCGCACCACTTCCTCGGGTGACATGATCGCGTCGATCGCGAGATAGCCGTTCTTCTTGAAGAACGCGATCTGCTCGGCCGTCAGGAACTTGTCCTGCTTGAGCGTGCTCGGCGCAGCGTAGTTGGGCGTGGGGCGGGGAGTCGTGGCATTCATCGCTCGACACCTTAGCCCACCCGGCAAAAGGTGTCGTCCAGCAATGTCGCGCAATACAAAATCGAACATCCGTTCCGCCGCTCCGGTCCCGGACGACGAGCACGTGATGTCACCCGAGCAGCAGGCCCGGCGCTACGAGCTGTTTGAGCGCACCATTGGCATCCCCGGCGTCGTCGAGATCGGCCGCTATCGCTACGCCGCCGCCTACGAAGGCCTGCGCCTGCGCGCCCACCCCGACGGCATCGAAATCTGTTTCCTCGCCCGCGGCCGCCAGACCTATCGCGTCAACAAGCGCATCTACCGGCTCCGCGGCGGCGATCAGTACCTCGTCTTCCCCGGCGAGCCCCACGACTCCGCCGGCATGCCCGAGGAGAAGGGCGTACTCTACTGGTTCTTCCTGCGCCTCAAGCCCGCCCGCGACCCCGTCCTCTTTCTCTCCACGAAAGCCTCCCGCGACCTCAAGCGCGCGCTCCTCGCCCTGCCCTCGCGCCACTTCGCCGCCGAGCCGGGCACGCGCGAACTCATCGAGGAAATCATGGCGTCCGTCACCGCCGACCGCTCGCCCGTCGGCCGCCTCGCCACCGCCGCGCTGATCCAACGCTACCTCTTCTCCACGCTCCGCGCTTCGCACCGCAACCGTCGCGCCACCGCCTCCCCTCGCATCCAGCGTTGCCTCGCGCATATCGACGCGCACCTCGCCGATCCGCTCTCCGTGCCCTCGCTCGCCCGGCTGGTGCGCCTCTCGACGCCGCGTTTCAAGGTCCGTTTCCGCGAAGAGACCGGCCTCCCCCCGCGCGAGTACGTCCTGCGCCAAAAAATCGCCGCCGCCCAGACCGCGCTTCGTCAACCCGGCGCCACGGTCACGGCCGTCGCCCACGCGCTCGGTTTCTCCAGCTCGCAGTACTTCGCGACCGTCTTCCGCCGCTTCACCGGCCAGACGCCATCCCGCCAACTCGCCCTCCGACATTAGTCATTGGGCCTTGGTCATTCGTCATTCGCGCCGGGCTGCAGGCGCAGCGCGTCACTTCGTTTCTTCGATCTCCGCCACCCGTCCGTTCGTGAAGGCCACGACCAGCCGGTTGTGCACGCGGTAGGAGGTCACGCTCGTGTAGTACGGATAGTAGGGACCGCCCCAGTAGCGGTGATACATGCCGCGATACAGAATGACACCGTCCTGGCTCTCGTAGGTCACGTAATTCCAGATTTCGCGCGAGCCCTTCGCATCGGTGCGCACGCGCACGCGGTCCGGGTCGCCCAGCGCCAGGCGCACCATGTCGGGCGTGAAGCCCACGGCCACCTTGCCCTGCTTGATCAGGTTCTGCTGCTCGGGCGAGAGCTGCGCGAAGAGCTGGGGATTGTCTTTGATCCGGGACGCGGGGCTGTTGCAGCCCGCGAAAACCGCCAAACCCACCGCCAGGGCGAAAAGCTTGAGGATTGTTTTCATGATAGGGAAAGGGACGCCTGCTCCCTTGGAAAGTTACCGGCCTCCCCGGTTCCGCAAGCGCCGAAGAATCTTGCCCGCCCCGCCGCCTCGGCCCGTGCTGGGCTCCGCCCATGCACACGCTTCTTCTCTGGGATATCGACGCCACCCTCATCGTCTCGGGTGGCGCCGGGGAACGCGCCCTCGTCACCGCGCTCCAACGCCACGCCGGCCTCACCGGCAATCTCGAGGGCGTCGAACTCGCCGGTCGCACCGACCCGTTGATCGCCCGCCATTTCCTCGCCAAGTACGGCCAGCCCTCCACCCCCGCCGACGTCGCCCGTTTTCTTACGCACTATCTGGCCGCCCTGCCGGGCGAACTGCCCCACCCCCAGGCCCGCGTCCTCCCCGGGGTCCGCGAGTTGCTCGCCGACCTCGCCACCCGGCCCGGCATTGCCCAGGGCCTTCTCACCGGCAACTCCCGCCGCGGCGCCGAGCTCAAGCTCACCCACCACGGCCTCTGGCATCATTTCCCCTTTGGCGCCTTCTCGGACGACAGCGAAACCCGCAACGATCTCGGGCCCCACGCCCTCCGCCGCGCCCAGGCGCACCATGGCGTGCCCTTCGCGCCCGACCGCGTTTACGTCATCGGCGACACGCCGCACGACATCGCCTGCGGCCAAGCCATCGGGGCCCGCACCATCGGCGTCGCCACCGGCCATTTTACGACCGCCAACCTTGCCGCACACGGCGCGACTCATGTCTTCGCCGACTTCAGCGACGCCAAAGCCTTCCTGCGCGCCATCCAATAAATTCAGATACAACGTTCTGCTCGTAGCTGTGGCGACGAGCGTGAGCGAGTGAGCGGATCGTCTCTCAACTCTCAGCCCTCAACTCTCAACTACGCCGCGCTTCGCGCACCGTTACTTCTTCCGCTCCTCGATCGCCACGACTTTGCCGCCGGAGAAGATCACGCGCATCTTTTCGTCATCCCGCCAGCCGCCACCGTTACCGACCGCGACTCCGCCGGCGTAGCTTGAGCCGCCCGAGTACGAGCCCATGCCGATACCGACGGAAATGTGCGACTTGGACTCCACGTAGGTCCAGACCTCCGCCGTGCCTTCCGCGGTCGTGCGCAGGCTTTTCCCGGCGGGCTCGCCCAGCGCCATCTGCACCATCTCCGGGGTGAAGCCCACCGCCACCTGACCCGTTTTCACCTTGGACTGCACCTCGTACGACCAGCTGTCGAAAGCGGCCTGGTTGGACTTGATGCGCGAGTCCGGCGAACTGCAGCCCGCCGCCAGTACCAAACCGGCCGTGAGCAGGGAAACCATGAGCATGCGGGGGGATTTCATGAAGTTATAGCGGGGTTTTTGCTTTGCTGAGGCTGACTGCCTCCGGAATATTGACCCCTGCCCTTTTGACAAGTTCTCCTCCCTCGCCGCTTTCCCTATGAAAAAATTCACCATCGCCATCGGTTCCGACCACGCCGGCTTCAAGTACAAGGAGCTGATCAAGAACATGCTCATCAGCGAGGGCCACACCGTGCGCGACTTCGGCACCCACTCCGAGGAGAGCTGCGATTACCCGGACTTCTGCTTCCCCGTCGCGCGCGCCGTCGCCTCCGGCGAATACGAGCGCGGCATCGTCCTCGGCGGCTCCGGCAACGGCGAGGCCATGAGCGCCAACCGCGTGAAGGGCGTGCGCTGCGGCGTGTGCTGGAACGAGCAGGTCGCCATCTGGAACCGCGCCCACAACGACGCGAACTGCCTCTCCCTCGGCGAGCGCACCATCACGATCGAGGAAGCCTTCAAGATCGTCCGCACCTGGCTCGCCACCGAGTTCGAGGGCGGCCGCCACATCCGCCGCATCCAGAAGCTCGACAGCATGGCCTGAGGCCACGCGTCCAGCAAGTAGCGCAGGCGTCCCGCCTGCCTCGGCCCTAGTGGCTGCGGCGTCCCGCCGCATATCCCCCTGCTCTGCGGCGAGACGCCGCAGCCACTCCAGAACGCACCCGATTCGCGGATATTAGTTTGACATTAAACTATTATCCGTTTTTCTTCCCCTTATCCCTTCACCGCCATGGCAACCCGCCACCAACGTCCGCCCGCCGAAACCGCCGCCCTCAACGCTTACGTCAAGCTGATGCGCGCCGCGGAGTCCGTCACCACGCGCGCCCACCTCGTGCTGCCCGAAGGCGTGACCATCACGCAGTTCGCCGCCCTCGAGGCCCTGCTGCACCGCGGCCCCCTCTTCCAGTCCGAGCTCGCGGGCAAGCTCCTCAAGAGCACGGGCAACCTCACCCTCGTCGTCGACAACCTCGAGCGCGACGGCCTCGTCGTCCGCGAGCGCGACGAGACCGACCGCCGCTTCATCCGCGTCGCTCTCACCGCCAAGGGCCGCAAGTTCATCAGTGCGCTTTTCCCCCAGGTCGCCGCCAGCCTCACGCACGAGTTCTCCGCCCTGACGCTGGCCGAGCAGGCCACCCTCGCCGAGCTCTGCCGCAAGCTCGGCCGCGGCCCCCAGCCCGCCGCCTGACCGCTATCGCTCCCGGCGATTTGCTTTTTCCAATTAGTTTAATATCAAATTACTTTATGAACAACACCACCGCCAGCACCCAAGCCACCACGCCTGCCGCCGCCCTGCAGCTGCTCGGCATCCATCATGTCACCGCCATCGCGGGCGACCCGAAGCGCAACGTGGACTTCTACACGCGCGTCCTCGGCCTCCGTCTAGTGAAGCAGACCGTCAACTTCGACGATCCCTCCACCTACCACCTTTACTATGGCGATTCCGTCGGCACGCCCGGCTCCATCCTCACCTTCTTCCCGTGGTCCGGCCTGCGCCGCGGCCGTCCGGGCAACGGCCAGGTGTACGCCACGGCGTTCTCGGTCCCGGCCGGGTCCCTGCGCTTCTGGGAGGCTCGCCTCCTCGCGCACCACGTCGCGCCCGTCACCTCGACCACGCGCTTTGGGGAAGGCGTCCTCACGTTCGCCGATCCCGATGGCCTCATCCTCGAGCTCGTCGGCACCAACGAGTCCGATACCCGGACCGGTTACCCGCACCCGGAGATTTCCGCCGCGCAGGCCATCCGTGGTTTCCATGGCGTGACGATCGCCGTGATCGACGCCGCTCGCACCGAATCGCTCCTCACCGGGGCGATGGCCTATCGCGTCGCGCAGACCGTCCCCGGGCGCACCCGCTACACGGTCGCAGCCGGCGGTCCCGGCACCTACGTCGATCTCCTCGTCGATTCCAACCTCCCTCGCGGCCTGCCCGGCGCCGGCACGATCCACCACCTCGCCTTCCGCACGCCGGACGACGACGCGCAGGCCCGCGCCCGCGCCACCCTCGTGGATCTCCACTACCACGTCAGTCCGGTGATGGACCGGAATTATTTCCACTCCATCTACTACCGCGAGCCCGAGGGCGTCCTCTTCGAGATCGCCACCGACAATCCCGGCTTCGCCGTGGATGAGTCCGTCGAAACCCTCGGAACCACCCTCAAGCTGCCCGCACAGTATGAGTCGCAGCGCGCCGAGATCATCGCCCACCTGCCTCCCCTCACCTAACTCCTCCCATGCCCATCTCTTCCTACCACCACGTCTTCCAACCCGGTACCGACGCCTCCGCGCCGCCGCTCCTGCTGCTCCACGGCACGGGCGGCGACGAGCATGACCTGCTCCGCCTCGGCCACACGCTCTCGCCCAGCTCCGCGCTGCTCAGCCCGCGTGGCGACGTCAGCGAGGGCGGCGCGCGCCGGTTCTTCGCGCGGCTCGCCGAGGGGGTCTTCGATCCCGCGGAGGTCACCCGCCGCACGCACGCGCTTGCCGACTGGCTCGCTGCGGCCAGCGCGAAATACAGCCTCGATCCCGCCCGCCTCACCGCGGTCGGCTTCTCTAACGGCGCCAACATCGCCGCCACGCTCCTGCTGCTGCGCCCCGCCACGCTTGGCGCCGCCGTGATGCTGCGCCCGATGGTCGTCCTCGACCAACCCGCCGCGCCTGGCTCGCTCGCGGGCAAACGCGCCCTGCTCCTCAACGGCAGCTTCGATCCCATCGTGCCCGCCGACCACCAGGCCCGCCTTGCCGCCCTCCTCCGGGCCGGTGGCGCCGACGTTACCGCGCAGAGCTTCCCCGCCTCGCACAACCTCACGCCTCCCGACATCGCCACCGCCCAAGCCTGGCTCCGTCCAAAGCCCTAGCCCGCAGCCGGCCTTAATCCGGTTTGTATCCGGCCATCCGTGGCTTAATCAAAAGGCAGAGAATGGAGAGTCTTCCATTCTCTGCCTTTAATTTTGTCATTCTGTCCACTCATGCGCCTCACCTCCTACGGCCACTCCTGTTTCCTCGTTGAGCTGCCCGGCGCGCGCCTCGTCTTCGATCCGTACCTGCTCAGAAATCCCGCCGGCTCCACCCCGCTCACGGACCTCCCCTGCGACTACATCCTCTGCACGCATGCGCACGACGACCACATCGCCGATGCCCTCGCCCTCGCCCAGCTCCACCGCGCCACACTCGTCGCCCCGTTTGAGCTCGCCGAGCACTTCGCTAACGACCCCTCGCGTCCCAACACCATCGACCTGATGCCCGGCGGCGGCATCGATCTGCCCTGGGGCCGCATCCAGATGACGCCCGCGATCCACAGTTCCTCGCTCGAACTCCCCGGCGGCAAAAACCTCTCCATGGGCGTCGCCAGCGGCTACCTCGTCACCGCCGCCGGCCAATCTCTCTACCACGCCGGTGACACCGCGCTTTTCAGCGACATGGCCCTGATCGGCCGCGGCAGCCTCGACCTCGCGCTCCTGCCCATCGGCGACCGTTACACGATGGGCCCCGCCGACGCCCTCAGCGCGCTCGACCTCCTCCGCCCGCGCCTCGCCGTGCCGATGCACTACAACACCACGCCGGTCATCCGGCAGGACCCGCACGCCTTCGCCACCGCCGCCGCCCGCCTCGGCCACGCCGTCAAGGTCCTCGGCCTGCGCGAGTCCCTCGATTGCTGACCAGTACAGCGCCCCACCGTCACGCAAACGCGCCAAATCTCTCGCTTGCCCGCGCCGCGCCCGGTCTTCACCGTGACGCCTTGGACATGGTACTTCCGAATCCTCCCGCCTGCCTCGCTGCGCGCGATCTCCGCGTCTCCGAGCTCACGACCGATCCGACCGGCGCCCTCCTGCGCATCTATGCCTGGATGCAGCTCGCGCGGACCTTTGACAACCGCGGCCTGGAGCTCTTCCGCCAGGGCCTGATGAAGGGCACCCACACCGGTGGCCAGGGCAATGAGGCCCTGATCGTCCCCCTCGCCCTCCTCGCCGACAAGGCCATCGACGTCGCCTGCTTCACCCACCGCGATTTCGGTGGCCACGCCATCTGGGGCCAGCACATCTGCACCCATTTCAACCAGTACTTCGCCAACGCCGGCAGCCCCACCCAGGCCCGCGAGGGCAACATCCATCGCGGCGACCCGAAGAACCGCTCGCTCCCGATGATCAGCCACCTCGGCGCGATGCTCGGCCCGGTCCTCGGCATGACGGATTCCCAGCGCCGCTTCGGCCGCCCCGCCGTCGGCTTCGCCTTCTTCGGCGACGGCGGCTCCAGCACGGGCGACATCCACGAGTCGCTCAACCTCGCCTCCCTCCTCTCGCTGCCCGTCCTCTTCATCATCGAGAACAACGGCTACGCCTACAGCACGCCCGTGAGCGAGCAGTTCGCCCCCGGCACCGAGCTCTGGCGCCGCGCCGCCGGCTACAACATGGAGGGTATCCTGATCGACAGCACGGGCGATGTCGCCGATACCACCCGCGCCTTCGCCGCCGCGATTGAAAAGGTCCGCACCACCTCGCGCCCGATGCTCATCGAGGTGAAGACGCTCCGCCTCCGCGGCCACGCCGCGTACGACACCTGCGATTACCTGAAGCCCGGCGAGAGCGAGTCGTTCTACGCGCGCGACCCGCTGCCCAAATTCCGCGCCCAGCTCGTCGCCGCCGGCCACGCCGCGCAGGTGGACGCCATCGACGCCGAGCTCTCCGCCTTCATCGAGGCCTGCATCAAGGTCTCGCTCGCCGTCCCGCGCCCCGTCGCCGACGTCACCCAGCTCACCGCCGACGTCTTCGCCCCGCCCGCCCCGCCGATTCCCTGGAAACCCTCCGTCAACTCGGAACCCGGAACCCCGAACGCGCAACTCACGCTGGCCCAGTCCATCAACGCCGCGCTCCGCAAGGTCCTCACCGAGCGCCCCGAGTCGCTCGTGCTCGGCCAGGACATCGGCACCTACGGCGGCGCCTTCAAGGTCACCGAACACCTCCTCGCCGAATTCGGCCGCAGCCGCGTGTTCAACACCCCGCTCGCCGAGAGCGCCTGCACCGGCTACGCCATCGGCCTCGCCGCCAACGGCCACCACCCGATCGAGGAATTCCAGTTCGCCGACTTCGCCACCGAGGCCGCGACCCAGATCACGCTCAACGCCGCCACGCTCCACTTCCGCTGCGGTGCCGCGTGCCCGCTCCTCCTGCGCTTCCCCTGCGGCGGCGGGCTCACGCTCGGCTCCTTCCACTCGCAGGAGCTTGAGTCGCTCTTCCTCTCCATGCCGGGCATCAAGGCGATCTACCCGAGCAACCCGCAGGACGCCTTTGACGCCGTGCTCGCCGCCTACGAAGAGCAGAATCCCGTGATCCTCTTCGAGCACAAGGGCCTCTACCGCCGCGGCAAGCAGGCCGTGTCGTGGAATCCCAACTACCGCGACGTCTGGAACCCGAAGAAACTCCGCTCCGGCGACTACGCCACCTTCGTCACTTACGGCGAGATGGTCCACCTCGCCGGCGAGGCCTGCGATTACTTCGCCGCCGAGTACGAGCACACCTTCGACCTCTTCGACCTCCGCGGCCTCTCCCCGCTCAACCTCGACGCCATCCACGCCTCCGTCGCGCGCACCGGCCGTCTGGTCGTGTTGCACGAGGGCCGCCGCACCCACGGCTTCGGCGCCGAACTCGTCGCCCGCCTCACCGAGCAGCACTTCTCGTCGCTCAAGGCCGCCCCGCTCCGCATCACGTCCCTCGACCTCCCCGTCCCCTTCGCCCCCGAGCTCGAGGCCGCCTACCGCCCGACCAAGGACAAGGTCATCGACCAGATCACCGCCTGGCTCACCTAACCCCCGCCATGCCGAAATCGAAAATCCAGCATCGAAAATCGAAAATCACGCGCGGCACTTGGGCGCGCATCAGGCTTTTCGCCATGGATGTCGACGGCATCCTCACCGACGGGACGGTGCAAATCTCCTCTGACGGCACCGAGACCAAGGCCTTTTCCATCCTCGATGGCATGGGCCTCGTGCGCCTCGGCCGCGCCGGTCTCCCCACCGCGTGGATCAGCGGCCGTGCCTCCGGCGCGACCACCGTGCGTGCCACCGAGCTGAAGATTCCTCACGTCATCCAAGGCCGCACCGACAAGCTCGCCGCGCTGCAGGAACTGGCCGCCCAGCTCGGGCTCACCGCGGCCGAGTGCGCCTACATGGGCGATGACGACATCGACGCCCCCGCCCTCGCGTGGGCCGGCATCGGCATCAGCGTCCCCGGCGCCATGCCCGCCGCGCTCAAGGCCGCCGATTACATCACCACCCGCGCCGCCGGCCACGGCGCCGTGCGCGAGGTGTGTGAACATATCCTCGCTGCGCGCGTCTGACCTTTAACCCGCGGTGAAACGTCTCCTCCTCTTTCTCGTCATCCTTGCTGCCGCCACCGCGGCCAGCTCGCCGCCGGCCAAAAACTGGGTGCTGCCCATGTTCAGCAAGGAGGGCCACCGCACCCTCACCGCCCGCGGCTCCGAGGCCCGGCTCATCAGCGAGCACCAGTTCGACGTCACCGATCTCAATCTCACGGTCTTCAGCGCCACGCACCCCAACCAGATCGAGACCATCATTCTCAGCCCCGCCGCCTCGTTCCTCGTCGATGACAAGATTGCCCGCGGCGAGCACTCCATGCGTTTCCTCCGCGATGACCTTGAGGCGACCGGCACCCGCTGGTCCTACGACCACGGCCGGAAAAAGGTGTCGCTCGACGGCCAGGTCCGGATAGTCATCAACGCCCAGCTCAGCAGCATTCTTAAATGAAAACCCTCGTTGCCCTTTTCGCCTGCGCCCTCGCGCTCAGCCGCCCGCTGCTCTCGGCCGACGCCCCGTCGCAGAAAACCACCCTCAACTGCGACCACGCCGAGATGTGGACCGAGGGCAACGAGAGCCGCGGTATCTGCACCGGCTCCGTCGTCCTCGTCGGCACCAATATCAAGATCACCTGCGACCGCCTCGAGTTCGTGGCCACCGGCATCGGCGACACCGCCAGCACGCTCCCCACGCTAGAGAAATTCAAGTCCATGCTCGCCACCGGCCACGTCGTCATCGTGCAGGGCGACCGCGAGGCCACCTGCGGCCGCGCCGAGGTTTTGCCGCGCGACGACAAGGTCATCCTCACCGAAAATCCCGTCGTGATCGACCACGGCACCGACTGGACCAACGCCGGTGAGAAGATCATCCTCTACCGCGGCCAGCGCCGCGTCGTCGTCGAGAAGCCCCGCATCATCGGCCCTGAGATCAAGGATCTCGGCTTCGACAAGAACAAGCCCGCCACCGAAACGCCCGCCGGCAAACCCTGATGTCCGCCCCCGCCGCCAACGCCGAGATTCGCACCGAGGGTCTGGTCAAGACCTTCGGCCCCCGCACCGTGGTTGACGGCGTCACCCTGCGCTTCGCCGCCGGCGAGGTCGTCGGCCTGCTCGGGCCCAACGGCGCGGGCAAGACCACCACGTTCTACATGATGGTCGGCCTCGTGCCCGCCACGGATGGCCGCGTCACTCTCGACGGCGCCGACATCACCAAGCTCCGCATGCACGAGCGCGCGCGCCACGGCATCGGCTACCTCCCGCAGGAGGCCTCGGTTTTCCGCAAGCTCACCGTCGCCGAGAACATCCTCGCCATCCTCGAGGCCATCGGCGTCCCGCGCCGCGAGCGCGCCGCCCGCGCGCAGGCCCACCTCGACGAACTCAACCTCGGCCACGTCGCGAAGCAGAAGGCCTACACCCTTTCCGGCGGCGAGCGCCGCCGCCTCGAGATCGCCCGCGCCCTCGTCACGCGTCCGAAGTTCCTGCTCATGGACGAGCCCTTCGCCGCCATCGACCCGATCTCCGTCGCCGAGGTGCAGAAGATCATCCTCGAGCTGAAGGCCCGCGGCATCGGCGTGGTCGTCACCGATCACAACGTCCGCGAAACCCTCCGCATCGTCGACCGCGCGTATCTGATCCACAAGGGCAAGGTCCTCACCGAGGGCAGCGGCGACTTCCTCATCAAGGACGAGTCCGCCCGCAAGTTCTACCTCGGCGAGAATTTCAATCTCTGAGCGGCTTCGCCGCGGGCGATAAGCGCCAAGCTTTAAGCTTTAAGCCCCGTCCGCGTCCGCTCATTCCTAGCTTACAGCTTAAAGCTTACTGCTTACAGCTCACCGTCCCCCATGCAAAAAGCCATCCACGGCATCACCGTCGCGCATTTCTACGAGACCTACCGGGCCAAGCTGAAGATGGAGCTGCTCACCGGCGGCGACGGCCTCCTGCGCCTCATCCGCGAGGGCAGCATCAACCGCCCCGCCCTCGCCCTCACGGGCTTTTTCAAATATTTCGCGAACAAGCGCATCCAGGTCCTCGGCGCCGCCGAGATGACCTACCTCCGTTCCCTGCCCGTCGAGAAGCAGACGTTCATCTTCCGCGAGATGGTGAAGCGCCACATCCCGTGCCTCGTCCTCACGCGCAATTACCACGGCACCGACGCCATGCTGAAGGTCGCCGCCGAGATGCGCCTGCCGCTCATCCGCACGCCGATGATCACGATGAACTTCGTCAACCTCGCGACCCTCTGCGTGGACAACGAGTTCGCCCCCTCCGGCACCGAGCACGCCACCACCCTCGACATCAAGGGCGTCGGCGTGATGCTCCGCGGCTCCAGTGGTGTCGGCAAGAGCGAGTGCGCCCTCGCCCTCATCGAGCGCGGCCACTCCCTGGTCGCCGACGACCTCACCGTCATCCGCCTGCTCGACGAGCGCGAGCTCATGGCCTCGTCCCGCCCGCTCAACCGCGGCTACATGGAGTGCCGCGGCATCGGCATCATCAACAT
This sequence comes from Verrucomicrobiota bacterium, assembly GCA_018239845.1. Taxonomy (GTDB): domain Bacteria; phylum Verrucomicrobiota; class Verrucomicrobiia; order Opitutales; family Opitutaceae; genus CAIRCN01. The sequence continues at coordinate 25,184 of JAFEGO010000082.1, forward strand.
CGCCGAGATGTTCGGCGTGAAATCCATCCGCCTCGAAAAACGCATCGACCTCGTCATCTCGCTCCACGAGTGGACGCCCGACGCCGTCGAGGAGCGCACCGGCCTCGAGGAAAACCATTACGAGATCCTCGGCATGCGCGTCCCGCACATCGAGCTCTTCGTCCGCCCCGGCCGCGACATCGCGCGCCTCGTCGAGGTCGCCGCCCTCACCCACGCCCTCAAGGCCATGGGCCACGACCCCGCCCGCAAGTTCAACGACCGCCTGATCGCCTTCATGACCAAGGAAAGCACCGACACCCCCGAGCCCATCAAACCCACCCAGCGCGAGGAGTCCCCGTAATTTTCAGGGAATCTTTCTCTTCCCTCTTTCTCTTAATCTTATCCCTCTCCGTCTCTCCGCATGTCCTCCGCTCCCCGTCCCGATGGCCGCCGCGCCGACCAGCTGCGCAACGTCACCTTCGAGGCCAATATCGCCCCGCACGCCACCGGCTCCGTCCTCGTCTCCTTCGGCCTCACGCGCGTCATCTGCGCCGCCACGATCGAGAACAACGTCCCCACGTGGATGAAGCAGCAGCGCGTCCCTGGCGGCTGGCTCACCGCGGAGTATTCGATGCTCCCCTACTCGACCCTCGAGCGGAAGCAGCGCGAGATCGCCAAGGGCAAGCCCGACGGCCGCAACATCGAGATCCAGCGCCTCATCGGCCGCTCGCTCCGCGCCGTCCTCGACCTCAACAAGCTCGGCGCCAACACGCTCTGGATCGACTGCGATGTCCTCCAGGCCGACGGCGGCACCCGCACGGCCTCGATCACCGGCGCCTACCTCGCCGCCCGCCTCGCCGTCCAAAAGCTCATCGACGAGAAGCGCATCCCGGAGAATCCCCTCGCCGATTCCGTCGCTGCCATCAGCGCCGGCATCTACAAGGGCCAGCCCGTCCTCGATCTCAACTACATCGAGGACAAGGACGCCGAGGTGGACGCCAACATCGTCATGACCGGCAAGGGCCAGTTCGTCGAGGTGCAGGGCAGCGGCGAGGAGACCACGTTCTCCCCCGAGCAGCTCCAAAGCCTCCTCGCCCTCGCCGCCAAGGGCTCCAAGGAACTCGCCTCTCTCCAGACCGCGTTCCTCACGAAGCAGCTGCTTAAGTTCTGAGCGCGCGCGGGCGCAGACAATCCCATGCCTGCGCAGCCCGAGCAAATCTACCGCTGGTCCTGGGACCTTGCGTCGCCACCTGCCGCGCTCTGGCCGCTCGTTTCCAATACCGACCGCTTCAACCAGGACTGCGGGTATCCGCCTGTCACGGTGGTCGCCCCGCCCGCCGACGCGAACGTGCGCGTCACCAACGCCCGCCGCCTCCGCGCCACCGTCCTCGGGGTCGTGATTGAGTGGGAGGAACGCGCCTTTGAGTGGATCGAGCCTACCCGCTACAGCGTTGATCGGACCTACTTCAGCGGCCCTGTCGCCCGCATGACCGCCACCTGTGTGCTCCAGCCGCGCGGCACCGGCACCACGCTCGACTACGAGTTGCGTTTCACCCCCTCCGGCCTGCTCGGCCGTCTCACCCTGCCTATTGCCATCGGCCGTCAGGCTCGCGCCGTCACGGAGCGCACCTTCCGCCGCTATGACCAGCTCGCCCAAAGCGGTCAGCGTATTTCCCGGATGGCCCAAAAGCCCCGCCTCGCCGACGGCGGCCGCTCCCGGCTCGAATCCACCGTCCGCACCCTCGCCACGCAGGCCCGCCAGCCCGCCGCGCTGGTCGCCGCACTGCAGGACTTCGTTGCCACGTCCGACGACACCGCCGCCGCGCAGATGCGCCCCTACGCCCTGGCCGACGAGTGGCGCAGCGACCGCCGCGAGACGCTCCAGCTTTTCCTCCACGCCACCCGCGCCGGCCTCCTCGACTTCCGCTGGAATCTCGTCTGCCCGCACTGCCGCGGCCTGAAGGCCGCCGAGCCCACTCTCGCGAGCCTCCGGCCCACGGCGCACTGCGATTCCTGCAACGTCGATTTCACCGCCAACTTCGACCAGTCGGTCGAACTCACCTTCACCCCCAACGCGTCCATCCGCCCCGTCGCCCGCGTGGATTTCTGCGTCGGCGGCCCGCAGGTCACGCCTCATATCGTCGCTCAGCAATTCCTCGACCCCGGCACGAACCGCACGCTCCCGCTCGAACTCGAGCCCGGTCGCTACCGCGTGCGCGTCCCCGGCATGGCCGAGCAGCATGTCTTCCGGGTGACCGATGGCGCACCCACTGCCATCCGCCTCGACCTCACGGCCAAGTCCCTCGACGAGCCGGCGGTCGCACCGCACGGCGATCTTTTTCTCGTCAACGCGCCCGACGCCGGGCGCCTCGCCATCGTCGAGCGCATCGCCTGGAGCGACCAGGCCGCCACCGCCGCCGAGGTCACTTCGCTCCAGCTTTTCCGCGACCTGTTCTCCCGCGAGGTTCTCCGCCGCGGCGAGCAAATCTCCGTCGGCGCGATGACCATCGTCTTCACCGACCTCAAGAACTCCACGCAGCTCTACAACGAGATCGGCGACGCCCCGGCCTTCGGCCGCGTACTCACGCATTTCGACATCCTCACCGCCGCCGTCGCCGCCGAGGGCGGTGCCGTCGTGAAGACGATGGGTGACGCCATCATGGCGGCTTTCCCCCGCCCCGTCGCCGCCGTGCGCGCGATGCTCCAAGCCCAGCACCAGCTCGCGTATCCGAAAAACATTCCCGGCGAGCCCTCTCTCCTGCCGCTCGCGTTGAAAGCCGGTCTGCACTGCGGCCCCTGCCTCGCGATCAACCAAAACGACCGCCTCGACTACTTCGGCTCCACAGTGAACCTCACCGCGCGCTTCTGCAGCCTCTCCACCGGCGCCGACCTGATCCTATCCCCCGCGGTCTGTGCCGACCACGAGGTCGCCAGTTACCTTGCCACCGCCCCCGTGACGCTCACCCCCGACCGCTCCCTCCTCAAAGGTTTCGGCCAGGAGTCCTTCGAGCTCACGCGGTTAACGCGTCTAGGATAGTGGCTGCGGCGTCCCCGCCGCAGATCTGTCGCTCCCTGCGGCGAGGACGCCGCAGCCACTACTGACGGCCCTACCTCCAAGCCGCCGTGCTTAACTTCACTCCGCCTTCTTCACCGACTCGGGCCCGAAGTGACCGCTCTCCGCGGCGCGCACGAAACCTTCCGTCACGCTCTTCAATTCTTCCCAGCGGCGCCGGATGTCCTTCGCCTCGGCCTTCGTGATCACGCTGTCCGCGGACGCCTTCGCGATAGTCGCGAGCATGTCGGCGAATTCCTGCACGATGTCGTTGGTGACCGGGATGAGTGGCTGGCCCGGCGGCAGATTCAGCGGGTTGCGGATGTAAAAGCCGCCCGCCTGTTCGCAAACCCACTGCGCCACGCGCGTATCCTGCGAGATGCGGATGATCTGCCCCACGCGGTCGAGGGGGCTGCCCGTGCCGCTGCCGGTGTCGTTGTCGCCCTCGGGCGGCTCGGCCCACTTGTAGATCAGCGACAGCGAGAGCCCCATCTCGGAGGAAATCAGCTTCGCACTCGTCGTCTTCAGAACTTCCTTCATCACCTCGTGGGATTGCATGGCGGCCTCATCGTGGGTCGCGCCCCGCCCATGGCAAGCCGCCCCTTGGATTTAAGGCGCCATATTGTAAGTGACTGATCTCACGAAGACGCTCCGCCCCGCCGCCATTAGCTCATCTTCCTCAGGCAAATCCGGGCCGGAACATCGCGTTCCGGCCCGTTTTTTTGTCGTGCGTCACCCCGCCCGGTACTGGCTTACTCCCTGTCACCACTTTCCCAAATGAATATCCACGAGTACCAGGCCAAGGCTCTCTTTGAAAAGTTCGGCGTCCCCGTCCCCAAGGGCGCCGCCGCCAAGTCCGCCGCCGAGTTTGCCACCGCCCTCGCCACCCTCCCCGATGGCCCCACGATGGTGAAATCCCAGATCCACGCCGGCGGCCGCGGCAAGGGCACCTTCACCGACGGCTTCAAGGGCGGCGTGAAGTTCTGCAAGACCAAGGCCGACGCGCAGGAGATCGCCGGCAAGATGCTCAACAACACCCTCGTCACCATCCAGACCGGCCCCGCCGGCCGCAAGGTCCAGACGATCTACTTCACCGTCGCGAGCGACATCAAGAAGGAGTACTACCTCGCCATCCTCCTCGACCGCGCCTCGTCCAAGCCCGTCATCGTCGCCTCCACCGAGGGCGGCGTCGAGATCGAGAAGGTCGCGCACGACACCCCGGAGAAGATCCATAAGGTCGTGATCGACCCCGCCTACGGCATCGCCGATTTCCAGATCCGCGACCTCATCGCCAAGCTCGGCCTCACCGGCGCCGAAGCGAAGAACGCCGCCAAGCTCATCCGCAACCTCTACACCATGTATTGGGAAACGGATGCGGCCATGATCGAGGTCAATCCCCTCATCACCACGCCCACCGGCGACGTCCTCGCCCTCGACGCCAAGGTCTCCTTCGACTCCAACGCCCTCTACCGCCACCCTGAGATCGTCGCCCTCCGCGACCTCAACGAGGAGGACCCCAAGGAAATCGAGGCCTCGAAGTACTCACTCAGCTACATCGCCCTCGACGGCAACATCGCGTGCCTCGTCAACGGCGCCGGCCTTGCGATGAGCACGATGGACATCATCCAGCACTACGGCGGCACCCCGGCCAACTTCCTCGACGTCGGCGGCGGCGCCTCGAAGGACCAGGTCGTCGCGGCCTTCAAGATCATCCTCGGCGACCCCAACGTGAAAGGCATCCTCGTCAATATCTTCGGCGGCATCATGGACTGCAACGTGATCGCCCAGGGCATCGTCGAGGCCGTGAAGGAAGTCGGCCTCAAGCTCCCCCTCGTCGTCCGCCTCGAGGGCAACAACGTCGTCGCCGGCAAGGCCACCCTCGCCGCCAGCGGCCTCACCCTCGTCTCCGGCGACACCATGGCCGACGCCGCCCAGAAGATCGTCAAACTCGTCGCGTAATTAACCACGAAATACACCAAACACACGAAAGCACCCTCTGCGATTTCCGTGTCTTCCGTGTATTCCGTGGGCCAAAACTCAACCACCTCTCCTTTTCGTGTATTTCGTGTGTTTCGTGGTTAAAAACCTTCCCTCTTTAACATGTCTATTCTGATCACTCCCGAAACGAAGATCCTCATCCAAGGTATCACCGGCGAATTCGGCGCGCGCCACACCAAGCTCTCGCTCGATTACGGCACCAAGGTCGTCGCCGGCGTCACCCCCGGCAAGGGCGGCCAGTTCTTCGAGCACGGCACGCACCGCGTCCCGATCTTCAACTCCGTCGCCGACGCCGCCAAGGCCACCGGCGCCACCGTCTCCGCGATCTTCGTGCCGCCGCCGTTCGCCGGCGACGCCATCCTCGAGTGCGTTGACGCGGGCCTCGACCTCGCCGTCGCGATCACCGAGGGCATTCCGATCCGCGACATGATCCGCGTGAAGCGCGCGATGGCCGGCAAGCCCACCCGCCTCGTCGGGCCCAACTGCCCCGGCCTCGTCACGCCCGGCACCGGCAAGGACTCCTTCGGCGGCTGCCGCATCGGCATCGCCCCCGGCTACATTCACAAGAAGGGCCACGTCGGCGTCGTCTCCCGCTCCGGCACCCTCACCTACGAGGCGGTCTTCCAGCTCACTTCGAAGAATATCGGCCAGACCACCTGCGTGGGCATCGGCGGCGACCCCGTCAACGGCACGAGCCACCTCGACGTCATCAAGATGTTCAACGACGACCCCGAGACACACGGCATCATCATGATCGGCGAGATCGGCGGCAACGCCGAGGTCGAGGCCGCGCGCTGGATCAAGGCCAATTGCAAGAAGCCGGTCGCCGGCTTCATCGCCGGTGCGACCGCCCCCGCGGGCCGCCGCATGGGCCACGCCGGCGCGATCGTCGGCGGAGCCGAGGACACCGCCGCCGCCAAGATCGCCGTCTTCAAGGAGTGCGGCATCGAGGTCGCCGTGACGCCCTCCGACATGGCCGACGCCCTCCTCCGCGCCGCCAAGGCCAAGGGCGTGACCCTGAGCTAAAGGCTTCCCCCTCGCTGCGGCGGCCCACGCTCCCGCCGCAGCGTTCCTACCCCCACCCCGAGCTACCCCATGGCCAAACCTTGGCTCCTTTTCAGCACCGGTCTCGTCACCGGCCTCGCCCTCGCCTGCGGCGTGTATGCGCTGCGCCCCACCGCGCCTGCGCCATCAGGCCCTGCGGGGGATCTTCGCCCCAAAGCCCGCTCGTCCACCCACGCGGCTTTCAGCGAAAACAAGCCTGCTATACCTGCAGCCAGCCCTGCGCCCCTCGCGGAGAAAATTGCCCTGCTTCAACGCTGGGTCGATGGCTTGGAGCCCAAACTCGATCGCACAAAAATCCAGGAGATTCTCTCTGAGTGGTCCGCCGCCGACCCCAAGGCGGCCCTGCAATTCGTGATGAACGCCAAGCGTTTCCCCCAAAGGAACGATGCGCTCGCCTACCCTCTCGCCGTGCTCTGCAGCAAGGATGCTGCCTCGGTCATCAACTGGCTCCGCCAAAACCGGACGGAGGGTGATCGCGGGGATACTGCGATCAAAATCATCGAATTGATCCAGGAAAAGTTCCCCGCTCAGGCTTGGGAACTGGCCTTGGCGGATGGTATCCCGGTACGTGAGCAGCCCTTTAGCGAAGCGTTGGCGGCCTTTGCCCGGCAGCAGCCTCAACAAGCCCTCGCTGCCTTTGCCAAACTTTCGCCCAGAGATCAGAAGACCGTGACGCCATTACTGGCAGAAGCCCTGTATTCCGTCGATCCCAAGACTGCGCTGGCGTGGTATGAATCGCTCAGCCCCGATCAAAACAAATCCGAGACAACTTTGAGCCTCATAAAGGCAGCAATGAAGGCAAACGATGCCGTCGCTGTCGCTGATTTGATCAAGCACTTTAACGACAATCCCATTAGGTTGATGCTTCTTTTGATCGAAAACGATTCAGCAAACCCGCAGCTAATCCAAGCGCTAGCTGCCAACATACCCGACCCCGATACGCGCCAGCAGGCTCTCACAGCGTGGGCCCGCAATAACCTTGAACGCAGCCCGGCGGATGCGCTCAAAACCATCCGGACGTTGCTTCCCGCCGCCGATCAGGTCGCAGCTTTGTCACGCGGATTTATCTCGTGGTTAAATTCGGATCGGAGCGCCGCGATGGCTTGGCTGGATTCACTTGATGATCCCTCGCTGTCTGCTGGCCTGCGCAAACTTTCCATCAAAAGCCCGGCGCAAACTGATCCCAAGGCCTTCCTTGCTCAGATAGATGACCTCGGAGTCCATGACCCCGATGCGGCCAATAACATCAATAGCGCCTTGTTGCGCGTTTCCAATGATGACCCGGCCACGGCGGCCGATTGGATCACGCGCCATCCGGGACAAGCTCAGGGATTCATCGTCAACCGTGTCACCGACCGATACTTGGACTCGAACCCCGCCGCAGCCACAAATTGGATAAACACCTTGCCCAAGGGGGAAGTTCAGGATGATGCACTTGCCAATGCGGCAGCATACTGGTCGATTAAAAACGATCTCGCCGGTGCCACCAAGTCGATGGATGCGATTACCGATCCATCACAGCGCATGGCCACGATGTACATGCTCTTCAATAGATTGAGCCAGAAAGACAGTGCATCCGCCCTGCGCTGGGCGGAAACCCAAGGGTTGTCTGAGGAAACCCGCATGACGTGGCTCGCCATCGCAAAAAAAGGCGCTGCCCAAGGGATGATCGTGGATTAGCGAGCTGTTCGCCAGAATACCTCCGCTTACACATTTTCTTAAAAAAGTTCTGGACTGCCGCGGCCGTTCTGGCATGTTCCCCGTCGCATCAGGAACGAGTCGGCCCTCAAAAAGCCGGCTCCGCCAACCGGGCCGGGAGCGGCCACGGTGGATCGGGGGAAACCCCGGATGTGCGTTACCCGCAAGGGCGACGAACCAAGAACGCTCCCGAAAACGACGACCGATCTGATGCCTCAGATCGGTTTTTTGTTTTCAGCCCCTGGTGCGCGATAACTCCAACCCAAGAACTATCACGCATCATGTCCAACCTAGCCAAACTGCCCGGTATCCGCGTCGACGCTGCCAACGCCAACCACCACCTGTGGGACAACCACGGCACGTGGTTCCTGCACTACACGGTCCACCCGACCCCCTTCACCAAGGAGCGCATCCGCCGCTCCCTCGGCACGAAGGACGTCAATGTGGCCCGTGAGCGCCGCGATACCTTCTTCGCGCACCTCGCGTCCGAGGCCACCAAGGCCGCCGCGACCCCGGGCAAGCAAGCCGCCGCTTGAGCGCCCGCGTCCGCATCATCCGCTTCGGCCGCGCCGAGGCGGTGCGGAGCGTTGTCCCCGGCGAGGAGTTCGCCAGCCCGGTCTTCCTGCAAGGCCAACCCGCCGCCGCGGGCCGCATCGTGCGCCGTGGCGACACGTGGGTCTATCTCCTCGCCGACGACACTCCCACCGGCCTCGCCAGCACCGATTCCCGTGCCGCGCTCGAAGAGCAGGTCATCGCCTACCATTTCGGCCCGGGCGCTTCCTGAGTAGCGCAGGCGTCTCGCCTGCCTTCGCTAAACAAGTGGCTGCGACGTCCTCGTCGCAGGATTAAAGGCTCTGCGGCGAATACACCGCAGCCACTCAAGTAGCGCCGGCATCCTGCCGGCCATCACGAAATTGCCGGCTGGAAGCCGACGCTACTTCAAGCGCGCGCACGTAGTGCAGGCTTCTCGCCTGCAACCGACGTGAAGGCAGGCGGGACGCCTGCGCTACTCCCCTCACCCCAGCGCCGCGAGCAGGCGCGCGAGCTCGGCGTGCTTCGCCTTTTGCTCGGCGAGCTGCCGGCGCGCGCCTTCGAGCACCGCGGGCGGCGCCTTGCTTACAAACGCCTCGTTGGCCAGGCGCGCCTCGGTGCCCGCGATGTGCTTCACCAGCGCATCGAGCTCCTTCTTCAGGCGCACCTTCTCGGCGCCGACGTCCACCGTGCTCGCGAGGTCGAGGTAAAACGTCCCGAGCGGCGTCACCACCGCAGGCGCACCCTCCACCGCCTCGCGGCGCACGATCTCCGCCGCACCCGCCATGCGGGCGAGCTTGGTCAGGTTGTCCGACAGCGTCGCCCAGTCGGCGTCGCCCGTCGTCACGTAGAACTTCACGTCACGGCGGCTCGCCAGGTTGTGGTCGGCCTTGAGCGAACGCACCTTCGTCACCACGCCCTTGAGCTTCTCCACCGCGGCCACGGCCGCTCGGTCGAGCGTGAGCCCCCGCGCATGCACCAGGCTCGCGAGCTGCGACGCGTTTTCGAGCTTCGCGTTCTGGATGAAAGCCCCCGGCGCGCCGTATCCCAGCAGCGACCACAGCTCCTCCGTGATGAACGGGATGAACGGGTGCAACAGCAGCAGCGTCTGGCGCAGCACGAGGTCCTGGATCGCGAGGCAGTTCGCCTTCGTGTCCGCGGCCTGCAGCTTCGCCTTCGAGACCTCCACGTACCAGTCGCAGAAGTCGTTCCAGAAAAACCCGTACAGCGCCTGCACCGCCGCGCTGAACTCAAACGCCGTGAAGCACCGGTCCACCTCGCGCGTCGTCGCGAAGAGCCGGTCGAGGATCGCGTGGTCGTCCGCGTCGAACTTCGCCGGCTCGAGCCGCGCGATGATCGCGCCGAGCGTGGAGTTGTCCCCCGCCTCGCCGCTCATCTGGCGGAAACGCGACGCGTTCCACAGCTTGTTGCAGAAATTCTTGCCGCTCTCGATGCGGTCTTCCTGGAAACGGATGTCCTGCCCCTGCGGGGCGATCGAGATGATGCCGAAGCGCAGGCCGTCCGCGCCGTAGGCGTCGATCAGGTTGAGCGGGTCCGGCGAGTTGCCGAGCGACTTCGACATCTTGCGGCCCTGCTGGTCGCGGATGATGCCGGTGAAGTAAACGTTCTTGAACGGGATGCGCCGCTCGATCGGCTCGCCCGGCCGCATGAACTCCAGGCCCGCCATGATCATGCGCGCCACCCAGAAGAAGATGATGTCCGGCCCCGTCACGAGCGTCGTCGTCGGGTAGAAATAATCGAGGCCCTCCGCCTTCATCTTGCCCGGCTCGGGCCAGCCCATCGTCGCAAACGGCCACAGCCACGACGAGGCCCACGTGTCGAGCACGTCGTCCTCTTGTATCCAGTTTTCAGGGTCGGCCGGTCCGGCCAGCGAGACGTGCACCTTCGTGGGGTCGGCGAGCTCGGCCGGGGTGAGCTTCTCCTTGTCGAGGCCCTTGCGGTACCAGACCGGGATGCGGTGGCCCCACCACACCTGGCGGCTGATGCACCAGTCCTGGATGTTCTCCAGCCAGTGCAGGTACACCTTGCTCCAGCGCTCGGGGTGAAACTTGATGTGCCCGTCGCGCACGGCCGCCTTGGCCTCCTCGACGCGCGGGTACTTCAGCCACCACTGCCACGTCAGGCGCGGCTCGATCGGCACGCCGCCGCGCTCGGAGTAGCCGACGTTGTTCGCGTAGGGCTCCTCGGCCACCAGCGCGCCGGACTCCTTGAGCAGCTCCGCGGCCTTCTTGCGCCCCGCAAAGCGGTCCATGCCCGCCAGCTCCGGGCCGGCGAAGGCGTTCAGTTTTCCGTCCGCCTCGAGCACGTCGATGATCGCGAGCTTGTGGCGCAGGCCGATCTCGTAATCGACCTTGTCGTGCGCCGGCGTGATCTTGAGCGCGCCGGAACCAAATTCCTTGTCCACCGCCGCGTCGGCGATGATCGGGATCTCCGCCACCGGCCCGAGCGGGCGGCGGACTTTCTTGCCGATCCAATCGGCGTAGCGCGGGTCCTCGGGGTGCACCGCGATCGCGACGTCGCCCGGGATCGTCTCAGGGCGCGTGGTCTTGACCTCGATGAACTGGCCCGGCGCATCCACCCGCTCGTAGCGCACGCGGTAGATCGTGCCGTTGACGGCACGCATCTCGACCTCCTCGTCGGAGAGCGCGGTCAGCGAGGCCGGGCACCAGTTCACCATGCGCTTGCCGCGGTAGATGTGGCCCTTGCGGTAAAGATCGACGAAGACCGACAGCACCGCCTGCGAGTAATGCGGGTCCATCGTGAACTGCGTGCGGTCCCAGTCGCACGACGCGCCGAGGCGGCGGAGCTGCTCGAGGATGATGCCGCCCTTCTCGGTGCGCCACTCCCAGACCTTTTCCAAAAACTTTTCGCGGCCGAAGTCGTGGCGGGTCTTCTTCTCCTTGCGCAGCTCGCGCTCGACCACGGCCTGCGTCGCGATGCCCGCATGGTCCGTGCCCGGCAGCCAGAGCGCCGAGTAGCCTTCAAGCCGCGCGCGGCGGATGAGGATGTCCTGGATCGTGTTGTTGAGCACATGACCCATCGTGAGCACGCCCGTGACATTGGGCGGCGGGATGACGATGGAGTACGGCTCGCGCGCGGCATCGACGACGCCGCTGAAGCACTTCGCCTGCAGCCAGGCGGCATACCATTTCTTCTCAATGTCGCGGGATTCGTAGCTCTTGGTGATCTCAGGCATGGGCGGTCAATAAAAGGGACAGAAAACCGCTCCCCCCACCGCGAAGCAAGTGGTTAAAATCCCCATGCCCTGCCAACTACGCCCGCATGCTCCATGCTCCGACAATCAGGATAACCCCGGGCCTTCCCCCTCGGGGCCTTTGACCAAACGGCGGAAAACAGTGATGGAGGCGCTAGTCCGGGTTTAAGAGCCCGTTTCAGGAGCGCCGGAAACAGTGCGCCGTCACCTGAAGGACCGGTTAAGAAGCAGCAATCCTGTCCGAGGCTTTCGACGGAGCGAAACGGTTGGACAGTTTCTTGCCGAGCCGGATGGCCGGTTTTTCGACCAGGAAGCAAAAGACGACACAGAGGGCGATAAAAAGCCCGAGCGCCGCCGTGCGCGAAGGGTACCCAGCCGATTGGAGCCAAAGCTCGATTTGGTGCAGGGCGATATTGTGGAAAAGGTAGATCGAGTAGGTGAGCTCGGCGATGAATGAGATCGTCGCGCTATGAGCCATCGTCGCGCCCAGCCAGGAAAAGCCGATGAAAACGACCATGCCAATGAGCGGGAAATGACTGGCGGCATAATCGGGATGGTAGATGGGATAGTGGAAAAGAAATGCCACGAGCACATACAGGGTGAAGGCGAAGACCCAGAGCCCGGAA
>JAFEGO010000083.1 GCA_018239845.1 Verrucomicrobiota bacterium
ATATATTTTAAAAATACTCTCGTCTAGTGAACGGCAAGTAACAAATTTGATAATACAGTTTAGTGGAACGTGCATGAAGGTCGTCGACATCACCAGGTGTCGTATGCAGCTATCCATAAAAAAAGCTACGACATTACGCCGTAGCTTGAATGAGAGATTGGCTCTAAATGTTTATTTTACTGGCAGGCCTCGCACTCTTCGCCACGGCGCATAGCCTCTATGGAGCAGGCTTTCTTCTCTTCGGCGGAGTACTGGCGCTTGGCGCTAGGAGTTGAGGGTTGAGAGTTGAGAGTTGAGAGGTCGGAAGCCGGAGCGGCGGCGGCGGCCGTCGCCGTGTCGCGGGTGGCGGTTTCGGCTTTGGTTTCGCCGGCGGCGCCGCGGACTTCCTTTTTCACGGCGATGGTCGCCTTTTCGATGTTGGAGGCGCCGAGGGAGCGGAGGTAGTAGGTGGTCTTGAGGCCGACGTGCCACGCCTGGCGGTACATGTGGCTCAGGGTCTTGAGGTCCGGGGTCTTGATCCACAGATTCACCGACTGGGCTTGGTCGATCCACTTCTGGCGGCGCGCGGCGGCGTCGATGATCCACTTGGGGTCGATGTCGAAGGCCGTCAGGTAGCGGGCCTTCAGGTCGGCCGGGACGCGGTCGATGTCCTTCAGCTCGCCGTCGAAGTACTTCAGGCTGTCGATCATGTCCTGGTCCCAGAGGCCGCGGGCCTTGAGGTCCTTCACGAGGAAGGGGTTCAGGACGATGAATTCGCCGGAGAGATTGGATTTAACGAAGAGGTTTTTGTAGGTGGGCTCGATGCAGGGGCTCGTGGCCGTGATGTTGGAAATCGTCGCCGTGGGCGCGATCGCGAGCACGTTGCTGTTGCGCATGCCCTGGGCCGCGATCTTGGCGCGGACGGGCGTCCAGTCCATCTTGCCGCCGCGGGTCACTTCGACGGGCACGCCGCGCTCCTGCTCGAGGAGGTCGAGGGTATCCTGCGGGAGGAGGCCGCGGTCCCACTTCGAGCCCTTGTAGGTCGAGTAGGTGCCGCGCTCGGCCGCGAGGTCGGAGGAGGCTTCGTAGGCGTAGTAGGCGATGGCTTCCATGGCCTCGTCGTTGAAGTCGACGGCCTCGTTGGAGGCGAAGGCGTGGCCGCGGAGGTAGAGGGCGTGGGCGAGGCCCATCACGCCGAGGCCGATGGGGCGGTGGCGGAGGTTGGAGGTCTTGGCCGCGGCCGTCGGGTAGAAGTTGATGTCGATGACGTTGTCGAGCGCGCGGACGGCGGTGCGGATGGTCTCGCGGAGCTTCTTGTGGTCGATCTCGCCGCTGGGCAGGAGGTGGGAGTCGAGGATGACGGAGCCGAGGTTGCAGACGGCGGTCTCGTCGTTGGACGTGTTGAGCGTGATCTCGGTGCAGAGGTTGGACGAGTGGATGACGCCGACGTGATCCTGCGGGGAGCGGACGTTGCACGCGTCCTTGAAGGTGATCCAGGGGTGGCCGGTCTCGAAGAGCATCGAGAGCATCTTTTTCCAGAGGTCGAGGGCCTCGATCTTCTGGCCGTGGATCTTGCCCTCCTCGGCGAGCTTTTCGTAGCGGAGGTAGGCGGCCTCGAACTTCTTGCCGTAGAGCTCGTGGAGATCGGGCGTCTCGTTGGAGCGGAAGAGGGTCCAGGACTGGCGGGCCTCCATGCGCTTCATGAACAGGTCGGGAATCCAGTTCGCCGTGTTCATGTCGTGCGTGCGGCGGCGGTCGTCGCCGGTGTTTTTGCGCAGCTCGAGGAACTCGGTGATGTCGTTGTGCCAGGTCTCGAGGTAGGCGCAGCCGGAGCCCTTGCGCTTGCCGCCCTGGTTGACGGCGACGAGCTGGTCGTTGTGGAGCTTGAGGAAGGGGATGACGCCCTGGGACTCGCCGTTGGTGCCGCCGATGTAGGCGCCCGTACCACGGACGGCAGTCCACGAGCCGCCGAGGCCGCCGGCCCACTTGGAGAGGAAGGCATTTTCCGCGATGCCGCGGAGCATGATGCCCTCGATGGAGTCGTCCACGTAGTAGAGGTAGCAGGAGCTGAGCTGGGAGTGGAGCGTGCCGGAGTTGAAGAGCGTGGGCGTGGAGGAGCAGAAGCGGCGGCTCTTGTAGAGGTCGTACAGGGCGGCGACCTTGGCCTCGCGGTCGCCGGGCTCGTCGAGGAAGAGGCCCATGGAGACGCGCATCCAGAAGAACTGCGGCGTCTCGATGCGGCGGGAGGGCTTGGTGGTCTTGTCGATGATCAGGTAGCGATCATACATCGTCTGGATGCCGAGGAAGTCGAACTCGAGGTCCGACGAGGGATCGAAGACGGCGGCCAGCTTGGCGAGGTCGTAGCCGAGGAGGCGGGGGTTGAGGCGCTTGATGGCGACGCCGTGCTCGAGGTACTTCTTGAAGGCGCGCTGGTGGGCGGCCTTGAGGGCGCCGATGCCGTCGCGGGAGATGTCCCAGCCGAGGACCTCCTCGTAGATGTAGGTGAGCTGGATGCGGCCGGCGAACTTGGCGAAGTCGGCGTCCTTCTCGATGAGGGTCTTCGAGTTGAGGATGATGGTGGCGTCGAGGTCCTTTTGGGAGATCTGGTCGTACACGGAGCGGCGGAGCTCGGCCTCGATCTCCTCGGGGGAGAGGCAGAGGTCGAGGCCGATGCGGGCGAACTCGATGCGCTTGCGGAGGTCGGCGCCGTCCCAGATCTCGTTCTGGCCGTTGGCGCGCTTGACGATGATCATGGTGGCCTGGCCCGGGGCGGGCGCGGCGGTGGCGGCGGACTCGCCGGCGGCGGCGACGTCGCTGTCGTCCCGGGTGGTGGCGCGGCGCTCGCGGTACTGGATGTAGGCCTTGGCGACCTTGAAGTGGCCGGCCTTCATGAGTTCCTCCTCGACGATATCCTGCACCTCCTCGATGTGGATGAAGGACTGCTTGGAGGAGTGGACGCGCTCGGAGACGGCCTTGGTGATGGCGACGGCGGGGGCGGAGTCGCGGGAGAGGGAGAGGAAGGTCTTGCGGATGGCGATCTCGACCTTCTGCTCGCTCCAGGGGACGACCTGGTTGTTGCGGCGGATGACGCGGAGGGTGGCCTGGGCGGCGGCCTCGCGGTCGATGGAGATCTTGCGCGCGCGGTTGAGGAGGAGGCTCTTGGCGACGAAGTAGGCGTTGTTGTCGACGAGGGTCTTCTCGATGAGCTCGTAGAGGGCGTTGAGCGAGAGGCGGAGGGGGGACGAGGTGCGGGCGAGGTTGGCGAGGTTGACGGAGACCTCGGAGCAGAGGCGGGCGACCCACGCGCGGTTGGCGTCGTTGAAGATGTCCTTCTCGCCGCGGGCGAGGCAGACGTTGGTGAGGGCCTTGCCGAGGGTGTCGGCGACCTCGGCGAGGTCGAAGCGCTCCTCGCCGTGCGGGCAGAGCAGCACGACGTTGGGCCCGGCGATGGACTCGGCGGCGAGGACATCGCGCCAGGCGTAGTGGGGCTTCTGATCGACGGGGGCGTGGACGGTGCGCTTGAGGGCCAGGTCGTGCGCGAGAGTGGGATTGCTGCTGCTCATGGTGCGGGAAAAGTTAACGGGATTGAAACAAAACGGCGGGAGTGATGAGTCGGAAAAGGAATAGCTCCGGAGCGGAGGCCGGCGCGGGGCCGGCGTCACATCGGAAGGAACGGTGAGTAGGGAAGAAAGCGATACAGGCGGACGGAAACGGGGACGGACGGGCTGCGGGGTATTACAGCTCGTCGTCCGAAGCGACGGTGAGGGACGAGGCCTTCTGGTACTCGGTGACGCGACCCTCGAAGAAGTTCTGCTCCTTCTTGATGTCCATCATCTCGGCGAGCCACGGGAGGGGGTTCTTGACGCCGCCGGAGAGCGGGGCGAGGCCGCAGCCCTCGAGGCGGCGGTCCGCGATGTAGTCGATGTAGGTCAGGAACTCCTCGGCGGCGAGGCCGACGGCGTTGACGGGGAGACAGTCACGGATGAAGTCCTTTTCGAGGGCGATGGCCTCGGCCATGAGGGCGCGGAGCTCTTCCTTGAACTCGGCGGTCCAGATGTCGCGGTTCTCCTCGACGAGGTCCATGAAGAGATTGCGGAAGACCTCGATGTGGTTGGACTCGTCGCGCAGGGTGTAGCGGAACATCTGGCCGATGCCGGGGAACTTGTTCTGCCGGTAGAGCGAGAGGATCATGCCGAAGAGGCCGTAGAACTGGGTGCCCTCCATGCACTGGCCGAAGACGAAGATGTTCTTCGCGAGGAGGCGCTTGTTTTCCGGGAGGGTGAGATCGATGTCGCGGCGGAGCTCGCGGGAGATGCGGGTGACGAACTCGTTCTTGCGGACGATCGTGGGGACGTCCTCGAACATGGCCTCGCACTCGTGCGGGTTGATGCCGAGGGAGGCGATCATGTAGAGGAGCGAGTCGGCGTGGATGTTTTCCTCGTGGGCGTGGCGGCCGAGCACGAGCTTGAGCTCGGGGGCGGTGACGAGTTCGCGGACAACGTGCTGGATGTTGTCGCCGACGATGCCCTCGGCGGCGGAGAAATAGCCGATGCCCATGCGCACGATCCAGCGCTCGATGGCGGAGACGCCCTTCTCATCGCGCCACTGCTCGATGTCCTTGCCCATCGGGATGTCCTCGGGCTCCCAGTGGTTGGCCTTCATGGTGCGGTAGAGATCGTAGGCCCACTGATATTTCAGCGGGAGGAGATTGAAGGTCATCGAATTGCGGCCGTTGATGACCCGCTTGGCGGCAAAAGCCGCCTCGGCCTTGTCCTGGTCGAGAACGAAGGTCTTGGATCCTACCTGAAAGCTTTTTTGCATGAGAAAAGGACGAAAAAGGGCTGAATTGAGGAGGAAAAGAGGGGTTATTGAGGCAAAAACGGGCGAAGCGAGCGGAAGTTGCGGGAAGTTATTTACGAGTTGTTGACCACTACAGGATGTGGTCTCGGGTCGTTTCGACCACAACCTATTGAACCCATCATTTGGGCCGTCAATAGGTTTATGGGAATAACTCTGTAAAATTTTCGATGATTTTGGCTTGCCCCGAAAACAGCCCGGGAACGGCTCCCAAAGCGGCTCTGGAAGCTGAAGTCCGGCACTTGCAATAAGTGCAATACGCGATTTTCGAGGGCGACGGAGGGCAAAACGGGCGGCCGGCGGATACGCGGCGCTGAAAAATCGGGGATCGTATCCGCGCGGCGTAAACGCCCCCTGCCAACCGGCCTCCAGAGCGGGCCGGCGGGCCGCGTGATTTCCGGATGGATGTCCGCGGGGCGGCACGGCCAGACTGCGTGCCGTGAACCCGCCCCGGGGCAGGCCGCCCTATGTGTTTTAATTTTGGATACTATTGATGCGCGCGACCGACCCCGCCCTCCCCCGCTCCCCTGCCCGCATCCGGGCGGCGGCCGCGCTGCTCGCCGCCGCCGGCACGCTGGCGTACCTTAACAGCTTCGCCGTCCCCTTCCTCTTCGACGACCTGCCCTCGATCGTGCAAAACCCCGCGATCCGCCACCTCTGGCCGCCGGGCGACGTGCTCTTCCCCGCACAGGGCGGGCTGACGACGAGCGGACGGCCGCTGGTCAATCTGTCGTTGGCTTTCAACTACGCAATCAGCGGGACGGCCGGGTGGAGCTACCACGCGCTCAACCTCCTGATCCACCTCGGCGCGGGGCTCGCGCTCCTCGGCCTGGTGCGCCGCACGCTGCTGCTCCCGGCGCTGCGCGCGGCGTGGGGCGCCGGCGCACTCCCCTGCGCGCTGGCGGCCGCGGCATTGTGGATGCTGCACCCGCTGCAGACGGAGTCGGTCACGTACATCGTGCAGCGCGCGGAGGCGCTGATGGGCCTTTGCTACCTGCTCACGCTCTATGCCTTCGTGCGCGCGGCGGATTCACCGGCGCCGGGCCGCTGGCTCGCGGCCAGTGTCGGCGCGTGCCTGGCGGGCATGGCGAGCAAGGAGGTCATGGTCTCGGCGCCGCTGATGGTGCTGCTGTACGACCGCACGTTTGTCGCGGGGAGTTTTCGCGCGGCGTGGCAGGCGCGGCGGCGCTACTATCTCGCGCTCGCGGGCACGTGGGTGCTGCTCGGCGCGCTGGTGCTCAGCACGGGCGGCGACCGCGGGGGCACCGCAGGCTTTGGGCTTGGGGTGACGTGGTCGGAGTATGGGCTCACACAGTTCCAGGCGATCATGCACTACCTGCGGCTGAGCGTGTGGCCGCAGCCGCTGATCTTTGAATACGGGCTGTTTTCCGCCGGGAGCCCCGGCGATATCCTGCCCTATGCGCTACCGGTGGGGCTGCTGTTCATCGGCACCCTCGTTGCACTGTGGCGCCGGCCGGCCCTAGGGTTCTTGGGCGCGTGGTTCTTCGCGCTGCTGGCCCCCACCTCGCTCGTGCCGAGCACGGTGCAGCTGATCGTAGAGCACCGTATGTACCTCGCGCTCGCGGCGGTGATGGTGGCGCTTGCGCTGGCCGCGCACCGCTGGCTCGGGCGGCAAGGGCTGGTCGTCTGCCTGCTGCTCGCGGCGGCGGGCGGCGGGCTCACCGTGCGGCGCAACGCCGACTACCGCACGGAGCTCGGGCTGTGGGCCGATACCGTGCAAAAACGCCCGCAGAGCATCTTTGCCCGGCAGAACTACGGCCAGGCGCTGCTCCACGCCGGTCGCACCGCGGAGGCGATCCAGCAGCACGAGGCCGCGGTGCAACTGCGGCCCGACGATGCGACGATGCACTACAACCTGGGGCTGGCACTCTTCGAAGCCGGACAGACCGACGCAGCCATCGCCGCCTACGGCACGGCCCTGCGGCTGAAGCCCGACGACGCCGACGTACACAGCAACCTCGGCGTGGCGCTGGCCGTGCGCGGGCAGCCCGAAGCTGCGCTGCGGCATCACGCGCTCGCAGCGCGCCTGGAGCCGTCGAATCCACAATTTAATTACAATCTCGGCCTCTGCCTCACGAGCCTCGGGCGCACGGCCGAAGCCATCGCGGCCTACGAGACGGCCGTACATCTCGACCCCGGCTATGCCGACGCGCAAACCAACCTCGGCACGGCGCTGGCCGAGAGCGGCCGGCTCGAGGCCGGGATCAGCCACTACGCCGAGGCCGTGCGGCTGACGGGCGGGGAACCTAACGCCCGTAAAAACCTCGGTCACGCCCTGCTCGCAGCCGGACGCGCGGAGGAGGCGGCGGTGCAATTTCGCGCGACATTGGTCCGCCAACCCAGCGACGCCGAAGGGCACCTCGGCCTCGGCGACGCATTGGCTCAACTGGGCCGGCTGACGGAAGCGGCGAGCGAATATGCGGCAGCGGTGAAATTACAGCCGGCGCTGGATCTAGCCCGCGAGCGGCTGGAGCAAGTCCAAGCGGAGCAGGGCCGGCGGCGGGAGTGAGCCGGACTGCCACGGCATAATGGAGGCCAAGGGCGGGTCTGAGACCCGCCCTACTTCGGACGCGGAGCCCATGCCAGGGCCAGATCCCACCCTCCGACCACGCGGGCAATAAAAAAGGCGGCCGCATTACTGCGGCCGCCTTGAGAGGGCTGGGACTTTGATCCCGGAGGGTCCTTAGAACTTCAGGCGGACGCCAGCCTGGATGCGCCAGCGGGAGTCGCCGTTGTTGGGCAGGAACTGCGAGGACGAGGCCGTGGCGACCGTGCCGTCGGAGTTAAAGAGGCCGGTCGGGCTCAGCTTGATCTGGCCGGCAGCATTGTAGAGGGCCGTGTTGGCGTTCGTGCCGACGACGACGATCTGGTTGCTGTTGGTCGGGGAGCCGAGGGTGTCGATGTAGTTAAACATGCTCTTGCTCAGCCAGCTGCCGAAGTTGATGAAGTCAGCGAAGACCTCAACCTGCACGGGGCCGGTGACCTTGACCTCCTGCGAGACATGGAGGTCGAGGCGGTTCTGCCAAGGCCCGATGAAGGCATTGCGGGGAGCGTAGCTGCCAGCGTACTTGGAGAGACCGGTGGACTGAATGTAGTTCATGTACGCGGTCTTCTGCGCATCGGTCAGGCCGCTGAAGTCGAAGCGGGCGTCGCTGAGACCGGTCGGGACGGCGAGGGCGTCGTTCTGGGAGTTGCCGTCGTAGTTGAGGTCACCCGGATAAACGTAGCTGTAGGGGACGCCGCTGCGGCCTTCGTAGTAGAGGGCGACCGTGGTCTTGTAGCGCTTGAGGAAGTTGAGCTCCTTGCTGACGCTGGCCTGGATGCGGTCCTGCACCTCGTAGTCGGAGCGGGTCTTTTCAACCTGGTTCTGGTTGTAAACCACGTTAAACGCCCACTGGGAGCTCGCGGTGGAGCTGCCGCCCGGCTGGGCCTCGGTGGCCTTGCCGCGGGTGTAGGTGACGTTGTAGGCCCAGCCGTCCTTGAGGGGGCGGTCGAGCGAGACAGCGACGTAGTCCGAGCCGCCGACGCCCGTGTTGCCGAAGCGGAAGACACGGCTGAAGTTCGTGTTGTAGGTGTTGACGACGCCGCCCGAGGTGCCGAGGGGAACCAGCGTGGTGTTGGTCGCGCTGGTGTAACGGCGGAAGTAGGTACGGCCGTCAGCACCCTTGCCACCGGGGACGAGGTTGATCTGGTCGTAGAAGATGGCCTGCTGGACATCGGTGTGGATCCACTCAACCGAGAACTTGGCGCTGAGGACGGGCAGCTTGTAATCCACCGCGAGGTTGCCGCGGAGATTGGTCGGGAGCTTGAGGCCCGGCTTCATGAAGGCGACGTCGCCACCACCGGTCTGCGCGTTGGTGGTGCCGAGCGGGTTGGCCGGGTCGAACTTGTAAACCGGATCGCTGTTCGTGTAGGTGCCGCCGAGGTACTGGGACAGGGTCGGCATGTTACCCGTCGCCGTGGTGAACGTGCGGGTGAAGCGGCCGTAGCCGGCGTTGCCGTACGAATTGGAGAGCCACACCCAGGGGCTGCGGCCGAGGAAGACGCCGACGCCGCCACGGAGCTGAACGATGCGATCGTTGTCCAAGGCGTAGTTGAAGGCGAAACGGGGCGCGAGCTGGGAGGAGCCGTTGATCGAGGCGGCGTTGGTCACGCCGAAGGCGGACTCGAAGGCCGGGTTGTACGGCGGCTTGATCGGGCTGCCGATCATGTCGTAGCGGAGACCGAAGGTGGCGTTGAAGCGCTGGGTGGGCTCCCACTTGATCTGGCCGAAGACGCCGGTCTGATCGAAGGCGCTGACATCGGTACCGGCGAAGCCGGCACTCGAGACATTGCGCACGAAGGCGATCGGCGTCGCGTTGGCGAGATCGAAGCCCGGAGTGTAGTTGTACACGAAGCGGCCATAGGAACCGTTGCGGAAGAGATTCTCAAAATCGGACTCCTCGCGGTCGGCACCGGCCTTGAACGTGAAGTCGCGCCAGGTGTAGGTGGCGTTGCCGCTGTAGTCCTTGGTCGTCGCGATGACACCGTTGCCCATGCTGCTGTAGTCGGTACCGAAGAGCAGCGCGGTGCTGGAGGTCACGGAAGCGCCGGAGCTCGTGGAGGTGCCGGGGACGCCGAGGAGGACGATTTCAGGCAGGTTGACCGGCGTGGAGCGGAGCGAGGAGGTGTTGTTCTTGGAGAACGCGAGCTCGGTCTTGAGGTCGGGGGTCCAGTTGCTGAAGAGCTGGCTGGCCCAGACCTTTTCCTTCACCGCAAGGGAGTAGGATTTGGAGTTGGTGAAGCTCGTCACGCCGTTGACGTAGCTGGGAGCGGGCGTGAGCGAGGGCATGCTGGAGGGCGCGCCGGCGGTGCTGAAGTCGGGGTAGAACGGCTGGTTGCCCTCGGTCGTGCTGTAGCGGACGCTGAGGCGCTGATCCTTGGTGATATTCCAGTCGAGCTTGGCGAGCTTCTTACGGTCAGACAAGAGGGCCTGGCTGGCGGCGCCGAAGCTGCCGAAAGCGGGAGAGCCCGGGAGAGAAGCAAACTGGCTGGTGATCGCGGTCAGCGCACCGCTGTCGGGCTTGAAACCGGGGGTGACGGCACCGCCGGAGGGATTGCGGTACTCTTCCCAGTTCAGGAAGAAGAACAGCTTGTCCTTGATGATCGGGCCGCCGAACGTGGCACCTTGGGTGCGCTCGTAGAAGACCGAGGGACGGGTGCCGGACGTGGTGCCGTACACATCCTTACCCTGCCAGCGGTAGGAGCTGTAGATATAGTACAGCGAACCGTGGAACTCATTGGTGCCGCTCTTGCTGACGGCGTTGATGGAGGCGCCGGCAAAGCCGCTCTGGGTCACGTCGTAGGGCGTGAGATCGACGCTGAAGTTTTCCAGCGCGTCGAGGGAGAAGGGATTCTTGAGGGAGAAGAGACCGGTGGCGGAGAGACCGAAGTTGTCGTTCTGGCGCGCACCGTCGATGCTGATGCTGTTGTAGCGGTTGTTCATGCCGAGCGCCGTGACCTGCTGGCCGGCGCGGATGGAGACGAAGGGATTGGTCTTCATCATGTCGGCGAAGGAGCGGGTCTGGGTGGGCATGTTGCGGATGCCGCGGTTGTCGAGCACGCTGCCCGCGCCCGTGGAGGTGGCGTCGAGGGCGTTGGCGTCGGCCTTGACCTCGAACTTCTCGAGCTGCACGACCTCGCCGCGCGCGGAGAGGACCACGTCGGTGTCCTGGGAGAGCTGCACGTAAACATCGGGCAGCGTCTGGATTTCGTAACCCGTCGCCGCGCCGGTGATCGTGTAGGGACCGCCGATGCGCAGGCCGGAGAACTTGAAACGGCCCGCCGGAGTGGTCACAGCCGTGTAGGTGGTGTTGGTCGGGACGTGCACCGCGGTGATGGTGGCACCGGCGATGGCCTTGCCGCCGCTGTCAACGAGGCTGCCGGCGATGCCGGAAGACACGAGGCCTTGCGCACGGGCGGCCGGCAAAATAGCCACGGCGAGGGCCGTGACCAGTGCGATGATGAACGATCTTACGAACGATGTTTGCATGGTAGGTTCTGTTCGGTAGCTTGTGGACGCAACAACCGGAGCCGTTGCGGTGGTTTGAAGGCCAGAGCAAGACTTGGGCCGATTTTCCAGTCAAGCCCCGAGCCGGGCCCGAAAGTTCGTGTTGCAAGATTGTCACGTCGCTGCCAAAAGCACGCGCCGTCGCTACCGCGCTGACACGCAAACCCTGCGTCAGGCGGCAGCCGAGCCGGTCCGGCGGGGCAGCAGGAAATAAAATTCCGTCCCCTCCCCCACCCGGCTCGTGCAGGCGATGCTGCCACCGTGAGCGACAACGATCTCGCGGGCGATGGCCAAGCCGAGCCCGGCCCCGGTCTTGGCCTGCCCGGGCGCGCGGTAAAAGCGGTCGAAGACATGCCCGACGCTCTCCGGCGGGATCCCTTCCCCCTCGTCCCGCACAGCAAAGCGCATAAAGCCTTCCGGGCCCGCGCCCGCTTCGAGCCGGATCACTCCGCCAGGCGGGGCATACTTGGCGGCATTGGTCAGCAGGTTGATGAAGACGTGCCGGAGCCGCCCGATATCCACCGGCAGGGTCGTGGCCGCGCAGTCTTCCGCCAGGTTGACCTCCAAGGTCCGGCCGGCCGCCTCGATGAAGCCCCGGGCCTCGCGCGCGATCCCGGCGAGCAGGTCGGACACCGCTACCGGCTGGCAATCGAGCGCCGCGACGCCGGCCTCGAGCCGCGAGAGGTCGAGCAAGTTGTCCAACATACGCAGGAGCCGGTCGGCGTCGTCGCGCGCGGATTCCAGCAGCTCCTGCTGCGTGGCCGTCAGGCCGGGCGGGCGCTGCTCGAGCAGCAAGTACACCGCCATGCGGAGGCTGGTGAGCGGGGTCTTGAGCTCGTGGCTGACGGTGCCGACGAGGTTGGTCTTGGCGTCGTCGAGCAGGCGGAACTTCGTCACATCCTGCAAAATCACCGCCGCCCCGCGGAATTCCGCGAGGGTATCGCCGATGGCGAGGATGCGCGGCAGGTAATGCCGCTCCTCGCGCCCCACCCGCACTGTGATCACCCGGCCATAGTCCGTGGGATGATAATGCTCTCCGCGCGCGAGCACCTCCGCGAGCGGCTCCGCCACGCCGGGCGGAAAACCGCCGGCAAACTCCGGCAGGTGCGCCAAGGCCTCGGCCGCCGGGTTGCGGATCGGCGGCTGGCCATCACGCGAGACGACGAAGAGCGGGTCGGGCGTCGAAGTGAGCGTGGCCTCCATCGTGCGCTGGGTGCGGAGCACGCGGGCCTGCATGGCATCGCGGTAGGCGCGGAGCTTGGCCGCCATGGTATTGAACGCACGCGCGAGCCGGCCGAGTTCATCGCGCGAAAATTCAGGCACCGGCGCATCCAGGTCGCCGTCGCCGAGGGCGGTCGCGGAAACTGTGAGGGCGGTGATCGGACGGAGCAGCCCCGCCGCCAGCCACCAGGCGACGAGGAGGGAGAGCAGCACGGCGCCGATGATGGCGGCGAGGAGCACGCGCTGCGTGGCCGCGGCGAGATCCTGCGCGCGCGCCGCGGCCTGCCGGGCGGCGTCGGCATCGCGGCGCGTGAGGTTTTCGATCGCGTCGAAGACCCGGTAGAGCGAGGCGGCGTTGCGCTGGAGATCGTCGAGCGAGCCGCCGCCGCCGTCGCGCAGAAACCGTCCGGTGCCCTCCGCGTAGGGTTGGAAGGCCTCATCAAGCGCGGTCACAAAGGCTGCCCGGGGGGTGCCGGCGGAGGCGGCCGACTGCTCCATGAGCTGCGCCGTGAACCGCGCGCGCGCGGCCTCGAAGGTCTTGCGCGCCTCGAGCAGCCCGCCGCGCTGGGCATCGCCGGCCGCAGCGCCCATCTGGGTGGCCGAGGCCCGCATCTGCTGCAGGGCGAGGATGGCCTGGTAATTGGCCACGAGCTCATGCGAGAGCGAGCCGGCGAGCTCGCGGCTGACCCGGATGGCGTAGGCGCCCGTGCCGATCAAAATCAGCAGGAGCGGCATCAGGCCCAGGTAGAGGCGCGTGCGGAGCATAGTCGCGGAGGCGGCAGGCCCCGCCTACAGGAGGCCGAGTTTCTGGCGCTTGCGGTAGAGCGTGGCGGGATCGATGCCGAGGGTCTGCGCGGCCTCGTCGAGGTTGCGCGAGACGGCGATGATGCGGCGGAGGTGCTCGGCCTCGAGCGCCTCCAGCGTCACCCGCGCGCCGACAGCCACCGACGGATCGGCCGGCGCGCCGAACTGCTCGGGCAGATCGCACAGCTCGATCGTCTCGCCTGCGGCGAGGATGACGGCGCGCTCGATGACATTGCGCAGCTCGCGCAGGTTGCCCGGCCAGCGGTAGCCCGCGAAGGCCGCGAGCACGGCAGGGGAAAAGGCAGAGATCTTCTTGCCGAGGCGCGCGGCGAAGAACCGCCGGTAGTTCTCCGTGAAACGCGGCAGATCCGCCGGGCGCTCGTGCAGGCCGGGGAGCGTGACGCCGATGACGTTGAGCCGGTAGAACAGGTCCTCGCGAAACCGTCCGGCCTTCACCTCCTCGGCGAGGTTGCGGTTGGTGGCGGCGATGACGCGCACATTGGCTCGGCGCGTCTTGGACTCGCCGATACGCTCGTACTCGCGCTCCTGCAGGAGGCGGAGGAGCTTGGGCTGGATCGCGAGCGGCAGCTCGCCGATCTCGTCGAGGAAAAGCGTGCCGCCGTCAGCCGCGGCGACCTTGCCCAGCGTGTCGGCCACGGCGCCGGTGAACGAGCCTTTCACGTGGCCGAAGAGTTCGCTCTCCAAGAGCTCCCGCGAGAGGCTCGGGCAGCTGACGGTGACGAAGGCAGCGTCGCGCTGCGCGCTGCGCTTGTGGAGTTCGCGGGCGAGGATGCTTTTGCCGGTGCCACTGGGGCCGAGGATGAGCACGGTGGCGGGCGTCTCGGCGGCCTTGAAGGCGACCTGCAGGGCGCGCTGCACGGCGGGCTCGCCCGACTCTAGGTCGGCGGCGGGCGCCTCGTCGGCCAGCTGCGTCTCGAGCGTGCGCACGCGCGACTCAAGGGCGCGGCTTTTTTCAATCTTGCCGAGGACGCCGCGGATCTGCTCCGGCGTGAAGGGCTTCGGCATGAAATCCGTGGCGCCGCGTCGCATGGCCTCGACCGCGGTGGCGATGTTGGCGTAGGCGGTGAAGAGCACGACGGGGAGGCCGGGCTGGGTCTTGAGCAGGCGGCCGAGCACCTCGAGGCCGTCCTCGGTGCCGAGCTTCACATCAAGGAAACAGGCGTCGAAGGTCTCCTCGTCGAGGAGCTTCAGGGCGCGCAGGCCGTTGGGTGCCTCGGCAGCGGCGTGGCCCGCGATCTCAACCGCGATGCGGGTCGTTTTGCGGATGCCGGGATCGTCGTCGACAATTAGAACGCGCATGGTGGAGAAGTGTTGGTTTGGGAGGGACCCAGGCCAATGCCAAAAGCAAGGCGGGGTCACCGTGAGGCAACCCCGCCAGGTCCAGCTTCAACTAACTATCCCGCAGGCTATGGCCCGCGGGGCAAAGAATCTGACCGGAGGTCGCGCGCAGAGTTCCGTCAGCAGCAACAGAATTTGTCTCGCTGGCGCGCGCCCGTGGCTGGGGTGATTTTTATTAAAGATCGCGGTCGCGGATGCGGACGACCTCCGCGGCAGCGGAGGATTGATGGTCGGCGTGCACGAGCACGCTGAGCAACGCGGCGAGCAGGACAAAGGCGAGGAGTGAAGTGAGCATGTCACCCTAGCTGCCTTAACCATGCCATCGGAGAAATCCCCGAGAGGGAAACACCTTAGTCACTGATAGAAGACTAGTTGGGTTTTCCGAAAATAAGGAACTGCCCGGACGACCCTCCGGTCTTTCGTGCAAAATGCCCTGAATCGCCCGCCATGGCTGGCATTTTGCACGAAAATGTAACGTCCGGCGTGTTTTAGTCGAAACCGCCCGAAAAACCATCTACCCCTCTCGAACGTCCTCCCCCGATGACCACCACGACCCACGCCAAAACGCCCGCCCCCGCCGCCTCCCCGGCCGGCCCCTCGCGCATGAGCGACCTTGAGATCAAGGATGCGCAGCTGATCTTTGAGGTCGTGTGGCGCAACTTGGAGGACGACTTCGGCCGCGAGAACCTGCGCTTCCCGAAGGAAATCATTTTGCTCGGCGGCGCGCCCGGCTCCGGCAAGGGCACCAACACCGCCTTCATCACCAAGTCCCGCGGCCTCACCTGCCCGCCCGTCGTCATCAGCGCCCTGCTCGACTCACCCGAGGCCAAGCGCCTGAAGGACGCCGGCAACATGGTCGGCGACCGCGAAGTCGTCAGCCTCCTGCTCCGCGAGCTGATGAAGCCGATGTACCGCGACGGCGTCATCCTCGACGGTTTCCCCCGCACCAACGTGCAGGTCGAGTGCCTGAAGCTCCTCGTGGACAAGATGCACGAGTTGCGGCGCGAGTTCTACACGACGCCCCTCGGCATCCATTTCCGCCAGCCCACGATCCACATCATGGTGCTCTTCGTGGATGAGAAGGAGTCGATCGCCCGCCAGCTCAAGCGCGGCCGCGAGACGCGCGCGCACAACGAGGAGGTCGCGCGCACCGGCGTCGGCACCCTCATGGAGGACCGCGCCACCGATCACGACGAGGCCCTCGCCCAGCGCCGCTACCGGGTGTTCAAGGAGCAGACATGGGACGCGCTCCAGTCGCTGAAGGAACTCTTCCACTACCACTTCATCAACGCCCAGGGCTCGATCGAGGAAGTGGAGCAGAACATCCTCCGCGAACTCGAGTACCAGAGCACCCTGGAGCTCGACCCGCGCACCGTGGACCGCATGCGCCACCTGCCCGTGGCCAGCGAGATCATCATCCACGCGCGCCAGGAGCTGGTGAAGCGCCTCGACAGCTACGAATTCGGCCAGCCGGAGCTGTTTGCCCGCGTGGTCGCCTTCATCTCGCGCAAGATCATGCCGATCGTGAGCCGCCACGCGATCTCCGGCGCCGCCCTGATCAACACCGAGGACACCCTGCTCGACGACCCGACGGCCTTGGCGATGTTGATCGACGTGTTTTCCGAGCGCGGCTTCCACGCCGTGGTGGACATCCATCGCATCGAGGTCCCGGAAAAGTTCGACCTGGCGACCGGCCAGATCAGCTGCCGCGTGAAGAAAGTCTTCCGCATCCAAATCCGCTTCCAAGGCTCGGAGATCCGCCGCGGTTAAGCGCATCAGGCCCATGGCCTGATGCCGGACTGCCGGATCTGCTGGAACTGCCCGCGGCAGGCTAGGGACGCAAAAAAGCCCTCCCGAAGGAGGGCTTTCCCGATATTAGCAATAACTAGAAGCCTGAGCCCTTAGAATTTGAATCCAAGGGAGAGGTACATCGTCCGGCCATCACCCCACGTGTAGTCGTCGCGGACATTGGAGATGTTGGTGACGTTGAACTTGATGGTCGTGGGCGTGCCCATGAGCTTCGTCTGGTAGGCGACGAAGGCGTCGAACATCGTCTGCGAGGGCACCCACAGATCCATCGTGCCGGCGTTGGTCACCGAGTACGTGTCGCTGTAGCGGATGGCACCGCCGACGCTGATGTTCTTCAGCGCGCCATCGGTGAAGTTGTACTTGCCGATGAGGTTGAAGCGGTTCTTCGGCGACTGGGACAGGGGACGCAGGAACTCCTTCTGGTAAGCCAGCGTGCCGGGCGTGTTGGGATTCACGGAGGGATCGGACACGATGTTGGCCTGGATGGAGTGGTTGTAGTTGAAGACCACCTGCAGGTTGCGGTTGGGCGTCCAGGTCAGGTCGGTGTCGATGCCGCGGGACTTGTAGAGACCGCCGTTGGCGAAGAACTGCACGAAGGTGCCGGCGGAGTTGCGCGGGTCGGTGAGGTTGCGGAGCACGTCGCCGACCACGACACCGTTGCGCTCGTCGTCGTAGTAGGAGGCGGTGCCGGTCCAGACGTTGTCATCCCAGGAGGTCTTGACGCCGAGCTCGTAGCCCTTGTCGTCCTCGGAGTCGAGGGTGTGGACATTGTCGCTCGGCAACACGCCCGGCCCGATGGCGCTGAGCTGGTTGGTGAACTGCACGGTGGCGCTGCGGGAGGCGAAGACCGAGAAGCCCTTCACCACCTCGCCGATGAGGCCGTAGGTGTAGGTGGTGTTCTGCTTCGCGGCGGGCACCGTGGCGGTGGGATCGAGGTAGAAACGGTTGACGCCGAAGAGGAAGTTCACGCGGTCGTCGAACGCCGAGGCGCGGTAGGAGCCGTAGTACTGGTGGTTCTTGGTGAGGCTGCGCGCGCTGACGACGGCGGGGGCGTTTTGCAGGCCGTAGAGGGTGGGCACGTCAACGCCGGCGAAGGGATCCCAGTTCTGGTAAACCTGGATGCCGGTGTAGGTGGTGCCGCCGGCCGAGGTGTACGGCGTGGCCTTGGTGAAATCGAGGGTCTGATTCGTATTCTGCGAGTAGGTACGAAGCGTCTCGTAGCCGAGGCCGAACTTGTTCTTGATGCCGAAGAGCTCCTTCTCGTAGTGGAGGTCAACCTGCTGGGTGTCGTTCTTGCCGATGCGGCTGAAGTGGTCGAAGCCCTGGAGCGCGAGGTTGGCGACGTCGAGGGAGTTGACGCGGCCGTCGGGGCGGAAGCCGTTCGTGTTGGGCTGGATGATCTGGCGGACGAACTGCTGGTTCGTCTCGGCATGCACCCAGTGGTAGCGCAGCGAGAGTTCTTCAAACGGCGTCTCGACCACGGAGACCTCGTAGGTCGGGCTGTTGCCGCCGTAGGTGGACTGCTGGCTGGCGAGCGCCATGCGGTCGCCGCGCGGGGAGTACTTGGCCCAGTTAATGTCCTGCGTCGTGTAGAGGAAGGGCGCGGTGCCCTTGATCTTCAGGATGTCGGCGCTCCAGGTCGCAAGCGCGACGCCGGCGGCGGTGTTGGGCGGAGACCAGCGATTCTGGATGAAGGCCTTGGCGGCGGCGTCATCCGCGAGATTATAGGTGGTCTTGAAATACGAGAGCGTCTGCGCGTCAGGATTGTTGAGGTTCTGCTGCCAGAGGGGATTGTAGGAGAAATTCCACGCGTTGGCGGCACCTTGGTAGCCGTTGTGCTCGCTCAGGTAGTCCAGCTCGGCCGTGATCTCGAGGGTCTTGAAGGGACGGATGACGACCGACGGGGACATGAACGTGTAGCGGCTGGGCGAACCGTCGTGGTAGCCCGGGCCCTTGGAGCCGCCCGAGGCGATGAAACGGATGGCCGCGTACTTGCCGATGACGTTCTGGTAGTCGATCACGGCCTTCTGGAAGGAGTACGAGCCGTAGGTCAGATCCAGCGACGTGGCGGTGACGAACTGCGGTTTCTTCGTGATGTAGTTCGCCACGCCATTGGGCGTCGCATTCGCGTAGTAGAGGCCGACGGGCCCCTTGACCACCTCGATGCGGTCGATGTTGTCCCAGATGTTGATCGGCACGAGGCTCAGCGCGTTGGCGAGGGCCACGCCATTATAATAGCGGGGCAGCGCGAAGCCGCGGAGGTTGAACACATCGGCCTGGCCGACGGCGTTCTCCTTCACCGTGACGCTGGAGGAGTAGCGGAAGGCGTTGTTGCCGTTGTTGGCGTTGAAGTCCGCCAGCAGCTCGCTGGAGATGACCTCGACCGCCTGCGGCATCTTCGAAATCAGTTCACCGGAGCGGGAGGCGGTGACGGTACCGAGCTTGCGGTAGCCGTAGTCCTTCTCGGTGGAGACATTATAGGGATTAAGCACGACGACGGGCTCGGAGCTCGCCGCTGCGGAGGGCGCCTTGGCGGCATCCGCCGGGGCGGGGGCCGTCTGGGCGCGGATCAGGACCGGGGACACGAGGCAAAGGCCGCACGCGGCCAGCTTCCAAACGCTCGAATACGAGCTTTTTCGGTAGTTCATAGGGGGTGGGGTGCGGCGATGCTGGACCCGCGCCCCCGCGCAGCAATGACCGGTTTATTCTACCCGTAGAAAAATATCGTCTTATGCGTTTCCTGCGCTTTGGATGCGCCCGGTGAAACCCCGCCCCACCCTCCGCGACCTCGCCCAGCTCACGGGCTTCCACTTCACGACGATCGGCCTCGCGCTGCGCGGCGACCCGCGCATCCGGCCGGAAACCGCGCGCGAGATCCACGCCGCAGCCCAGCGCCTCGGCTACGTGAAGGACGCGATGCTCTCCGCGCTCTCCACGTACCGCCACGACAAGCACGGCCACTTCGCCGGCGTCATCGGCTTCCTGCACACGTACGATTTCCTCAAGGAGCACCGCACCAACCACCGCGCGCGCCAGAGCTACGAGGCCGCCGCCAACCGCGCCCGCGAGATGGGTTTCAAGCTCGAGCCGATCCGCGTCGACACCCCCGGCCTGACCGGCGCGCGCCTCACCGCCATGCTCCGCGCCCGCGGCATCCGCGGGCTGATCCTCGCGCCGCTGCTCCCGGCGCCCGGCCCGTTCCTCGATCTGGATTGGAAGCACTTCGCGACGGTGGCGATGGGCTACTCCATCACCGCGCCGGAGCTGCACCGCGCCTCCTTCAACCAGGCCTATTCAATGCGCAAGCTCCTCGCGGAACTCCGCGCGCTCGGCTACCAGCGGATCGGCCTGCAGCTCCACCCGGAGACGAACATCCGGACCAAGGGCAACTCCCTCGGCGCCTATCTCGTGGACCAGTACGACCTGCCGGCACGCGACCGCATCCCGCCCTTTTTCGAGGAGAAGATCGTCACCTCCGAGTTCCGGGCCTGGATCAAGAAACACCGCCCCGACTGCCTCATCGTGCCGATCCCCGCCATGCTGCCCCGCCTGCTCGACATGGGTTACCGGATACCGGAGGACTTTGGCCTCGCCATCATGTCGCGCGACGGCGAGGCGTGCAAGATCGCCGGCATCGACGAACAGTCCGACCTGCTGGGCCTGAGCGCGGTCGAGTTCGTCGTCTCGCTGCTGCAGATCAACCAGCGCGGCCTGCCCGAGTACGCGCGGTACATCCTCGTCGAGGGCCGCTGGGAATGGCGCCCCACCGTGCGCGCCCCGGCCAAGGCCTGATTTCGCCCTGGGATTGGGAAAAGCCGAAGACTGGCAACTTCTGGACCCGGGCTCGGTCCATCACCCCATGTCCATCGACAAAAAGAGCAACGGCGTGCCCGAAGTGAATCTCAGCCGGCGAACCACCAAGGTGAACCTTGGCATGATCATCGCCGTGGTCCTGTTCTTCGTCCTCGCGGCCGCCGGCGCCTATTGGGCGTCCCGCCACTTCTGAGCACCGGACAGCGCCGGAAATCAGTCCGGTTTATTATCCTTGGTCCCCTCCCCCGCCGGATCGTCGAGGTGAAACTTGTGCAGCATGCGATGGTAAACCGGCGCGAGGATGATGCCGACCGCCGTCAGGAAAACGACGCCGCTGAACAGCGCGTAGGCCGAGGCGAAGAGCTTGGCCCCTGTCGTATGCATCGGATCGACGGGCCCCATACCGGTGAGAATCATCGAGGCATTCAAGGTCGAGTCCACCCACCCCAGCCCGGCAAACGCGTGATAGCCCACCACGCCAATCCCCAGCGCCACAGCCAGCACGCCGAGCGTCAACAGCAGCGTCAGCGCCACCCGCCGGATAAACACCGGCAACGGCACCACCTTCTCCCGCTTGTTTTCAAACATGCCTTCACGGACCCATAAAAAAAGCCCTGGCTCCCGCCGCGGGGAGACAAGGCCTTGATATCCGGGCTCTCCAGGCGGAATTGGCCCGCCCGGGCCCGATCCCTCAAGCCGCGCGACGGCGGCTATAGATCACCGTGCCAGCCAGCGCGACGACGCCGGCGATGGCGGCGTAGGTCGAGGGCTCAGGCACGGGGGCTGCGGCGACCGGTGTGCCGATAAGCGCGCCACCGACGGGATTGACGAGGAAGAGCCGGTAATAACCATCCGCCGGCGGGGCATAGTAATAGTTGTTGTAGAACTCGGTCTTCACCGTGCCGGTGGTGAAATCGATGCGGTCGCCAGGACTCAGCGCGGGAGCGCCCGAACTGGAGAAAAAGGCGTCGTTGGCCGTCAGCTCACCGATCACGTAATTGTTCCCGTTGAACTTATCGACGTCGATGGAGGCGCCGCCATTCACGCTGAAAGTGAAGCTCGTCGTCGTAAGGAATTTCGTGACGGAGTCACCCAGCTCGTCGATTGCCAGGGAAAAGCCGGCTGAGCTGCTGGTGATCTCGAACGAGATGGGCGTGCCGATGTTGATGGTGAGCGGGGCCGTGTTGTTGCCGCCCGAAAAGGAAAGATACACGTAGTCGATCGGCGGCGGCGTGGCCAAGGCCAGGACCGGAGCCGCGAGGGCCGCGCTGACAAACAGGGAACGGAGGAATTTCTTGAGCTTCATGGCGGTGTGGTCGGGTTGCGGCGTGAAAATCGGGAAGCGCGGATATCTGTAAAGCGAATACCGCAAATCTTATGCCAGATGACACGATGGCGACGCGCAGCGACACCACGTCCCCCGCTCAATCCACCCTTCCGGTATAAATAGAGCCTATCCCTTACTCGAAGCGGAGGGCTTCGATAGGGTCGAGGCGGGCGGCTTTCCACGCCGGGTAGAAGCCGAAGCCCACACCGATGCCGGAGCAGACGAAGATGCCGATCATCGCCCAATCCCACGGGAAAACCATCGAGGCCTTAAGCATCGAGGCCACGATGTTGCCGACGAGGACACCCAGCAAAATGCCGGCCAGACCGCCCATCAGGGAGATCGCCACGGACTCGATCAGGAACTGGCTGAGGATGCTCGTGCGGCGCGCGCCGATGGACTTGCGGATGCCAATCTCTTTCGTGCGCTCAGTCACACTCACGAGCATGATGTTCATGATGCCCACGCCGGCGGCGAGGAGCGCGATGCCGCTGATCACAAAGGAGCCCGCCGCCACCGCGTCGGCGACCTTGGCAAAGGCGGCGACGAGGGAGTCGTTGGAGTAGAGCTCGAAATCATTTTCATCCTCCGGCTTGAGCCCGCGCACGATGCGCATCGCGGTGATCGCCTTGTCCACGGTGTCGTTATAAACGAGCTGGCTCGGCGCCTGCGTGGCGATGTTGATCGTGAAACGGTTCGCCCCGTAGTCGCTCAGGAAGCGCGTGATCGGCACGATCGCGATGTCGTCCTGACTCTGGCCGAACGAAGTGCCCTTCTCCGCAAAGGTACCGACGACGGTGTAGGTACGGCCGCTGATCTTGATCATCTTCCCGAGCGGCGTCTCGGCGGGGAAAAGTTTCTGGAGGATGCCCTGCCCGATCACCACGACGGGGCGGCCGAGTTCGACATCCTCGGGACTGATATTGCGGCCGAGGTCGATGGTGTACTGGTTGGCATCGATGAAGTACTCGTTGCTGCCGCCAAAGGTGATCGCGGGCGACGACTTGCGGTTCTCATAAACCGCCTGAGGGAGGTCGTCGTCCTGGCTGAACACCTTCAGGCAGATGACGTCGCTGACGCCTTCCATGAGCTGCTTGTAGCGCATGGCCTGAGCGAGGGTGACATTGCGGCGGATGTCGTATTTGCGGCGGTTGCGGCCGTTGTCCTGGATGCCCGTCGGATACTTCGCGAACTGGAACATGTTCGTGCCGAGGAAGCTCAGGCCGGTCTCGATCGACCCGCGCAGCGCGGTGACGGCCGTCATCACGCCGATGACAGAAAACACGCCGATGGTGATGCCCGTCATCGTGAGGCTCGAGCGCAGCTTGTTCGCGCCGAGCGAACTGAAAGCCATTTTGAAAATCTCAGTGATGAGCATGACGGCGGGAAATTATTCGTAGCGCAGCGCGACCACGGGATCGAGGCGCGAGGCGCCCCACGCGGGCACGAAGCCCGAGAGGATGCCGGTCATGACCGACACGGCCATGCTCACATAGACGAGGCCCATGGAAAACTCCACCGGCAGGCTCGGCATCGCGTTTTGCACGAGCTGGCAGAGCCCGTAGGTGAGAACGAGGCCGACCGCGCCGCCGATGAGGCAGATGGACACGGCCTCGATCAGGAACTGGAGCAGGATCGTGCGGCGGCGCGCGCCGAGGGCCTTCCGCGTGCCGATCTCCTTCGTGCGCTCCTTCACGCTCACGAACGTGATGTTCATGATGCCGATGGCGCCGACGAAGAGCGAGAGGCCCGTGATCAGGAGGCCGGCGATCGCGATGCCGGACTTGATCGGATCGAGCTGCGCCTTGAAGGCCTGCTGCTCGTTGATGGAGAAATTGTCGCGCTCGCCGGGGAGCTGGCCGCGCACACGGCGCATCGCGCCGACGAGCTCCTCGCTCGCGGCGGCGAGCTGGAGCTTGTCCTTCACCTTCACGCGGAGCTGCGTGTTGTCGCGGTTGAGACCGAAGTATTTGCGAAAGGCGCTGAGCGGCATGATCGCCTGCGAGTCGAAGCTCATCAGGCCCAGGAAGGAACCCTGCGGCGCAAGCACCCCTATCACGGTGAACGGCTGCCCCTTGATGAGCACCGTCTGGTCCAGCGGCGACATGTTGGGGAACAGCGCCTCAGCCACGGCGGAGCCGAGCACACAGACCTGCCGGCCGGCGGCGGACTCCATCTCGTTGAACAAACGTCCCTCGGTAAAATCGGCGGACATCATCCGGGAGTACTCGGCGGTCGTGCCCATGATGAAGACGCCGCTGACCTGGTTTTCACCAAACTTCACCGCCGAGCCGCGGGCCGCGACCGGGATGGCCACATCGAGCAGCGAGTTGGGGGTGTTCTCGATGATACGGTTCACCTTGTCGGCCAGCTCGGGCTGGATAGTCGGGCGGTTCTGGTAGTTCCACCAGTCCTCGACATTGTGCCACGGCCACTTCTGCACGTAGAGCACATCGTCGCCGAGCATGGCGAGGCTGCGCTGGAAACCGATGTCGATGCCGTTGATCGCCGTGCCCATCAGCGTGACGGCCACGATGCCGATGATCACACCTAGCGCCGTCAGGAACGAACGCATCTTGTTCACGCGGATCTGCGCAAACGCGATGCGGAACGATTCGGTCAGTTCGTAGACGAGGCGCTTCATCGAGGATCCTTAGACCGGTCCGTCGCTTTCGATCAAACCGTCGCGCAGGCGGACGATGCGGCGGGCGTGGCGGGCGATGTCTTCCTCGTGGGTGACGACGATGATCGTGTTGCCCTGCTCGTAGAGCTGCTCGAAGAGCGCCATGATCTCCACGCCGGTCTTGGAATCGAGATTACCCGTAGGCTCGTCGGCGAGGATGATGGAGGGATTGTTGACGAGGGCGCGGGCGATGGCCACGCGCTGGCGCTGGCCGCCGGAGAGCTCGTTGGGCTTGTGGTGGACACGATTGGCGAGGCCAACGTTTTCGAGGGCCTGCAGGGCCTTCTGACGCCGGACGGAGGGCGAATAGCCGGCGTAGATGAGCGGGAGCTCGACGTTGTTCAGCGCCGTGGAGCGCGGGAGGAGGTTGAAGGTCTGGAAGACGAAGCCGATCTCGCGATTGCGGATGTCGGCCAGCTCGTCATCGACCATCGTGGCCACGTTCTTCCCGGAGAACTCGTAGCGGCCCGCGGTGGGCGTATCGAGGCAGCCGAGCATGTTCATCAGCGTGGACTTGCCGGAGCCCGAGGGGCCCATGATGGCGAGGTACTCGTTGCGCCGGATGTTGAGCGAGACACCGCGGAGGGCGTGGATGATCTCGGAGCCCATCCGGTAGAGCTTGGTGACTCCCTCGATCTCGATGACGACGGGGCCGGCCGGCCGCGTGATGCGGTTTTCGGGCGCGACGGGGACTGGCGTGGAGGAGGACATAACCGGGGAGCGACGCGGGTTATTTCTTGTCCGCGGGCTTCGGCTTCTCGAGCTGGACCTTCATGCCGTCCTTCAGCTTGCGGCTGATGGCGGCG
The DNA here is from genome assembly GCA_018239845.1 of Verrucomicrobiota bacterium. GTDB lineage: Bacteria > Verrucomicrobiota > Verrucomicrobiia > Opitutales > Opitutaceae > CAIRCN01. Next base: position 24,729 of record JAFEGO010000083.1, read on the forward strand.
TAGCTGCCGGAGACGATTTCGTCGCCGGCCTTCACACCTTTCTTCACCTCGATGTGGGTGTTGTCGGCGATGCCGGTCTCGACGGCCTGCATCTTCACCTTGTCGCCGACCTTGATGAAGACGACGCGGGCGAGCTTGTCGCGATCGCGGCGGGCCTCGTCGCGCTCGTTCTTAACTTCGAGGTCGTTGCCGGATTTTTCCTGCGCGGCCTTGGCCTTCTTCTGCTGCATCTCGTCGGCGGTGAGGCCGCCCTCGGCGCGGACGGTGACGCTCTGGATCGGCACGGCGATGACGTTTTCGACGGTCTGCGTCTCGATGTCAGCCGTGGCGCTCATGCCAGGGCGGAGCTGGATGTCGCGGTCGGAGATGCGGATCTTGACGAGGAAGTTGGTGACGGAATCGCTGACCGTGGAAGAGGACTGGGCGGTGGTGCCAGTGGTGGAGCCGTCGGCGGAGCTGCCGATCTCGTGGACCTTGCCGGAGAACTTGCGGCCCGGGTAGGCATCGATGCTGATGACGGCCTTGTCGCCGATCTTCACGTTGGGGATGTCGTTCTCGTTGACCTTCACGCGGAGCTCCATGTTGGAGAGGTCGGCCACGCGCATGATCTCGGTGCCGGCAAAGCTGCCGGTGCCGACGACGCGCTCGCCGATCTCGCTCTCGAGGGCGCTGATCGTGCCGTCCATGGGGGCGAAGATGATGGTCTTGGAGAGCTGGTCGCGGACCTGGTTGAGCGAGCCCTCGGTGCGGCGGATCTGTGCGAGGGCGTTGTCGTAGTTGGCCTGCGCGACCTCGAGGTTGGTCTGGGCGGTCTGGTCGTCGGAGTCGGAGATGAGCTTTTTGCTGAAAAGGTCCGTGGAACGCTTGGCGTCGTCCTGGGCCTTGAGGAGCTGGGCCTTGGCCTGCACGGCGCTGGCCTTGGCCGCGACGAGGTTGGCCTCCTGCTGCTCGACCTGGGCCTGGTAGGTGTCGGGACGGATCTTCACGAGGAGGTCGCCCTTCTTGACGCGGCTGCCCTCCTTCGGGGGCATCTCGATGATCTCGCCGGCGACCTCGGGGGAGATCTTCACCTCGACCTCGGGCTGCACCTTGCCGGTGGCGGTGACGACCTGGGTGATCGTCTTAACAATGGCCTTTTCGGTCGTGACCGGCAGGCCGGTGTCCTGCTTGCCCTTGGCCTTCACGGCCACGATGGCGAGGATCACGACGAGGGCGACGCCGCCGATGAGAAACCACTTGAGGTTCGATTTCTTCTTGGGCTGGGCAGTGGAGGAGGAGGCGGGGGCCGGGTTCATAGATCGGTGGGAGGACGGTTGAATGGAAAAGACTCAAAAAAGGGCGCTGGCTTGGCAAGCAGGCTGCACCCCGGTCGTCCAAAAACATGCGGAGGGGCCCACAACGACCCCTCCGCACAACACAACTGCTGAACTGCGAACTATGAACGTACCGGAGCAAACCAATCGCCCGGCCGAGGGAAACGCGTTTGCGACGAAGCGCAGTCCCTTCGCGGTGAAGCGGGGGACGGTGGCGGGCAAACGGCTGACCTGGACAGGCGCTGGCATGCACGGACAACACCGGCACGCGGCCCAAAGTTACACGATTTTTTGATGAACGGCCCGCGCGGGGGATAAACGGGGCGCGAAAAGGTGCGCCACGCGGCCCGTCGCCGGGGATTTCCACGCCGGTCAGCGCAACCGCAGCGTCCTGCCGCTCGCGAGCGTTGCAGCCGGCCGTTCCAGGCTCGCCAGTTGGACCGGCGGTCGCACGAACGCCGGCACCCAGCGCGCCTTCGCGACGGCATCGCCGCTGCGCAGCCAGCGCGCCAGGAGCAATGCGTCGCGAGTGAGATCGGCCGCGATTTTCTGCGTCTGCCCCACCCCGGCGGGATCGAAGACAAACGCCCCGCGCGGCGTCTCATAGGTCAGCAACGTATGTCCCCGGCGTCCCCGGGGCGTGTCGATATAATAGGACAGCAACCGCGCCGCCCGGATGGATTCCCCGCGCGCGAGCATCGCCTGCAGCGCCGCCACGCTGGCGATGAAGCAGTCGTTGGGCGGGTGTCGCATACCCACCGACGGGGCCACCTCTCCTGCCGGTGGGTCCGCCACGATGTCGCGCAGATCCAGCCCCGGCTCGATGGCGCGCAGCAGCGGAGCGAACTCGGCCTTGTCCGCCGCGAGCCGGTTGGCCTTCAGCGAGAAACTCTGCGTGCCGTCCACATCGGTGTAAAACCACAGGATTCCGGAGAACTCGAAGATCAGCGCGGCAAACTCGCGCGGATACCCGCTGCGCGCCGCGCGGTTTGTGATGCGCACCACCCGCGACCACGTCGCCGGACCCAGCATCGCCTGCGCCTCGCGCGCATGCGTCAGTGATGACGGCGACGCCCGCAATCCAGCCGAACCGGCCAGCCACAACGCGAGGAGCAGACGCAGGAGCAATTTCACACCTGCAGAACCGCATCGACCCTGCCGCAGTTACGGAAATGCGACGAATCCCCGTGTCATAGCGGCGAGTTTCACGAAAAACACGATATGCCATGAAACCGGCTTCCAGAGCCGTCTGCACGGCGTCCCGTACGCGGACAGATGCGTCCCGATTTCGGCACAAACCATGGCTGCGGCGTCCCCGCCGCAGATCTTTCAGCCCGCTCTGCGGCGAGACGCTGCAGCCACTACACCCCCGATCCCCTTCACAGCGACTGCTTCAGAATCGCCGCGATGCGTTCGTGGTAACCGCGGCTCAGCTTGAGCTTGGTCCCGTCGTGCAGCACCACGGCGTACTCGCCGGCGAACGACGGGCTGAGCTTCCGCAGGCGGTCGATGTTCACGATCGTCGAGCGGTGGATGCGCACGAAGCGCTTCGGATCGAGCCGCGCCTCCAGCCGCGCCATCGTCTCGCGCATGAGGTGCGTCTTCCCCGCGACGTGGAACTTCATGTAGTCGCCCTCCGCCTCGATCCAGTCGATCTCCTCGGCCTTGAGGAAAAAAATCTCGCCCGAGGATTTCACCAAGATGCGCTCGCTGCCGTCGGCCGCCTTCGGTGCGGCGGGCGCGGCCTGCAGGTAGTCGAGCAGCTGGGTGAGCCGGCGGTTGACCGCGTCGGCCTCGCGGCTGCGCACCGCCTCCTTGGCCCGCTGGAGCGCCGCGCCGAAGCGCTCGTCGTCGAAGGGCTTGAGCAGGTAGTCCACTGCGTGCACCTCGAAGGCCCGCAGCGCGTGCTCGTCGTAGGCGGTCACAAACACCACGGCCGGCGCCTGGCCGGGTGCAAGGCGCGCCAGCGCCTGGAAGCCGTCGCAGTCCGGCATCTGCACATCGAGAAACGCGAGGTCGGGTTTTTCCCGCGCGAGCAATTCCGCGGCCTCGGCGCCGCCGCCGGCCTCGCCCACGATGTCCACGCCTGCGTCGCGTTCGAGCAGCAGCCGCACGCCGCGCCGGGCCGCGGGCTCGTCGTCGATGATGACGGTGCGGATGCGGCGGCCCATGGGCGGATTGGAGGGAATCCCCGCGGGGGCGGAGTCGGTAAAAGTCTTCATGTGCGGAGGGGAATGAGGATTTGCGCGCAGGCGCCGCGGCCGGGCTCGCTGCGGAGCGAGAAGTGGCCGTTGGCGCCGTAAATCTTGGCGATGCGTTCGCGGGTGTTGGAGAGGCCGATGCCCTCCTTGGTGCGGCCTGCACCGCCGGCCAGACCAGGACCGTCGTCGCTCACCTCGAGCCGCAGCCTCGCGTCGCTCACGCGGCCGCGCACGGTTACGCGGCCCGGACCGGCCTTCGGTGCGATGCCGTGCATGATCGCGTTTTCGACCAAGGGTTGGAGGATGAGATTGGGGATGCGCGCCTCCCACGCCTCGGGCGCGATGTCGATGGTCACCGCGAGCCGGTCGGAGAAGCGCGCCTTCTGGATCTCGAGGTATTTCTCCAGGAAATCCATCTCCTGCCGCAGCGTCACCTCGGGCACGCCGGTGTTGTCGAGCGACATGCGCAGGAGCGAGCTGAGGCGCGCGAGCAGCTTCACCGCCTCGTCGTTGCGCCCCTCGCGCACGAGCACGGCGATGGTGTTCATCGTATTGAAGAGGAAGTGCGGGTGCATCTGCTGGCGCAGGGCCTGCAGCTCGGTCTCGATCAGGCGCGCCTCGAGCTGTGCAGCCTTCAGCTCCTCGCTCTTGTAGCGCCGGTAGATCTCGAGGCTGTAGCCGAAGGCCAGCACGCCCCAGTAGTACGCGATGTCGATGAGGTTCCGCCCGTAGAAGTTGGCCAGCGTAAACGCCCAGAAATCCGTGGCGGCCTTGTCCCAGAGCAGCCAGATCGAGAACACGCGCCCGAGGTAATAGATCGCCATCACCGCAAAGCTCGCCGCGAGGTGAAAAGCCAGGCCGCCCATCCAGCGGCCCGCACTCAGCGGCACCTTTTCCCGCAGCCGCAAAATGAACGGCGCCAGCAGCGCCCACACCAACACCCGCCCGAAGTTCGTGATCGCGAGGTCAATGAGGTCGATGTAGCTCGTCTCCACCCGGTAGTTGAAATAAAGCTCCAGCGTGAGCAAGAGGCCCGCAAAGACCCAGATGCCGACCACGATCCAGAATTTTGCCCAGCGGCTGTACATGACGTTGCGGCGCTTTTTCGCCTCCGGGTGAAGTGACTCAAGCGATTTGTGCGGCATGGGGCGCTGCCCGGGTCATAATTGCGACGAACGGGCCTTTTTCCGCGACGAAAACCGAATCACCCGCCCGCACCACGCCATTTGGATGGGCGGTGCCGCATGCAGGCCGGCCGGCGCCCCGCCGCTCAAATCCGCCCGACCGGCGCAAAGCGCGCGACGTCGATCGCCGCGTCAAAAGCCACGCCTTCGGTCAGGTGATTGAGCCACTGCCGCGCCAACAGCGGGGCCAGCAGCGCACCCTTGGCGCCGAGGCCGTTGATCACGCCGTGCCGCGGGTCGCCCGGCCAGCGGCCCGCGACCGGATGCTTGTCCGGGAGATTCACCCGCACGCCGGCCTCATGGGCGGTCACGCGAAAATCCTTTGCTCCCAGTTCCCGCGCGCTCGCCTCCAGCAGCGCGCGCGCCGCCGCGGTCGGCGTGGCGTCCGTCGCGCCCGGCTCGTGCGTCGCGCCGACCTTCGCCTCCCCCGGCCCCACCGGCAGCAGCCAGTGCCCCGAATTGACGATCACCTCCGGGTCCAGGCCATCGGTCGCCAGCGTCAGGATCTCCCCTTTCGAAAACTTCCACGGCACGCCGCCGCCCCGCGCGCCGGTCGCACCCGTGCAATCAATCACGAGTCCGTGCGCCGCGAGGGCGGTCGCGACCTCCGCGCGCTCCTCGCGCAGCCAGCCCTTCGCCCGCCAGCGCGCCCGTGCCGCCGTGAGCAGCACCCCCGTATCCACACGCGCCGCACCTCCGATCCAAAACCCCGAGTCGTCGCTATCGCCCGCAAACGGCGCAAGCTCTCCCCTCGCCTGCTTCTCCCTAAAAATCCGCCGCTCGCGCTCGTCGCGAAACAACCGCCGCACGCGCATCGCGCGCCACACGCTCACGCCGAGCTCGGCCTCCAGCGCGCGGTACGTCGCCTCGGCCAGCGGCCGCAGCGCGTCGATCCGCCAGCTCTTCACCAACCGCCGGCCCGTGATCGGATTGATGATCCCCGCCGCCACGCGCGACGAGGCTGACGCGTGCCCCGCGTCCACCATTACAAACGGTATTCCAGCACGCTCCAGTTCCCACGCCAGCAGCGTGCCGGCGAGCCCCTGGCCGAGGATGCAGACGTCCGGGCGCACTAGCGCGCGGTTTCCGCCGCCCAAGTGGCGGCGCCGACGATGCCGGCCTCGTTGAGCATCTGCGCCGGCACCATGCGCGCGCGGGGCTTCACGTGACGGAAAAACTTGTCGCTCTTCGCGCTGATGCCGCCGCCGATGATGATCAGTTCCGGCCAGAGCATGGCTTCCAGCGTGTGGATGTAGTCGCCCAGTTCCTTGCCCCAGTCCTTCCAAGAGAGGTCGCGCCGCTTCCGCGCCGCTGCCGACACGAAGTGCTCCGCCGACTTGCCGTGCAACGGCAGGTGGCCGAACTCGCACGGGATCACCATGCCGCGGTACGCCAGCGCCGAGCCGATGCCCGTGCCGAGGGTGAGAATGAGCGCCTTGCCCTCGAAGCCGCGGCCGGCGCCGAGCTTCATCTCCGCCAGCGCCGCCGCCGCCGCGTCGTTGGTGAGCGCCACGCGCAGGCCCGTCGCCTTGCTGAAAAGCTTCACCCCATCGCAGCCGATGAACTTCGGATGCAGGTTGGCCGAGGTGAGGATGCGCGGGCCGTGGATGACGCCGGGAAAGCCGATGCCGATGGGGCCGCGCCACTTGAAGTGCGCCGCGATCTCCGCGACGCCCTTCGCCATCGCGGCGGGCGTGATGACCTCCGGGGTCTCGATGCGAAAGCGCTCCGCGAGCAGCTCGCCGGTTGCCGTGTCCACCGGCGCGCCCTTGAGGGCCGAGCCGCCGATATCGATGCCTAGGGTTTTCATCGTGTCCGCCGTTTACAAAGGCTGCGCCCGCGCGACGCGAGCAAACGATGCGTCACCGCCGCGATTATTCGCCCGTCAGTTCTGGCACGCGCCGTCCGGGCCGTGGGCGTGGCCGTGGCGGAGCTCCTCCGCCGTCGCGGTGCGCGCGGAGACAATCTCGACGTCAAAGGTCAGGTCGACGCCGGCGAGGGGGTGGTTCGCATCGAGAGTGACTTCGTCGCCGTCGATCGATACCACGGTCACGATCGGCGCCTGCCGGTCCGGGCCCGTCTGAAACTGGTCGCCGACCTTCAGCTCGTCGCCGACCGGCAGGAGCCCGCGCTTCACGCGCTGCACCTGGCCGGGGTCAAATTCACCGTAGGCCTTCGCCGCCAGCACCGTCACCGCGCGCTTCACGCCCGCCGCCGCATCGCGCAGCTGCTCGTCGAGCCCTTCGATGATCTGGCCGCCGCCCTCCAGATAGGTGATGGGCTCGGCGCCCGCCGACGTGTCGAGCACGCGACCCGAGGGATCGCGGAGCGTGTAGTGAAAGGTGACGATGCGGGGAGAAGAGCCCATGCGACCAGTGGTATGCACCGCCCCGGAAGTAACAAGGCCGTTTCCCAAATAATCCCCGCGCCCCGCCTCACGTCTCCTGCCGCAGCACTTGCAGCGGCGGGTGGTCCGCCACGCCGCGATTCGTCAGGAGGCCCGTGAGCACGGTCACCGCCGCGGCTGCGCACCCGGCGATCAGCAGGGTCAGCGGCGCGAACACCACGGTCGTCTTGAAGACAAACGCCGCCAGCAGCGCATTGGCCAGCAGCGCCAGCAGCCCGCCCGTGACCGCCGCCAGCACGCCGAGCACGGTGTACTCCACGAGCAGCATTTGCTGCAGCTGGCGCCGAGTCGCGCCGAGCGTGCGCAGCAGCACCGTCTCCCGGATGCGCTGGTAGCGCCCGGTCAGCACCGCCCCCGCCAGCACGATCACGCCCGTGACCACGGTGAACGCCGCCATGAATGTGATCACAAACGCCACCTTCGAAAATATGCCGTCGAAGGTCTGCAGGATCAGCGCAAGGTCGAAGGCCGAGATGCTGGGCATCTCGCGCCCCACCGCCTGCTGCAGGTGGGCCGACTCCGCCGGCGAGTTGGCGTGCACCGCGGCCATGTAGGTCTTCGGCGCCGCCTCCAGCACGCCCTCGGGAAACATGATGAAGAAATTCGGCTGCATGCGCTGCCACTCCACCTGCCGCAGGCTGCCCACCACCGCCTCCACCGGCACGCCTTGCACGTCAAACGTCAGGTCGTCGCCCAGCTTGATCTGCAGATCCTTCGCCAGTCCTTCCTCGACCGACACCGGCACGCGCGCCGTGCCCGGCGCCACGCGGCCCGTAAATGTGCCCGCAGTGAGTTTCTCCGTGTTGCTCAGCTCACTGCGGTAGCTCGACCGGTAGTCGCGCCGCAGCGTCCACTCGGGCACGCCTGACTTTTTGTCGCGCAGGATCTCCTCCGCCGTGCGGTCCTTCACCTTCGCCAGCTTCATCGCCACGATCGGCGCCTGCGCGAGGAGTGGCGTGCCGTTCTGCCGCGCCAACTCCGCGAGCCGCGCGATCTGGTCGTCCTGCACGTCGAAAAAGATGAGGTTGGGCCGCGACTCGCCGCCGATGCCCGTGATCTTCGCGATGAGCGTCGCGCGCGTCAGCAGGAGCGTGAGCATCAGAAACGTCCCGAGCCCCAGCGACAGCAGCAGCAGCACGGTGCGGTTGTTCGGCCGGTGCAGGTTGGCGAGACCCTGCCGCCACGCGTAAGGCAGCGTGCGCTTGGGCGCAAAGCGTTTCGCCGCCCACGCCACGAGCCACGCCACGCCGGCCAGCGCGCCAAACCCGAGCGCCATCATGGCGGCGAAGCCCAATCCCGTTTTCCAATGGCCCGTCTGCAAAATGGCGAAGCCCGTCACCGCCGCCGCGATGCCCGCGTACAGCCAGCCGCGCAGCGGATCCGGCCCCGTGGCCTCGCCCTGCGCCGAGCGGATCGCGAGCAACGGCGACACCCGACGCACGGTTAGCAACGGCAGCAGCGTGAAGAGCACGCAGATCACGAGCCCCGCCCCCGCGCCCTTGGCCACCGCCGCCCACGAGATGAACAGCTCCACCTGGAACGGCATGAAGTCCTTCAGCACGGCCGGCAGCACCAGCTGCACCCCGATGCCCGCCGCCGCGCCGAGCACCGCGCCGAGCAGTCCGATGAAAAACCCCTGCACGAGGTAGATCGCAAAGCTCTCCCACGCGCTGGCGCCGAGGCAGCGCAGCACCGCCACCGTCGCGATCTTTTGGCGGATATAAACGTGCATCGCGCTCGCCACGCCCACCGCGCCGAGAAACAGCGCGACAAATCCCACGAGACTCAAAAACGAATACACGTCTTTCAGATTCTGCCCGAGGTCGCGCTTGCGCTCTTCCACCGTCGCGATCTGGAACCGCTCGTCCTTGAATTTTTCCCTCAGCTCTTTTGCCAGCAGCTCCGCGTCGTGTCCCGGCGGCAGCTTGAAGTGCGCCCGCTGCGTCACGAAGCCCTGCCGCTTGGTCAGACCCGTCGCTTCCAGCGAGGCTGGCGAAATATAGACGCGCGGTGAAAACATCGACACCACGGCCGACTCGCCCGGGATTTTCTTCAGTGCCCCCGCCACGGTGAAGGTCCCCTGCCCCAGCTTCACTTCGTCGCCCACCTGCACGCCGAACTGCACGAGGATCGTCTCCTCCAGCAGCGCGTAGTTGCCCGTGCCCAGCTTCGCCATCGCGTCGGCGGGCGCCGTGACGAGCTCGCCGTAAAACGGGAAATTACCCTCCAGGGTCCGCACCTGCACGAACCGCCGCTGGTCGCCCCGCGTGGGAAACGTCGCCATCGAGGTCAGCGAAATCTCCCGCGCCATCTCTCCCGGCACCGCATGAAACACCTTGAGCGCCTCCGGCGAAAACGGCCGGCGGGACGTCACCGTGAGGTCCGACCCCAGCAGCGACTTGGTCTGCAGTTCGACGGTGCGCTGGAGATTGTCGCCGAGCGAAGCGATGCCCACGAGCGCCGCGATCCCGAGCACGACCGACAGCGACACCAGCACGAGCCGCCGCCGCGAAGCCCGCGAATCCCGCCAAGCCATTTTAAAGATGAAGTTCATGAAGAGGTGCCCACGGAACACACGGAAGACACGGAAAAATCAGAGGACGAAGCGCTCATGCTCGACCTTGGGAAAATGCCCGAAGTTAACCAGCAAACCGACCTTCAGACCCGTTGCATTCAGATAATTCTGCACCTGCGCCCGGTGCTCATCCGTCAATTTAGATACGGACTTCAGTTCGACCAGCACGGTCCCGTAGCAGATGAAATCGGCCACATATCCTTTTTTCAAAGGTCGACCTTTGTAAGTCAGCGGCAAGGTCACTTCGCCCACCGCCGGTATCGCTCTTAGCTCAAACTCCATCGCCAAACACTCCTGATAGACCGCCTCCAAAAACCCGCAGCCCTTCTCCTTATAAACTTCAAAACAGGCGCCGAGAATCCCGTAGGTCTCGGTCTCCAGGATCAGTTTGTTCATAAATTCTTCCGTGTATTCCGTGTGTTCCGTGGGCCCTACTTCCCTTCATCGCTCACCACTGCACCCGATTTCAGGCGGATCACCCGGCCGCACTTTTTCGCCAATTCCAGGTCATGCGTCACCAGCACCAGCGTGGTGCCGCGTTCGCGGTTCAGCCCGAAGATCAGCTCCACCATCGCGGCGGCGGTGTCGCCGTCGAGGTTGCCCGTCGGCTCGTCGCAAAAGAGGATCTTCGGGCTGTTCATGAACGCCCGCGCCAGCGCCGTGCGCTGCTGCTCGCCACCCGAGAGCTGCACCGGATAGTGGTCGCAACGCTCGCCCAGCCCCACGCGCGCCAGCAGCGCCCGCGCCTCGGCCTCGCGGCCCGACTCGCCGCGCAGCTCCACCGGCACGAGCACGTTTTCCAGCGCCGTCAGGGTCGGCACCAGTTGAAAGTTTTGAAACACGAACCCCACATGCCGGTTGCGCACCCGCGCGCGCTCGTCCTCGCCGAGTCCGTCGATGCGCTCGCCCGCCAACGCCACGCTGCCGCCGCTCGGCCGGTCGAGCCCCGCGCACAGGCCCAGCAGCGTCGTCTTGCCGCTGCCGCTCGGCCCCACGATCGCGAGGCTGTCGCCCGCGCCGAGCGCAAAGCTGACCTCGTGCAACACCGTCAGCGGTCCGCCCGCCGTCGGGTAAGTCTTCGTCAGCCGCTCGACTTTCAGCATCGTCTGTTCACTCATGATGGAAATGACGCACACAAACGCCGAAACGGCACGAATGCTAGTTTAAGCGGTCGAATTCGCCCTATGAACGTCGCGCCGCTCCGTTTTCTGCTCCGCCTCCTGTTTCTGATTTCCGTGTCTTCCGTGTGTTCCGTGGGCCTCCTCCGCGCCGAGACCCCGGCCCCGCGCACCATCGTCTTTTTTGGCGACAGCCTGACCGCCGGCTACGGCCTCGATGATCCCGACGAAGACGCCTACCCCGCGCTCATCCGCAAAAAAATCGTCGCCGAAAACCTCCCCTGGCGCGTCGTCAACGCCGGCCTCAGCGGCGAGACCACCGCCGGCGGCCGCCGCCGCGTGGACTGGATCCTGCGCCAGCCCGTGGACGTCTTCGTGCTCGCGCTCGGCGGCAACGACGGCCTCCGCGGCATCGAGCCCGCCGTCTCGCAGGAAAACCTCCAGGCCATCATCGCTAGCGTCCGCGCCAAATATCCCGCCGCCAAGATCCTCCTCGCCGGCATGCAGATGCCCCCGAGCATGGGCGAGGACTACGCGCACGCCTTCGCCGCCATGTATCCAGCTCTCGCCGACAAAAACCAGCTCCCCCTCGTGCCCTTCCTCCTCGAAGGCGTCGGCGGCCACGCCGATCTCAACCAAGCCGACGGCATCCACCCCACCCCCGCCGGCCACGCCCTCGTCGCCGAGACCGTCTGGAAAAAACTTCGCCCCCTCCTTCAATAATATTTCCCGTATGTCCACGCCGACCGACCTCCCCGAGTCCGAGATTCCCTTCCTCCGCGACCTCGTCAAAGCCACGCGCCAGCGCACCCACGTCGTCCCGTGGACCGACCGCGACGGCACCCGCCGCCAGACCGCGCTGACCACGCCGGAAAACGTGAAGCTCACCGCCCTCGCCCACCAGCTCCACCTCTCCAAAACCGAGCTCCTCCAGCGCGCCGCCCACATCCCCGCCGAGCGCCCGTCCCGGCCGCCGGCCAGTTCATAGCCTCTCGAACGGTTTCACGCCAATCGGACAATATCCCGCAAATTTGCGGTTATCTCATTTTTCACGAATGGCTTCCGCAATCGGACAATATCGGCCAAAACCCAGCATTTGTCCGATAGTGTCCGATACCGAAACCCTGGGCCGTCAGTCCTAGCCACCCTGTCAAAGAACCTCAGTCGTGAGGCTTTGATTATATCAAAAGGCCGCCCGCCGTACCAGACCTACCGGCCAGACTTTGGTCATTCCGCCGGGCGCTTGATTTCCTCCGCTTGGATCCGCCCGCGGAGCAGATTGAGTTCGGTGCGCATTCTTTCCACCGCCGCCCGGTCCCCGCGCAATTGCGCCCACTCGGCCGGCGTGGGCTGGGCCGCCTGCAGCCGCGCCTGCTCCGCCTTCAACCGGGCGAGTTCACGCCGGCCTTCGCGGAGCAGCGTCAACTCGTCGCGCAGTTGCGCCGCCTCCTGCCGTTGCAGCAGCAGCGCGCCACCTGCCGCCGCGGCGAACACCAATAAAAAAACCGCCAGCCCGTGTCGTGCATTCATGATTTTCGTTTCGGCTCTGGTTTGGGCGCGGTCACTTGTTCGCGTCCCTCACACTCACACTGCCGTCCACAGCCCGGCCCGTCGTCTTGTCCAGGCGGAAGGTGACCACCTGGCGTACCCTCGTATTCACCGGGCGCTGGTTCATCTGGGCCGCGCTGTATTCCCACTGACTCACCGCGTCCGTGACCGCCGTCTCAAATTCGCGCCGCGTCGAGCCCACCGCGAAGGCGTCGACCACCTTGCCCTCGCGGTTCACCACGAACTCCACCGTGACCTCACCCTCAATGCCGGCCTGGAGCATCTCCGCCGGGTATTGCGGAGGGATCGGTGATTTTAGCACGGGCGCATGATAGCCCTTGGCCGCAGCGTTGGCCTTCGCTGTGGCCGCCGCCGCACGGGCCTGGTCCAGTTGCTGCCATTGCCGCTCCAGCTTGGCCGACTCGTCGCCGAGGCGTTGCAGCTCGGCATCGTCGCCGCGCAAATCAACTGCCTCCGCGGCGGAGCGCGCGAGGCGGATGTTTTCGGCCCGCAGCGGCGCGATCGCCGCATTCTCCTGCCGGAGCCCCGCGATCTCCTCGCGCAGCTCCGCGTTGGCCCGGGTTTGCACCACGAGGCCCGTGCCGCCGGCCAACAGGAGCGCGGCGCCAATCCCCACCTGCAGTTTGGTCATGCTCATAAAAATCGCGATCACCCCGCCGCCCGTCGCGGCCGCCGATCCCGCCAGCGCCGCACCCGTCACGCTGGCGGCCAGTCCCGCTGGAGCTGCGCCTGCCGCCTGCCCCGCCAACGCCACACCCAAGGCCGCCGTGGTGGAGGCGATGCCGCGCCGCCGCAGAGCGCCGTGCAGTTTATCGAGCGCCCGGTCCACGCGCATCCGGGCGGCATCCTCGGAGAGGCGCAGCGCCGCGCCGATCTCGGCAAATGGCCTGCCCTCGAAAAAACGCAGCACCACGGCGTCGCGGTCCCGCTCGCTGAGTTCGCCGATGGCCGCGTCGAGCACCGGGGCGAGCTTTTGCCAGTCGGCGGTGCCGCCCGGCGGGTGATCGGAAAGGATTTCCTGCATGGTTGAGGCCTCCTGTTCCCGGGCGCGGCGCCGGCGCTCGGCGCGCACGACGTCCGACGCGGCGAACTGCGCACTGCGGTAGAGCCAGCCGCCCAGCACCGCGTGGCCGGAGAGCTGGCGCGCTTTCCGCGCGAGGTCGGTGAACACGCGCTGCGTGACATCCTCCGCGAGATGCGCGTCGCCGCCGCACTGCCGCAGGGCCACCGCATGGACGAGGTTGACCTGCCGGCTCACGAGTTCGGCAAACGCTCCCTCCGATTTTTCGTCGGCGTAGCGGCGGAGCAATTCGGCGTCGGTTGGCATACCTACCCAATGGCAGGCACCGATCCCGAAACCGAACAAAGAATCGACCGAAAGACCTCCCCTCCGGGGCTATTTCCCGCTCGCGCCGGTGTGCCGCAGGTAGGCCGCCGCCCGGTTGACCAGCGGCAGCGGCACGACCCATTTCCAGCCGTCGCCTTCGCGGCGGAGCTGCACATCGCTCTGGTGCACGATGTCGTCGTCCATGTGCTGCCACTCCGTGTGCAGCGTCACATTGTTCGCGTCCTGCGGTGTTTCTCCCTTCACTTGCATGCCGCCGACCGGGTGCGGGCTGCCCGCGAGGACAAAGGCCATCAGCTGCTCCGGCGTCGCATACTGCGCCTGCAGCGCCGGCGGCAGCGTCGCGCGCAGCGCCTCCAGCTTCGCCCGCGCCGCGTCATCAAATGTCAGGGTCGTGGCCTCCAGTTCCACGTCGCCCGTCCGCGCGGCCCACAGCTGAGTCGCAAACGTCGCGCGCGGCGTCGCCCGGCCGGCGTTGCCCAGCGAGGTCACCGGCACCAGCCCGGGCGCGAGTGGCACGCCGGTGTCGGCATGCGGAGTTTTTGCCGTCGGCGCGGAGGCCGGCGTCTGCGCCGCCCGCTGGGCATCCAGCACGGCCTGCGCTTTCTCGACTGACTTCGCGATCAGCCGGTCGTTCTCCGCGCGCAGGCGCGAGAGTTCCGCGTCCTGCTGCTGCATATGGGCCACCTCGCGCGCCAGTTCCCGGTTGGTCTGGTGCTGCCACACGAGGCCCGCCGCACCGACGGCGATCACCGTCGCCGCGAGGCCGATTTGAATTTTGGTCATGCTCATAAAAATCACCGCTGCGGCCACCCCGCCCGCCGGCGCCACGGCCACCGCCGCACCGGTCACCGTCGCCGCGAGGCCCGCCGGGGCCGCCAACGCCGCCTCGCCCGCCAGCGCGAGCCCGAGGGCCTCTGCCGTCGAACGGATGCCGCGCCGCGCCAGCACGCCGCGCAATTTTTCCAGCGCGCGGTCCACGCGCCGGCGAGCCGCATCCTCGTTGAGTGCGAGGCTCGCGCCGATCTCGGCGAAGTTGCGTCCCTCGAAAAATCGCAGCAGCACCGCCGCCCGGTCCGTCTCGCCCAGCGCGTGCAGCGCCTCGTCGAGCACGGGCCGCAGCTGCTCCGCGTCCACGCCATTCGCGTCACCCGCGTGTGCCTCGCTCATCTTGTACGCCTCCTGCTCGCGCGCCTGCCGCCGGGTCGCCGTGCGCACCGCATGGATCGCGGCGTAACGCGCGCTGGTGTGCAACCAGCCGGCCAAGGCGCGGTGCTCCGCGAGCGCCGCGGCCTTGCGCGCGAGATCGACGAAGACCGCCTGCGCCGCGTCCTCGGCGAGGTGCGTGTCGCCCCCGCACTGCCGCAGCGCCGCGTGGTACACGAGCGCGAGGTGCCGCCGCACGAGTTCGGCAAAAGCCTCCTCGGAGCGTTCGCGCGCGTAGCGCCGCAGCAGTTGGGCGTCATCGGTCATTGTGGTCCGCCTCCTAACAGCCGCCGCCCGCAAAACCGAACAAAGAATTTTGCCTTTTCCGGCCGCCCGGCGCCGGGGCGAAAGAGCCCCGCGCTTTCCCTTCCCTATTTTGTTTTCTCCGAGGCCGTGCGTGTCATTGTTGGATACATGAACCTCGAAACCTTCGGTCTGATCGGCTGGGCGGTGGTCTTCTCCCTCATCGGCGCCCTGCTCGGCATCATCCTCGTGCTGCTGGCGGCCGCGTTTGTGCCCCGGATCCTCGACCGCCTCACCCCCAACATCGACGAGGGCCGCGAGATCGTGCGGGGCAACACCGCTGTCGCCCAGTACTTCGGGCTGGTCTGCGGCGCGTGCATCATCGGTCTCAGCCTTGTCGTCGCGGCGGCCATCCTTGGCGGCATCCTCGCCGCCCTGCATTGAAAACGTCCGCCCTGCTCCGCCGGTTCCTCGCGCTGCTGCTGCTCTGCGCGCTGGCCGGCCCGCTCCACGCCCGCGGCGGCGGCGGCTGCCTCGAGCAAGGCACCCTCGTGGCCACGCCCACCGGCCCCGTCGCCGTCGAACAACTCCGCGCGGGCGACACCGTGTGGGGCCTCGTCGCGGGCCGCCGCGCGCCCTCCACCGTGCAGGCCGTGCTCAAGGTCGAGCCTGAGCACTATGTTGAACTCGCCGCCGCGGACGGCGCGGTGCTGCGCGTGACGCCCGAGCATCCCATGGAAGTCGCGCCCGGCGTCTTTGTCCGCGCCGACCACCTCGCCGCCGGCGCCACGGTCGTCCTCGCGCCCGCGTCCGGCACCGCCCCGCTCCCGGGCGTCGCGCTCACCTCCGCGCGGGTCGTCCCGGCCGCCGCGCCCGCCTACAATCTCCTCGTCAGTCCCGGCGGCGTGTTTTTCGCCAACGGCTTCGCCGTGCACAACAAGGGCTGTTTCCTCCCCGACACGCCGGTGACACTGGCCGACGGTACGCGCCGCGCGATCAGCGCGGTGCAGGTGGGCGACGCCGTCCTCGCCTTCACCGCCGACGGCACGATCGTGCGCACCGCCGTCCGCCACGTCCTCACCCACGAGGTGACGAGTTATCTCATCCTGCGGACCGCCGGCGTCGAGCTGCACGTGACCGAGGAGCACCCGTTCTACGTGGGCAACGGCACCTTCCGCACCGCCGAGGCGCTGCACGCGGGCGACACCGTTTATGCCTACGACGGCCACGGCCTCGTCCCCCAGCGCATCCTCGCGCTCGAGCACATCCGCGCCCCGGTGACCGTCTATAATCTCCAGACCGGCGAGCCCCACACCTTCCTCGCCGACGGCATCGCCGTGCACAACAAGGGCGGCGGTTGTTTCGCTCCCGGCACTCTGGTTGCCACGCCTGTCGGCCCTCGCGCCATCGAAAACCTTGCACTCGGCGACACCGTCCTCGCGCCCGATGACTCCGGCCGCCTCGTGCCCACGCCGGTCGAGGGCGTCTATCTCAATTTCGCCCCTTTGCTCACCCTCACCACCGACCGCGGCATCTTGCGCACCACCGCGGAACACCCGCTGCTCGCCGCCGGCGGAGACTTCCTGCGAGCGGATTCTTTTGCTGTGGGCGCCACCTTGCTTCATGAAGGTGCGCCCGCCCGAATCCTCGCGATTGCTTGCGGCGATCAGGATGTGCCCGTCTACACCCTGAGTGTCGGCGCGCCGCACACCTTCCTCGCCGACGGTTTCACCGTCCACAACAAGGGCGGCGGCTTTGGCGGCGGTCATGGGGGCAGTGGATATGGCAGCGGATCAGGCGGCGCCGATGGCGCGTGGGTCTTCATTGGCTTTATCGTCTTCGCCGTTATAATCATCGGGCAAATCTGGGAGCGGCTCAAAAATAATGGAGGCGAGGACCTCGATTTTTGCTACACCCGCAAACAGATCGACGCCAAGGCGCTCAAGACCGCCGAGCTGCTCCGTTTCATCGCCAAGGTCGACGCCGCGTGGACGCCCGATGACCTGCGCGCCCGCGCCCGCGCAGTCTTCGTCGAGTTGCAGGGTTGCTGGATGGTACGGGACTACGCCCCCATGGAATCGCTGATGATGCGCGATCTTTATCAGCAGCACTGCGCCCAGCTAGCGGGTCTCCGCCAGACCCATGAGATCAACAGGATCGACGGACTGACCGTGGAAGCCGTGGACCTCGTGCACGTCAACTACACGGACCAGAAATACAACCGCACCTTCACCGCACTCATCACCGCCACCGCGCGCGATTACTATATCGATGACCGCACGCAGGCGTTTTTGCGCGGCGACGAACAGCGCACGCAATTCCAGGAGTTCTGGACCTTCCAATTCATCGAGGGCGCATTCCGCCTCCGCGAGATCGAGCAGACCAAGGAGTCCGACGCCCTCACCGAGGAAAACCTCTTCGAGCAGTTCACCGATGCGGGTCGCGACCGGATTTACGGCGAGACCGCGGGCCCCGGCGGCCCGGCCGGCCCCGCCCTTCCCGGCGAGGTCCTGGCCAAGGAGCAGAAGATCACGCGCCTCCTCAACTTTCTCGTCCAGACCGACAAGATCTGGGACCAGACTGCCATGCTCGCCACCGCGCGCCGCGTGTACCTCAACGTCCTCCTCGCCTTCCAAGACGGCCGTCCCGAGCAGCTCGCCGGCCTCGACGCCACGCCGGCCATGGCCGAGCACCTGCGTGAGGTGCTCGCCACCAACCAGCGCAACGGCCTCCGCGTCGAGCACCGCAACCTCTGCGTCCGCAAGGTCGAGGTCGTCCACGTCAACAACCGCAACGACCGCGCCCTCGACACTTTCACCGCCCGCATCTCCTCGCATGCGCTGACCATCGTGACCCGCGGCGCCACCGAGCTGCGGCACGACGAATACGTGCAGGTCACCGTGGAGTTCTGGACCTTCGCCCGCGACGGCGCGCGCTGGGTCCTGCAGGAGATCCTGCCCGCCGCCTCCGGCGAGGCCGCTGTCGCCCGGGAAAACGTGGACGAGGGCACCTCCGCCCAGATGCTCGAGTGGTACTACTCCAAGCCCCGCGCCACCTGACGCCCCCCGCCCGATTGGAAACGCCGCGGGATTTTCCGACGGCTATATTGTTTCCAACCGCCCCACCCCCGCCATCCTCGGGACCGGGAACATCCTTGCGTCCCGCCTGTATCAACCTTCTGTCTGTCTCCAACCCTCAACCCAAAACATAGCATGAAAAAGACCCTCCTCCTCCTCACCGCCCTGACCGCCGCCTCCTTCGCTTTCGCCGGCGGCGAAGCCTGCACCGACAAGTCCAAGTGCGACGACAAGGCCAAGGACTGCGCCTGCTGCAGCAAGGACGCCAAGGAGTGCAAGGATGCCAAGGCCGCCGACCATAAGGCCGACGACAAGGCGGCGACCAACCAGGAAGCCAAGAAGTAAGGTCAGCTCCGGTCCGCGCGCGGCCCCGCCGCCCGCCGCCCTTTCCACAGCCACCAGCCTCGCTGGTGGCTGTTTTCGTTTACCCCCGCCCAATCGCCCTTGCACTCAACCTGCAATATGGCCAGAGTCGCTACCAGTCCGCTTCTCCCCGCGCGCCGCATCCATGAAGACCCGCTCCTCCCTCCTGTCGCCCGTTTTCATCCGTCGTCTCCTCGTGCTTGCCGCATGCCTCCTCCCCGCCCTGCGGAGCTCCGCCACGACCATCCCCACCTACCAGTGGACGGGCGACCACGGCACTTATAATTGGGAAGATACCGGCAACTGGCTCAACAATCTCGCGCCCTCCGCCCAGACCCAGCAGGGCAATGTCGTTTTCCCCGCCGGCTCCATGGCGGTCGTCAGCCTGGGCTCAACGCTGCCCGTCCAGTCGCTGACGTTCGCGGACGTCTCCGGCTATTCGTATCCTTACTCGATCTACAGCAGCGCCACTTCCCCGCAAAACCCCGCCGCGATCTTTCTCGGTGCCGGCGGCATCACGGTCGGCGATACCAACGGCGGCACCGTCTATCTGGCCGGCATCAACCTCGGCCTGCAGTCCAGCCAGACTTGGACCACCAACGGCAACCTCGCGGTTTACGGGCCCATCATGTCCGGCAACGTCACCCGCACCCTGACCAAGGCGGGCAACGGCTACCTCTCGCTCAACTCCCCCAGCCCCTTCGTGGGCGGCCTCACGGTCAGCGCCGGCACGCTCTACGTCTCCGGCAAATCCCTCGACTCCAATGGTGCCCCCACCACCAGCGCGCAGTCCGCCACCAGCGGCCCGGTGGGCACCGGCACGCTCACGCTCCAGGACAACACCGCCCTCGCCGCCAACGACAGCGGCGGCTTCAGCCTCGCCAACAACGTCACCCTCGGCAACGGCGTCCACTTCGTCTCGTCGCTCAACACGTATAATTACACGGTCAACCCCAAGGACGGCTACGTCAGCCTCACCCTCGGCGGCAACGTCACCGCCGCCGGCAACGCGACCACCGTGTGGATCGACCCCACCAACCGCGTCGAGTTCTCCGGCCGCCTCAGCGGACCCTCCGGCACAGCGTACACCTTCACCGGCGGCGGCACTGCCGTGCTCAGCGGCACCACCGCGGGCGATGTCTCCAGCCTCACCGCCGACCATGCGGCCATCTTCCTCGCCTCGCCCTCCTCCCTCCCCTCCTCCAGCCTTCAGGTCCTCAATGGCGGCTACCTCGGCCTCGGCGCCTTCTTCAACGGCGCGGGCGACCACGTCAGCCCGGCCACCGCGATCCGCTTCGTCACTGATCCCGCGAACTTCAATGGTACCCTCGGACTGGATACCGAGACCGGTGCCACCGTACCCAACACCTTCCACGGCACCATCAATCTCACGGGCTTCACCAACGCCGGCTTCACCGGCCTCGGCACCGGCACCTACGCCAATATCGCCAGCGATGCCGTGATCACGCCCTCCGGCGACGGCAATTACAAGTTCGGCGGCGGCGGCGGACGTCTCGTGGTCTCGAGCAGCCTGCCCGCCAGCGGCTCGGCCGGCCTCACCGTCTACTCCCCCGCTGCCCAACCCACCACCATCGTCCTCCAGGGCGGAAATACCTTCACCGGCCCGGTCAAGGTCGCCAACTCCCTCCTCATCCTCGACTCCAGCGCAGCCCTCAGCGGCGCCAAGCGTGTGCAGCTCCAATCCGGCGGCTACCTCAGCGCCACGGATAACTGGTTCGGCGCCGCGTCCGATCTCTTCGGCCTGCTCGATCCCGCCCAGCTCTCCGCCGCCGGGATCGTCGGCTTCGACTCCGCCGCCCCGGCGACCTACGGACGCGTCATCAGCTCCACCATCGATCTCACGAGCCTCGCCAACGCGGCCGAGCTGCCCTACCTCGGCACCACGACCTTCGGCTACAACGAGGGTTCCCAGGGGCTCCAGCTCGACGGCCCGATCATCGTCCCCGCCGGCCAGCCGCTGAAGCTCGCCGGCCTGCAGGATGGCGTTCTCACCGTCACTTCCAACCTCACACCCAACAACGGCATCTCCAGCCTCATCGTCGGCTACCACGACGGCCTCACCCAGCTCGGCGACCACGGCACCGTCGTCCTCACCGGATACAACACCTACACCGGCGGCACCACCCTCCGGGCCGGCACCCTCGCCCTCGCGGATCCCCAGTACCAGCAGCCCGTGCTGGCGCCCGGCGCTCCCCCCGCCGGCGCCCTGCCCCCCGGTTCGCCCATTGGCTCCGGCGACCTCACCATCGCGGCCGACGCCGTCAATCCCACCCTCGTCCCCTACGGCGACGTCACCCTCCCCAACAACATCATTCTCAACAACGCCCCCGCCAATCCCCTCGTCGTCGGCGAATTCCAGAACAACGGCTCCTTCACCCTCGACGGCGTGATCAGCGGCCCCGGCGGCCTCAGCATCCAGAACGACACTACGCTCAACGGTGCCAACACCTACGCCGGCGGCACCGCCATCAGCTACAGCCAGGTCACCGTCAACCAGCCCGGCGCCCTCGGCACCGGCCCCGTCACCCTCCTCAGCAGCGGCTCGCTCTACTTCAACACCTCCGCCGCCATCGGCCCGCTCAACCCCGGCGGCTCCAATGGCGAATCCGACGGCAACACGAGCATCTGGCTCGCGAGCGACAGCACCCTCACGGTCAACCAGACGACGGACGGCGAGTTCGGCGGCGAGATCAGCGGCGACGCCTACAACAACGCCCAGCTGGTGAAGAATGGCTCCGGCATCCTCGGCCTCGGCGGCGCCAACAGCTACACCGGCGGCACCACGGTCAACGGCGGCATCCTCGTCACCAGCAACAACCAGGGCTTCGGCACCGGCCCCGTGACGCTCAACTGCGGCACCGCCCTCGGCCTCAACTACAACACCACGATCAGCAACAATCTCGTGCTCAACGGCACCGCCACCCTCGCCGGCTTCGGCACCTATGCCCCCGCCAACGGCACGCTCGTCCTCGCCTCCGGCGGCACCGTGTCGCCCGGCGCCAAGATCGACCCCTCGCGCAATTCCCCGCCCATCACCACCACGCTCCCCGGTGGCGGCGCGCCCGGCATCCAGCCTATTAACAACTCCGATTACACCCCGCCGGTCGGCACCCTCAGCTTCGGCACCAGCCTGGCACCCATCGCCCTCACCCTCGGTGGCGGCGGCACCTACAGCTTTGGCGTGCAGGACGGCATGAGCGGCGGACTCGTCACCGACCTCGTTTTCGTCAACGGCACCGTCACGATCACCGCGACGCCCTCCGACCCCTTCAACTTCGCCTTCGCCAGCTTCGACTCCGCCGGCGCCGCGGGCGTGCTGCAGAACTTCGACAACCAGCGCAGCTACACCTGGACGGCGCTCACGGCCAACTCGATCACCGGCTTCGACCCGGCGGCCTTCGACCTGAGCAACCTGAACGCCTTCGCCAACTCCCTCGGCGGCGGCTCGTTCAGCGTGACCTTCTACGCCCCCGACGCCAACACCGCCTCGCTCTTCCTGAATTTCAACCCCGCCTCCGTCCCCGAGCCCTCGACCTACGCCCTCCTCGGCCTCGGCCTCGGCCTGGTGATCTGGCTCCGCCGCCGCCGCTAGCCTTCCTCGCGTATCCGCGAGCGCCAGCGAGTGGTGCAGGGGTAGCTACGAGCGTGAGCGAGTGGGCAGCGTTGCGCGGACATATCCCCCTGCCGTCGCATCTTCTGTCCAAGTTCCACCGTCTTGCCTCGGACCTATGCAACGCTCTGCCAAAACGAAGTATTGGATCGGCAGCCTGACCATCACCCTGACGTTTATAGGCGTAATTTTCGTCCGCGCCTTGGATGATCCGTTTCCGTGGGGCATATCCACGTCCGAGGTGGCTGAACTATTCACGAAAGAGGCTATGCCCAAGGTTCTCGACCGTTTCCATCGCGACATGGACCGCTACCCCACAACGGCAGAGGGACTCCCGAGTCTCTTTCGTCATCCGCAAAGCGAAGATCGTGCACGTTGGAAAGGCCCCTACATGGAAGGCGGGCGTCTTTCCCTCGATCCTTGGGGCCGCACGTACCAGTATCGCTGCCCCGGCTGGATGAATCCCAAAGGCTACGACGTGTGGAGTCTGGGCCCGGACGGAGTCGTTAGCGCGGACGACATCGGAAACTGGCCCGAAAACCGCCTGAGGTAGCGGCGGTCGTTCAGACCGCCTTCCCTCACTGCAGTGCCTCTGCCTTCTCGACGAGCCCGATAAACTCCCCGCGGTACCCGCCGACGTCGTCCGCCGTCGCCGCCCGCGCCCAGGCCGCGACCTCTTTCAGTGAGCCCGTGCCCTTGTGCGATGAGCCGCGCAGGATCATCCCAAACTCCGCGACCGCCGCCGCGAACTGGAAGTCCGCGCTCGCCTGCTCGAATTTCGCGCCGCTGTCCGTGAGCGCAAATTCCAGCTTCCGGCTCACGTCGCCAGTCGGCTCCTTGTAGCGCACTTTCAGCGTGAGCAGCTCCTTCGATACCGGATCGGCGATACCGGAAACCGGATTTTTTCCCGCCTGCGCCATCCGGTTTCCGGTATCCGGTTTCCGGTATTTGAGCGCGTCCACTTCGCCGCCGTTCAAGGCCGGGTCCGTCGCGCTCACGCCCACCGGCACGACCTCATAGAGCGCCGTCACCGTGTGCCCAGCGCCGATCTCGCCGGCATCGACCTTGTCGTTGTTGAAATCCTCCTTCTTCAGCAGGCGGTTCTCGTAGCCGATGAGGCGGTAGCTCGCCACCTGCGCGGGGTTGAACTCCACCTGGAGCTTCACGTCCTTCGCGATCGTCACGAGCGTGCCGTTCACCTGCTCGCCGAGCAGCTTCTCGGCCTCGCGCCGCGAGTCGATGTAGCCGTAGTTGCCGTTCCCCTTGTCGGCGAGCAGCTCCATGGTCGAGTCCTTCAGGTTGCCGCGGCCGTAGCCGAGCACGGTGAGGAAGACCTTCGACTTGGCCTTCTCCTCGATGAGGCGCGTGAGCTCGCCCTCGCTGGTCACGCCCACGTTGAAGTCGCCGTCGGTGCACAGGATCACGCGGTTGATGCCGTCGGTCACGAAGTTGGCCTTTGCGATGTCGTAGGCCAGCTGGATGCCCATGGCGCCGTTGGTCGAGCCGCCCGGCGTCAGGTCGTCGATGGCCGCGAGGATGTCTTTTGCCTTCGCCACCGACGTCGAGGGCAGCGCGAGCCCGGAGGCCCCCGCATACACCACGATGGCCACGTGGTCATCGGGCCGCAGCTTGCCCACGAGCAGCCGCAGCGACTCCTTCACGAGCGGGAGGCGGTTCGGCGCATTCATCGAGCCCGACACATCGACGAGAAACACCAGGTTGGCCGCGCCGCGCTGCGCCGCTGACACCTCGCGCCCCTTCAGACCGATGCGCACCAGGCGATGCGTCGGTGCCCAAGGCGCCGACGCCACCTCCATCGACGCCGCGAAAGGCACATCCTTCGCCACCGGCACCGCGTAGTGATAAGGGAAATAGTTCACAAGCTCCTCGATGCGCACCGCACTCGGCGGCGGCCGCACTCCGTCGTTGAGGAAGCGCCGCACATTCGCATACCCCGCCGTATCCACATCGATGGAAAACGTGGACAGCGGATTCTGCGCGGCCCCGAGGAAATCGTTCTCAAGCTGGTGCGCATAGGCCTCGGTGTTGGACGAATCGCGCAGGGTGAAATCCGGGCGGCCGACACCATGCTCCCACGCCCCCACAATCCGCCTCTGTGCCTTCTTCTCCATGAAGCCCCTGGTCCCTCCTGTGGCTACAATCTTTCCGGCAGGATATCCCGCGCCAAAGAATACCGGCTGATTTTGATCCTTTCCTCCCGGGGCTGCACCCAGCGCCCCTTCATTCTGGATCGCGCCGACGCTCGCGCCTCGGATCTGAAAATCTGCAGGTGCTGGACTGTTGAGCACCGGCAATTCCACCGCACCAGCAGAAGTGACCATGGGGCTGGCGTAGTCAGTGGCCCCGCTCACTTGCAGCTGATTCGTCGCCGCAGCGAGCTGCCGGCTCTTCATGGATTCTTCCATCTCTTTTCGCTTGGCCCTTTCGGTCGATACGAGCTTCGCGTACCGGGCATCCCGCTTTTCCAGCTCTTCGTTCTTCAGCACAATCACCACGGCGAAGCACGCTGCGGCGAGGGTGCCGATCACAAAGTACATCTGCGGGAATTTCAGCAGCGTCCCCGGTTTCTTCTTCACCGTGGGGCGCATCGAGCCTTCTTGCGTAAGCGGCGCGGCCAGCGGCTCGTGCGCCAGCACGGTGCTGAGCTGGCCGCACAGGGCTTGGATCTCCGCCACCGCGGCCTGCAGTGCCGGGTCGGCGCGCACCGCCGCCTCGACGGCGGCGTGTTCGTCCATGTCGAGTTCGCCCAGGGCGTAGGCGGTGAGTTTCGGGTCGTCGGGCAAAAGCTTGGTGTCGTTCATCGGTCGGTCTCCTTAGGGCCGCTGCGCGGCGAATTCCGTGCGCAGTCGCGCCACGGCGGTGTGAATGAGAAAGCCCACGTTGCCCACCGAGAGCTCCGTGATGCGGCTGATTTCCTTGTAGCTGAATCCGTTTTGAAACTTGAGGCGCACGACTTCCTGCTGGTTGGCCGGCAGCCGGCCGATCAGCTCGAGGAGCGCCGCCTGCGTCTCCGCCTGCTCGATCGCGCGGCCGGGCCGCTCCATCGGGGCGGCCACGCGCTCCATCTGTCCGTCTTCGAAGCGTTTCATGCGCCCCTCCTTCCGCAGCACGTCGAGCGCGCGATTGCGGCAGACGGTGAAGAGCCACTCCACCGCGTGCCCGTCCACGCTGCCCGCGGGCTGGGCCATGAGGCGGACAAAGGCGTCCTGCACGACGTCGCGCGCGCGGTCGGGGTCGCCGAGGAGCCGCGCGGTGTAGCGGGTGAGCGGAGCCTGTTGCTCCGCGAAGGTGCGTTCCAAGAATTGGGCGTTTTCATCCTGTGGCTCCCGGCTTGTCGGGTGGTCGGTGGACATGGTTCTCAGGAGTTAAACGCGTCGCCTCGGGCTTTCTTAGAAAAACTTACAAAGCCCCGCCCCCTCCGTCCATCCGTCATTAGACATTAGTCATTAGGCATTCGTCATTAAACCTCGCCCCTAACGGCCCATCCCTTCCCCGCCGCAAGGGGTCCGAAAATCTTCCCATTCACGGCTTGCCTCGCCTCCGCCGGCGTCCTTACCTGCGCGCCGTAAGCCAACCCACCCCGGAACCTCTATGATGACCTGCGCTTTCCCCCCTTCCATTCTCGTCGCGCACGCGGGTCTGCCGGCCATCTGAGCCGCCCGGCCCGCCGCACTGAGCGGGCCCTGCCACGAGTCGTCCTCTGCGCACCCGCTCTCGCCGAGCGGGTTTTTGCCGTACCTCCGTTTCCTTCTCCTGATTCTCCATGTTCGCCCAAGCCAAGATCATCTGGTCCCTCATGCGCGGCTTCCGCCTGCGCTACGGCTTCGCCCTGCTCTGCCTCGTGCTGGCGACCGTCATCAACTTCGGCATCCCCCTCGTCGGCAGCGCCGCCATCGACTACGCCGTCGCCGGCCGTGCCGCCACGGCGGATACGCCCGGCCTCATCGCGCTCATCCTCCGCGTTCTCGGCGGCCCCGGCTGGCTGCACGACCACCTCTGGCTCGCCCCGGTGGCGATGGTCGTCCTCGCCCTCGTGAGCGGTGTCTTCAGCTACCTCAAGGGCTGGCAGGCCGCCCTCGCCAGCGACGGCATCGCCCGCCGTCTCAAGGACGAGCTTTACGATCACCTTAACCATCTCCCCGCGCGCTATCACGACCGCACCGACACCGGCGACCTCGTGCAGCGTTGCACGAGCGACATCGAGACGGCCCGCCAGTTTCTCGCCGCGCAGGTCATGGAGATCGGCAACGCCCTCTTTCTCGCCGGCGCCGCCCTGCCCCTCCTGCTCTCGCTCAACGTGCCGATGACGCTCGTCTCCTTCTCCCTCATCGGCCCCATCGTGATCTACGGCTACGTTTATTTCCGCAAGGTCCAGCACGTCTTCAAGGAGGTCGCCGAGGCCGAGGGCGCGCTCACCGCCGTCATCCAGGAAAACCTCACCGGCATCCGCGTCGTGCGCGCCTTCGCCCGGCAGGAGCACGAGCGCGCCAAGTTCTCCGTGCCCAACGCCCGCTACCGCGACCGCTCCCTCCACCTCCTGCGGCTCATGTCGTGGTATTGGTCGATCAGCGACGTGGTCGCGCTCAGCCAGCTCGGCCTCGTCCTCATCGTCGGCGCCAAGTGGATCGCGCAGGGCACGTTCTCCGTCGGCCTCCTCTTCGCCTTCCTCTCCTACCTCGGCCTCATGCTCTGGCCCGTGCGCCAGATGGGCCGCATCCTCACCGACCTCGGCAAGACCGCCGTCGCCCTCCGCCGCATCCGCGAGATCCTCGACGTCCCCGCCGAGTCCGAGCCGCTCGCCGATGCCGCGCTGACCGCCGCCCCGCTCTCCGGTCAGCTCACCGTGCGCGACCTGCATTTCCACCACGCCGCCAGCGATCTGCCGCCCGACGGCCGCGGCGCCCTCAATGGTGTCTCCTTCGAGGTGAAGCCCGGCGAGACCCTCGCCATCCTCGGCCCCTCCGGCTCCGGCAAGAGCACGCTCATGCACCTCCTGCTGCGGCTCTACGATTATCCGGCCGGCTCCATCCAGTTCGACGGCCGCGAGCTCTCGTCGCTCCCGCGCAGCTGGGTCCGCGGCCAGATCGGCGTCGTCATGCAGGAACCGTTTCTTTTCTCCAAGACCCTCCGCGACAACCTTCGCCTCGGCCGCGGCGATGCCCCCGAGCCCGAGATCGAGGCCGCCGCCCGCGCCGCGTGCATCCACGATACGATTCTCTCCTTTGAGCACGGCTACGACACGCTGATCGGCGAACGCGGCATCACGCTCTCCGGCGGCCAGCGCCAGCGCGTCGCCATCGCCCGCGCGATCCTGAAGCGTCCGCCCCTCCTCATCCTCGACGATGCCATGAGTGCCATCGACGCCGAGACCGAGACCCTGATCCTCGACGCCCTCAAGGCCCGTCGCGGCCAGGCCACCACGCTCGTCATCGCGCACCGCCTCTCGACCCTCGCGCACGCCGACCGCGTGATCGTCCTCGACCACGGTCGCATCATCCAGACCGGCACCCATGCCGAGCTCACCGCCCAGCCCGGCCTCTACCGCCGTCTCTGGCAGATCCAGACCAACCTCGAGACCGACCTGAAGTCCGAGCTCAAGTCCTCCTAACTCCTATTCGTCACAACCCATGTCCGCCCAATTTCAACAAGAGGACGAATTCCAAGCCCGCCTCGACACTGGCCTGTGGTGGAAGATTTTCCGCCGTGCACTGCTGTACAAGCAGCACCTCATCCCGCTCTTCCTCGCCGCCGTGACGATCGCGTTGTGCGACTCCGCCTTCGCCCTCATCACGCGCTGGGTCGTCGATGGCGTGGTCGCGCACGGTGCCGCCGCACCCTTCACCACCTACATCGCCGTGTACGCCACGGTTATCCTGTTCTTCTGCGCCAGCGTCTGGATCTTCATCGAGAAGGCCGGCAACCTCTCGAACCGCATGGCGCACGACATCCGGCGCGACTGCTTCGACCGCCTGCAGGAGCTGGAGTTTGCCTATTTCGATACGCGTCCCGTCGGCTGGCTCATCACACGTCTCACAAGCGACTGCGACCGCCTCGCCCGCATCATCGCGTGGGGTTTCCTCGATATCGTCTGGGGCATCTGTTTCGTGATCCTGATCGCCGCGACGCTCCTCTACCTCCACTGGAAGCTCGGCCTCATCGTCATCGGCATCGTCCCGCCGCTCGCGATCGTCTCGAAGTATTTCCAAAAGAAGATGCTCCTCAGCGCGCGCGAGATCCGGAAATACAACTCCCAGATCACCGCCAGCTACAACGAGTCCATCCAGGGTGTGCGCACCACCAAGACCCTCGTCCGCGAGCGCGAAAACCTCGGAGAGTTCCGCCACCTCTCCGCCCAGATGCTCGACGCCTCCGTGCTCAACGCCCGGCAAAACGCACTCTACTATCCCATCGTCACCACGCTCGGCAGCCTCGCCGCCGGCCTCGCGCTCTGGCGCGGCGGCTACCTCACCCTCGGTGGCGGCATGAGCCTCGGCACGCTCGTCGCCTTCGTGAATTTCGCGGGCATGTTTTTCCACCCCATCAACCAGCTCGCGCAAAAGCTCACCGAGATGCAGGGCGCCCAAGCCGCCGGCGAACGCGTCATGGGCCTCCTCGCCACCGACCCCAAAATCAAGGACAGCCCCGCCGTGCTCCAGCGCCTTGCCCAAACCCGGAACCCCGAACCCGAAACCCGGAACTCCAACCTCGCTCCCGACGGCCACGCCAACCGCATCGACTCCGTCGAGTTCCGCCACCTCACCTTCCAGTACGAGACCGGCCCGGTCGTCCTCCACGATTTCAACCTCACCGTGAAAGCCGGCGAGACCATCGCGCTCGTCGGGCCCTCCGGCGGCGGCAAGAGCACCATCGTCTCCCTCGTCTGTCGTTTCTACGAGCCCGTCTCCGGCGAGGTCCTCATCAACGGCACCGACTACCGCGAGCGTTCCCTCGCGTGGCTCCAATCGCAGCTCG
Source organism: Verrucomicrobiota bacterium (assembly GCA_018239845.1). Classification (GTDB taxonomy): domain Bacteria; phylum Verrucomicrobiota; class Verrucomicrobiia; order Opitutales; family Opitutaceae; genus CAIRCN01. Next base: position 53,954 of record JAFEGO010000083.1, read on the forward strand.
GCATCGTGCTGCAGACGCCCCATCTCTTCAAGGGCACCGTCCGCGACAACATCCGCTACGGCCGCCTCGACGCCACCGACGCCGAGATCGAGCAGGCCGCGCGCCTCGTCAACGCCCACGACTTCATCACGCAGATGGAAAACGGCTACGACTCCCAGGTCGGCGAGGGCGGCAACCGTCTCTCCACCGGCCAGCGCCAGCTCCTCTCCTTCGCCCGCGCGCTCCTCGCCAATCCGCAGATCTTCGTCATGGACGAGGCCACCTCGTCGATCGACACCGAGACCGAGCAGCTCATCCAGCGTGGCCTCGCCACGATTTTCCAGGGCCGCATCAGCTTCGTGATCGCACACCGCCTCAGCACCATCCGCCGCGCCGACCGCATCCTCGTGATCACGAAGGGCCGCATCGAGGAAAACGGCACGCACGAAGAGCTCCTCGCCCGCCGCGGCCACTACTACGAACTCTACACGAGCCAGTTCCGCCGCGAGCGCGAGGAAGCCGTCCTCGAATCCGAAAAATCTGCGTAGGTTTTACACCAAGTTCGCAAAGATCGCGAAGGGCCATTTTCCGTCCTTTGCTCGCTTTGCGTTCTTGGTGTAAGACTTCACCCGTGCGCTTCCTTCGTTTTCTCCTTCCCGCTCTTCTTCTCGCCCTCGCCGCCTGCGCCAAACGCGAGACGCCCGTCGATGAGGGCATCCGCACCGGCACGCTCCTCGTCGGCAACCAGAACGAGCCCGCCTCCCTCGACCCGCAGCTCGCCGAGGCGTTCACCGATCAGGTGATCCTCGTCGCGCTCTTCGAGGGCCTCACCGCGCTCGACGAGGCCACCGCGCAGCCTGTACCCGCTGTCGCCGAACGTTGGGATGTTTCGCCCGATGGTCTCACCTACACCTTTCACCTGCGCCCCGGCCAGCAGTGGTCCAACGGCGACCCACTCACCGCCGAGGATTTCGCGTACTCCTTCCGCCGCATCCTGAGCCCCAAGCTCGCCTCGTCGTACTCCTACATGCTGTGGCCGATCAAAAACGCCGAGGCCTACAACAGCGGCACCCTCACCGACTTTTCTAAGGTCGGCGTCGCCGTCATCGATCCACTCACGCTGCGCCTCACGCTCGAGCACCCCACGCCGTATCTGCCCGCACTCGCCGCGCACCCGACGTGGATGCCTGTACACCGCGCCACGATTGAGAAATACGGCCGCATCGACGACCGCTCCACCGCGTGGACCAACCCCGGCAACCTCGTTGGCAATGGTGCCTTCACCCTCACCGAGTGGCACGCCAACGACCGCATCGTCGTCGCGAAAAACCCCCGCTACCGTGACGCCGCGCAAAATCACCTCAACCGCGTCGTCTTCCTCCCCGTCGAAAACGCCGAGGTCGAGGAGCGCAATTTCCGCGCCGGCCAGGTCCACGTCACCTTCAGCCTGCCCGCCGCCAAGCTCCCCACCTACCGCGCCGAGTCCCCGTCGCCCCTGCGCGTCGATCCCTTCCTCCGCACGTTCTACCTCAACTTCAACACCACCAAGCCCCCGCTCGATAACCCCAAGGTCCGCCGCGCCCTCGCCCTCGGACTCGACCGCGCCGCCCTCGCGCAGGCCGTGTACAACGGCTCGCGCGCTCCCGCCCACACGTTCACTCCGCCCAACTGCGGCGGCTACGATCTCCCCGCCGGCCAGCCCGACGACTTCGCCGCCGCCCGCGCGTTGCTCGCCGAGGCCGGTTACCCCGGCGGCAAGGGCCTCCCCGCCTTCCCTCTCACCGTCCTCAACGACGACACCCAGCCCCGCGTCGCCGAGGCCATCCAGGCCATGTGGCAACGCGAGCTCGGCGTGCGCCTCACCATCGAGCCGTGCGAGCAGAAGACCTGGATCCAGCGCCAGCAGACCCTCGCCCACACCATCGGCATCATGGGCTGGGTGGGCGACTTCGCCGACCCCGTTACGTTCCTCAACGTCCTGAAGGCCGGCGGCGGCAACAACTGGACCGGCTGGGCCAGCCCCGCCTACGACGCCCTCCTCGCCGAGGCCGCGCGCACCGCCGAGCCCGCCGCCCGCCTCGCCCTGCTCCGGCGCGCCGAGACCCTGATGCTCGATGCCGCGCCCGTCGCCCCGCTCGTCTTCGACGCCCGCGCCTACGCCCTGCACCCCGCCGTGCGCAACTGGGCCCCGTCGCCCCTCGGCTTCCACCGTTTCCAACTCATCGAGCTGCGCAATTGATTGCGTTGTTTCCCGCCCGCCGATCCTTCAACGTCCTGCCATGCGTCTCCTCCTCGCCGTCCTCCTCTTCGCCACCGCCCTCGCCCCGGCCCGCGCCGCCGGCGTCGAATTCGTGCGCGTCTGGCCCGCGTGGCGCGACACCGATTCTTTCCGCCGCATCTCGGAATACTTCACCGGCAAGGAAAACACCGGCGGCGAAATCGTCCTCCGCACGCACCCCGACTCGCGCGACGGCTTCTACTTTCTCGCCCGCCTCAAAAACCCCGACGCCGCCCTCGCCGGCGCGAAGTTCGTCCTCCACCTGATCACCCCGGAAAAACCCGAGACGAAGCTCTTCACCTTCCCCGTCACCGTGCCCGCCGGGCAGACCGTCTTCCAGCTCGGCCTCACCGGCGCCGACTGGGCCGGCCCCAAGGTCCACCCCGTCGCCTGGCAGCTCGAGCTCCAGTCCGCCGACGGCAAAGTCCTCGCCAGCCACCACAGCTTCCTCTGGGAAAAACCCGCGAAGTGACGTAGCGCCGGCATCCTGCCGGCCTCGTCTCCACCGCTCGCCACGCGTCCCCGCGACTCGTGGCTTTTTTGCGCCCATGTACCGGGAAATCTCCGATGCAGAAAATCACCCGCGCCGCGGCACCAACTGCGCGAGCCCGATACTATGTTGCTTATCAACCCGGCCGCTTCTCCGGCGGTCGTTTCCACCCTCCAACCAACATACCCACCAACACCCACCGCCATGAACAAAGCCCTCTCCCTCGCCTTCCTGATCGCCGGCATCGTCCTCCTGATCTACGGCATCAACGCCTCCGACTCCGCCGCCTCGCACGTCTCCAACGCCGTGTCCGGCACCCCGACCAACCGCAGCATCTGGCTGATCATCCTCGGCATCGTCGGCATCATCGGCGGCGGCATCGGCATGCTCCGCCGCTCCAACTGAGCGCCCCCTCTTTCCGGCCCAACTGAACCGTAACTCATAACCTCCAAACCCACATCGCCACCATGAATAACGCATCCGCCACGGCCGACTCGGCCAACACCACCGCCGACGATCTGCGCGCCCTCATCCGCGACGCCGAACAGGCGCTCCAAAACGCCGGTGACCTCACCGACGACAAGTTCGACGAGCTCCGCGACCGCTTCCAGTCCGCCGTCGGCGGCGCCAAGTCCTTCTACGGCCGCGCCTGCGCCGCCACCAAGGAACGCGCCGCCCAGGCCGACAAGGTCGTCCGCTCGCACCCCTACGAGTCCATCGGCATCGCCCTCGGCGCCGGCGTCCTCCTCGGCTACTTCATCTCCCGCCGCTGAGCGGGGGACGATGTATCCCAACCGTTCAACCACCCCGCCGCCGGCCTGACCCCATGCTGCCTGAGCTTCAAACGTACCTCCGTATAGCTCTCCGCAGCCTCGGTCACCGCGCCGAGCTGGCCGGCCTCGAACTCCTCGAAGCCCGCGACCACCTGGTCGCGGTGCTTCTGTTGTTGGTCGGTGCCGGTGCGCTCGTGCTGCTGACCGGCGGCGTGGTGACCTGCTTCGTGACCGCGGCCTTCTGGGATACCGCGTACCGCCTCCACGCCATCGGCGCCCTCGGCCTCCTGTACCTCCTCGCCGCCGCCTTCTGCTGGCTGCGCCTGCGCCGCCTGATGACTGCCTTCCAACCCTTCGCCCAGACGAAGGAACAGCTCCGCAAGGACGCCGCCTGCGTGCAGCTCCTGATGAACAGCAGCAACCCCGGCCCGCAATGAGCACAGCCGACCGCAAACGCCTCCTCGTCGCCCTCTGCGCCTGCGACCGCGTCGAGCTCTGCCTCCACCGCTTCCAACCGGCCGACCCCCGCGTGCGCCTCATGCGCTACGCCCGCCACTTCCTCCCCTGGCTCGGCCTCCTCGGCCGCCTCTTCCCCCGCCGCCCACGTCAGGACACCCGCGGCCCCCGCCCCGGCCCCTCGCCCCTCTCCACCCTGCTGCAACTGGCCCTGGGCTTCTTCACCCGCCGGTGAGCTGTAGGCCCGGCCGGTGGCCGGGCTCCACGACTCCGTTCTCTCTGCGACCTCCTGTAAAAGAACTTCAGCCCGCCCCCGGAGATTCGCATTTACAACCCCACCCCCGGGCCTAGGTTCCGCCCTCACAGTGGATGCGCCCGGGTGGCGGAATTGGCAGACGCAGCGGACTCAAAATCCGCCGCCCCCTAAAGGCTTGTGGGTTCGACCCCCACCCCGGGCACTCCGCCGACTCGATGTCGGCGGACCCTGAGCAAGTAAACGCGTCGAAGGGTAATCTCGAAGAGCAAAGCCGAACGGGCCACTTCGAACGGGCAGAGCCGAAGTTCCGAACACCATCGGACACAACCGCGGCCAAAAGCCCAAACGGGCTGTCTGCCCGCCAACCACGAATCGAACACAATCGAACACTATCGGAGAAAACGTCGGTCCGCCCAAAGCGGTCAAAAGCGCCCTCCGAAACCAGTTCCGACCGATTCAGACCGATTGCGACCGATTTCCTCCGCTTCCCCTCCCGGCCCACCCCAACTGGCCACAAAGCGCCCCGAAACCTTCCCAAAGGGCCCCCATTCCCACCCCGTTTTACCCGCTTTCACCCCCGACCTCGCGCGCCGGTTTCTGATCCTATCGCAAGGCCCTAACCGAATCGACCCGATCCGACATCACTCGCCATCAGTCGCCATTTTTCGGCTTGTATTAGTTTTGTTGCCACAGCTCCGGGATTCCGTCCGCATCGGCCGGGTCCATGATTGTCTACCAAGCCGACAAACGGACGTTTCGCGAAGACGTTCTATCGAATCGCATCGATGAACGCATCCAGGCGGCTTTCCTCAGGGCCGGTCTAGGGCGCATCGGTAACCGCGAGCAGGAGTCATGGCGGAACTCCCTCTCATTCATGGACCGCGTGATCGAGCCGGACACCATTCCCTCCGACACGAGCGTGGCGCTGGAGATGATGCTCCCTCAGTCGAACAAGCGCATCGACTTCGTCCTCACCGGCCTGAGCGCCGAGCGACGGAAGGTCGCGATCATCGTCGAGCTGAAGCAATGGCAGTCCGCCGAACTCACCGGCAAGGACGGCATCGTCCGAACTTTCGTGGGTGGTGCGGAGCGCGAGACGAATCACCCTTCGTATCAGGCGTGGTCTTACGCCGCCATGCTGGAAGATTTCAACGAGGCCGTGCGTGAGGTACCCATCGGGCTTCATCCGTGCGCCTACCTGCACAATTGCGCGGACGGCACCGTCATTCAACACGACTTCTACCGCGACCACCTCAAGCGCGCTCCCGTCTTCCTGAAGGACGATGCGCTGCGACTTCGCGAGTTCATCCAGCGCCACGTTCGCTACGGTGACCGCGGTGAGACCTTATACGAAATCGTTCAAGGCCGTATCCGTCCGTCGAAGAGCCTCGCGGACAAGCTCTCCTCCCTCCTTCAAGGCAATCGCGAGTTCGTGCTGATCGACGACCAGAAGCTCGTCTATGAAACCGCCCTTGATCTCGCAAAGAAAGCGCAGCAGGGCCGCAAGCAAACCCTCATTGTCGAAGGCGGGCCCGGCACCGGCAAGTCGGTCGTGGCGATCAATCTCCTCGTGGAATTGATCAAGCAGCAGATGAACGTGCAGTACGTCACCCGCAACTCTGCGCCGCGCGAGGTGTACGCCGCCAAGCTGAGCGGCGATTTCAAAAAAGGGCGCATCAATAATCTCTTCCGCGGCTCCGGCTCCTACTGGTCTTGTGAAACCGACACCTTCGACGCACTGCTCGTCGACGAGGCCCACCGGCTCAACGCCAAGTCCGGCATGTTCAACCACCAGGGCGAAAACCAGATCAAGGAGCTGATCCAGTCCGCCAAGCTCACGGTCTTTTTCACCGACGAGGCCCAGCGCGTGGCGTGGCTCGATATTGGCAGCATCGAAGGCATCAAGCATTGGGCGTCCACCCAAGGCAGCGAGGTCACCACCCTGCAGTTGCAGTCCCAGTTCCGCTGCGGCGGCTCCGACGGCTACCTCGGCTGGGTCGACAATACCCTCGGCATCCGCGAGACCGCCAATACCACACTCGAAGGCGTGACGTACGACGTGCGGGTCTGCGATTCAGCGAACGAACTGCGTGCCCTGATCCGCGAAAAGAATCTCCTAGCAAATAAGGCTCGAATGGTCGCTGGCTACTGCTGGCCGTGGAACAGCAAGAAAGACCCGAAGAAGGACGATATCGTGCTACCCAAAGAGCAGTTCGCCGCTAAGTGGAACATGGCTGACGACGGCATGCTGTGGATCATGAAAGAGCACTCCGTCGAGCAGGTTGGCTGCATCCATACCTGCCAAGGTTTGGAGCTCGACTACGTCGGCGTGATCTTCGGCCCGGACCTCGTGATTCGCAAAGGCCAGTGGATGGAATTCCCCGACAAGCGCGACCGGCACGACAAGTCGATCAAAGGCTACTACAAGCTCGCCCTAGAAGATCATCTCGCCGCACAACGCCGCGCCCGCGAAATCATCCGCAACACCTATCGCACCCTCATGACGCGCGGCACCAAGGGCTGCTTCATCTACTCGGTCGACGAGGAGACCAACACCTACCTGAAGCAGGCTGCCCGCCGCGACGCCCTGCCCGAGGTCACCATCGAGCCCCCACAGGAAATCCTGCCGTTCGAGCCCGTCGATCACTCCGAGATTCAACCGTACATCAATTGTCTGCCCTGCTTCCCCGATATCAAGGTGGCCGCCGGCGCCTTCGTCTCGAGCCTGCAGAGCGACGATTGCCTTTGGGTAAAACCGAAGGATGACGTGCCGATCAAACCCGGCTATTTCATCGCCAAAGTCACCGGCGAATCGATGAACCGCCGCATCCCCAACGGCGCCTGGTGCCTTTTCCGCCCCGCCCCCGAAGGCTCGCGCCAAGGTCGTATCCTATTGGTCCAGCACCGTGACATCCAAGACCCCGACAGCGGTGCCTGCACCGTAAAGCGCTACTCTAGCGAAAAACGCCAAACCGACGACTCTTGGGAACATTCTAAAATCACGCTTACGTCCGAATCATTCGATCTATCCTTCAAACCAATTACCCTTGAGTTGAGAGAAGACGGAGAGCTCCGCGTGATCGGTGAACTCTACGGGAGCTTGATGTAGCATGCCTGTTCGCATAATCCTGATCAGCTTCGGCAAGCCCTTCATTTTCTAGATCCGATGTCGAGGCCCGTTGCAATCGATGGCCAACTAATTCTGTCAAGTGTCACGACATGCGTCCTTTTCTACTTCATCTTCTGGCTCCCCCTTCTGAGCCTCATTTCAAACCAAGCGACCAACTCCAAGACTTGTGACGTTGGAAGTTACGTGCTCCGCTTGACCTCTCTTTTCTTGCGGGTGCAACAAACGAGACATCTAGATTACGTCACAAAAACAAAAATCAAAGAAAGACCGTGTCCCGACTCACTGATTTGATTGCACAGGCCAAGGCTAAAGATCAGCAGCTCGGCGCCGACATTGAGCGCGAGTTCCGGGCGTTATCGTCACGGCTGTCTTTTGGCTTGAATTTCGAGCGGCACAGACCGGAAGCCGTGGAGTTGCCGCAGCGCGCAGTGCGCCGGGGGGACAAGGTGCGCGTGTTGCTGCCCCGCGGTTCAACCGCCAAGGGAGACAAACGGCTTTGGCTGGTGAAGAAAATCGTTAAGGATGGCGACAGGAAACTGGCCGAACTGGAGCACCTCGGCACTCCCGCAGAACAGAGTTTATCACCCGTAGACGACCTTGTCGTTGTCGCGGAATTCCTCGACACGATTTATCCGGGCCTTGTTTCCACTGGCAAAGTCTCGCGTGGCGGTGACAAGCCGTGCCACACGGTCATCAATGGCGAGAACTACCACGTTCTGAAAGCCCTAACTTGGACGCACCGGGGTAAGGTGGACGCCATCTACATCGATCCGCCCTATAACACGGGCGCGAAGGACTGGAAATACAACAATGACTATGTCGAGGGCGACGACCTTTATCGCCACAGTAAGTGGCTGGCGATGATGGAGCGGCGCTTGCGGCTGGCGAAGGAGTTATTGAATCCGGCGGATTCGGTATTGATCGTCACGATTGACGAAAAGGAATATCTGCGGCTGGGGCTACTGCTCGAGCAAGTGTTTCAAGAAGCGAATATACAGATGGTAAGCATTACCATCAGTCCTCGTAGCACAAGCCGTGCTAACGAATTTTCGCGCGTCGATGAATACGCTTTCTTCGTTTTCTTCGGTGCGGTCGAAATCGGTTCTGGGGAGCGTTCCGGGGATGATGAGGAGGTGCGTTGGTTGTATCTTCGACGCACCCAACGTTCATTGGTTCGCGGTTCCCGTCCTCGCCAGTTTTACCCTGTCTATGTTGAGCGAAGCACTGAGAAGATCGTGCGCATCGGCGACCCTTTGTCGATGGAAGACAAAATGGAGAATGCGCCTACCGTTGATGGTGCAACTGCTGTATATCCAATCGCTCCCGATGGAACAGCGCTAATATGGGGATTGACCGGCCCAAGCCTTAAGCGAGCACTTGATGCTGGCTTTGTTCGCGTCACTGCGGGGAACGAGCATCAGCCTTATACGATCTCGTATCTTTCTACTGAGAACATCAAACGCGTCGAGCGTGGTGAATATAAAATCACTGGAACTCGACCAGATGGATCGAAGATCGTCGTGATTCCAGGCGGAAAAGCCGCGAGACCAAGCACTGTTTGGCGCGAATCACGGCACGATGCAGGAGCATACGGCACATCCTTACTGCGTGATTTGATCCCTAGGCGAAAATTCCCTTTCCCAAAGTCACTCTACGCCGTCGAAGACACAATTAGACTGTTTTTGGCTAACAAGCCTGCTGCGATTGTCGTCGACTTCTTCGCGGGCTCCGGAACTACCGCTCACGCCCTGATGCGTCTCAATAAGCAAGACGGTGCCAGGCGCCAGTGCATCAGTGTGACCAACAACGAAGTCGGTGCGGACGAGCAAAAGGCATTGCGCGAACAAGGCTTGCGTCCCGGCGACCCCAAATGGGAGCAGTGGGGCATCTGCGACTACATCACCAAGCCGCGCGTTCAGGCCGCCATCACCGGCAAGACGCCCGACGGCCAGCCTATCAAAGGCGACTACAAATTCACCGATGAATTCCCTATGTCCGACGGCTTAGCGGAAAACGCCGAGTTTTTCACCCTGACCTACGAAACGCCGCTCGCCGTCAGCTACCAGACAGCGTTCGCTCGCATAGCGCCACTGCTTTGGTTGCGCGCAGGCAGCGTGGGCCGCTGTATCGAAAAACTGCCTGACACAGGCTGGGATATGGCCGATGCCTATGGGCTGTTGGTCGAGTTAGACAAGGCCACCGATTTTCTTAAAGCCACGCGCAAGGTGTCGACTCTGCGGATTGCTTACATCGTCACCGACGATGAGCGGCGTTTTCAAGCGCTGGCGCGCCGCCTGCCGGTAGGCGTAGAAGCCATCCGGCTGTATGAATCCTACCTGACCAACTTCGCATTCGCCAACGGAGACGACACATGAAATTCACGCTGAAAGATTACCAGGACGAATCCGCTCGCGACGTGCTGGCCAACTTAAAGAAAGCGCGTAAACGCTGGCGCGATGACGGTGACCGTCATGCATTTTCGCTGACCGCAGCTACCGGCGCAGGCAAAACCGTGATGGCAGCCGCCGTGTTTGAGGCACTATTTCACGGCAACGACGGTCTCGACTTCGACCGCGACCCCGGCGCGGTGGTGCTCTGGTTCAGCGACGACCCATCGTTGAACGAACAGACACGTTTTCGGCTGATGGAGTCGTCGGACCGGCTGAGGCACACGGACCTGGTCGTGGTGGAAAACACTTTCAACCAAGCCAAATTTGAGGCCGGAAAGATTTACTTCCTCAACACGCAAAAGCTGGGTAAGAAAAGCCTGCTGGTGCGCGGTTTTGAAGGCGACGAGGATGGCTTATTCCCCGGAGCGCGCCCCGACCTGCGGGGACACACGATCTGGGACACAATCCGCAGCACCATCGAAGACCCGACGCTGACGCTCTATCTCGTGTTGGACGAGGCACATCGCGGCATGGGGAAAGAGAGCGGCGAAAAATCCACCATCGTCAAACGACTCATCAATGGGGAAAAGGGCGTGCCGGGCATCCCTGTGGTGTGGGGCATTTCCGCCACGGTGGAGCGTTTCAACACGGCAATGGAAGGGGCGCAAGGGCGCAGCACTTTGCCGCATGTGACCGTGGACCCCAGCCGCGTCCAGGATTCGGGATTGTTGAAGGACACCATCATGCTCGACATCCCCGATGAAGAGACGGGCGATTTCGACACCGTGTTGGTGCGCCGCGCCGCCGACAAACTGCGCGAATCCACAGCAGAATGGGCGGCCTACGCTGCCCAACAGGAAAATTGCGAAACTGTGCTGCCGCTAATGGTATTGCAGGTGCCGAATACGCCCAATCCGAATGACATCGGCCTCGCGCTGGACACAATCTATCTGCAATGGCCGGATCTGTCGGAAACATCCGTGGCGCATGTGTTCGGCGAGCATAAAACGCTGAAATTCGGTAAGTATTCCGTGCCATATATCGAACCGCAGCGAGTGCAGGACGATACTTCCATTCGTGTCCTGATTGCCAAGGATGCCATCAGCACCGGGTGGGATTGCCCGCGTGCCGAAGTAATGGTGTCCTTCCGCCCGGCGAACGATGAGACCTACATCGCGCAGTTGTTGGGGCGCATGGTGCGCACGCCTCTGGCGCGTCGTATTCCCGGTAACGACAAGCTCAACGCCGTGGATTGCCTATTACCCAAGTTCGACAGGGAGACGGTGGAAAGAATCGTCAAAGCATTGCGCGAAGGCGGCGGCGACACCCCTCCGACAGGCCGCATTCTCATCAATCCGAAGGAAATGAAGCCCAACCCGGCCGCACCTCAAACGGTGTGGGAGAAATTTGTAGCGCTGCCTTCACAAACGCGACCGCAGCGCGGCGCAAAACCAGCCATCCGCCTGACTGCGCTGGCACATGAGCTGGCGTCCGACGGCCTGTTGTCTGGCGCAGGCGGCAAGGCGCACGCAGCCATGCACAATATGTTGGACGAATTCATCACCGAGCGGGCTAAGCTGTTTGCTGAAAAACGCGCAGCGGTGATGACCGTCGAAGGCCGCACCATCATCGCCGATATGCAAAAAGGTGGGATGCGCGACGAACAGTTTCAGGCCGATGCGGATGACGCTGTAGTCGGCGATGCCTACCGCCGAACGGCACGCATCATCAGCCCGGACATTGCCCGCACCTACACGATGGAAAGGGCAAAACGTAAACTGCAAGCGGAGGACGACCTCGACGACGCACTGATTGAAGCGCGTGAGGATGTAGCTACGCTGCACCTGCTGGAGAACCTGCAAGTGCTGTTCGATGCCGAAGCCAAGAAACTGTCCGATGCGTGGTTTTCCGAATACCGTGAACGCATCAAGAAACTGCCGCACGACCGGCAAGATGCTTACCGGCAAATCATAGCACTCAGCACTGAGCCGCAGGATGTGGATTTGGCGCTTCCCGTGTCGCGTTTCGAGGCAACGAAGGCGCGAGAAACTAATGGTACGGAAACAGATATTCCTGCCTACGCGCAGCATCTGCTTTGCGACGAAAAGGGCTTTTATCCGGCCGAACTGAAGCCTTGGGAGAAGGCGGTTCTGACAGCTGAAATGGCACGGAACGGCTTTAAGTTCTGGTATCGCAATCCCAACCGCCCAAGCCAGGACTCGCTTGGTATTTCATATGCCGAGGGGCACGACATCAAAATTGTCAGACCAGATTTCATTTTTTTCGCTAACCAGAATGACAAAGTAGTCGTGGATATTATTGATCCACATGGATTTCATTTAGCCGACGCTCTAGTGAAATTGCGAGGGTTAGCGCGTTATGCCGAGACCCACGCACAGATTTACCGTAGAGTTGAAGCCGTTGCAGAAATAGAAGGTAAACTGCGGGTGTTGGATTTGACTCAAGCACATGTACGTCAGGCCATCATGGAAGCAACAAGCGCTGAGGGACTCTATAAGAGCGCAATAGCAGGTGACTACCTGTAAGAGGGCGACCAGAGAGGGTCGGGTTTTGTAGTGTGTACTTGGACAGCTTCACTCGTGCGGAGCTATGTCATTTTGGGTCGAGGGGGCTACCCAGCCAGTCGCGGGGTGAGGTCGGGCGTTGGAATGGTTAGCGGGAGTGAGGCTTTGATTGCGGGGGCGGGGCTGGGGCCTGAGCCTCGGGCCATTGGACGAGGTCGGCTTCCGTGGTCGCGAATTTCACGGCGCGAGGGCGCTCCACCAGCCAGAGCATCAGGGTCAGGGCCGTGAGTCCGATATGCGTGTACCAAATCCCGTGGGCGGTCCGGACCCAGGAGGGCTCATGATCCTCGATGCCCAGATGACGGAGGTAGAAGGCGCAGGCGCTGGGGATGATCAACAGGATCGCCGCTGTGCCCGCGGCATGGGTCCAATAATTGATCACCCCTTCGCGCGGCGCGTCTTTTCGCACCAATCGATAAAGCGGGATGCGCATCTTTCCTCCGGACCGGGCGTGGCTACTTGGACTCAACTACGCCGAAGGCGTAGGTCATGGTGTGGTGGTAGGTTTGGTTGGGGGGGAGGATCGTGGTGGGGAAGGCGGGGTGGTTGGGGGAGTCGGGGTAGTGTTCGGGTTCCATCACGAAGGCGCTGCGGTGGGGGTATTTTTTGCCGCCTTTGCCTACGTTCGTGCCGTCGAGGAAATTGCCGGTGTAGAATTGCAGGGCGGGTTCGGTGGAGCTCACGGTCAGCGTGCGGCTGATCTGTCCTGAGGCTGCTGGCACAGGAGGAAACGGAGGGAACGGAGGTGGGGCTGGGTGGTGCGGGCGGGGCGTTTGCGCTAAGGGCGGATTCCCCCTGCGGCGGGGACGCCGCAGCCACTACGCACACCGGGGCCGGCAGGATGCCGGCGGTACTTAGGGCAGCAGGAAGATTTCGACGAGGGCGACGCCGGTCGTGCTAGCCACGCCGGAGACTTGTGCGGTGTAGGTGCCGGGGTTGAGGGTCACGAGGAGGGCGGCGTCCTTGCTGGTGTCGGACACGAGCGCGCCGGCGCCCACGGTGGCGAAGGCGGTCTTCAGGGCGGCGGTGCCGGCCCAGTTTTCGTTGGTCGCGATCGCGGTGTTGCCTTCGTAAAGGTAGAGCTGCGGGTCGGCGAGCGCACCGCTCACGCCCAGGGGCGTCAGCGTCGGGCCCACGCCGCGGATCAGGAGCGTCTTCGGGGCGTTGCCCGTGATGACGAAGCCGGCGATCAGGATGTCGCTGCCCGTGCCCACCTGCGTGCGGGCGGAGATGTTGACCACCTGCGCGGAGGTCGCGGCGGCGTCGGCATCGTAGAGCTCGGCGAGGGCCACGCCGGTGCCGTTGTCGCTCGCGTACACGTGGAAGGTGTACGGGCCGGCGGTGGTGGCGCGGAGGATACCGGCGTCCTTAGAGCCGGGGGCGAAGGGCGTGGCGCCGAGGGTGGTGATGATCGACTCGAGGTTGTTGGACCAGTTGTCGTTGACCTCGAGGGAGGCGCCCGCGCCGTCGAGCAGGCGCATGGCGGGGTCGGTGAGCGCGGTGGGCAGCAGGTGCTTGATCGCGGGGCCCACGCCGCGGAGGAGGAGGTTTTTGCTGCCCGCGCCTTGGACGACGAAGCCGACGATCAGCGTCTGGCTGCCCGTGCCGGCGGCGCTGCGCACGGAGAGGTTGACCACGCGGCTCGTGGACACGACGCCCTCGGGCAGGCCCGCGTAGCTGACGGGGGGGCCGCCGGCGGGCGTGAGGGTGGCGCTGACGGTCTTGGCCGAGGCGTTGATCGTCAGCGCGAGGGTGGCGCCATTGGCGGTGGTGGCGGTGAACTGGCCGGAGGCGTTGACGGTGCCGGCGGCGCCGTCGTTGACGGTGCCGGTAGTGACGACGACGGTCTGGCCCGAGGGGCCGACGATGGCGATGGTGGCGCCGCTGGCGGCGTTGAGGGCGGCGGTGCGGTAGAGGCCGGCGGGGGCGGTGGAGGCGGCGGAGTCGAGGGTGCCGCTGAAGGTTTCGTTGAGGCCGGCGAGCTGGCCGGTGACCGCGCCGTTGGCGGCGATCTGGCCGGTGAGCGTGAAGGCGCTGGCGGCGGCGGCGCGGCGGACGGGCGACTCGGGGCCCGCGAGCGCGAGGCTGCCCACGGTGGCGGCGGACGCGGCCTCGGTGCCGGCGGCGCTGAACGAGCCGTTGAGGCCGACGGTGAGGTTGACGACGATCGCGCTGTGGCGCGAAGGCAGGTAGGCGAGGTAGGTGGCGGTGCCGTCGGCGCGCACGTAGAGCGCCCAATTGCCCCCCGAGGGGAAGGTGCCGAAATAGATGCCCGCCGTGGCGACCGGCGCGGAGGTGACCGACGTGGCGCTGAGCTGGGAGTCGGTGGCGAGGCCGAAGCCGAGGCTCGAGGTGTAGGCATTGAGCGTGGAGGTCGAGCCGTCGGGCGGGGCAACCCAGGCGATGGTGGACTGGCTGGCCGTGTCGAGGGTGTCGGAGCGGTAGGCGCCGAAAGGCTCGGCGCTGCCGACCTGGCCGCCGGTGGCGGAGAGGCCGGGGAACCACACGAGCCAGAGATCGGTGCCGGCGGTGAAGGTGCTGTCGTAGGTGAACGTGGTGCCGCCGAAATCCACGCCGATGAGGCCGCCGCCGAGGTCGCTGGTTTTATAAACGCCGACGATCCGGTCGCCGGAGGCGCCGCCGAGGGTGCGGCCAACGCTGAGGGTGGTCCCGAGGGGATTTACGAGGCCGGGCGCGGTGGTCTTGTCGGTGTCGGCCACGAGGAGGACGACGGAGCCGGCGGGGACCGAGGTGGTGGAGTCGGAGCGGAAGAGATGACCGACCTGGCCGATGAGCGAGACGGCGGCGGTGAGATGCGACGCCGCCAGGGCGAAGGTGAGGACGGCGATGGAGCTGCGAAGACGCATGGAGAACTTTTTAAATCAACGGGTGGCCACGCGCGTGACCGGGGGCGTGAAGCCGCGGCCGGCGTCGGTGGCGAAGAGGACGTTATCGGCGGCGCGGTAGTAAACCGTGAGGCCGCCGCCGGAGGCCTGCAGGATCTCGCAGCCGGCGACCTGCGCCGCGGTGGGAAACCAGGCGGGCACGACGACCTGTCGCGGCAAGGGCCGGGGATTCCTGGTGGGAAGGAGGCCGAAGGTGGCGGGATCGCGCAGGGTCTTGAGCAGCTCGGGGCCGGGCTCGACCTGGAGGAACCACTGCCAGCGCTGCACGTCCTCGTGCTGGTCGGACCACTCGCGGCGGTCGGCGAGGACGATGCGGTCGGCGGCGGCGGGCTGGCGCCAGAAGGCGCGGCGGAAGATCTCCTCGCGGGCGCGGCTGATGGCGACGGTCTCCCCTGCCCCGGCGGATTGCACGACGACGGGCGGGTCCGTGCGCGCCGGGGCGGGCGCGGGCCGGCGCACGGCCACGAAGGCGAGCGCGAGGACCGCGGCGGCGGCGATCAAGGTGGGGAGGACGCGCTTCATCAGTTACCGGAATTCGAATACGTGCGGAAGAAGAGGCGGATGTCGGTGACGGTGCGCACGAACTTGTCGAGGCCGTCCTGCTCGGCGTTGAGGAGGGTGTTGGCGGGGATGACGAGCTTCCACTGGGTGTTCCACACGCTGCGGCCGACGAGGCGGGAGTTGGTGAACTCGGCGGGCATGGTGCTGTAGAAGAACGCGGGATCGCTGACGGGGCGGAAGGCCTGGTGCTTGCGCGTGATCCAGAACTGCTCGTTGACGGTGCCCTGGGGGGTGAAGAAGACGTTGGCGGAGAAGACATCCTGGCCGAGGTTGAAGGGCAGCGGCATGGCCTGGTCCTTGACGGCCCAGGTGCGGACGACGGCGGTGTCGCCGAGAGGCGGCATGTACATGGCGTCCTCGCCGGCGGGGATGAGATAGACGTAGGGCGTGGCGCTGAGGGCGTTGGCGTTGGAGCTGGCGGGCTTGCCGGCGTTGGGGACGCCGATGGCGTAGGGATCCATGCCGATGTAGCCGTCGAGCACGACGCCGGTGGAGTAGATCTTGGTGGCGAAGTTCGACGCGGTGTAGGCGTGGTCGCCGGCGGCGAGGGGCCGGCCGAAGAAATTGAGCCCCTGCGTGATGGTGGTGCTGAAAGGGATGACGATGCCGGGGACGGAGGTGCCGTCGGCCTTGCGGATGTTGCGGCAGTAGGTGGCGACGTCGGGGTCGTTGAGGACGTTGCTCATGATGTGCTGCTCGATGACCTGCTGCCAGGCCTTGTCGTCGTCGGTGGAGGCGGCGTCGGTGCGGATGCGGAAGAGCTCCTGGCGGAGGGAGAAGAGCGTGCCGCTGGCATCCGGATTATTGATACCGAGGCGGGACTTGGCGACGGACCAGTCGCTCTGGAGGCGGGAGAGGAGGCTGGCGAGACCGCCGTCGCCGGTGGTGCCGGTGGTGGCGACGGGCTTGCCGTCCTTGAAGTCGCCGAGGGAGCGCGTGCTGATGACGCCGTCGATGATCTTCTGGCCGGCGTCGGTGCCGAGGAGGCCGGTCTCGTAGTCGTAGCTCTGGACGGCGAGGTAGGTGTACTGCGCGGCGAGGTCGTAGAGGGACTGGTACTGGGAGAGCTCCTCGTTGCGGAAGGCGCGGTAGGTGAGGTCGCGGGTGCGGTAGCCCTGGATGACGGCGGCGGCGCGCTGGCGGAAGGTCTCGCGCTCAGAGAGGATGCGGTTGCCCTGGGCGACGAGCTGGGAGACGTGCTCGGTGGCGTGCTGGAGCTCGGCCATGCGGGAGGCGATGGTGAACTTGGTGGCGAGGACCTGCTCCATGAGGCGCTCGAACTCGACGACGTGCTGCTTGTCCTCGGCATCCCAGTTGTACTGGGTGATGAAATCGTCGGCCTGCGAACTGAGGTCGTCGGCCTCGGCCTGGAGGTCGGCGGCCTTGTTATCGAGGGCGAGGGCGGAGAGCTGGAGGGCATAGGCGCCGAGCGAGCCGCCGTACATGGTGGCGAAGCGCAGGGGTCCGCTGGGATCGGTGGCGAGGCCGACGTCGTCGGGGTAGCCGCCCTTGAGGGCCTCGCTGAGGTTGTAAACGAGGTCGGCGCTGAGGGAGGTGATGGCGGACGTGCTGGAGACGACGCCGGCGGCCTGGATCTTCACGGCGGCCTCGTTGAGCTTCTCGGCGGCGCCGTCGTTGGCGTCGGCGTAGGCGGTGCGGAACTCGGTGAAGAGCTGGTAGTCGCGGTCGAACTGGCGCATCAGCGTGTCGAGCTGGTTGGCGGCGGCGCGGACGTTGACCTGCGCCTGGTACACATCGAGGAGCGCGGACTGGATCGAGCCGGTCTGCGAACGCGAGCCCATGGCCGAGGTGGAGAACTGCGTGATGCGGTCGGGCGAGATGGTGACGGTGCGCGCGGTGTATTGAAGCGGATCGCGGAGCTTGTTGTACACGTTGTCGACGGACCACTCGACGAACGGGTCGAGGTTGACCGGCTCGTTGTAAGTGAAGGTAATCGTGGAGCCGGTGTCCACGAGCGCGGAGGGATTGACGATGTACCAGTAGTGGTAGAGGTCGGGGCCGGTGTAGCCCTGCGCGTAGAGCTTGCCGGGGCCGATGTCGCCGGCGTAGGCGGTGCCGAAGAGCGTGATCAGCTGGTACTCGTAGGCGTTTTCCTGGTCGTCGACGGCGTTGTTATAGTCGTCGAGCGAGTTGTTCTGGTTGCGCAGAGTACGGTTCATCACGCAGGCGCGGTCGAAGGCGGCCTTGGCGTTGAGCGAGGCCTGGAGGGCGCGGGCGTAGATCTGGTCGAAGTGCGACTGGCCGGCCTTGAGGTCGGTCGGGGAGATGTCGAAGGCGATGGCGCCCTTGGCGAGGCCGAGGGGATTGATGTGCGCGCACTGGTCGTCGAGCGCGGTCTGGATGGCGGTCGCGTGGGTGACGATCTCGTCGATCTCGGGGACGGTGGTGCGGTCGATGACCTGGATGCCGCTGTGCTGCGGGTTGGTGTCCTTGTCGAGCAGCATGGCATTGGCGCTGACCCAGTTGAAGTAGGCCCCCTGCCCGCCCCGTGCTGCCCACTCGTCGGTGCCCCAGGTGCGACGGGTGTTGGTCGTGGAGTTCAGCCGGCCTTCAGAGCCATCGGGGTTGAGATCGCGCTGGTGGGTCCAGCCGACGGAGGGATCGTCGCGGTAGGACTTGCGCGCGGTGACGTCGATGATGCGGGCGGCCATGCGGGCGACGCTGGCGGCGGCGGCGGCGAACTTCCGCTCGTCCTGGTAATCAACCTGCACGGTCTGGCCGAGGACATCGACCGACTCGGTGCGGGGCGTCCAAGTGAAGTGCGGCGAGGTGAGCAGCTTGTAGTAACCGGTGAGGGCCGTGAGGTAGTGGCCGTAGGCGTCGCCATGGCCCTGCGGGAACATGTACTGCGCGTCGGCGGCATCGAGGGTGCCGTTGGCGGTGGGGCTGCCGGCCTTTTCCTTGATGTCGTAGTTGATGGCGTAGATGGATTCGCCGGAGTTGATGCCGTTGGTGTAATTCCAATACAGGCGGTTGTAGGCCGGCGCGGCTTTGGTGCCGGGGCTGAGGAAATCGTCGCGGCCGCGGAGGAGCGCGAGCTCCTCGTCGATCAGCGTGGGGACCTGGCCCTCGAAGGAGAAGCGCGAGGTGCTGACCTGGCCGGAGTCGAGGTCGCCGTCGATGGAGATGGTGGGATTGTCGGCATCGTCGGAGGCCTCGTTGCCGAGGGTCATGTAGAGATCGTTGAGGTAGCCGGCGGTGAGGAGCAGCGTGTCGTCGGTGCCGGGGTCATCGTAACCGGCGTCGATGGAGAGCTTCTTCGCGCGGTTGAGGAGCGTCTCGTAGATTTCGATCAGGCCGAAATCATTGATGTTATTCAGATTCAGCGCGACGTCGCCCTCCCAGCGCTTGCCGGCCTGGGTGAGGATCGAGACGTCGGTGCTGACGGGGTTGTTGTAAAGATCGTCGGTGCGCTGCGTGAAGGGATTGATGCCGGCGAGCGCGCGCTTGATCCAGCTCTCGACGAGCTTGGGCTCCATCCAGCGGCTCCAGGTGGTGCCGGCAACATTGGTCACGCCCGTCTTGGGGCGGTAGCGCATCGTGAAATAGTTGTCGGAGAAGACGAGGAGCGGGTTGCCGAGCGGCGAGGAGGCGGAGCCGCCGACGATCACGGTGTTGGAGAGCGTGCCGTTGGGCAGGATCCACGGGGAGCCGTTGGCCACGACGTGGTCGGTCTCGACCGAGGCATCGACGCGGAAATCGAGGGAGGACGTGGCGTTGGCGTTGGCCGTGGTGTAGAGCGCGACCTCGATGCGGTTGTCGCCGGTGACGAAGTACGTCGAAGGGACGTAGTACTGGTTCGTGAGGCCGGTGGAGGAGAGGCCGGTGCGCGGATCGGTCAGCGCGAGATTGTTCGGGAGGGTCACGCCGGCGGGGACGCGCGAGGCGACGGCGGCGGTGCCGTTGACGTAGAGGATGAAGCCGTCGTGCGTGCCGAGCTCGGCGCTGAACACGATCTGCGCGGGGATGGTGCCGGAGAAGGTGACGGGGGTGACGGACTTCACCACCGTGCCCGGGTAGCCGGCGGAGGCGCTGTACGAGCTGTTGTTGATCGCGAAGGTGCGGGGGAACGGGTATTGGGTGGTCGCATACGTCGCGGGCAGCGGCGCGGCGGGGTTGGCGGCAATCAGCCAGTTGTTGGCCGGGGATGTGCCGACCAGCGTGCCCATCGCGTAGGTGTAGGTCGCCGGGACGACGCCGTCCTGCGGCTGGGCGTAGCGCCACTCGAACTCGTAGTTCTCCGGGTGCGCGGCGAAGTCGCCGCTGTGGCGGAGGGCGGTCTGCTCGTCGAGCGGGTTGGACGCGGGGAGCGTCTTCAGGTCGCCCGTGTAGATCTGCGGCACGACCTTGATGATCGAGACAGAGACGGGATCGCCGACGGGGGTGAAGGCGTAGCCGTTGCCGAAGACCAGCGTGACGTAGCCGCTGCCGGCGCCGGTGGCGGTGAGCGCATAGCTGTCCACCGCGGTGTCGGACGAGGTGATCGCGGCGAGGTCCGAGGGCCCGACGGTGACGGTCTTGCTGGAATCGGGGATGTAGGTACCGCGCTTGGCCGGATCCTCCATGAACGTCTCGACCTTGGTCGTGAGGTTGTCGATGGCGATGGACCATTTCTGGTAATCGCTGTCGGTCGTGGCGACGATGCCCTTGAGCGAAGCCATGTCGTCGGGGCTGAGGGTGTTGAGGAACAGGTAATCCTCACCCGTGATCTCGTCATTGAACTGGCCGATGAGCACGAGCCCGCCGACGGCGCCGAGCGTGCCATCGTAATAGAAGCGCTGCTGGAGATGCGGCGGCAGGAGTTGGAAGTAAGTCTTGCCGCTCTGCTGCGTGACCGCGGCGGACGCGGGAATCTTGGTGAGGCCGACGGCGGCGTTGTCGAGGAGGACGGTCTTGGCGCGCGTGGGATCGTGCAGCGTGACATTGGGCGCCGAGGCGCCGGACTGCGCGATGGACTGCTGGTAGAAGACGACGGCGCTGGTGTTGCCGCGGACCGCAGGGAGTCCGTGGTTGGGCAACGTGAGCGTCTCGCCCACGCTCATGGTAGGCGCCTCGGGCCAGGTCGGACGGTAGGCGACGGTCAGCGGCGTGCCGGTGACGGCATCGCCGACGAAGGAGCCGTCGGTATTCTTGACGCGGAGGTACGGCAGCACGGTGCCCTCGGCGGGCTGGCTGGAGCGGCCGGGGAACCAGAAGCCGGAGCGCATCGTGTAGTACCACTGCATTCCGAGGCCGGACGTGGCCTGGTAGTTGCGGATCCAGTCGATGGAGAACGTGACGCCGGTGACCGAGACAGGATCGAGGCGCAGGGCATTGATCGTCTGGCCGGCCCAGTCAGCGGAGGTGGAAACAGGGAAAGAGACCACCTGCCAGTCGCCGTTGCCCGTATAGCTGGCGTTCATGACGCGGGTGCCACCGAAGCCGCCGGCTTGATTGCCCCAGAACAATTGCACGCCGCCATTGGCCGACGCTTTCATGCGGACCATGATCGTGGCCACGCTGCTGCCGGCGAACGCGGTCAGGGTATTATTGGTGTACACGTAGGCATCACCAT
This sequence comes from Verrucomicrobiota bacterium, assembly GCA_018239845.1. Classification (GTDB taxonomy): domain Bacteria; phylum Verrucomicrobiota; class Verrucomicrobiia; order Opitutales; family Opitutaceae; genus CAIRCN01. The sequence goes on from JAFEGO010000083.1 coordinate 75,333, forward strand.
TGCCTGTGGCGGTGCCGTTGTAGGAACCGTTGGCCACGGTGGGCGAAGTGATCACGTTGGTATTTACCCACGGACCGAAGCCGGAGTTGAACTCGTAGTTGGGCAACGGACCCGAGAACGGCGGCAGGCTGGCCTCGGCGGGGTCGCCGTGCGGGCCGCGGTAAACCCAGTCGTAGCCCTTGCGGTCCTTGAAGGTGAACTTGCCGTATGTCGAAGGCGCGGTGGTGGAGAGCGCCTCGGCGGGATACTTATCGGGATCGGGCGTGACCTCGAGGTTGCGCGAGAGGCCGGTGGTGGAGTCGACCGGCAGCGGCAGGAGCGGCAGCGGCATCGGGGAGTTGACGATCGTGCCGGCGGTGACCGGGTAGTCGAAGGTGTACGTGGAGTCCTCGCGCACGACCTGGTAAACCGACATGGCGGGGCGGTTGTCGCTGGGGTCCGTGTACTGGATGAGAACGCGCGGCAGCGACGAGAACGTGGTGAAGCTGGAGCCGGTCGTGACGTTGAGGTCGTCGCGCAGCGCGTAGGCGCGTCCGTTGAGCACGATGGCGTGCTCCTCGTTGGGATTGTAGCCGGGGAGGCTCGCGTCGTTCTGCACGTAGAGGGAGCCCGCGATCTGCGCGGCGGAGAGATCGTAGGTGCCGTTGTTGGAGGCGAGCACGATGCTGGGGCTGTCGGTGCGGTAGCTGAGCGTGTAGCGGGCGACCTTGGCCGTGGTGTAGAAGTCGGAGAACTGCGTCGAGGGCGCACTCACCTTCCGGAACCACCAGACCTCGAGCGTGGAGCCGTTGCCGGGCAACGCGTTGACCGGGATGATCGCGCCCTTTTCGCCGGCGGAGACGCCGTTGGCGAAGGGATCGATGTAAGCATTGGGCGAATACGACGTGCCGCCGGCGATGAAGCCCGCGAGGCTGTAGTCCGCGGACGGCGGGGCGAGACGCTCGCCGACGTAGGCGGCGGCGGTGTAGGCCGGGGTGCCATCGCCCTCGACGTAGCCGGTGCGGTCGTCGGCCTGCGTCATGAGGCGCACGTACCAGACGCTGCCGTCGTCGCCGGTGAACTTGAGCAGCACGCGGCTGAGCTGGTCGCTGGAGCCGGTGAAATTGACGAGGAGGCGCTGGGTCGTGGGGTCGAGGACGACCTCATCCTGCTCCGCGTCGTCCTGGTAGATGACCGTGGGGATCTTGCCGCCCTCGAACTTCAGGCCCGTGCCGGAGGAGGCCGAGCTGCCGGAGTGGCCGACGATGTACTGGGCGAAGGCCGTGGCAGAGGTGGGCCAGACCTGCAGGTACTTGTGGAGGGACTTGGGCCAGTCGAGCTTGAGGCCGGGGGCGTTGCCCGAGGCGGGGGCGATGGCGGCGTCGAGCTCCTCGAGCCAGTAGAACACCACCTGGTCCTCGATGTAGTTTTCGTGCTCGGCGTAGTAGGCGACGGAGCCGTCGGGGCGGACGGTGGTGCCGTAATAGTTGATCCCGGCGGTGCTGGTGGAGTTGACCGGCTGGGGAATGAGCAGGCGGTTTTCGGGGCTCGGACGGATTTCTTCGCCGAGGTTGACCGTGAGGGTCGAGGCCGGGGCGGACTGGGCGACGGAAATGATGTCGGCGCCGAGAAACTCGTGCGAGCCGTCGTCCTGCACCGCGCCGAGGTACTCGACCAAAATGCGGCCGGTGACGTTGTAGGCGTGGAGCGAGCCGCTGCCGTTGGTGGTGTCGAACCAGAGGGTGCGCAGCTCGGCGGCGGGCGCGGCGTTGGGATCGGCCGGGGGCGTGCTGCCGACCGGGACGAACTCCGTGCCCACCGTGGCCGGGAAGACATTGGAGTAAACGGGATTCACCGTGACGATGCGGCCGCTGGGGATGGCGACGCGCGGACCGTTGAAGGTCTTCTCCGTCCAGTACAGCGTGCGCACCGGGTTGGTGGTGGCGGAGGAGACGGAGAACGTCTCATGCACGAGGACGTAGTTGTTGGAGGCGTCGGGCAGATTGGAGCGCCACCAGATGTCCACCTGGCCGGCTTCGCTGGCGAAGACCTGCTTGGCGTGCGGGCTGTAGTAAAAATGCGTGTACGTGCCGGTCGTGAGCGTGGGGACGATGACGCCGCCGGTGTTGGTGATGGTCGCGCCGGTGGAGTCCTTGAGGGGCTGGCCGGAGGGATTGATGACGATCTCGGACGGCATCACGGGCTGGGCGCGCCAGAAGCCGGCGGGCGCGGTGACGGTGACGCCGGAGCTGTTGACGTACGTGGCCGGGGTGACGATGCGGTCGCCGAGCGAGTAGCGCGGCACGCCGGAGGCGAAGGCCGTGCCGAGGCTGGCGCGCTGGAGCAGCATCGCCGAGGTCGAGGGATAACGCGCGGTCAGCGTCGCGGAATTCGAGATCGGGCCCGCGGTGGCGGACGTCTCAACGACGTTGGCGTACTGCGGGGTGATGGTCGGGCTGCCGGAGGGCGTGCCGCCGGGGCCGGCCGGGATGTGGTCGGAGCGGTACGTGAGCTTGTTGGCCACGCCGCTCTTGAGCTGGATCTGCGCGTGCAGCGCGGTGACCGAGAGGGACGCAAACGCGCCGAGGAGCAGCAAGGCGCGAAGTGAGCGGGCGGGACGCATGAAACCGGGGCGGTGACGAAGTTCGGAGATCGTAGATCGGAGTTCGGGGAAGTGCCCCGGCTCAGAGCTTGATGATGTAGTTCACGTAGGCGTTTTTCGGGCGGGTTTCATTGCCGCCGGTGGCGCCGGTCTGGGAAGCGGACTGGATATCCTCGTCGCTGTTGGAGGTGTCCGTGACCGTCTGCATGTTGTTGCGGCCGCCCGTGTCGCGGGGCAGGTCGTGGACGTGGGACTTGAACTGGTCGTCCTGCACGCTGCCGACCGCGTCACCGGCGGCGCCGCCGGAGTTCATCGCGGTGCGGGAGCCGCGGTCAGGGTCGTTGCCGACGCCGAAGTCGCGGCCGCGGAGGAAACGGCCGCGGAAATCGGGCACGCGGAACGAGGAGCCATCGGGGGCGCCGAAACGCGTGCCGACAACATTGTAGAGCGAGGCGTAGGTGGTGCGGTTGAGCGAGGTGCCGTCGCACATCTGCCAGCCGGTGGGCGCCGTGTCGCCGGCGTAGGCCATGATCGTGCCGGTGGGGCAGAGGGCCTGCTGGATGGCGGCGGCGAGCTTGTTGTAGTCGATGGCGCTGTTGGCGACCTTGCCGTTGGTGACCGAGCTGTCGGCCAGGTCGGCGGTGGCGATCGTGCCGTCGGCAATGTCGGCGCTCGTGATGGTGTTGTCCGCGATGGTGCCGGAGCCGACGGAGTTGCCGGCCAGCTTCGTGGCGGTCACAGCGCCGTCGGCGATCTTGCTGTTGGTGACGGAGCCATCGGCGAGCTGGGTGGCGGTGACGGCGGAGTTGGCGAGCTTGGCCGTGGTGACATTGCCGTCGGCGATGAGGGCGGTGGTGATGTTGCTGTTGGCGATCTTGGCGGTGGTGACCTGCGCGGCGCCGATCTTGTTGGTCGAGACGGCGGTGTCGGCGAGCATGCTGGTCGTCAGCGCGGAGTCGGCGACGGTCTCGGCGACCTTGGCGCGGAAGGCGAAGGCGGCGGAGACGAGCTGCTGGCGCGGCGAGATCTCGGGATCGGCGGCGGAGGTGCCGTCATCGACGGTGACGCCGAGATAGACGGTGGTGGTGAAGATCGACGAGAGCGTGATGATGGGGCTGGCCGGGGCGCTGGGCCCGGGCGTGGCGGAGATGCCAGTGCCGTTGCCGAGCAGCACGCTGAAGTCGCCGCCGGAGATCGTGACGGTCTGCGTCTCGCCGTAGAGGACGGTGCCGCCGGTGGCGGCGCTGTAGAACTTGAAGGTGATGAGGCGGTTGACCGGCGAGCTGTTGCCGATCGCGGTGCCGGAGGCATCCGACACGTGGCCCTGATAGCTCATCAGGGAGGGGACCTGCGCGAAGGCGGTGACGGATCCGGCGAGAAGCAGGAGGGCGGCGAGGAACGATTTCATGAGTGAGAAAAGTTGAGGCGGGGGAAAATTACTGGGTGGTGGTGTCGAGGTCTCCGACCTCGGAGACGCGGCGCATGCTGAACGTGCCGCCGACGGTGAGGGGCAGCCGGCTCAGGCCGGTGATCGTCTCGGCGTAGGTGCCGCCGTAGACGGTGGTCCCCCACCCGCTCACGGTGCTGCCGTCGGGCGGCGCGGCGGTGAACGTGAACGTGAGCGCGCGGCTGACATTGTAGCTCTCGACGCCGGCGGCGAGGGGCAGGCCGCGGGCGTCCTTGTTGTCGTGATCCGGATGATACGTATGGACGAAGGGATTCGTGATGTCGTCGAACGGCACGGAAACGGTGCAGGTGACCGCGCCGCCGAGGGCGACGGAGCCGGTGCCGGCGATCACGCGGTCGAGCGGCATCTGGCTGGAGACGAGGCGGAGCGCGTCGGCCTTGGTGTCGGCCCAGAGGCCGCCCTCGTGCGTGCAGATGCCGGGGGCGTGGCCGGCGGCGGCGAGGTTGCCGACGAAGGCCTGCGAGAGGAGGCGGGCGGTGCCGTTGTTGTCCACGTGCAGGAGGAGGCGGAGGGGGAAGGCGCGCGAGGTGGTCGAGCCGGGGCTGCCGGCGACGGTGCTGACGACGGAGTTCACGCTGATCTCGCCCACCCAGAGGCCGGCGGCGGTGGCGGGCTGCGCGGTGACGGGGAGGAAGACATCGGTGAGGTTGGCCGAGTCCTTGATGCGCAGGAGCGAGGCGTAGAGGGCGCTGGAGGAAGTGCCGAGCTGGCTGCGGTTGATGCCGAAACTGAGGTCGAGGCGGCCATTGGCCGGGACGGAGACGGTGAAGCTGCCGGTGATCGGCGTCTCGGTGTAGGCGCCGCTCGTCGTATCCAGTACGCGGCGGGTGATCGGCACCGCGCCGCTGATGGCGGTCTGGCCGGCCGGGGCGGGCTCGGAGGCCTGCGTGGAAAGGGTGAGCGTGACGGCGACGTTGGAGCGGTTCATCACGCCGACGGTGAGCGCCATGGTGGTGCGGCCGAAGGCGAGGCCCGCGGTGCCGGGCAGCTCGTACTCGACGAGGCCGGTGAAGTCGCCGACGGTGGCGGCCTGGAACCAGTAGGCGGTGTTGCGATCGACCTTCTCGGTGCCGAAGGCGGAGACTTGGATGGGGTTGGCCGGCCCGAGGTCGCCGCCGACGTACTTATACACCTTCGCAGGCGTCGTGATCGCGACGGGGAAACTCGCGAAGTAGTTGGAGAACGTGGTGGTGGTGCTGGCCGGGTCCGCGGGGAAGCCCAGGAAATTGGCGCCCGTGATGAGCCAGGTGGCATCGGGCGGCACGGGCTTCTGCGTGATCGAGACGGAGATGGTGGTGCCGGCGGCGCCCGTGCACCGGATGAGGTAGGCGGACTGGCCGATCATCTTGGTGAGCTGCTGCTCGGCGGGGTCGTTGCGGTTCCAGATCGTCCACTCGGCGCTGGTGGCGTCGGGCACGGCGGGCGAGGTGGAGAACTGGACCTGGTTGGGATTGGGATTCCAGCGCCACACCTCGACGACGGCGGGGTACGCGGCGAAGAGCTGGTCGAGCGTGGTGTACGAGGCGTCGCCCTGGAGGTAGATGCCATTCCAACCCGCCTTGAGCGTGTAGGTTTCGGTTTTCCACTGCGCGCGCAGGGCGGGCGCACCGAGGGCGGCGAAGGCCGCGAGGAGGACAAGGAGACCGAGACGTTTCATCGGACGTTCAGGCGGTAGAAGTACGCGCGTTTGGAGGAGGAGGCGGGGTCCGCGTAGAGGTCGGTGACCCCGGTGGTCGTGGCGGAGAGGATTTTCTGCGCGACGGGCGCGGGCGGGGGCGTCTCATTGTCCCCGACGGTGACCGGATCGGGGCTGCTCAGATAGAAGGGTACGAGCGTCCACGTCTTCAGGTCGGTGGAGGCCTCGAGGGTGTAGGTCTTGCCGTAGATGGCGAAGAACTGGAGGTGGGTACTGAAGTCCGTCTTGCCCGCGATGCGGAGGTCGAGGTGGTCGGAGGGATCGGTGGCGTAGGTGCCGGCGACGTACTCCTCGTAGTTGGAGCGGCCGTCGTGGTCGAAGTCGCCATCGCGCGTGATGAGCGAAAGGTCCCAGCCGTTGGGGCCGGGCTGGACGCCGGCGGCGAAAAGCTGGGCCTCCTCCCACGCGTCGGGCAGGCCGTCGCCGTCGGAATCGACGCCGAGCGTGAGGTCGAGCCGCACGCGTTCGCCGGGGCGGCCCACGGAGCGGGCCACGGACATCTCGATCGGATAATACGGGATGTTGTGGATGAGGACCGCGACGGTGAAGGGCGTGCCGGTGGCGTTGGCGAGATCGCTGTAGCTCGCCGTGCCGGCGCGCTGCATGTCCATGCGGATGCGGATCTGGTAGTTCTGGTCGAACTGGGAATCCTCCGTGATGTTCTGGCGGAGGACCTCGACGCCGTTCTTGTAGAAGACCACGACGTCGCCATCGAGCTGGAGGGCCTGGCCCTGCTCATCGCGCACGGTGCCGTAGAGCGTGAAGAACGGCGCGGGCGGGAAGGCCCGGGCCGGCGCCAGCAGGGCGAACGCCAGCGCCGCGAGACCGAGGCGGACGGCAGGAAGAGGGATACGACGGGGGAAACGCACGCGGAGACGGAGGCTGGCGGAGCAGTTGGAGTTAGTACTTCAGGGAATTGAGCCACTCGGAGGTGCCGGCGTCGGACGTGGCGGCCTTGCGCACCACGAAGCCGGTGGCGGCGCCGAGCACATCGTCGTTGGCCGCGGGGTTGCCGGAGACGGCCTTGATCCAGTTGTCGCCAACGCGGTAATACACGGCGGCGGCGGACTTGTTCTGGCTGCGGGCGGAGTTGTCGAAGACGAGGAGCTGGTCGCGGCGGTCGGCGCCGAGGGTGGAGGCGCTGGCGGCGAAGCCGGTCTCGAGCCCGGTGTCGGCGAGGCGGAGATCGACGGGGCGGTTGAGCGCGAGGGCGTTGTCCTGCGCGCCGGCCGTGCGGGTGAAGAGCGGGATGCGCTGGTCCTCCAGCACGACCGAGCCGGTCACGCCCCAAGTGACATCGTCCGCGATGGCCGCGGGCTGGCGGACCGTGAAATAGCTGTCGGGATGGAGGATGATGTGGTCGGCGGTGGGATTGCCCGCGACGGCCTGGTGCCAGCCGTCGGCCGTGAAGTAGTACACGCCCACGGCGGGCAGGTTGGTGCCGGCGTAGCCGTTGTTGGGGATGATGACCTGCGAGCGCCGCTGCGGCCCGAGGGTGCCGGCCGAGGCCGTCAGGGGATTGGCGGCCGTGCCGGCGGCGGCGGGCGGGAAGAGCGCGGCCAGCGTCCAATATTTACGGATACAAAACGCGTCGCCCGCGGCGATGGTGGAGAAGTCGAAGCCCGCGGCGTCGAGTGTGAGCCGGCCGGCGGTGTTGCCGGTGATCGTGAAGTACATGCCGCGGCGCGCGCCGGTCTCGAGGCGGATGTAGTACAGGTTCTTGAACTGGTCGGCCACAAGGCCCGGAGTGCCTGCGACCGTGAGGTCAAACTGACCGTTGGCCGCAGCCGCAATGGCACCAACCTGCCCCGCAAACTCGATCGCCGGCGCGAGCGGCACGGCCACGACCGTATCGGAATCGCGCAAGAGCGGGATGTTGACGTAGCCGACAGGCCCGCTGGTCACCGCGGCCGGAAGGCTGGCGCCGAGGGCCAGACCGAGGACGACAGTGCAACACGGACGCAGGACGTTGAGCAGCGGGAAGCGCATGACTTGCGTTTGCAATAGCAGGAAGCGGAAGCGCTTAAGTGCAGGCCTGGCCGACCGGGCTCAACTCCTGATGGGTGAATCGGGCGGAATATCGGGTGAAACCGGCCAGCGGTCGGCGAACATAGGTTTTGCAACGTAAGTGCCCTACATCACACAATTACGGTCCATCATGTTTTCCCCCCTCGTACAGCTGGCGATCCGGGACCGGCGCGTCCTGTTTTGGCGCCTGCAGGTGTTGGGCTGGGGCTTCATGATTATCATGACGGCCATGGTGGCCCGGATCGGGGATATCGGCGGCTGGGATGCGTTTGTCGTCGGCATGTACCGGACGGTGCTGGGCTTCGTCCTCACCAGCTTTTTGGTGCGGCCGCTGTTGCGGCTGAGCCGGCGGCACCACCTGTCGCTGCCGGTGGCGATCAGCTTGTGCCTGCCGGGGTGCGGGCTGCTGGCCTGGGGCGACCGGCTCCTCACCCTCCGGCTGGCCGAGGCGCTGGCCGTGACGGAGAATCACTTCGCCCAGCAGTACATCATCGTGAGCCTCGTGCTGCGCTGGATGCTCTACGCGTTCTGGTGCGGTTTGTATCTTTTCATCCACTACTGGCTCGACTCGCAGGAGGGCCAGCTGCGGCTCGCGCGCCTGGAGACAGAGATGCGGACGGCCGAGCTGCAGCGGCTGCGCGCGCAGGTGAACCCGCATTTCCTCTACAACGCCTTCAACTCCATCCTCGCCGAGACGGACAATCCCCAGGCCGTGGCCTCCCTCACGCAGGGCGTCGCCGAGTACCTGCGGTTCTCCCTGCGCCAGCCGGAGGGCGGGCAGTCGCTCGGCGAGGAGCTCAACGCGCTCGACCACTACCTGCGGGTGGAGAAGATCCGCTTCGAGGAACGGCTGGAGTTTTCCTTCACCTCCGACGCGCTGGCGCCGCGGTGCCGGGTGCCCGGCGCACTCGTGCAGCCGCTCGTGGAAAACGCCATCAAGTACGGCCAGCGCACCAGCCCGCGCCCTTTGCAGCTCTCGATCGAGACCAAGGTGAAGGACCAGCAGCTCACCATCGTCGTGGCCAACACGGGCCAATGGATCGAGCCCGACCCGGCGCGCGAGGGCGGCATCGGCCTCGCCAACCTGCGGCAGCGGCTCGCCCTGCTCTTCGGCGCCCGGGCCGGCATCGCCCTGGCGCACGACGATGGCTGGGTGCGCGTCGTGCTCCACCTGCCGGCGGAGGTCGGGGTATGAGCACCGCCCCCTGGCGCGCCCTGCTGGTGGACGACGAGCGCCTCGCGGGCAAACGCCTGACGACGCTCCTCGCCGCCCATCCCGAGCTCCAAGTGGCCGGCGAGGCGCGCGATCTCGCGACCGCCCGCGCCCTCCTGGCCGAACTGAAACCGGAGGTGGTTTTCCTCGACGTACACCTGCCGCCGGAGAATGGCTTCGACCTGCTGCCCGCCATCCCGGCGACGACGGAGGTGATCTTCGTGACCGCGCACGACGGGTTTGCGGTGCGGGCGTTTGAGGCCAACGCCCTCGACTACCTGTTGAAGCCGGTGCTCCCCACCCGGCTGGCCCGCAGTGTCGACCGCCTGCTGCGCCGACGCCAGTCCTCGTCGCCCTTCCCCAGCAGTGCCTCAAACTCGCCGATCCCCACCGCCCCGGCCCTGCCCCGCCTGGGCCCCGGGGATCCCCTGCTGCTGCGCGACGGTCGCCAGTGGCACAAACTCGAGATCGCGGCGGTAGCCGCCATTTGCGGCGAGGGCACCTACACCCGGCTCTACACCACGGCGGGAGGGTCGCTGCTGCAGCTGCGCACCCTCGCGCAGTGGACCGCGCTGCTGCCGGAGGAGCAGTTTGTGCGCGTGAGCCGCTCCATCCTCGTGAACCTCCAGCAGGTCGAGCGACTGGAGACGATCAACCGCGACCAAGCCAATCTCCATTTGCGCGGCCAGCCGCAGCCCTTGGAACTGGGCCGGGTCGCATCGCAGGAGCTGCGCACCGCGCTCCGCAAGACGATCGGGGCGAACGGTTAATATCTTGGCTTGGGGCGGAGGTGGCCAAGGCACTTGACGAATAGGGTGTTTTACCTATTCTCTTATCCACGTCCGATTGGTCAATTTTTTATAAGAACCCCGCTGTCGTCCGCTCCGCGCTTCCCTCCGGTCGCAATTTACCTATGCTCCCCCGCGTGGAAAAACTTACCCGACGCCCCGCGGCCACCCCGGGCCGGCGCGCCTTCACACTGGTGGAGGTTCTCATCGCGGCCATCGTGATGGCGATGGTGTGCGGCGGCATCCTGGCGACGATCATCCAGTCGCGCCGCCTCACCGAGGGCAGCATCGTGCAGAACTCCGTCAACGCGATCCTGCAAGGCTACATCGAGCAGACGAAGAGCATCGATTATGGGAGCATCCCGTTCTCGCCGGCCGCCGCCTACGATCTGACCAACGATGACGTGGCAGCGTCCTATCAGATCGCCACCATGCCCGATGCTCTCCAGGTTTCCTATGGCACAGCGCCCACCAGCGCGAACTATTACACCGACCCCTCGACCACGCCACCCGGTGCGGTGGACAACCTCCCGACCATCAGGATCAAGACCCCGGCGGTAAACCCCAACGACACCATCTATCTCAATGTATGGGTCTGGGTCAAAAACCGCGATGGTGAACAAACCAATGTCACCTCTACGATGTCCATCACGATGATCTATACCTACAAGTTCCAGGACGGCGGCCGGTTGCGCACCATCCGCGGTTCCCTGCGCACGATGCGCTCGGTCGTCCCGTCCTTCTGAACCGGAGCCGTGTGCAGTTCATCATGAAGTCAACTCGCTCCACTTCCCCTGTTCGGGCGCGCCACCGCGGGTTCACCCTCGTCGAAATCCTGGTGGCCACGACCATCTTCGGCCTCGTCACCCTGGGTATCCTCCGGGTGTTCATCCAGGCGTTGAACATCTATTACTACGATACGGGGAAAATTTTCGTGAACCGCGACATCCGCCGGTTCACGACTGAGATGACCGAAAAGGCCACCTACTCGAACTACTTCCGGATCTACCCGGCTTACACCGACCTCACCCGCTCGGTCACGGCCTATGCGGATGCCTCGGATCCGGACGCCGGCTTCACCACCGCGCTGGCCGACACGTCCGTGGCCGATGGCGCCACCGGCGACTGCCTCGCCTTGGTATTCAAGAGCCCCACGGATGATACGAAGATCACCCAGATCATCGTTTACTACCGCTCCCCGGCCAACCCCTCGGATCCGACCAGCATCGGCCCGGTGCGACGGCACACCCAGGATGTGCCCGACGCCTACGCCAAAAGATCCGTTGACCAGCTCCTCGGCATCACAGATCCCACCCAGGACGACATCGTGGTCGAGCTCTCCCGCGACCTCGCCACCGGCAAGCTCTTCTACAATTTCAAGGACAGGAGCATCGTGGTGCAGGGCGATATCATCCAGCGCGGCGGTATGATCAACTCCCGCAACGCCCAGGCCACCAACACCTACAATTTCACGGTCTCGCCCCGTGGCTGATCCCATGCGCACTTCCTCCCTCTCGCCCCTGACCCGCCGGCGCGGCAGCGCGCTCGTCACCGTACTGATGGTCTCCCTCGGCCTGGTCATGATCATCGCCTCGGTCATCGGCTACTCGCTCACCGAGCGCCGCCTCAACTACCGCGAGGGCATGCGCCTGGAGGCCCGCAACGCCGCCGAGGCCATCTCCGATTACGGCCTCGCCCAGGTCCGCCAGCTCATGGAGACCCGCTCCGACTTCTCCCCCACACGCTTCACCTCCAACGAAGGCCAGATCGTCAAGCCCAGCTCCGACTTCTGGACTGGCAGCAAAGTCGTCACCTCAGGGGCCGACGCCCCCGAGCTCCTCATCGGCCTCGTCGCTCCCGTCGTCAGCAGCAACGTCTCCAGCACCCTCTACTATTTCGATCCCGCCGATCCGAACAACGAGTACGAGCCCCTCCGCGGCCGCTACGCCTTCCGCTTCGACCTCAAGATCATCGCCAAGGCCACCGTGACCGCGGGCAACGGTCTGGGCGGCGGCCCGCAGACCTGCTACCTCACGCAGACCCTTTCCGCCCGCGCCTCCCCGCTCTTCTCCCACGCCGTCTTCTACAACATGGACCTCGAGGTCCTCCCCGGCGCCGTGATGAACCTCGTCGGCCCTGTCCACACCAACGGCGATCTCTACGTCCGCTCCCAGGGCACGACCACCTCGTCCTCCCTCAATTTCACCGCCCAGGTCACCACCGCCAAGGGCATCTGGGCCGCGTATCAAAAGCAATATTACATGCAGCGCGCGGGCTACCTCGACACCACCAACTTCACCTCGGCCGTCACCTTCATGGCCACCCCCACCCCGCCCGCCACCACCGGCACGGTCACCAGCCTCTACGACTCGACCAACAAGATCTGGCGCGACCAGGCCTGGAACACGGGCCTGACCCCCACCTCGCCCGAGAGCGCGACGAAGGCCGCCGCCAGGAACTCCTTCCGCGTCTGGGCCTCCCAGACCTACAAGGGCAACCTGCAGACCTCGGCCCACGGCGTCCCGACCTATAAACCCGTCTCGGATCTCGGTTACGCCGAGGGCACCAACAACGACGCCCATAAGCTCATCGAGCCCGCCATCCCGGCCACCGACACCGCCAACTACAACGCGGAGGTCGAGTCCCAGAAATACGCCACCCAGTGCGGCATCCAGATCATCGTCAATCCCAGCACCGTCACCCGCACCGGCCGTATGCCGGATGGCACCTCCATCTCCATCCCGGCCGGCATGTACCGTGTGTTCACCAAGTCGGGCACCGAGCTCATCCTCCCCGGTCAGCCCTCCTTCGGCCCCAACAATTCGGTCACCAACCCGATCACCAATCCCAACTCCCCGCTCATCGCCGGCGTCGTCCCCATCGTCGTCGTCAAGCAGGACCAGATGTACGACATGCGCCGCGTCGTCTCCACCTTCACTTACGGCGTCAACCGCAGCTCCAGCAACAAGTACGCCCCGCGTCTGCTCGACATCATCGACGTGGACATGGCCGAGCTGCGCAGCGCCGTAGCGAAGACCGTCAACGGCGCCACCACCGTCACGCGTTACCTCACGGCGCTGCCCGCCCAGGGTACCACCACGACCGCGTCCAACTGGGCCAACAACATCTACAACAGCGCCGCCACCACCACCACGGTCAATCTCACCAACGCGAACCTGATCTACAGCTACTACCCCTCCTCCGGCACGATCTCCGTCTTCCCCACCGGCACATGGAATGGCGGCATCTATATCCAGTCCATCGACGCCGATCTTGATATCGTCGGTTCCACCACCCCCTCCGATCACCGCAAGGACTCCGGCGTCCGGCTCATCTTCGGCCGCGGCCACGTCGCCTCCGCCTCCGACGGCTCGGGCCTCACCATCGCCACCAACGACGCCCTCTACGTCCTCGGCAACTACAACGCCGACGGCACCATCGACACCTCCACCGGCGCCACCTCCAGCGCCCGCGCCGTGGACGACGCCGACGAGACGCCCTGCTCCATCGTCTGCGACGCCTTCACCATCCTCAGCGCGCCCTACTTCACCGCCAGCGGCAGCGGCACCAGCACCTACTATGCGCAGAAAACCGGCTGGAACGACCGCCTGAGCGACCACGTCTGCGACTCCTCCAGCTGGTCCAGCAGCTGGGCCACGACCAACCCCTCCTCCAGCAACTGCGTGGATGGCAAGTGCAACGACAGCGCCACCTACACCTACGATCCGATCTACAAATTGTCATGGACCGCCTCCCCCACGGTCCCCACGACCACGACCCCGCTCTCCAGCAACATCATCGCCCGCAGCACCTACTCCACCACTTCCAGAGCGCTAACGGCCAACACCAAGTTCGCGTCCTCCAGCACCGAGCTCTCCACGGCGATCATGACCGGTATCACGCCCTCCAACCGCTACCCCGGTTACTACAGCGGTGGCCTGCACAACTTCCCCCGCTTCCTGGAAAACAACTCCGGCAACGGCTACTCGCAGCGCACCATCGCCATCCGCGGCTCGATGGTCGCGATGTACGACAGCACCGCCGCCACCGAGCCCTGGTCCCTCCGCGTGTACGACGCCCCCAACCGCCTCTGGGGCTTCAGCAATCTCTTCCTCAACGGCCGCTTCCCGCCGCTCACCCCTCGCGTGATGTCCTACCGCCGCGTGGACTTCACCGACATCGACAAGACCACGTATGCCTCGATGAAGTCCTCCTGGGGCCTCTGAGCCCGGGACCATGGTCAGGGCGGGCCGGGCCTTCGCGCGCCCGGCCTGAAACTTTTCGGCCGGTCAGCCGTCAGTCCAATATCCCCATGAAGACCCTCCTTGCTTTCCTTGCCCTCACCCTGGCCGCATCTGCGTATTCCGCCGAGTACGACGCCCGGGTGGAACAAGCCGTGAAGCTCGTCGAGGCCGGCCAGCGTGCCCAGGCCATGGATTTCTTCTTCGAGACCAACCCCTACGCCTCGGTGCTCGATCCCACGTACCAGACCCAGCGGGCCCAGTTCGTCAACGCCCCCAACCAGCTGGGCGACCTCCAGTACTCCCGGAAGATCGGCGAGTACAAACTCGCCGACTCCGTCGTCATCGTGAAGTACCTGGTCGTCTATGACGGCCAGCCCCTGCTGCTGAACTTCAAGCTCTTCCGCAAGAAACTGGGCTGGGTCGGCTCCGCGATGGGCTTCGAGAACTTCGACGAGGTGTTCGCCGAGCTCGCCGCCCGCGACCTGCTCCGCGGCAACTCCACCCAGGCCGACAACAGCCGCCCGCCGACCAAAACCGCCAGCCCGCGCAACTGAGGCGGGCGCGGCCTCCGCTCAGCCCCGGCCGTCGCTCACGATCTGGATGTCCTCCACCGTGCCCTCGGTGAATTTCACGTGCACCTTGATCGCGGACTCGGCCTTGATCTGCTCGTTGGCCAGGTCCGGCACCAGCTGATAGGTGGGCACAGGAACGGTGTCCGTGATTGAGCCACCCCCGCCGCCGGGAGATCTCGTCTGGCTGTCGAATTTGTAGTACTGCGGCGGCCCCATGTCCTGGTGCGGCTTCAAGGGGTACTGCATGCTCACCTTCGATGCCATCGCGACACTATCACCATTCGGTGAATACAAGTTGACGTAGATCCAGTCCTCCGCCCCGGGGCCCCGCCCCGGCACGACCCGCTCGGGCTTGCCCAGGGCCATCAGCACCATCTCCGGCGAAAAGCCCACTGTGATGATGCCGCGGTCGATCTGGGTTTTTTCCTCGGCCGACAGCCCCGCGTATACGTCGTGGTGCTGCTCGATCCGGCGCGCAAGCGTATCCGTCGTGCCGCAGCCGGCGGCCAGCCCCAGCAGCGTACCGAGGCCCAGGAGGGCCAGCAACGTGGTCAGTTGGTTTTTCATGATGGGATGGATTGGCCGGTTTTTCAGGCGAAGTGCGGTCAGCCCTTGTTGTCGCTCACGATCTGGATGTCCGCCACCGTGCCCTCGGTGAATTTCACGTGCACCTTGATCGCCGACTCCGCCTTGATCTGCTCATTGGCCAGGTCCGGCTCCAGCTGATAGTAGGGAATCCTGTCCTTGGCTGCCGGATCGGTGAACTTGACCGGATGCAAGTTCGACTCGCCCAGTTTCTGGAAATTCATCGTGACCTTGCTCGACAGGGACAGGCTGTTGCCATCCCGCGAATACACGTTGACGTAGACCCAGTCCTCCTCGCCCGGCCCCTTGCCCGGCATGATCCGCTGCGGCTTGCCCAGCGCCATCAACACCATCTCCGGTGAAAAGCCCACCGTGATGACACCGTCCTGGATCTGTTTCTTTTCTTCCGCCGAGAGTCCGGCATAGATCTCGCGGTTCTGCTCGATCCGCTTGGCGAGCGTGTCCGTCGTGCCGCAGCCGGCGGTCAGACCCAGCAGTAGGCCGAGGCCCAGGACGGCGAGTATCCGATGTTGGTTGGTTTTCATGGATGAAAGGGGATTTCCGCCGTACGGTCCGCTCAGCCCTTGCCGTCGGTCACGACCTGGATGTCTGCCACCGAGCCCTCAGTGAACTTCACGTGCACCTTGATGGCCGATTCGGCCTTGATCTGCTCGTTGGCGAGATCGGGCTCCAGCTGGAAGGTGGCCCGCACGTTCCGGTTCTCCACCGTGTTGAATTTGACCGGGTTCAGGCTCGAGCCCGACATCTGGTTGAAATTTGACGTGACCTTGCTCGCCATCGCGAGGCTGTTGCCATCCCGCGAATACACATTGACGTATACCCAGTCCTCCTCTCCCGGGCCCCGGCCGGGCACGACACGCTCGGGCTTGCCCAGCGCCATCAGCACCATCTCCGGCGAGAAGCCCACCGTGATGACTCCATCGTTAATCTGCTTCTTTTCCTCCGCGGAGAGGCCGGCATAGACCTCGCGGTTCTGCTCGATCCGGTGCGCCAGCGTATCGGTCGTGCCACAGCCGCCAGTGAGCAAGGCCGCCAGTGCCAGTGAAACCACCCCCAGATATCTCCGTGCTTTCATGATGAGGGGATGAAGGGGTTGCCCGCAGGCCAAGTCCTATGGTTCAGGATGAAACCTCAAGTGCTTCCGCCCGGGAAAAACTGCGGTAGGTCTTCATCAGTTCGGGTGAGAGCGAGGCCTCGAAGCGGGTGCGCGTCTTCATGAGCTGCTCCCGCTTGGCCTGGTACTTGTCGAACGGCAGCGGGGTCGTGATCTCCTCGTACATCTTGCGCTGCTCCGGAGTGAGTGCCTGACGGAAGGCGGCCATGCGCTTCTCCATCAGCTTCATCCGGTACTCCCCGTACACATTTTCATAGGCGATGCTCCAGGCTCCGTCGCCGCCGATGGCAAAGGCCGCCTTCCAGCCGTAGTTCTCGTACCAGCGGAAAAACTTGTCCTGCTCGTCGCTGCCGAGGAATTTCAGCGCCCGCTCGATGATGCGCGGCGCGCGCACCGGATTCCACACCATCGGGTTTTCCTCGGAATTCACCCAGTTGCGGCGCTCGATCTCCGGGTCGCCCACCGGGCGGATCGGTGGCACGGTCAGCTCCGTCTGCTCCCCGGCTTCGGTGATCAGCGAGGTGTGCGCGCCGACGATCGGGCCCACCCGGTAGCCGGCGATTTTTTCGCCCTGCCGCTTCCAAGCGTAGCCAACCTCGTCGTTGGTGTGGAAAAGCGCAAAGCGGTACGATCCCACCTGCATGATCGCGATCAGCTTGGGCATCTCGGCCGCCCGCAGGGTGCCCAGCAGGGTTAATCCGGCCAGCAAGGCTACCAGCCACCGGCTCATCAGGTTCGTCTTCGTCAGTTTCATGATCTTGAAGGTATTGGGTGTTGCGGGTCGTCGGGTTGCAGCAGCTTAGCCCTTGCCATCGCTGATGATCTGGATGTCGGCCACCGTGCCTTCCGTAAATTTCACGTGCACCTTGATCGCGGACTCGGCGCGAATGTTCTCGTTCGAAGGGTCGTAGTCCAAGTGGTACTCTATGTTTTTCCCCTGGGCCGCCAACGTCGCCATCGACTGGCGCTTGGACGAGCCAGACACGCTGGCCGCTAACTTGACCGACGGATTATTGCTATATCCATCCCGGGAGTACACATTCACATAGACCCAGTCCTCCTCGCCCGGCCCTTTGCCCGGCAAAATCCGCTCCGGCTTGCCCAGCGCCATTAGCACCATCTCCGGGGTGAACCCGGCGGTGATCACGCCCGACTTGATCTGATTCTGCTCCTCCGGCGTCAGCC
>JAFEGO010000084.1 GCA_018239845.1 Verrucomicrobiota bacterium
CTGTCCGGCGAATTTCCGTAACGAGCTACTTTTATCCCGCCCCGTCCCCTGTTTCGCCTCACCGACACCCCGTTGGCGGCGACTGCTTCGCCCGCTTTATCCAAATCCTACCCTTGTTGTCCGCATTTCCCCCAAAAACAGGCCGAAAGGCACCCAGCCGGACCCTGGCGGCTCGCTCCGTTGCGAACCGTCCCACCACCGCCACCGAATCCGATCCTGCGCATTTCCTCTTTCTATCATGAGCAAGTCCAAACTGCTTAACGCCCTTGTCCTTCTCGCCGTGTCCTGCAGCGCCCTGGTTCTCCGCGCGGCCCCGGTCACCAACACGATTTTGCACGACACCTTTGCGGCCTCGGCGGCCAATGCCGGCCTCGCGATCGATGCCAACGGCTACCGCGCACCGACGAGCACGCAGGCCGTGTGGTACGGTGGCGGCGCGGCGCTGACCTACACGCAGAACACCTCGGTCAACGTATCCGCCGGCAACCGCGGCCTGCTCGCCTACTTCGCCCCGTCCACCGGCCTGGCCACGATCGCGGTGGGGGAGACGCTCACCGCGACGATGACCTTCAAGTTCACGAGCGGCACCGGAGCGTCGAGCGCGGGCGATTTCCGCCTCGCCCTGCTCGACAGCGGCGGCAACGGCACACCGTACAACGCCGGCGGCGCCATCACTGATCCGCCGGCCGGCGCGCGCATCATCGCCGACAACTTCAGCCTCACCGCCGGTGGCAATACCCCGCGCGGCTACTCCGGCTACGTGGTGGATACGATGGCGGCGCCCACTTCCTCGACCAACTCCCAGTCGTTCTGGCGCCGCGAAGGCGCGGCCGGCCGCAGCCAGCAGTGGCTCGGGCCGACGTCCGGCGACCTTTCGGCGAACACTGCATTCGCCCAGCTCCTGCCCGGTGCTGGTGGCGGGACCGCGGGTGCCATCGTCAACGATGGCACCGTTTATGTTGCCAAGCTCGCCGTCACCTCCGTCGCCGCCAACCAGGTGACGCTCTCGTATTCCGTGACCAGCGGCTCCACGACCGTGATGGCCTACTCGCTCACCGAAACCTCGGATTCCCCCCGCGTGGGCTTCGACACGTTCATGGTGCTCTCGACCTACAATGCCTCGCTGACCGTCACCGATTTCCTCGTCACCCGCACCTCGATCGCCCCGGCGATCACCACGCAGCCGGCGGACCAGGTCGTGCCGATCAACGGCAC
The DNA here is from genome assembly GCA_018239845.1 of Verrucomicrobiota bacterium. Lineage (GTDB taxonomy): Bacteria > Verrucomicrobiota > Verrucomicrobiia > Opitutales > Opitutaceae > CAIRCN01. The sequence continues at coordinate 1,216 of JAFEGO010000084.1, forward strand.
CGCCACCTTCACCGCGGTGGCCACCGGTGCGCCCGCGCCCACCTACCAGTGGCAAAAGGGCTCCACGCCCATCGCGGGTGCGACTTCCGCGACGCTCACGCTCACGAACGTCCAGGGTGCCGACGCCGGCAGCTACAGCGTGGTGGCGACCAATTCCGCCGGCAGCGTCACGAGTTCGGCCGCGGCCCTCACGGTGCTGACCGCGCCGGAGATCACCACCCAGCCCGCGAGCGCGACCCTCTTCGAAGGCCAGAGCGTGACCCTCGCCGCCACCGTGCGCGGTGCGCCGACCCTCGTGTACCAGTGGTACAAGGACGGAGTGGCCGTGACGGATGGCGGCGGTTTCTCCGGCGCCACCACGGCCTCCCTCACGCGCACCGGGGCGCAGCAGGCCGACACCGGCGCCTACACCCTCACGATTACCAACACCTACGGCAGCGTCACCAGCTCGGCGGCCAACCTCGCGGTCTATCCCGCCACGCCGCCTGCCATCACCACGCAGCCGGCCAGCCAGAGCGTATTCGAGGGCGTGGATGTGACCTTCACTGTCGCGGCCGACGGCCCGCCGCCGTTCACCTACGTGTGGAAAAAGGGCGGGGTGCCTCTCGCCGACAACGGCCGCATCACCGGCTCGGCCACCGCCACGCTCCATCTCGGCAGCGTGCCGCTCACCGACATGGGCAGCTATTCGGTCACCATCGCCAATTTTGCCGCTTCCGTCGATTCCGCCGCGGCCACGCTCACGGTCAATGCCGCGCCGACGCCTCTCGCGCCTGCCGCGCTCACCGCACGCAACATCAATGAGGTCGGCTTCACCGCCCGCTGGAGCGCCTCGGCCAACGCCACCGGCTACCGCCTCGACGTCGCGACGGACTCCGCCTTCGCCAGTCTGGTCGCCGGATACTCCAACCTCGATGTCGGTCCCGTCCTCGGCGCGACCGTCACCGGCCTGAGCATCGACACCACCTACTACTACCGCGTCCGCGCGTACAACAGCTCGGGCACGAGCGCCTCTTCGAATACCATCACCGTCCGCGTACAGTCGCCGGTTGCTCCGGTCATCACCAGCGCGCCGGTCGCCGTCTTCACCGCCGGTGTCGCGGGCGCCTTTACCATCACCGCCACCGGGGCGCCGGCTCCGACCTTCTCCGCCACCGGCCTGCCCGCCTGGGCGGCGCTGGATGCCGTCACCGGCGTGCTCAGCGGCACACCGCCGGCCAATGCCGCGGGCACCCAGGCTACGGTGACGATTACCGCGACCAACGACAAGGCCCCCGACGCGGTGCAGGCCCTCACCGTGAGTGTGCAGGCCGTGCCCTCCGTCGCCGAGCCGCTCACCGTCACCACCTTGGCCGGCCTTGCGCTGACCACGGGCACGACCGACGGCACCGGCAGCGCCGCGCGCTTCAACCATCTCTCCGCCGTCGCCACCGACGCCGCGGGCAACATCTACGTCGCCGACACCGGCGGCCACACCATCCGCAAGGTCACCACCGCCGGCGTCGTCACCACGCTGGCCGGCAAGGCCGGCGTCTCCGGCAGCGCGGACGGCACGGGCAGCGCCGCCTCCTTCAAGGCGCCTTCCGGCATCGCGGTGGACGGCTCCGGTAATATCTATGTGGCGGATACGCAAAACCACACGATCCGCAAGGTCACTGCCGCGGGCGTCGTCACCACGATTGCCGGCTCGCCCGGCGTGTCGGGCAGCGCCGACGGCACGGCGGCCGCGCGCTTCTTCTGGCCCCAGGGGCTCGCCCTCGATGCCGCGGGTGCCAATCTCTACGTGGCCGACACCAACAACCACGCCATCCGCAAGATCGTCGTCGCCAGCGGCACCGTGAGCACGCTCGCGGGCACCGCGGGTGCGGCGGGCAGTGCCGACGGCACGGGTGCCGCCGCGAGCTTCAACGCCCCCGAGGGCATCGCCATCGACCAGACGGGCAACCTCTACGTCGCCGACACCGGCAACGGCCTCATCCGCTTCGTCACACCCGGCGGCGTGGTCAGCACGCTGGCCGGCCTTGCCGGCAGCGCTGGCGCCGCCGACGGCACCGGCGCTGCCGCGCGCTTCAACCACCCCGCGGCCATCGCGGTGGATGCCTCGTTTATCGTGTACGTGCTCGACACGGACAACCACACGATCCGCAAGATCGTCTCCGGCGCCGGCGTCACCACGACCATCGCCGGTCAGGCCGGCGCCGTGGGCAGCGCCGATGGCACCGGCGGCGCCGCGCGTTTCAATTTCCCCACCGGCCTCTTCGTGAGCGCCGCGGGCGACCTCTACGTGGCCGATACCGACAACAGCATCCTCCGCGTCGGCGGCCTGCCCAGCCTGCCGGTAATCACCACGCAGCCGCAGAGCCAGGCGGTGGCCAGCGGCGCCACGGTCCAGTTTACCGTGAAGGCCACCGGCCGCCCGGCTCCCACCTACCAGTGGTCGCTCAACGGCGCGCAACTGGCCGGGGCCACTGCGGCCACGTTGACGATTGCCAACGCCGGCGCCGTCAATGCCGGTGACTACACCGTCACCGTCACCAACGCCCTCGGCAGCGTCACCAGCAACCGCGCCGGCCTTGTGATCAACTCCACCACCAATCCCGGCCCCGTCTCGCTGCCCGGCGGCGGTGGCGGCGGCGCGCCCAGCGATTTCTTCTGGCTCGCCCTCGCGCTCCTTGGCGCCGCGCGCTGGCTCAGCCGCCGCCCGGCATTGCTCCGCCGCGTCGCCGGCTCCCGCTTCCTCAGCCTGGCGGTGTTGCTCGGCCTGGCCTTGTTGCCGGTCGCGGCCCACGCCCAGCCGGTGATCACCCTGGCTCCGGTCCAGCAGATCGGCGCCCTCGGCGGTTCCGCCTCGTTCACGGTCACAGCCACCGGCACCTCGCTCACCTACCAGTGGCAGAAAAACGGGACGAATCTCACCGACGTCGCCGGCCATATCGCCGGTTCCACGACGGCCACGCTCACGATCTCCAATATCGTCGCCTCGGACTTCGACAATTACCAGGTTGTCGTCGGCGGCACGGGCGGCCCCGTCACGCCCACGGCGGTGGCGCTCGCCCAGCTCACGCCCACCGTCTCCGGCACCACGACCTCGGCCTTCACCCTCAATTGGGGGAGCGTGGCGGGCGCGACGAGCTACACCGTGGACATCGGTACGAATCGCTCCTTCGCCAACAGCCTCCTCGTGAGCGCGCAGGACGTGGGCACCGCGACCACGTACACCGCCACCGGCCTGACTGAGAATACCACCTATTTTTACCGTGTGCGCGCCACCGGTTATGGCGGCAGCGCCATTTATATTGCCCGCACTTTGTCCACGGCCGCCAGCCTGGCCGGCGTCGTGCTCAACGAGACCTTCCCCTATATCACCGTCAGCTCGACCACGACGATGAATTCCGGCCTGAGCGTCGATACGAACTCGTATTATCTGCCCACCAGTACGCAGGCAGCCTGGTATCCCGGCGGCACGGCCAACGTGAACTACCTCAATGGCGCGCTCTTCAGCATCTCGTCCGGTGCCTCCCGCGCCTATCTTGCGTACATCGCCCCGCCCACGTCGCTCGTGACGCTGGCCGACGGCGACCTGCTCACGGCGCGGCTCCGCTTCAAGTTCAACGACGGCACGCTGGCCAACTCCGCCGGCAACTTCCGCGTCGCCCTGCTTAACAGCAACGGCAACGGCACCAACGTAAACGTCCCCGGCAGCACCAACGCCAACAACCCCGCGCGTCTCACCAACGCGACCACGCTCAGCGTGACCAACAATGCGCAGGCCCGTGGTTACTCCGGCTACATTGTCGAGAGCAGCGCTTCGGCCACGGCGCCGGCCGCCAATTCCATCTCGTTCTGGAAGCGCGTGCAGGCGACCTGGCCGAATGACGGCACCACGCCCACCGCGGGCTTGTCTGCGGGTAGCGGCCAGTGGGCCGGCCCGGCAATCACGAGCTCCCCCGGCACGCTTTCCACGCTCACCCAGCCCAACTCCACGTTCACCCCGATCAATTCGGCGGGTGGCACCGCGGGTGCGATGCCCAACGATGGCAGCGACTATGTGCTCGATTTCTCCGTCAAGCGCGTCTCCTCCACCCAGGCCGTCCTCACCTACACGGTGACGAGCGGTACGACCGTGGTGCAGACCTACACCACGACCCAGACGACCGGCACGATCGAGTCCGCGTTCGACACGTTGTTTGTCTTTAACAACTACGGCGCGACCATGTCGGTCCTCGGGCTCACCGTGTCGAAGGTTTCGCCCCCGGCCGTCCCCACGGCCAGCGCGGCCACCGCGGCCTCGGTCTCCGGCTTCACGGCCAACTGGTCCGCGGTCTCCGGCGCCACGAGCTACCGGCTGGATGTCGCTACCGATTCCGGCTTCGCCAGCCTCGTGAGCGGCTACAGCGATCTCAACGTCGGCAACGTCACCGCCCAGGCGGTGAGCGGCCTGAACCCGGGCACGACCTATTATTACCGCGTGCGGGCCGTGAACTCCGCCGCCACGAGCGCTTCCTCCGGCACCACCACGGTGGCCACGTCACTCGCCGCGCCCACCGCCGGCGCCGCCACCGGTACCACCACCAGCGGTTTCACCGCCAACTGGAGCGCGTCCACCGGCGCGACCGGCTACCGGCTCGATGTCTCCACCGCGAATGACTTCTCGAGCTTCGTCAGCGGCTACAACGACCTGGATGTGGGCAATGGCACTTCCGCCGCCGTCACCGGGCTCGCCGACCACACCACCTACTACTATCGCGTCCGCGCGACCACCACCGCGGCCACCAGCGCCAGTTCCTCCGTCATCACGGTAAACACCCCGGCCGCGCCGCTCTCCATCACGACCCAGCCGCAGAGCCAGTCCGCGGTGATCGGCGACAACGTCACCTTCACCGTCGCCGCCACGAGCTCCACCACGCTCAGCTATCAGTGGCAGAAGAAGCCCGTGGCCGGATCGTTCGCCGACATCGGCGGCCAGACCTCGGCCTCCCTCACGCTCAATTCCGTGCAGCTCGCCGACGACGGCACGCAATATCAAGTCATCGTCACCAACCTCGCCGGTCCTGTCACCAGCAATGCCGCCACGCTGACCGTCACCGCTGGCGCCACCGCCGCGGGCATCGCCACGCAGCCTCCGGTCTCCCAGGCCGTCAACGCCGGCGGTACCATCACTATCAGCGTCGTCGCCAGCGGCACCGCGCCGATCACCTACCAGTGGAATTTCAACGGTGCGCCCCTCGCCGACGCTGCCAGCCACATCGCCGGCTCGGCTACCAACACGCTGACGATTTCCAACGCCGTCTCCGGCGATGCGGGCAACTATACGGTCACCGTATCCAATGCCGTCCCCGGCTCCGTCACCAGCGATCCCTCCGCACTCGTCGTCCTCACGGTGCCGACCGCGAATGCGGCGACACTCATCGCCGCCAACCGCTTCACCGCCAACTGGACCGCCGCCGCCGGGGCGACCACCTACAAGCTCGACGTCGCGACCGACAGTGGCTTCACCGCGTTTGTCCCGGGCTTCCAGGATCTCGATGTCGGTCTCGTCACCGCCGCACCGGTCTATGGCCTCGCCGGTGGTACGACGTATTATTACCGCGTCCGCGCCGTCTCCGGCTCGGTCGTGAGCGCCTCTTCCGGCACCGCCTCCCTCACCACGCTCGCCGCTCCGGTCGGCATCTCGATCCTGCACGACACGATCTCGGCCGCCACGCTCCACGCCGGCTTGGTGAATGATGCCAACGCGTTCCTCGCACCGACGGCGACTCAGGCGGTCTGGGCTTCTTTCGGCACGGCCAACATCGCTTATGCGCAGCACGCCACGCTCGGCGTTTCCGCGGGCACTTCCCGCGGCCTTATGGCCTATTTCACGCCCTCGACCTCGACGGCCGCGCTGGCGGTGGGCGAGAGCATTTCCGCGACCGTGACCTTCACCTACGGCAGCACGGGCACCATCGTGGAGGCCCCGGGCAATTTCCGCCTCGGTCTCTTCAACAGCGGCGGCAATGGCACCAAGTTCAATGATGCCGGCGGCACCATCTCGGCGCGCTATCTCCCGGCCACCACCAACAGCCTCACCGCCAACACGACTGCCCGTGGCTACTCCGGCTACGCGATCAGTTCCGAGGTCGCTGGTACGCCATCCACCGATACGCAATCCTACTGGTATCGCGTGGCCAACCCCTCGTCCAACCCCAGCTCCCAGATTATCGGGCCGAGCTCCGGCAATATCGGGGCCAATACCTCCTTCCTCGCCCTTGGCGCCGGGACCGGTGGTACGGCCGGTGCCATGACGAACAGCACCGTTTACGTCGCCAATTTCACTGTGAAGTACGTCTCCGCCACACAGGTGGATCTCGCTTACACGGTGACGACGGGCGGTACCACCGTGATGTCCTCCTCCTACAGCCAGACCTCCGGTGCGATCACCACGAGCTTCGACTCGCTGATGTTCTTCTCCATCTATGGCGCCGCACCTTCGATCCTGGACCTCAATATCACCCGGATTCCCTCGACCCCGGTGTTCGACACCCAGCCGGCGAGCCACTCCGCCATCATCGGTGACAATTTCACGCTCACGGCCAGCGCCTCCAGCACAGCTGCCGTCAGCTACCGCTGGCAGAAGAATGGCGTCGATGTGACCGACGGCGGCCGGATCTCCGGCGCGACCACCGCGACGCTCACCTTTACCGGTGCGCAGGTCGCTGATTCCGGCGATTACACCGTCATCGCCACCGTCGGAAATGGCGGCGGCTCCACCACCAGCGCCACCGCCACGGTCACCGTGAGCGCCGCGGCCGTCGCGCCGTCCATCACGGCCGACCCGCAATCCATCACGCGCGCCACCGGCACCACCGCCACCTTCTCCGTCACGGCCACCGGCACCGCGCCGCTGACCTACCGCTGGCGCAAGGGTGGGGTGGACCTCGCTGACGACAGCCGCATCACGGGCAGCGGCACCGCCAGCCTCTCGATCGCCTCGGTGCAGTTCTCCGATATGGATAGCTACACGGTCGCCGTCACCAACAGCGTCACCACCGTCGTCAGCAATCCCGCGACCCTCACGGTCACCGCTCCGCCGCCCGTCATCGTCACCGCTCCGGCCACGCAGTCGGCGCTCACCGGCACGCGGGTGAGCTTCAGCGTGTACGCCACCGGTACCGGTCCGCTGACTTACCAGTGGAGCAAGACCGGTGCGCCCATCGTCGGCGCCACCGCGAGCACCCTCACGCTCACCGGCCTCACCTCCACGGATGCGGCCGACTACACCGTGGCCGTCACCAACAGCGGCGGCACCGTCACCAGCGCCGCGGCCACGCTCACGCTCGTCGCGCCCGCCTCCACCACGCTGCCCACGCAGCCGGTCATCCCCGCGGGCGTGTTCAAGGTCACTGATTACGGCGCGCTGGGCGACGGCACGACGGACAACACCGTGGCGATCACCGCCGCCATCACCGCCGCACAAAACGCCGGCGGCGGCACCATCCAGGTCCCTGCGGCGGGCGGCGCCTACCTCACCGGCCCGATCACGCTCCGCAGCAACATGAACCTGCAGATCGACGGTGGCGCCACGCTGCGTGCACTGCCTTACGCCAGCTATCCCAACGCCACCACCAACCCCGCCGACCTCATCACCATCGCCAGCGGCTCGACCAATGTCGCGCTCACCGGCAACGGCGTCATCGAGGGTGATGGCTCCGCCTGGTGGACGGCCTACAACGCCAACAACTCCATCAACCGCCCGCGCCTCGTCCAGTTCACCCGCGCGTCCAACGTGTACATCGGCGGCCTCACCTTGCAGAACTCCCCGCAGTTCCACATCGCCCTGAGCGGCAGCGGCGGCACGCCCAACAACAACATCACCGCCTTCGGCCTCACCATCACGGCTCCCGGCAACTCGCCCAACACCGACGGCTTCGATCCGACCGCGACCAATATCCTGATCCAGAGCTGCTCCATCGCCGTGGGCGATGACAACATCGCGATCAAGGCGCAGAACGGCAATTGCGGCAACATGACCATCGCCGACTGCACCTTCGGGGTCGGCCATGGCCTCTCGGTCGGCGGCCAGACCAACTTCGGGCTCAACGGCCTCACCGTCCTGCGCTGCACTTTCAACGGCACCACCAGCGGCCTCCGCCTGAAGGCCGACGCCACCCAGGGCGGCTTGGTGCAGAATGTCACCTACAGCGACCTCACGATGACGAACGTGCCGTATCCGATCGTCTTCTACAGTTATTACAACGATGTCGGCACGCCCGGCGCCACCTCCGGCGGCAACCAGACCACGCCCGCCAAGGTCAAGGCCTGGAATGCCACGCCGCCCGATTCGCTCGCCTCCGCCACGATCCCGGGCTGGCAGAACATCACGATCAACAATCTCACCGCCACCGGTGCCACGGGTTACAGCATCATCTGGGGTCTCCCGCTGGCCAACGGCCTTATCTCCGGGGTCACCCTCAACAATGTCAGCATCACCGGCGGCCCCGGTCTGGGGCTCTACAATGCCACCAACGTCCAGTACACCGGCACCACGAGCTTCCCCGGCCTGATCACCACCAACGCCCTCGCGATCACCGCGCAGGCCGCGGCCCAGACGGTCAATCCCGGCGGTACTGCCACCTTTGGCATCACGGCCGCGGGTGCGAGCGGTGTGAATGCCACCGCCTCCGCCTACCAGTGGAAGCGCAATGGCGTGGCGCTCGTGGACGGCGCGCTGCCCAATGGCTCGACCGTCGCCGGCTCCGCCACCAACACGCTGACGATCACCGGCACCCGCCTGGGCAACGCCGGCGACTACACCTGCACCGTCTCCACCACGCTCGACGGCTACAACACCGCCACCAGCGCGCTTGTGCCTGACAGCCTGCCGGTTTCCGTCACCAGCAAGGCGGCCGCGTTGGTCGTCAATGCCGCGGGCTCGCCTCTCAGCATCACGGCGCAGCCTGCCGGCAGCACCGTGACCGCTGGCAATACCGCCACCTTCACCGTCACCGCCACCAGCGACACCCCGCTCAATTACCAGTGGCGCAAGGATGGGGTGGACCTCGTGGCTGGCGGCCGCTTCTCCGGCGTCAATGCGGCCACGCTCACCATCACGGGCACGGTCTCCGCTGATGCGGGCGACTACTCGGTCGTGGTCCTCAACGACGCGGGCTCGATCACCAGCGATCCTGCGACGCTGGTCGTACAAACCCCGCCGGTCATCACGACCCAGCCCGCGGCCAGCCAGACCGTGTTTGAGGGGACCAATGTCACCTTCTCCGTGTCCGCCACCGGCACCGCGCCGCTGACCTACCAGTGGCAGAAGGATGGCGCGAACCTCGCCGACGGCGGTCGCGTCGCCGGCTCCGCCACCGCGAGCCTCACGATCACCGGCGCGCTCGTCGCCGACTCCGGCACCTACACCGTCGTCGTCACCAATCCCGCCGGCCATGCCACCTCGGATGCGGCGCTCCTCACCGTGAACCTCGTGCCCACCGCGCCGCTGGCTCCGGTCGCCGTCGCGGCGACCCATGTCGCGGCTGCCAGCTTCACCGCCAACTGGACGGCCTCCGCCAGCGCCCTCGGCTACCGCCTCGATATCGCCACCGACAGCGCGTTCACCGCCTACGTCAGCGGCTTCCAGGATCTCGATGTCGGCACGGCGCTCACGCGCACCTTGGGTAACCTCAGCCCGCAGACGAATTACTACTACCGCGTCCGCGCCACCAACGCGGTCGGCACGAGCCCCAGCTCCAACACCATCACCGCGACGACCACGGCGCTCCTCGTGCCCGCGGTTATCACCAGTGCGAACAACGGGGTGTTCTCCCTCGGCATTCTCTCGAGCTTCACCATCAAGGCCACGGGCTCCCCGGCGCCGGTGATCAGCGTCACGGGTCTGCCGGCCTGGGTCTCGTTTGATCCCGCCACCAACGTCCTGCTGGGCACGGCGCCGGCCGGAACCGCGGGCGGGCAGTTCCCGCTCACCATCACCGCGCAGAGCGCCGGCACCGCCGCCGCCACCCAGGCCTTCACGCTCAACGTGCAGGGCGCCCCGGTGATCACCACGCCGATGACGATCACCACCTTCGCCGGCCTCGCGGCCAGCGGCGGCAGTATCGATGGGCTCACCGGCAACGCCCGTTTCCTGCATCCCACGGGCCTGGGCGTGGACAGCTCGGGTAATATCTACGTGGCGGATACGGACAACCACATCATCCGGCGCATCGCCAGCGGGGTCGTCACGACCTTTGCCGGCACCGCCGGCTTGAGTGGCACGACCAATGGCACCGGCGCCGCCGCGCGCTTCAACTCGCCCTCCGGCATTGCCGTTGATCCGGCCGGCAACGTTTATGTGGCCGACACGCTCAACCACGCGATCCGGCGTATCTCCGCCGCCGGCTCGGTCTCCCTGTTCGCGGGTGCCGCCGGCACCAGCGGCAGCGCCGATGGCACGACGGCCCAGGCCCGCTTCTACGGTCCGCAGGGTCTCGCTTACTACGCCACCTCGACCTCCAGCAGCCTCTACGTCGCCGACACCAACAACCATGTCGTGCGGCGCATCGATCTGATCGCCGGCACCGTCACCACCATCGCCGGTGTAGCGGGCCAGCCGGGCAGCGCCGACGGCACGGGCTCCGCGGCGCGCTTCAATGCGCCGTCGGATGTCGCGATCGACCGCAACGGCATCCTCTACGTGGCCGATACGGACAACAACACCATCCGTGCCGTCACCTCCGATGGCGTCGTGCGCACGCTGGCCGGCCAGGCCGGCAGCATGGGTGCAGCCGACGGCATCGGCAGCGCGGCCCGCTTCGACCACCCGACGGCCATTGCGGTGGACAGCGCGTTCAACCTCTACGTCCTCGATACGGACAACCAATCGGTCCGCCGGATCGTTTCCGCCGCCGGTACCGTCACCACCGTGGCGGGCCAGCCGGGTGTCACCGGCAGCGCCGATGGCATCGGTGCCGCCGCCCGGTTCAACTATCCCTCCGGCCTCGCGCAGGCTTCGACCGGTGAGCTCTACATCGCGGATACGGGCAACAGCACCGTCCGCCAGGGCGTGTTCCCGAATGCCCCCGTGATCACCTCGCAGCCGCAGGGCCAGACCGTGTCCACGGGCGGCACGGCGCAGTTCTTCGTGGTCGCGACCGGCTCGCCCGCTCCCACCTATCAATGGACGCTCAACGGCGCCCCTGTGGCCGGCGCCACCGGCAGCACGCTGAGCGTGGCCAACGTCCAGGCCGCCAATGCCGGCACCTACGCCGTGATTGTCACCAACGCCCAGGGCAGCGTCACCAGCAACGGCGCGACCCTCACCGTCCTCACTCCGTCCGGCACCGGCGGGGTAGGGGGGGCGGGTGGCGGCGGCGCCCCCGGTCTCGGCTTCTATCTCGCTCTCGGCCTCCTTGTCCTGGTCCGGTGGATCCTCGTCCGCCGCTCCGCCCAATCCCTCCCGACCTCCCGCTGAACATGACCACGCAATCTTCATCCCGCTCCCTGGGTAAACTGCTCGCGGCCTTCGCCGGCCTCGCTGGTCTCGCCGCGTCGCTCTCCTTCGCGCAGGAAACCCCGCCCCCCGGAGACGAGGCCAAGGCCGCGGCGGCCCCCACGACCGCGGAGGTCACCGCCCCCGCGCCCAAGCCCGTCCGGCACGACGATCCCGCGACCGAGGAGCCGGTTGTCCTCTCGCCCTTCGAAGTCACCGAGAGCACCAAGGGCTACTACTCCTCGAACACCATGTCGGGCACGCGCCTCAACACCAAGATCGAGGACCTAGCCTCCTCCATCACCGTGGTCACGAAGGAGCAGATGACGGATTTCGCGATGCTCGATATCAACGACATCTTCGCCTACACCGGCAACACCGAGGGCACCGCCACCTACACCGACATCACGGTCGATCGCAACGGCCAGACCACCGACAACTCCCAGGGCAACCCCACCGGCGCCAACCGCGTCCGCGGCATCGCCGCCGCCAACATCGCCTACGGCAACTTCGAGATGATGGGCCGCACGCCCATCGACCCCCTGATCATCGACGGCGTCGAGGTCAGCCGCGGCCCCAATGCCAACGTCTTCGGCCTCGGCAACCCCTCCGGCACCGTCAACCAGGTGCCCCTCTCGGCCAACATGACGAAGGATAAGTACTCTTTCCAGCTCCGCGGCGACAGCTACGGCGGCTGGCGCTCCTCCTTCGACATCAACCAGGTCTTGAAGAAAAACAC
>JAFEGO010000085.1 GCA_018239845.1 Verrucomicrobiota bacterium
CCGATCGCTGTTGAAGGCCCAGCCCGGCTGGCCGGCGACTTCGGTAAGGGAAGTTTTCATCAGAGATAGATTGGTAGCCACGAGCGTGAGCGAGTGGCGAGAACAACCACTCGCTGATGCTCGCAGGCACTTATGAAGTCTTTGCAGACGAATTGATCGGCGCGGCGCGGAAATCGCCGGGGGCACAGAGGTCGCAGTCCTTCGTACCGTCGGTGAGGCGGGTGTCCTCCATGCCGAGCTTGTGGCGCAGGGCGATGAGGTCCTTCAATTTGTCAGGGCCGATGGAGCGCAGGCCGCTGCCGAGCTGCGAAGCGATGCTCACCGTCTGGCAATAGGCCTCGATGTTTTCCATTTTCCAATACGCGTCCTCAACGTCGTTGCCCCACGTGATCACACCGTGGTTCTGCATGAGCACGACCTGATGCTTGACGCCAGCCTCGCCGACGGCGTTGGCGTTTTCCGCGGTGCCGGGCGTGCGGTACTCGGCGAGACCCACGGGGCCGACGAAGACCTCGGCCTCGGGAATCAGGCACGGCGGCGGCACGATGGAGGCGACGGCAAACGCGGTGGCGTGCACCGGGTGCGCGTGCACGCAGGCGCGGGCCTTCGGCTGGCGACGCATGATGCCAAGGTGCGTGAGAGCCTCGCTCGTGCGCTTCTTGGTGCCGGCCACCTGCCGGCCCTCCAGGTCGATGAGGCACATGTCGGCGGGCGTCATGAAGCCCTTCGAAATGAGCGTAGGCGTGCAGAGCACGAGGTCGTCGCTCACACGCACGGTGATGTTGCCGCCGTTGCCATCGACATAGTTGCGCGTCCACATGCGGCGACCGATGTCGCACATCTTCACCTTGATCGCCTCGAGCGCGGGGGAATTGAAAAAGGCCTCGATGGACGCCGGATTCTTGAGATCCACGGAGTGCGCGCAGCCGCAGTCGGCTTTGGCGGCGGACGGTGTCGCCGGTTTATTATCACCCGGGCGCGCGGGCACGCGACGGCTGCGCAGGAGATCGCGGGCGGACGGGGTAAAAATCGCGTCGGCTGGAAGCGTGTCGGGCGAGGCGCCGGAGCGCAGCAGTGCTTCGACGTCGGCGGCGGTGATGACCTTGCGCATGGTATTCGGAAAAAACGGAAAATTAGATCGGAGGTTGGTAAAACACTTCGTCGATGATCGCCGCGCAGTACGCGTCGACCGGCGTCGCGGTCGCGAAGGGCTTGGCCGCCTCGGAGCCCTCGGTGTAGCCGATGATGCTGCCCACGCCTGCCCCGAGCTTGTCGTACACGACGAGACTGGTGCCGGAGCCCGATGGCGCGGCAGGCGTGGCGAACCTCGCGGCGCTCCATGGCTGCACGAGGAGGAAACGGCCGCCGCGGTAGGCGGGGTCCTGCTGGCTGAGGGTGACGTTGCCGATGACGTGGCCGAGGCGCATGGGTCAGTCCGTTTCGTCGAGGATCGCGATGATGGAGTTGCGCAGCGGCGAATGCTCGTCGCCGACGTGCGCGCGGACGGCCGCGCCATCGGTCGAGACGAGCACGCGCTGGTGCTGGCCCGCGCCGTGGGCATCGAGAGCGAGGACGGGCGCGCCTTCCGGTGCGCCGCGCTCGTCGAGCGGCTGGCAGATGACCGTGCGGCAACCGGCCATGCTAGGATGGCACACGGTCGAGACGACCACTCCATCGATGCGGGCGAGGATCATTTTTTCGCGGGATAGACGGAGCGGTTCTGCACGTCGACGGCGTCGACGATGCCGGTGATGACGGCATCGACGGGCAGCGACTGCATGCCGGCGGCCTGGCGGGCGGAGCTGCCCTGGCAATACAGGACGGTCTCGCCTTCGCCGGCGCCGAGCGTGTCCACCGCGACCACCGTGCCGGTGCCGGCGCGGAGCTCCGTGGGCTTGGCCTCGTCGACGACGAGCGGGCGCAGGAGCAGCAGCTTGCGGCCCTGCAGGGCGGCGTCCTTTTTCGTCGAGACGACGGAGCCGATGACGCGTGCGAGGAGCATGGCGGGGATTATTTGCCGGACTTCTTGGGCAACACGGTCGCGAGGTCGTCGTGCGGACGCGCGATGACGTGCACGCTGACGACTTCGCCGGCGGCGCGGGCAGCCTGGGCACCGGCGTCGGTGGCGGCCTTCACGGCAGCGACATCGCCGGTGATCGTCGCGCTCACGAGGGCGTGGCCGACCTTGCGGACGGGGCCGGCGAGCGTGACGTTGGCGGACTTCAGCATGGCGTCGGTGCCGACGATGAGGGCGGCGAGGCCGCGGGTTTCGAGCAGGCCGATGGCTTTGGGGCTCATGAGTTGAGAGATGAGAGTTGAGGGTTGAGAGTTAAACTCAGGCCTTTGCGCTGAGCTGCGGGAGGGCGGCCTCGAGGTCCTCGTGCGGGCGCGGGATGACCTGCACGCTGACGACTTCGCCGACCTTGGCGGCGGCTTCGGCGCCGGCGTCGAGCGCGGCTTTCACGGCGGCGACATCACCGCGGAAGAAGGCGGTGACGTAGCCGGAGCCGATCTGCTCCCAGCCGGTCATGGTGACGCTGGCGGCCTTGAGGGCGGCGTCGGAGGCTTCGAGAAGGGCGCAGAAGCCCTTCGTTTCAATGAGGCCGATGGCGGATTGCGACATGGTCGTGGGCGTTGAGGGTTAGAGGCCGACCTGCTTGAGGAGGTCGGCGTGCGGGCGGGCGATGACGTGGGCGCAGACGAGCTCGCCGACGCGCTTGGCGGCGTCGGTGCCGGCATCGACCGCGGCCTTCACGCTGCCGACGTCGCCCTTGACGACGACGGTGATGTAGCCACCGCCGATCTGGATCTGGCGGCTAAGCGTGACGTTGGCGGCCTTGGCCATGGCGTCGCTGGCTTCGACGCTGCCGACGTAGCCGCGGGTTTCTACCATACCGATGGATTCATTCATGAGATGCGGGGATTGAGGATTGCGGGTGTTAAAAAATTAAAGGCGCGTGAGAATGCGGCCAACGCCCTCGCTCGGGCGGGCGATGACGTGCGCGGAGATGAGCTTGCCAACCGACTCGGCAGCGGCGCGGCCGGCGGCCACGGCGGCGGTGACGGCGGCCACCTCACCCTCGAAGAGCACGGTGATGTAGCCGCCGCCAAGTTTTTCCTTGGCGATGACGCGGACGGCGGCGGCCTTGCAGGCGGCGTCGGTCGCGGCGGTGACGGCGGTGAAACCCTGCGTCTCGATCAGGCCGAGCGCGGCGGGGGTGGTGGATTTTTCAGTCATGGTGGTGGCCAAGCGGGCCGGGATGAAAACGACTTCCTGTTCGAGCAGCGGCTGGTACTCCGCGGGACTCTCGATCACGCCCCACCCCTCCGGGTCGGGCGAATCGATCACTGTGGCGGTAAACGCGACGCGCATTTCCGTGGTGATCATGCGCGCGGTCTCGGCGGCGATGCGCACCGAGGCGGGATCGCCGGTGAGCTTGAGAAAGAGGCCGTAGTAATCGTTGAGCTCGGCCTGCAGCACCGACACGTCCGCGGATTTTTCCACGCGATCGAGCACGACCAGCGCGGCGCCCAGCGAGTGAACCTCGAAGGCGGCGACGGCGGGTTTTCTCAGCGTGCTGGTGGACATGCGGCATGAAAATCAGAGCGCAGCGGCGGTCTTCTTCAGGAAGTCGCGCAGCACGAGGGTCTCAGAGACGTTGTCGCTCTCGTTGCAGTGCTCCCAGTCGATCCAGATGTACTCGACGCCGATCCAGCCGCGGTAATTGGCCTTCGCCATGGCGGCGAGCATGCGCGGGTAGTCGATGGTGTTCTGCTGGAAATTACACTGGAGCCGGCCGCGGCACGCGCCGCGCATGTGGACGTGGCTCGCATGCGGCACGAGCGGCTCGATGCGTTTGTCGGGAATGCCCGCGCGCGTGAAATGCGTGTAATCGAGCGTCAGCGTAAGACCGGGGACGCGGCGCACGAGGTCAGCCGTCTCCTCAGGGGTCGTCACGATGGAGCCGACGTGCGCCTCCGTACCGAAGACGAGCCCGGCGGCCTTACTCTGTTCAACGCGCCAGGCGAGTTCGCTCGCGGAGCGTCCCAGCGAGGCATCGCGGCCCTCCTCGGCAAAGACGACGCCGGGCAAGGTGGTGACGTGCTTGCAGCCGAGCGCGTCGGCGTAATCGAGTGCGCGGAGAAACCAGTCCCGGGCCTGACGGCGGCGCGCGGCCGCAGGCTGGTTGATCGCGAAGGGCGTGAAGTCCGGCCGCATCTGCAAAAACACATCGGCGGCGACGAGCCCGCGATCGGTCAGGCTCTTGCGGAGTTTTTTCGCACTAGCGCGGGGATTCTTGAACTCCTTCGACGGCCAGAGGTGCGAGCGCTGTTCAAACAAGCCGATGTCCACGCCCGTGAAACCGAGGATGGCGATGAGGTCGAGCGCGTGCGGGTGGCTCAGCAGCGGAAAGGTAAAATCTGCGCAGGCGAACTTGGTCTTCATGGGGCTTTCGGGGGTTGCTGAAATGCGGTCGGGCCGGTGCACTGCCACTCGGCCGCGGTGAGGTAGCCACAGTCGATCGTGAGTGAGGTGCCGGTGATGCCGGAGGAATCCTCGCAGCTGAAATAGAGCGCGGTTTTCGCGATATCGAGGGGCGAGAGCGAGACGCCCATAGCGACGCGGTTGAGCCGCTCGTTGAGCGCGGCGCGGGGATCGGAGCGGACGTTAAGGTGCTCCCAGAGCATCGGTGTCTCTGTAATACCTGGACAGATACAGTTGCAGCGGATGCCGTGCGCCGCGTAGTCGAGCGCAATGGAACGCGTGAGGCCGAGAATGGCGTGTTTCGACGTCGTATAGACCGGCGTGCGCGCCTGCCCGACAAAGCTGCTGATCGAGCCGAGGTTCACGACATAACCGCGCGTGGCGTCGCGCAGGTGCGGGAAGGCGTGTTTGAAGGCGAAGAACATCGACTTCACGTTGACGCCCATCACGTGATCCCATTGCGCCTCGGTGTGCGTATGCAGGTCGCCGATCTCCACGATGCCGGCGTTGTTGATCACGATGTCGAGCCGGCCAAGTTTTTTCACCGTGGCCGCGATGGAGCGGGCCACCGAGCGCTCATTGGCGACGTCCGTGGCGAGCGCGATGGCCGTGCCACCCGTCGCCGTGATGCGACGCGCAACGGCGCGGGCGGCCGCAGGGCGATTGTCCGCAATGGCAACCCGCGCGCCCTCGCGGGCAAAAAGCTCCGCCACGCCTTCACCAATGCCCGAGGCGCCACCGCTGACCCACGCCACGCGGCCGGCCAGACGCCCCTGCCCTTTCCTGGAGTTTTTCTTCGCGGTGGCCATGGGAGAGTTTTAGGCGAACGGACCGCAGAGGCGGCGCCATTTGGCTTGGAACGACGGTTTGTCGAAGACGGCGGGATTGACCACGCCGCGGGGCTTTTTGCCGAGTGAGACGTCGATCATGCCCTGGCAGGCGGTGCGGCCAATGTCGCGGAACAGCTCGTCGGTCCACGCGATGCAGTGCGGGGCGAAGAGCACGTTGTCCAACTCGGCCAATAGCGGCGGCGTGAGCACCGGCTCCTGCGCAAAACAGTCGAGCGCGGCGCCGGCGATGCGGTGGGACTTGAGCGCGGCATAGAGCGCCGGTTCATCGACGATACCACCGCGTGCAGTATTGATCAGGTAGGCGTCGGAGCGCATCTGGGCGAACTGCGGCGCGCCGATGAGGCCGCGCGTCTGCTCCGTGAGCGGGCAATGGATCGAGACGAAGTCCGCGCTGCGGAGCAGCTCGTCGAGCGCGACCTTCCGCACGCCAGCCTTGGCGGCGGCGGCCTCGTCGATGAAGGGATCAAACACGAGCGGGGTCTTCATGCCCCAGTTCGCGAGCAGGCGGATGACCTCGCGCGCGATGCCGCCGAAACCGATGAGGCCGAGCGTGCGGTCGCGCAGTTCGCGGCCCATGAAACGCGAGCGCGTGTCCCAGCCGCCCTGGCGGATGAGGTTGTCCTTCGTGCGAAAGTGATGCGTGAGCGCGATCATCCAGCCCACCGTGGCCTCGGCCACGGGGCGGTCCACCGCGCCCGTCGTGATGCACACGGCGACATCGGCGGCGGTGCAGGCCGCGACGTCCACCGAATCGTAGCCGACGCCGAAGCGCCCGACCACGAGCAGGTCCTGCGCTTCCGAAACCGACTGCGCGGAAACCTTGGGCGTGAGCACAATCACACCGCGCGCGCCCGCGAGCTGGTCGGGTCCGATCTCGGACCGATGCTCGGCAAACGGCGCGTGCGTGATGTGGGGCGCGGCATCGAACACCGAGAGGCCGATGTCGGCGTACTTCGTCTTGCCGGCGGCATCGAAGAAATCGGCGGTGAGTTTGACGGGGAAAGCGTTAGGCATGGCAGCGGTTTTTAGGCGGCACTCCAAGCCACGGCGGGCTCGGTGGCGCAGGCTTCCTCGACGACGATGCGCTCGGGTTTGGGCCCGGCATAGACCCAGATCATCGCCATCGGCGCAGGGGTCTCGTTGATGAAATAGTGCACGCGGCCGCGCGGCTGGAGCGCGGTGGCCTGGTCCTGCATTGAGTAGCGCCGGCCCTCGACGATGCAGGTGGCCTTGCCCTCGACGATGCAGATCGATTCGTCGAAATCGTGCAGGTGCGCGGGCAAGCGACCGCCGTGCTGGAAGTATCCGTAGCCACCGCTCATCTCGAGACCGGGGATGAGGTTGTCGTTGAAGAAATCGACGAAGGCCGCGTTGTTGCCCGGCGAGTAACGCTCCACGGTCTTCGTATAGGTAACGCGCTCGGCACCGGGCTCGGTCTGCGTGACGGCCGGCATCGTGCGGCGCGGGAAATAGCCCTCGACCAGCTCGCGCGCCGGGGCGTGCGAGGCCATCGCGATGTGAAACAGCGCGGGCGCACTGCGGGAGAGATTAGTGACCTTGTGTGCGAGCCCGCGGGGGATCGTGACGTTGTCGAGCGGCCCGATCTCGTACTGGCGGCCCTCGACGTCCACGAGCGCGCGCCCCTGCAGGAGCGTAATCGACTCGGAAAAGGTGTGACGGTGCCGCGGCAGCATCGCGCCGGGCGCGAAGGTCACGAGGCCCGTGGTGAGATTGCGCGCGTGGTTGTGCGCGCCGACCATGCAGTCGAAGGAAACACCCGGCGCGATAGCCAACTGCGGGCCGCTGTGGCGCGCGTTCATCACCTCGTTGCGGTCGGGACGAAACTCGGGCGGCGCGCACTTGACGGCCTTCTCGACGGCGAGGGAGCGCGCGTCGTTTTCCAAGGTGAAGGAGGCGCGGATCTGCCGGTCGCCGCCGACGGAAGACAGGGCCTGGCGCAGGCTACGGATCAGCAGGCCACCGTCGAGCCCGAGGCCGATCAGGCCGAAACCCTGCTGACGGCGCAGGGCGAGATTGGTGTTATCGGTCGCGATCACGCCGCAGTGTTTGCCCGCGGCGCGCAGCGCGTCCTTCGCCTGCAAGATAAGGTCGGCAACTCCGGGGCCTTCCCATTTGCCGGGGAAGCCGGCGGTCGAAGAAAGATCGGCGGGGCCGAAGAAGAAACAGTCCGCGGCCTTCACCTGCGCGAGCTGCGCGATGTTCTTCACCGCGGTGACCGTCTCAATGATCGGGACGACCAACACGTTGGCGTCGGCCTCGGCGGTGTGCTCGATGAAGCACTGGCCCCAACACGTCGCACGCTCGGCGCCGATGCCGCGCAGGCCGCGCGGCGGATAAGTCGCGGCAGCGACGGCGGCCTCGAGTTGCGCGACCGTCTCGATCCAGGGGATGACGACGCCGTCGGCCCCGATATCGAGGGCACGCTTGATAAGAGCAGTGTTATTTTCCGCGAGGCGCACCAGCACCACGGTGTCGCTGCGCACGGCGGCGCGGACATGTTCGACGATTTCCTTCCAGTCGAGGTGCCCGTGCTCGGCGTCGATCGTCACCCAGTCGAGCCCGAGGGCCACGGCCATCTCACAGATGCTCGGCGATTCGAGCGTGATCCAGAGCCCGTGGCAGGGCTGGCCGGACTTGAGCTTGGCGCGCAGGCGCTGGAGGGCGTTGACCTTCATGAAAGCGGGGAAGCAGCGCAAGGGGGCGCGGCGGGGGTTTAGGGGATCACCACAGTAGCGGATTGCCTCGCGCGCGCCCATGGACAGTGTGAGCGATTCCCTGAGTTTTTTGAGCACCCCACTCAAAGTGTCCGCCGACCCCAAGAGCTTTTACCGCTACCTCCTCGCCGATTCGCAAGATCGCGACTGGGGCATCTATGCGACCTCCGCCGGCTACGTGGACATCGCGCCCGGGGCACCCTACCCGCCCGCCGGCCATCCGAAAAACTACCGCTTCTGCTGGGAGGAAGGCCGCCGGCTCGACGAACTACAGATCCACTTTATCACGCGAGGCGGCGGCGTGTTTGAGTCCAACGAGGAAGGCGGTCCCAGCCAGCGCGTCGCGCCTGGCGGGGCCTTTGTGCTCTTCCCGCAGGTCTGGCACCGCTATGCGCCGCAGGCGGAAACAGGCTGGTTTGAATACTGGATCGGCCTGAAGGGCGACCATGTGGAGCGCCTGCTGCAAAAGAAACTTTTCCGCCCCGACCACCCGGTTTTTACGCCGGCCGACAGCAGCGCGCTGCTGCGACTCTTCACCGAGGTCGTCGCCTGCCTGCGCCATCACTCCGTCGGCACCTCGCGCACCCTCGGCTCGGTGGCCCTGCAAATCCTCGCGGAATTGCAGACCGGCGCCGCGCCCGCCGCGCCGGCGGAAAAGCACACCGACCACGTCATCCGCGAAGCCAAGCTCATGCTCGACCAGCACCTCGAACAGGAGGTCGATCTCGAACTCATGGCCAAAAAGCTCAACGTCGGCTACCACTGGCTCCGCCGGGCCTTCAAACAGGAGACAGGCCAGTCGCTTCACCAATACCGCCTGCAAAACCGCCTCAACCGCGCCAAGCTCCTGCTCAAGAGCAGCGATGCCACCGTGGAGCAAATCGCGCTGCAGACCGGCTTCACCGATCCGTATTATTTCTCGTCTATCTTCAAACAGAAGACCGGCAGCACGCCGAGCGGCTGGCGCCGCGGTGACCCGCTGCCGCTGACTTGATCAAAGGCCAAACTCCGCCAGCTGCGCCTTGTCCGTGAGCTGCGTGATCGTCGGCTCCACCGCACTCCAGTCGATCACGCCCACGAGCAACCGGTAATAGCGCAGCCCGAAATACGCCACGAGCCAGCGATCCCCTTTGCGACGGATCACTTCCATGCCGGTGATGTCGGCGCGCAGCGCCCGCGGCGCTACGGCGGGCCAGCGCAGCGGGTTGTCGGAATCAACCCAGCTCCACGCGTGGTGTCCGCCGAAGAACAAGCGCCAGCGGCCGTCGTCGAGGCGCTGGATGTTGGATGACTCGCACTGGTTCCAACCGGAGAATTCGTAGGCCGTGCCTTCGTCGCGCCAGTGCCGCAGATCCTGTGACGAGGCCCGCGCCACGCAGCCGCGGCCGTCGCGCGTGACCGCGGTATAATATAACTGAAACGCGCCGTCGTGCGCGATCACGTGCGCATCCCGACACGCCGCGCCGCCGGTCGTAGGACAAAACGCCCAGCTATACTCCTCCGGCCGGATCACGGGCCCGTCGCTCGCGCGCTCCCAATGAAAGAGATCATCCGACACCGCCACGCCGATGCGCTGGGTGTTGTCGGTCGCGACGCCGGTGTAAAACATCCAATGCCGTCCCGCGTGCGCGATGACGTACGGCGCGAACACATGGCCGTGGTCCCACCCGCGCACGTCGATGAAGAAGCATGGCTCGTGCGTCTCCCATGTCACAAAGTCGCGGGTCGTCGCATGGCCGAACCAAATCTCATTGCCCGGCAGGCAGCAGCTCACACCCGGCGTGCCCGCGATGTGGTAAAGGTGCCACACGCCGCCGACCTCGTGCAGGCAGAAATCCTTCAGGTAAAAACCCAGCGGCGCGTAGCCCACCTTCAGCCAATCCTCCTGATGCGCCCGCTGCCGCGCGACCGCATCGAGATAACATTGGTAATCGGGATTGGCGTTCATCGCCGCACGTTAGCGAGGTTAACGCTGCCAGCGCTCGTTGAGCGTCTTAAATTTCGGATACGCTGCATGCGGCTCGGCCTGATACCAGAAGGCGGTCGAGGCCACGTCTTCCGTCAGCGGCTGGTAAATGTGACCCGGCCACCAACCGAGCGTCTGAACGGTCACGCGCAGGTCCTGAGTAAAGCCGATGCTGTCCAGCAGGTGCCAGCGGTAGAGGCCGAAGTAGCGCGGACCATCCGCGCTGCCCGTGTGCGCGAGCGGCATGCCGACGAAGGGCGTGTTGAAGGGCTGCTCGACCGTGTCCTTCTTCGGGTCGCGGAAGAAGCCCCACGCACCGCTGAAGTAGTCCTCCGTGCCGTTGTCGCAGATCGTGGGAAACTCGCCGTCGCCATCGATGTAGAATTTCACCTCGCCCTCACCCCACCAGCCGCGCGAGAGGGCGGTCCAGGCGAGGTACGTGCCGACGTAAAGGCCGCGGCCTTTCACCCCGTCGAGGATGGTGTGCTCGGGGAGTTCGCGCGTCGTCAGGCTGCGCCGCCACTGCGCGTGGAAATACGCGGCGTCGTCCGGGATGTCATGGAGCTTGTACATCACCTTGTAGGCGATGATGCGCACATCCACCTTGTTCTCATTCGTGAGCGTGATGCGCGCGTGCTTGCGGAACGGCATCTGCCAGTAACAGCTCAGGCCGCGGTGCGGCGCCACCACGACGGGCAGCGACGTCACGGTGTGCGGCTGCGTGTCGAAACCCATCGCGAAGAAATCGCCCAGCGGCGCCTCGACCGACGGCGTCTCCTCGTTGTCCCAGTACATCCGCAGCACGAGCGGGCGAAACTCATCGCCGCTGCCCGTGATCCAGAATTGGTTGATGCAGCCCGGGCCCTTGATGTCGGCGAGCACCGCGGTCTCGCCGGCCTTGAGGCTGATGAACGGGCGCACCTTCCACCCGCGGCCCAGATGCATCGCCTGCGAACTGTGAGGCGTCATCGGGTCGTTGGGATTGGGCTCCCATTTCGCGCCGCCGCCTTTTTCGCCGGTGGGATTCTCGGCGTTGATCATGCGGGTGACCGCGCCGGCTTGCAACGGCAGCAGGCCCAGGAGGTTGTTCATGGCGATGGGATTCATGCGGGAAACGTGGGGTTGACCAAGACAGCCGCTGCACATCCCGCCGCGCAAGCGCCGAGCGGTTGATATTTCACCTGCGCCTGCCGCCTTGCACGGAGGGAAAAGCTCGCTGAGCGTAGCGCCCATGTCCGCACCCGCTGCTCCGTCCGCCACCGGCTCCACCGTCGATTGGGGCCGGACGCGCCATGCCGCGGCGTTTCAGGAACAGGAAAAACTCCTCTTGCTCCGGATCGCGGGCGAAGCGCCCGACACGCTCGTCTTCACCGAGCACGAGCCGGTCTTCACGATGGGCATGCGCAGCGGGGCCGACGCGCATCTCGTTTGGGGCGGCGAGCGGCTCGCCACCGAGGGCATCGAGGTCCTGCGCACCAATCGCGGCGGCGACATCACCTACCACGGACCCGGTCAGCTCGTCGGTTATCCGATCGTGTCGCTCGACGCGCGCCGCGACCTGCACGCCTACCTGCGCTTTCTCGAACAGGTTTTGATCAACACCCTCGCCCGCCTCGACCTCCCGCAGGCCACGCGGCGCGAGGGGCTCACGGGCATCTGGCTCGGCTCGCGCAAGGTCGCGGCCATCGGCGTCGCCGTGAAACGCTGGGTCACGTACCACGGCTTCGCGCTCAACGTGAATCCCAACCTCGCGCACTTCGGCGGCATCGTCCCGTGCGGCATCGCGGCCACGGACGGCACCGTAACGTCACTCGCCGCCGAGCTCGGCCGCCCGATTGATCTCGCCGAGGTGAAACCGATCCTCGCGCGCGAATTCTGGACCCTCTGGCCGCTCTTCCTGCAAGGCGCCGAGCCGCATTCCTAAAAATGCTCCCGCCCACCCCCGACGCAGAGTCCCGTAATCCCTTCGGCCTGCCCAGTTGGGTTTTCTGCGTCGCGATCTATGCCGCACTCCTCGCGGTTTACAGTCCGACCTTTGGCGCCGCCTTCGTGTGGAACGACATCGACTATGTCACCCGCGCCGACCTCCAATCGCTCCACGGCCTCTGGCGCATCTGGTTCGAGCCGGGCGCGACCGAGCAATATTACCCGCTGCTGCACGGCGCGTTTTGGGTGGAGCACCGGCTGTGGGGCGACAACCCGCTCGGCTACCACCTCGCTAACATTTTTCTGCATGGCACCTCGGCGTGCCTCCTCGCTTCCGCGCTGCGAAAACTCGCGGCGCCCGGCGCGTGGCTGGCCGCGGGGATTTTTGCGCTGCACCCCGTCTGCGTGGAATCCATCGCGTGGGTCTCCGAGCAAAAGAACACGCTCTCGACCGCGCTGTTTCTCACCGCGGGATTGCTCTACCTGCACTACGATCAGTCGCGCCGCCCGCGGACCTACGCGTGGGCGACCGCGGTCTTTGTCCTCGCGCTCTTCGCCAAGTCTCTCACGGCCACGCTGCCCGCCGCGCTCCTCGTCGTCTGCTGGTGGCAACGCGGAAAACTCAGCTGGGCCCGCGACGTCCGCCCGCTGCTCTCGTGGTTCGCCATTGGCGCCGTCGTCAGCCTCTTCACCGCGTGGTACGAGCATGTTTACCTCGCAGCGTCCGGTCCGGAGTTCGCGCTGAGCTTCGTGCAACGCGGTCTCGTCGCCGCGCGGGCGGCGTGGTTCTACCTCGGGAAAACCCTCTGGCCGGCCGACCTCATCTTTATCTACCCGCGCTGGTCGCCCAATCCCGCGCAGCTCTGGCAATGGGCATTTCCCGCCGCCGCGCTGGTCCTGCTCGCTGCGCTCTGGTGGCTGCGCCGGCGGATGCGCGGACCGCTTGCGGCGATCCTGTTTTTCGGCGGCACGCTGTTTCCCGTGATGGGATTTTTCAACCTCTACGCCTTCCGCTACTCCTACGTCGCGGATCACTGGCAGTACCTGCCGATGATCGGCCTCATCGTGCCCGTGGCCGCCGGCCTGACTTTCCTCACCGCGCGTTGGCCCAAGGTGGCCGCACCCGTTCTCGCACTCGGACTCTTCGCTACGCTCGGCACCCTCTCCTGGCGACAGGCGCACGCGTATCACGACAAGGTCACGTTTTATCAGACCATCCTCGACCGAAACCCCGACTGCTGGATGGCCGCGCTCAACCTCGGCAGCTTCTTCCTCGATGCGGGCAACCACGCCGGGGCCATCGAGCAGTTCACCCGCACGCTGCGACTCAAGCCCGGCTTCGCCGAGGCCCACTGCAATCTCGGCGACGCCCTCCTCCAGCAGCATCTCGTCAAGGAGGCCATCGCGCAGTATCGGAAAACCATCGAGCTGAAACCCGATCTCCCCGAAGCCCACAACAACCTCGCCTCTGCCCTCACCCAGCTTGGCCGGGCCGACGAGGCGGTCGCCGAGTACCGCCAGACCCTCCGGCTCAATCCCGCTTACGCCGAGGCTCACGCCAATTTCGCCTATCTCCTTACCCAGCTAAACCAGCCCGCCGAGGCGATCGCGCACGGTCGCAAGGCGATCAGCCTCCGGCCCCATTACCCCGACGCCTACAACAACCTCGCCTCCGCCCAGCTTGCCGCCGGCGATGTGGCGGGCGCCATCGCCTCCGGTCAGCGCGCTATCGAGCTCGAGCCAAATTTCCCGATCGCCTACAACAACCTCGGCAACGCCCTCGCCCGCGCCAACCGTTTTGACGAAGCCATCGCCGCCTACGGCCAGGCCTTGAAGCTCCAACCTGGCTACGCCGAGGCCCGCATCAACCTCGGCGGCGCCCTCGCCCAGGCCGGCCGGCTTTCCGAGGCGATCCTCGAATATCAGGCCGCCCTTTCCACGAATCCCGCAATCCCCGAGGGGCACAACAACCTCGGTTTCGCCCTGCTCCGTCTCGGCCAGCCCAACGAGGCCATCGTGCAGTTCACCGCCGCCCTGAGCCTCCGACCCGATTTTCCCGAGGCCCGGCACAACCTCGAACTCGCCCGGCAGGAGCAGCAGAAGGCCGCGCCCCCGAAATAGGTGCGCCAAAAAATCCCCTTCTCTCTCCTGCAATCCTGCGCATAGTGTGCTCCTTTCCACCCGATGGATCTCACGGACACCACGCGCAAACCTTCCTGGCTCCGAGCCAAACTGCCTTCCGGCCCCGGCTACTCCGCCGTGCGCAAACTCGTGGACGAGCACAAGCTCCACACCGTCTGCCAGAGCGCGCAGTGCCCCAATCTCGGCGAATGCTGGTCGCGCGGCACCGCCACGCTGATGATCCTCGGCAACATCTGCACGCGCTCCTGTAATTTCTGCGCGATCCAGACCGGCCGCCCCACGGAGCTCGATCTCGGTGAGCCCGCCCGCGTCGCCGACGCCGTGGCCAAGATGAATCTCAAGCACTGCGTCATCACCAGCGTCGCCCGCGACGAACTCGCCGATGGAGGCGCCAGCGTCTGGGCCGCCACAATCCGCGCCATCCGCCACCGCAATCCCGCCACCGCCATCGAGGTCCTCACGCCCGATTGGAAGGGCCGCATGCACGACCTCGACACTGTGCTCGACGCCAAGCCCGACATTTTTAACCACAACCTCGAGACCGTCGAGCGCCTGCAAAAACCCGTCCGCGTGCAGGCCCGTTACGACCGCAGCCGCTCCGTCCTCCAGCACGCGAAGTCCCGCGGCTTCACGACCAAGACCGGCATCATGCTCGGCCTCGGCGAGACGCACGAGGAGGTTGAAAAAACGCTCCGCGACATCGCCTCCGACCGCACGGATATCTTGACCATCGGCCAGTACCTGCAGCCCACGCCGCAGCATTGGAAGATCGCGCGTTGGGTGCCACCGGAGGAGTTCGCGCACTGGAAACAGTTCGGCCTCTCCCTCGGCCTCGGCGTCGTCGAGAGCGGCGCGATGGTGCGCTCCAGCTACCACGCCGACGAGCAGTCGCAGAAGTACACTGGCGACGAGCACCTGAACACGACCAACGCCCTCGCGGGGGCGTGAGGTGGAACGCGTTGACCTCAACGCGTTTTAATGTCGGTTCACCTGCAGTGTGGAACAGCGACTTGAGGTCAAGCCGCTCCACCTCGGCGCAGTCAAGCTGAGTCCTCCGCCATTGCCAACGCCTGTGCGGCGTTCCTAGCCTCCGTCCATGCCCCACCCCTCCAGCGGTGCGCCCGCTGCGCCTGTCCAGCCATCGTCTCCCGCCACGCGCGTCCGCTACGGCGTGCTCTACCTTGCGCTGATCGTCACGGCGATCTCGTACCTCGACCGGGTCTGCATTTCGATGACGGGGCCTTTCATGCAGAAGGACCTCGGCCTGAGCGATGAGCAGCTGGGGCTGGTCTTCAGCGTATTCACTTTTGCGTACGCAGCGCTGGAGATCCCCGCCGGCTGGCTGGCTGATCGCTATGGCCCGCGGCTCATGCTCACTCGCGTCGTCGTATGGTGGTCATTGCTCACCGCCATCACCGGCCTGGCGGGTGGCTTCGTCTCGCTGCTCATCATCCGGTTCCTCTTTGGCGTGGGCGAGGCGGGGGTGTTTCCCGGGCTCTCGCGCGTGTTTTCCCGCTGGTTTCCCGCCGACTGGCGCGGCAATGCCTTCGGCCTCGCCGTGGCCACCGGTCTTCTCGGCGGCGCCATCACGCAGAAGGTCACCGCACAGCTGCTCGAAAGCTTTCACGGCGAGTGGCGGTTGATCTTTTTCCTCTACGCGCTGGTGGGCATCGTGTGGGCCGCGGTCTGGTTCCTCTGGTTTCGCGACGAGCCGCACACGCATCCCCGCGTCAACGCCGCCGAGCGGCAGCTCATCGGCGGGCAGCCGGCCGGCGCCCACCCGCGCGTGCCGTGGAAAAACCTCCTCCGCAGCCGGCCCATGCTGCTGCTCTGCGGGTTTTATTTCGGCGTGATCTACGGCTGGTATTTCTTCCTCACGTGGATGCCGAAGTACCTGCTGCAGGCGCGCGGCTTCGACCTCAAGGCCACCGGCTGGTTCGCGATGCTGCCGCTGCTCTGCATGGCGGTCGGCGTCGCCACCGGCGGCATTTTCAGCGATGCGATGGTGCGCCGGTACGGCCTCCGCTGGGGCCGCCGCATCCCCGGCCTGATCGGCCTGCCGCTCGCGGCGTTGCTGCTCTTCGTGGCGATCAACACCGCCCACGCCCCCACGGCCGCGTGGCTCATCGCCTTTGCCGCCGGCTCTGCCACGCTCGGCGTCGCTCCCGCGTGGGCCGCCTGCCTCGACATCGGCGGCCAGCACGCCGGCGTCGTCACCGGCGCGATGAACACCTTCGGTAACCTCGGCGGCACTGCGCTGCCGCTCTTCATGGGCTACTCCCTCAAGTGGTGGGACTCGTGGAACATCGCCCTTCTGACCGTGGTGGCCGGCTACCTGTTCGCCGCCTTGTGCTGGCTCGGCATCGACGCCGACGAGCCCATCCCCGGCAGCAGCTGAGCTATTTCCCGCGCCCGCGCCACGCGAGCACGCCGCACAACCCGAAGCCCAGCGCGTTGGCCGTGCCGTGCAACGCGCGCATCCACGTCAGATCCAGCCATGGCAGCGGCGCGAAAAACGCCCGCGTCGCATACAGTCCCGCCAAGAGCATCCCGTAGAAGAGCGCAGCGCCCGCCACAAAAAACAATCCGCGCACCAGCCAAGGCTGCCCGGCTTCGGTCGCGAGCCGCACATGCAGGATCGCCACCATCATGCCGGCCAGCGCGAGCCCCCAGCCTGCCGCGCCCTCGATGGCCGGCCCCCAGCCGAGTTGCGTCGTCGTGATGCCCACCGCCACGGCCGGGACGCCGAGGATCACGCCCACCGCCGCCCGCGACGCGAACCGCGACATCCAATAGACCTTCAACACCCGGCCCGCCAACATCGGCAGCAGCAGGCCCGCGTAGTGAAAGTGCACCGCCGTCAGTGTCACGATGGCCGGGTCGAAGTTCAGCGGTCGGTACCCCGCACGATCCGCAAACAGCCAGGCCCCGCCCACGCCGAGATACATCAGCGAGACATCGCCGCACAGGCTCTCCATCGGCCGCCGCCAGCCGCCGGCCCGCATCCGGCTCCAACCCAGCGCCGCGACCACCCCGCAGAAAACCACCCACGGCAATGCCACCAGCGCGGCCTCCGGCCCCGGCGTCATCCAGCCCGCCACCGCGAGCAACAACGCCGCCGGCAGCTGCCCCACTCGCACCCAGCTGGCCAGCCGCGCCGGCCATTTCCCGCCGCGCGGCGCCTCTTCCGTCAGTTCAAGCGCCAGGGGCGCGATCACCAGCGCCGATAGCAGCACCGCCGCCACCGCCCAAGCTCCGTGATGCAGGCTCGGCACCGTCAGCAAGGCAAAGCCGATCCAGACTACCGCGCCGATCGCCGCGCGCCATTTTGCACTGATCATGGATTTGCCACCGCTTTCTTCATGGCCACCAGCGACTCACGCGCGAAACGTTTTTGCAATCCCCGCGCCAATGGTTTCGCGAGCCGCACCGGCCAGAATCGCGGACGCGAAAACGCCCGCAGGTCGTACCACACGCTCCCATCCGCGTGCAGCTCCACGCTGAAGCGCTCCTCCCCCTGCTCCACGTGCGCCTCGAGCGTGCCGTAGGCAAAACCGAAGCGCCGCACCGGAGCCATCTCGTCGATCACATAGACGATGCGGCACGCATTGAGCCACCAGAAGCCGAGCGCGTGCGCCTGCATCGCGACCACCGTGCCCGGCTGGATTGGCGCCTTCGCCGGGAAGATCATCGTCCACGGTCCCGGAAACATCCGCCACGCCCGCAGCTCTGCGCACGCCGCCGCAAACACCGCCGGCCCTTCGCCCAGCTTCACCCGGTTGTGATCGACCACATAGCCCGCCGGCGCGACCACGTTATCGCGCGACGCCCCCGTCTCCGCGTAGCTGTATTTCCCCTGCGGTACCTCTTCGAGAAACTGCGCCACGGTCTCCCCCGAGGGCTCGCGCCAAAACCATAAAGGCCGGTTCATCCCATCAGCCTTGCGCGCTGCCTCCGCGCTGTCGATCCGCCCGCGCCAAGTATTCGGCCGCGTTGCCCGCCCTTCAGCCGATCTTCACAATAAGAGCCTTTCCCTTCTCCCCGGCTCCGCCCAGCCTCAGGCCATGATGCCGCTGCGACTCCTTCTCCGCTTCGCGTTGCTCTCCCTCGCTTTCACTTCGGCCGTCCAGGCCGCCGGCACGCTCGTTTCGGGCCCGATGCTCGGCTATCAGTCGCACCGCGAAGTGCTCATCTGGGTCGAGACGCAGGGCGCCAAGTCCGTCGTCCTCGAATACCAGCTCAAGGGCCAGCCCGAGACCGCCCAGCGTCTCACCAAGAACCGCCCCCGTGTCACGCCCGCCGGCGTGCAGCCGATGAAATTCGTCCTGCCGCTCCTCGCCCCCGCGAGCAATTACGAGTACAGCGTCTCCATCGACGGCGTGAAGCAGACCTTCCCCTACCCGCTCGTTTTCCACACGCGCACCCAGTGGGAGTACCGCACGCCGCCGCCCGACTTTAAGTTTATCTTCGGCAGCTGCGCTTACCTCAACGACCCACCCTACGACCGCCCCGGCAAACCCTACGGCCAGGGGACGGAGATCTTCGGCGCCATGGCTAGGAGCGGTGCCGACTTCATGATCTGGGGCGGCGACAACTGGTATCTCCGCGAGGCCGACTTTTCCTCCGAGAGCGGCATCTGGTCGCGGTACTCGCACGACCGCGCCACACCCGACCTCCAGCCCCTCTACGCCGCCATGCCGCACTACGCGACTTGGGATGACCACGACTACGGCTCCAACGACGCCAACAAGAGCTTCGAGTTCAAAGACGTCACCCTCGCCGCTTTCAAGGCTTACTGGGGCAATGCGACCTGGGGCGAGGCCGACAACCCCGGCGTATACGGCAAGTTCTTCTGGGGCGACGCGGCCTTCTTCCTGATGGACAACCGCTGGTACCGCGACGACGACCACCTTGAGCCCTCCGCTGCCACCGGCATGAAGACCCAGTACGGTGCCCGCCAGCGCGACTGGCTCAAGCAGTCGCTCCTCGCCGCGCAGACGCTCGGCCACTTCAAGTGGAAGTTCATTGTCACCGGCGGCCAGGTTATCACCGACTTCGGCGGCTGGAGCGAGACCTTCGCCTACTACCCCGAGGAGCGCGCCGACCTCATCAAATTCATCGTCGAGCACAAGATCACCGGCGTCGTCATCCTCAGCGGCGACGTCCATTTCACCGAACTCGCCCGCAAGAAGATCTCCGGCTCGCAGTGGCTCTACGAGCTGACCTCCTCGCCCTTCAGCGCCGGCCCCTCCACCGGAGCCAAAAAGGAGCGCGCCGCCGATCCGCACCGGGTCGAGGGCACGCAGGTCGTCGATGTGAACTACTGCACGCTCGGTCTCAGCGGTGCGAAGGACGCCCGCGTCCTCACCATCGCCTGCCACGACCGCACCGGCGCCACTCTCTGGGAGCGCACCATCGCCGAGTCGGAATTGAAATAACCCCGTAGCTGCGGGCGCCAGAGAGTGGATCAAGGCGCACAATTCACCCTCTCTGATTCGCGTTCATTCGCGTCCATTCGCGGTTAAGTTAAATCCACCCCGCGCTTTTTTCCGTGTCTTCCCCGCCCCTCGCCGCCAAAACCCCTCCCATGAAGTCCCGCAAAGAAATCGTCGAGAACTGGCTGCCCCGCTACACCGGCGTGCCGTTGAAGGAATTCGGTGAATACATCCTGCTCACCAATTTCGACCGCTACGTGAACCTGTTCGCCCAGTGGCACCGCGTGCCCGTCCGCGGCAAGGACAAGCCCATGAGCAGCGCCACCGCCGGCGACATCACCATCATCAACTTCGGCATGGGCAGCGCCACCGCCGCCACCGTGATGGACCTCCTGAGCGCCATCAAGCCCCACGCCGTCCTCTTCCTCGGCAAGTGCGGCGGCCTCAAGCACCGCGCCGAGCTCGGCGACTTGATCCTCCCCATCGCCGCCATCCGCGGCGAGGGTACGAGCAACGACTACTTCCCGCCCGAGGTCCCCTCGCTCCCCGCCTTCGCCCTGCAGAAGGCCATCTCCACCACCATCCGCGATTTCTCGCGCGATTACTGGACCGGCACCGTGTACACCACCAACCGCCGCGTCTGGGAGCACGACGAGGTTTTCAAGAAATACCTCAAGAAGATCCGCGCCATGGCGATCGACATGGAGACCGCCACGATCTTCAGCACCGGTTTCTACAACGAGATCGCCACCGGCGCCCTCCTCCTCGTCTCCGACCAGCCGATGACGCCCGAGGGCGTGAAGACCGCCGACAGCGACAAGCAGGTCGACGAGACCTACGTTAACGACCACCTCAAGATCGGCATCGCCTCCCTGAAGCAGCTCATCAACAAGGGCCTCACGGTGAAGCATCTGAAATTCTGATGATGCAGGCCCGGCCGCTGGCCGGGCTTCATGCTCACACGATTCGCCTGAACCGCTTCCGGTATTTCTGCGGGCTCACCCCGTATCGCTCGCGGAACAGCGCGTAGAAGTGCGATAGGTTCGTCAGTCCGCAATCCAGTGCGATCTCCAGGATCGGCCGGCCCGTCTCCGTCAGTTGCTGCGCGCTGAAATCCATCCGCGCCCGGTTCACGAGATCCGTCGGGGTCACCCCCAGCCACCGCACCGTCGCCCGCGCCACGTGTGACGGGCTTCGCCCCGCCACCTTCGCCAACGCCGGCGTGCCGCCGGAAAAATGCTCCTGTCGCGCGATCTCCCGTCGCGCCCGTGTCAGCCACTCCGGCACCGGTTCCTCCGCCACCGCCGCGCCTTCGCGCCGCAGCAGCGGCAGCTCCATCAGAAATCCGTCGAGCGCCACGCGCGGCCGCTCCGGCGCTGCCAGCCGCTCCGCCCAGTGCGCGAGCCGCGCCT
The DNA here is from genome assembly GCA_018239845.1 of Verrucomicrobiota bacterium. Taxonomy (GTDB): domain Bacteria; phylum Verrucomicrobiota; class Verrucomicrobiia; order Opitutales; family Opitutaceae; genus CAIRCN01. Next base: position 20,954 of record JAFEGO010000085.1, read on the forward strand.
GCGTCGCCGCGTCCGCAGTCCACTTGCGCTGCTCCGCCTCCAGCGCAAAACAGTCCGGCTCGCACGCGAAATACCGCCGCCGCACCTCCGTCCAGGCCCGGCTGGGAAACGCTACGTTCACGATGGTCAACGGCGCCGTCTGGTCGCCCACCACGCAGTGCCGGTCCTTCGGTCTGATCAGGTAAATCTCGCCCGCGGTGATCGGATGGCGTGCGCCGTTGAAGACATGCTCGCCCCGCCCGCGCGTCGCCCAGAACACCTCGTGGTAGTCGTGGTCGTGGTAGCCCGCCGCATTGTCGGTGGACAACTCCACCCGCGCGTAGTGGTAGCTTTCGCCCCGCCCCACGAAGGTCTTCAGTTTCAGGTGTACGCATTCGTCCGCCATCAGGGCAATATAACACAACAAATTGCGCTTTTATGGCAAGATTTTCGCCAGAAACAGTGTTATAACATAACTCACCATGGTTGCCACCACCACCGCCCCCAACTCCCATCACCGTCTCACGCCCGCCGAGGTCGCCCGGTTCAACGCCGAGGGTTACCACGTCTTCCGCCAGCCGGTCTTCCCGCAGGCCAAGTTCGACGGCCTGAAGAAGTGCTTCGACGACATGCTCGACAACCTCGACACCGGCGTGCGCCCCGAGTCGATGGATGTCCCGCACTTCCAGCACCCCGAGCTCTTCCAGTGGCTCTTCGCCGACGAGGTGCTCGACCTCGTCGAGCCGATCCTCGGGCCCGACATCGCGCTCTTCGCGAGCCACTTCATCTGCAAGCCCAAGGGCAACGGCCAGCGCGTGCCGTGGCATGAGGACTCCCACTATTGGAAGACCATGATCGACCCCATGGAGGTCGTCACCGTGTGGCTCGCCATCGACCCTTCGACCAAGCTCAACGGCTGCATGAACGTCATCCCCCGCACCCACAACAGCGGTCGCATGGGCTTCTCTGACTACGATGACCTCAAGCCCGGCGAGGCCGTCTTCAACGACGAGATCAAGGCCGCCCAGCGCGACCCGAGCAAGGCGATCGCCATCGAGCTCGAGCCCAACCAGTGCAGCCTCCACGACGGCCGCCTCATCCACGGCAGCGAGCCCAACACGAGCAACATCCGCCGTTGCGGCTACACGATGCGCTACGTGAGCACGCGCGTCCGCCAGAACTACGAGAAGATCGGCCAGTGGCACCACCTCTACCTCGCCCGCGGCAAGGATCACGCCGGCAACCACTACGGCGACCCGACGAAGGTATACGCCGAGATGGCCCGCTTCCGCGCCAAGCACGGCAAGAACGGCCACTGAGTTCAAAGTAGCGCCGGCATCCTGCCGGCAACATCTCCTCCTTGTAGTGGCTGCGGCGTCCTCGCCGCAGGGATTGGAGAATCTGAATCTGCGGCGAGGACGCCGCAGCCACTAGTCAAACCAAACGCGCCGCCATCGGCGCGTTTTTGCTTTTCCGCGCTTGACCAAAGGTGCTCGATTGAGCACCAGTGCTCACATGAGCACCTCCGCCTCCATGACCGAAGCCCAGGAAGCCATTCTGGCCTTCATGGTGCGCCACCAGCGCGAGCAGTCCCGTCCACCCTCCCTGCGCGAGATCTGCGTCGAGTTCGGCTTCGCCAGCTCCAATGCCGCGCGCAAACATGTCCTCGCGCTCGCCCGCAAGGGCCTCGTCGTCGATACCGGCGACGGCCGCTCATGGGCCGCCAAAATCAAGGAGGTGCAGGAGCAGCTGTTCACCGTGCCCGTGTACGGCACGATCCCCGCCGGTCTCCCGGCCGACAATACCGCCGACGCCGACCAGACCATCCGCTTCGACCCAGCCCTCTTTAAGCTCCGCTCCGCCCGAGGCCTCTTCGCCCTGCACGTGCGCGGCGACTCCATGATCGATGCGCAAATCGCCGACGGTGACATTGCCGTGCTCCGCGCCGGCGAGGCCCGCCCCGGCCAGATCGTCGCCGCCCTGATCGACGGCGCCTCCACCCTCAAACGTCTCGTCCGCGAGGGCCGCCAGACTTTCCTCCGCGCCGAGAACCCGCGCTACCGCGACCTCATCCCCCTCGAAAGCCTCACGCTGCAAGGCGTCCTCGTCGGCGTGATCGGCTGCGGCACCCGGTAATCTCAAGGACCGCGGGCGGTCCCACCCGCCTTCATCGTAGGGGCGTCGCTTGACGACGCCCGTGACCGTGAGCAGGCATTCCGGTGCCATGCAACTCTCCGACTTCGCCGCCCGCGCCCAGACCATCCGTCAGCTTTACGATGAACAGGCCCGCCGCGATGGCCGCCGGCCATGGACCGCCGCCGAGTTCGCCCAAGGCTTCGCCGGCGACGTGGGCGACCTAATGAAACTCGTCATGGCCAAGCAAGGCCTCCGCCCTGCCCCCACCGGCAAGCCGGACCTCGACGCCGCCCTCGCCCACGAGCTCGCCGACTGCCTCTGGTCCGTCCTCGTCCTCGCCGATCTCCATGGTATCAATTTGGAGCAGGCTTTCGCCGCGACGATGAACCGGCTGGAGAGAAAACTGCACCAAGCCTGAAAGCCCGGTTCGTAATTTTCCCTTGCCGAAAACTGGAGCGTGCGCCTAGTAACTGACCCCTTGTTCCAAGGGGAACAGTAATTTGGAGTCAGGGCGCGGTAGCCAAGTGGTAAGGCCGAGGTCTGCAAAACCTCTATGCGCCGGTTCAATTCCGGCCCGCGCCTCCAAATTTCTCGCCGATTATTCCGCGCGATTTGGCTTTTCGGCGCGCGCTTTGCTTCGCACCGTGGCGTTTCCACCCCAACCCACCGCACCCCCGCCCCGATGCTGCGCCTGTTTTCCCCCGGAGTCTGGATCGTCGTGCTGTTGGCCGTCGTCTCGTCCATTCTCGTCTGTCTGCTCCCGGAGGCGCCGCGCGATGGCATGCAGTACTGGACGTGGGTCCGCGAGCACGCCGCCGTGGCCAGCAGTGTCGCCGTCAAATGGAACGCGACCCACCCCAACCTGCCCGTCCGCGTCAGCACCCTCAACCCCACTGCGCTCAACACGCGTTTGCTCTCCGGTTTTTACTCGGGCACTCCGGTCGCGGATCTCGTCGAGATCGAGCGCTCCTCCATCGGCCAGGTCTTCGCCGGCCCGAGTGACGACATCGGGCTCGTCGATCTCACGGACCTCATGGACCGCGAGCACCTGCGCGAAAAAATCAACGCCCCCTCGCTCAGCCCGTGGACGTTTCGCGGCCGCGTGTACGGCCTCCCGCACGATGTCCACCCCGTGATGCTCGGCTACCGCGCCGACCTCGTCGAGGCCGCCGGCATCGACGTCACCAAGATCGAGACGTGGGACGACTATTTCCGCGTGATGCGTCCGCTCATGGTGGATCGCGACGGCGACGGCCGCCCCGACAGCTATCTCCTCAACCTCGCCCCGACCTCGCTCGGCATCCACGAGGTGCTTTTGCTGCAGGCTGGCGGCGGCCTCATCGCCCCCGACGGCAGCCCCACGCTCAACTCCGAGATCAACATCCGCATCGTGGCCCAGATGGCCGTCTGGTGCGCGGGGCCCAACCGCATGACGGCCGAGATCAACGTCGCCGGTCCCTCCGCCATGCGCCTCGCCGCCGAGGGCTACGCCGTGGGGTTCATCTGGCCCGATTGGGCCGCTGGCGCCACGCGCACCGCCCTGCCCAACATGGCCGGAAAATTCAAGCTGATGCCCCTGCCTGCGTTTACCCGCGGCGGGCGCCGCACCTCGGTGTTTGGCGGCACGATGCTTGGCCTCACCAAGGTCTCGCCCCACCGCGAGGCCGCGTGGGATTTTGCCAAAAAGGTCTATCTCGCCCCGGAGACCGCCGAGCGGCTCTACCGGACCTTCGGCATCGTCAGCCCCATCAAGTCCAACTGGTCGCTCCCCTGCTACGACGAGCCCGATCCGTATTACTGCGGCCAGCACGTCGGCCGGCTCTACCTCAATCTCGCCGCCGATGTCCCGCTCCGCGTGCCTTCGCCCTACTACCTCCAGGCCGGCGACGCCTTCAACGCCGCCATGGTCACCGTCTGCCGCGCCGTCGATGACCAGGGCCTCACCGATCCGGCCGCCGTCGAGCCCATCGCCCGCCGGGTGCTCGACACCGCGCAGGCCAACGTCCAGCGCCTCATGAGCAACAATCTCTTTCTGAAGGAAAACCGCCACCCATGAAGTCCGGCCGCTCCTACCCCGCCACCACGCCGTGGCTCTTCCTCGCGCCGTATCTGCTCATCTTCGGCACCTTCATGGCGTGGCCGCTTTTCCGCTCCCTCATTCTTTCCTTCGAGCAGAGCTACGGCGCCCGGCACACCCTCTTCGTCGGCACGCACAATTTCCGCTTTATCCTCGGCGACCCGATGTTTTGGTCCGCGGTGAGCAACACGCTGCTGTTCACTGCGCTCGCCCTCGTCACGCAGATTCCCGCCGCCCTCGGCCTCGCCCTGCTGCTTAACCGTCCCGACCTCCGCGGCAAGCGCTTCTTCCGTCTCGCGTTCTTTTCCCCGAGCATCGTCGGCCTCAGCTTCGTCGCCATCATCTTCTCGCTGCTGCTTCAGAAACGCACCGGCCTCGTCAACGCCTCGCTGCACTCGATCTTCCCCATGTGGGATCCCGACTTCGCGTGGCGCGAGCAATACGTGATGACTTCGATCGTCGGCGCCTCGCTCTGGCTGGCCGCGGGGTTTTATATGATCTACTTCCTCGCCGCGCTGCAAAACGTGCCCGCCGAGCTCATGGACGCCGCGAGCATCGACGGCGCCGGCCCCTGGCAGCGTTTCCGCCACGTCGTCCTCCCGGAGATCCGCCCGGTCCTCAACATCATCGTGCTGCTCGTGATCACGGGCAGCTTCCAGCTCTTCGAACTGCCGTTCCTGCTCTATGACGACACCTTTGGCTCGGGTCCGGAAAATCGCGCCCTCACCGTCGTGACCTACCTTTACCGCACTGGCTTCCTCAGCGGCGACCTCGGTTACGCGAGCGCCGTCGGCTGGGTGCTCACGCTCTTCCTCGTCGGCTTCGCGCTCCTGCAGCGCCGCCTCATCAAAAAGGAGGAGCTATGAGCGACCGGCCCAAAAATCTCACCGGCCGCCTCGGCCGCGTCCTGCTCTACGTCGTGCTCACGGCCTTGGCCGCGATCACGCTCATGCCCTTCCTCTGGATGGCCTGCTCCTCGGTGAAGATTAACTCCGACTTCTTCACCTCGCAGTTCCTCCCGCATGGCGACGGTTTTCTCGGCGTCGCCTGGGATCGCCTCACGGTGAAGCAGTTCATCCGGCTCTTCACCGAATTCCCCCTCGCCCGCTCGCTGCTCAACTCGATCTTCCTCTCCTCCGTGATCAGCGTGCTCGCGACGATCCTCTGCGCCGCCGGTGGGTACGCCCTCGCCAAGTTCCACTTCCGCGGCCGCGCCGCGCTCACCACCGCCATCCTCAGCACCGTGGTGCTGCCCGCCTCGCTCCTGTTGAGCCCCGGCTTTGAGACGCTCTACCACCTCGGTCTGGTCGACACCTACGCGGGCATGATCATCCCCGCCGTGGCCCCGGCCTTCGGCCTCTACCTCTTCCGGCAGGCCATGCTCAACAGCCTGCCCAACGAACTCCTCGAGTCCGCCCGCATCGACGGCGCGGGCGAGGTGCGCATCTTCTTCCAGATCGTCCTCCCCATCGTACGCCCGATGATGAGCGCCTACCTCATCATCATGTTCATCGCCACGTGGAACAATTTCATCACGCCGCAGATCGTGCTCCAGTCGCCCGAGCGCCATCCGCTCTCCGTCGCGATCTTCGGCCTCAAGGGTCTCTACGGCGGCGAGTACAACCTCATGTCCGCCGGCACCCTGGTCTCCATCGCGCCGGTCATGCTGCTCTTCCTCCTTCTCCAAAAGGAGTTTATCTCCGGTCTGACCAGCGGTGCCGTCAAGGGGTGAGCAAACCCGCAATCGAACACAATCGAACACAATCGGACAAAACTCCGGACCGTCATAATTTTCCGCCGGCGTTAATATTCTGTACATTTCCCCCAAAAATCTGAACGCCCCCGCCGCCGCGTTCCGCTACACTCGCACCTCCTCCCCTCCCATGAAACACCCCGAAGACAACACCGGCGCCCCCGCCGACAAGACCATCATTGCCGCCCAGAGCCTCGCCGGCCAGCGCGAGGCCGCCGCCGAGCGCCGCGCCAAGTACCCCTACCGCTTCCCGGTCGACCGCCGCCAGCTCGGCGGCAAGTTCACGGTCAAGGAGAACAGCCGCCGCCTCCTCCGCTTCTTCTACTTCGAGCGCCGCCTCATGCACGCCCTCGGCTCCTGGACGCTCACCATCCCCGACTACGAGGTGAAGCTCGAGACCGGCCGCCACATCTTCTGGCACGCCGACGCCGCCCGCTTCCTCCGCGAACGCCTCACCGAGCAGGAGTACCGCCCCAAGGTCATCGACGCCCACCGCGACCCCGAGATCGACCGCTTCATCGACGAGATGCTCAGCGCCGAATCCCCCGCCGAACTCCTCGTCGGCGTGCACCAGGTCGTCGGCAAGGCCATCGCCACCACCTATCGTCACCACATCGATGATACGGACCAGGTGACCGACGTCCCCACCATCCGCTGCCTCCGCCGCATCCTCACCGACTACGAGCCCATGCTCGCGTGGGCCGACGCCGCGATCGAGGCCTACGTCGCCGGCGGCATCGAGGAAGCCAAGCTCTCCGCCTGGCGCTGGCACCTCTCGCGCCTCCTCGCCTCCATCGGCGGCATCACCGGGGCCGATCCCCGCGGCGAGGCCCCCACCCCGCTCCGCATCGACGCCAAGCCCTACGTGCGCAGCACCGTCCCCATGCGCGACTCCCGCTTCGACACCTTCAAGCACACCGGCGACTACGATGCCGCCGACGCCGCCAAGCGCTTCGACAAGGATTCCTATGAGGCCGTCCGCCTCCGCTTCATCCGCACGCAGCGCGACGAGGTGGACGCCATCGAGGCCTTCGGCACCTTCTGCTGGGACATTCGCTTCAAGGACTTCGACGCCGAGTACGACCTCGCCCGCGTGACGTGGGACGAGGCCCGCCACACCGAGATCGGCCACCGCGCCATGCTCGCCGCCGGCTACGACCCCTACGAGCTGCGCAACCGCCTCACCAGCTCCACCTGCCGCGGCCCGATGGACCCCGCGTTCGCCATGGCCGAGATCAACCTCTTCGGCGAAGTCGGCGTCCTCAAGACGATCAACGACCTCATCGACACCGCCGCCGCGCGCAACGATGAGCTCCTCCGCCACATCTCCGACTACATCCGCGCCGACGAACGCACCCACGTCCGCAAAGGCACGCACATCCTCGAGATCATGACGAACCTCGACGCCAAGGCCCTCGAACTCCGCACCCGCGAGCTCTTCACCGAGTGCCTGATCAGCCTCGGCGCGATCAAGAAGGAAATCGACATGCAGACCCTTACCCGCGAGGAAATCGAACACCTCGTCGGCGAGTAAGCGAAACCACCGTTTTCGTTTTAAAAGGCGGCCCGACTCGGGCCGCCTTTTTTAATCGTTGCGCTCAACGCCATGGATTTCTCATTCCTAAGAATTAGGCGCCCCATTCGTCTTCACATGATGAGATTCATCGCTTTCTTCCTCCTGCTCCTGTGCGGCCCGAGTTCCATCGCCAAAGCCACCGGGTATTCGCCGACCTTGCTTTATGTGCTCGAACAGTTGCGGCACAGCACCAGCACTGCGTATTTTTCAGGTGAATCCAAGCAGCCTGTCGCCTTCATTGGCGGTTCCTCCGTCGGCCTGAGGGGTGCTCCCGGTGAATTTTTCCTGCTGATTCCATATTTCCGAGAAAGGGCCAGCGAAGGCGACGTGGTGCTCATGCTCAATGATAAGAGCCCCGTGGTGAAAATCATGGCCGCTTACCTGATCTTGGGCGGAGACAAACAGTTCGAGCAGATATCAGTCGATTCGCTCAACAACGATCAAACCCCGCTAGCGGTGGCACCCGGAGGATGCATCATTGCAAACATCACGGTGGCGGAGTTGGTGCAGTCTTTCCGAAGGAACCCTGATTATTTTGGCGAGCGCGGATACAATCAGCGGCTCGCCGAAAAATCAGCCATTGCGGCCCAGCCGGGCAAGCCACCGCGATTGAACGAAGTCGCCGACTTCCCGAAAGAGTTCCAGCCAGCGGTTCAGGCCGTAATCACCGCGGTCACGAAGGAAGGCATGAAGCCGGCGGAGTACTTCGCAGAGATTTCGCGCCCTGATTCCAATCTACACTTCCATCTGGTTCATCAGAGCCACGATCCCGATCCATCTTGGAGGGGAGACTCCTGCGGCAAATGCTGTGTTGTTATCTACGACCCCAAGTCCCAGCGCGTCATGCGAGTGATGGGCATCCGCTGAAAATCGGCTATGGCCCCGCCCGTGCCTGTAGAACCCGTTCGGTGATCAGCGGCATGGCGGCCCTCACACCGTGAGGTTCGCCAGCAGCGCCCGCTCTTCTTCCTCTGGCAACGGTTCTCCGTTTACTTCCAGAATGCGTCGCGCCAACGGCTCCAGTTGCTCCGCCGGCACCTCCACCACGCCACGGCCTTCCCGCCACTGAATCACCGGCATCCCCCACGCCTTGTTCTCCAGCACGACCCGGGCATAAGCCCGACGCATCGCCCGCATCGCGCCACGGGTTTCCTCTTCAAACGTTATGCCTGCTGGTTCCTCAAGCTGCTCTGCAGGTGTATCCGGCATGAATCTCACGTTGGCCGATTTCTCAATCAACGCAAGGCGACCCGCATCAGCCACCTCGAACCGGCCAGCCTTCTCCTGCGCAATCAGGTGCGGCCCTTGCCCGGTGTTGTCAAAAAGCCGCCACCAGTCCACCAGCGGACGATACATTTCGGCGAGATTCCGAATCCCGAGATAATAGCGCCGAACCTGAACCTCATCAGGTATATTGTGGCCACCCTTCGCGACCCGTTGCTGCACCCGCCGCTGCGCGATCCCGAGGTCTGGCACCCAAAGGAAGTCCAAGCGGACGCGATAGCCCGCCGCACGCCATTCCTTGAGCAGCGACGCATAGGACCGTCCTGAAAGGGTTGTCTCAAAGGAAAAATCCACGCGCTTCGACGCGAGTTCTCGCAACCGTTTTAACATGATTCTCCCGGCGGCGACCGTCGCCCCTTCGGCCGCAAATGGCGACAATCCGGCCGCAATCAGGTCGGCGTTAACGAACTCCTGACAGCGCATCTCCTGCTCCAGGAAATCGCGCACATACGTCGTCTTCCCAGCTCCATTGGGCCCGGCGATGATGTACAGGTTCGGCATGGCCAGTCCATCCAAGCGTCCGTCTTCGCCCCGGTCAACGCCACCATCCGCAAGGCGCGCTTGCCGCCGAGCGGGTTTAGGGCTTACTCACCCGGTTCCACATGGCCTGCACTGTCTTCACCATTGCCAACCAAAAGGGCGGCGTCGGCAAAACCACCACTGCCGTCAACCTTGCTGCGGCCCTTGCCGAGCAGAAAATCCCCACGCTCCTGATCGATCTCGATCCGCAGGCCAACGCCACCAGCGCCGTCGGCGTCGAGAAGGTCGCCGGCAAGAGCCTCTACGGCCCCCTCCGCGACGAGGGCACCGCCGCCGAGATGCTCACGCCCACCAGCATCGAGGGCCTCGCCCTCATCCCCAGCGAGGAGGACCTCGCCGCCGCCGAGATCGAGCTCGCCCAGACGGAGAACTACCTCGCGAAGCTCAAGGGCGTGCTCGCGCCCATCCGCGAGAGTGGCAGTTTCCGCGCCATCATCATCGACTGCCCCCCGGCCCTCGGCATGCTTTCGATGAACAGCCTCGCCGCCGCCGACTACCTGCTCATCGCGCTCCAGTGCGAGTACCTCGCCCTCGAGGGTCTCGGCCAGATCCTGCGCAACGTGGACCGCCTCAAGGCCGCCCACGTCAACGACGGCCTCGAGCTGGGCGGCGTCGTCATGACCATGTTCGACCTGCGCACCAATCTCTCCCGCCAGGTTGTGCAGGAGGTGAAGAATCACCTGCCCGACAAGGTCTTTGAGAGCGTCATCCCGCGCACGGTCCGCCTCAGCGAAGCGCCCAGCTTCGGCAAGACCATCTTCGCCTACGATAACCTGAATCCCGGCGCCACCGCCTACCGCCAGCTCGCCAAGGAAGTCATCAAGCGCTTCGACCTGGCCACGCCCTGATGTTCGCCTCGCTCACCAAGTACGGGCAGGCCTTCCTCATCGGCCTGCAGAGCAACCTCGTCTACCGCGTCAACTTCGGTATCCGCGGCTTCTTCTCGTTCTTCCACCTGATCGTGGTCTTCATCCTGTGGAGCGCGGTTTACGGGTCGCAGGGCCAGGTCGCCGGCTTTTCGTTTGCGCAGACGTTCACCTACTTCGTCGCGCTGATCGTCGTGCAGTTCATGATCGGCGCCTTCAACGAGGACTACCAGATCAGCGAGGAAATCCGCAACGGGCTCATCAACCAGTTCCTCCTGAAGCCGGTGAACTACTTCGCCTACCGCTTCAGCATCTACCTCTCGGCCCGCCTCGTCACCGGCCTGCTTATCCTCGTGCCGCTGGTCGTGCTCTATCCGCTGCTGCACCAGCACCTCGCGCTGTCCTTCGACGCATGGCGCTATGCCGCCGTGGTCCCCGCGCTCATGATGTCGGCCCTGATCCAGTTCGGCATCGCGTACATCTTCGGCATGCTGAGCTTCTGGTTTTTGGAGATCCAGGGCTTCGTCATCCTCTCGATGGCGCTGGAGTCGCTGCTTGGCGGCCAGATCTTCCCGCTCGATCTGCTGCCCCGGACCTTCTTCGACATTTCCGCCGGCCTGCCTTATTTCTATCAGATGTATTTTCCCGTCGCGCTGCTGACCGGTCGCATCAGCGATCCCGCGCTTATCGTGCCCATGCTGCAGATTCAGCTCTTCTGGGTCGTGATCATTTTGCTGACCGGCCGCTTCCTCTGGCACCGCGGCCTGCGGCTCCACACCGCCGTCGGAGGCTGAGCCCATTGCGGATTTCGGATTTTCGATTTCGGATTTATCAAGCCCGCCATTCTTCTCCGACCCCGCCCATCCAACCACCTACCCTCCGCAATCCGGTATCCGAAATCGAAAATCGCCCCATGGGTATCTCACATTACATCCGCATCTGGCTGACTTCCGCCCGCTACTCCATCGTGCGGACGCTGATGTTTCGCGGCGACTTCTTCATCTGGTCGATGGTCGAGCTGTTTTGGATGACGGTGAATGTCCTGATGGTCTCCGTCATCTACGACCACACGCAGTCCCTCGCCGGGTGGACCAAGTACGAGATGATGCTGCTCGTGGGCACCTCGATGCTCATCCAGCGGTTCTTGATGGGCTTCTTCTGGAGCAGCATCTTCGAGATGGGGCGCAACATCCGCACGGGCAACTTCGACTTCTTCCTCGCGCAGCCGGGCAACGTCATGTTCATGGCCACCACGCGGAAGATCGACGCCGACAGCCTCGCCAACTCCATCGTGGCGCTCGCGCTCGTGATCTACTCCGCCGCGCAGCTCCACCTGCACCCGGGTCCGCTCGACCTCGCGATCTACGCCGTCCTCGTGGTCTGCGGCGTCGTCATCCATTACAGCGTCCTAGTGCTCTGCATCGCCGCCGCGTTCTGGGTCACGAGTGCGCAGGGCATCGAGGGCAGCTACTTCACGCTCAGCGAATTTTCCCGGCTCCCGCGCGAGGCCTTCCGCGGCATCGCCTACGGCGTGGCCAACCTCGTCTTCGTCTGGGCCCTCCCGATGGTCGTCGTGAGCAATGTGCCGGCCAGCGCGCTGATCCACGGCCTCGACTGGCGGCTCGCGCTCTGGGTCGTGGGCATGGCCATCGCGTGGTTCGGCCTCGCCACCTGGGTCTTCCACCGCGGCCTCCGCCGCTACTCCAGCGCCAGCTCGTGAACGACGCCTTCGTCCAGCTCCAGGCGCGCCTCGGCCACACCTTCCGCGATCCCGCGCTGCTCGTGTGCGCGCTCACGCACACGTCCTTTTCGGCCGACAACCCCGACGCGGAGAACAACCAGCGCCTCGAATTTCTCGGCGACGCCGTCCTCCAGATCCTGCTCTCCGAGGCGCTCTACCAGCTTTTCCCGGAGGAGCGCGAGGGCCCGCTCAGCAAGCGCCGCTCCCTGCTGGTCAACCGCACGTTTCTCGCCGGCCTCGCCCGCGAGATCGGCGCCGACCAGTGCCTGCGCCTCGGCCGCAGCGAGGAAAAGACCGGCGGCCGCAGCCGCACCTCCGCCCTCGGCGACGCCTTTGAGGCCATCATCGGCGCGCTTTACCTCGACAGCGATTTCATCACGACCCGCCGCCTCGTGCTCGCGATCTACGGCGACCTCGCCGCCCGCCTCGGCGCCCACGAGGCGGAGGACAACCCCAAGGGCCGCCTGCAGGAGATCGTCCAGCCCGTGCACGGCAACAACGCCCTCCGCTACGAGCTCGTCGCCATCGCCGGCGAAGATCACGCCCGCGAATACGAGTGCGCCGTTTACCTCTTCGACCGCGAACTCGGCCGCGGCCGCGGCACCTCCAAGAAACTCGCCGAAGAGGCCGCCGCCCGCGCCGGCCTGGCCCACGTCTGAGCCTGCGGCTTGACGCCGACGGGCTGCGGCGTTCCTTCCTCCCTTCCCCGTCGTCATGGCCGTCCCCGTCTCCACGCGCATCAAGCTCACCGGTGTCTGCCCGCCTGCGCGCGGCGCGGTCATCGCCGAGCTTGCCCTCGCGCAGCCGGCCCCGGTCTGGCTGATCGTCACGGAGGATCTGCGCGCCGCCGAACAGCTCGCGGAGGACGTCGCGTTTTTCTCCCGCTCCGCCGCCGTGCCGCGGCCTTCGACCACGCTCATCTTCCCCGAGTCGATGCCCGACAACCGCGACATGCGCGAGGCCTTCGCCGCATCGAGCGACCGGCTCACCGTCCTCTCGCGGCTGCGCGCCCTGCGCCGCGCCGAGCGCACGCCCGACTCGCTCCTCGTCGTCACCACGCCCGCCGCACTGCTCCAGCCGGTCCCAGCGCTGGAGGAATTTGCCACGCGCGAGATCACCTTGGAAAAGGGTCAGACGCAGCCGTTCCAAGCCCTCCTCGAACAGCTCCAGCAGCTCGACTACGACTCCGAGGCGGTGTGCGAGGCACCCGGCCACTACGCGATCCGCGGCGGCATCATCGACGTCTATCCGATCACGGCCAACCAGCCGTACCGGCTCGATTTCTTCGGCGACACGCTCGAGGAAATCCGCGAGTTCGATCCCGTTTCCCAGCGCTCCGGCGCGAGCGTCAATACCATCACGCTTTCGGCGTCGCCGCGCGTCAAACTCGAGTCCTCCAAGACCGGCATCGCCGACTACCTCCCCGCCGCCACGCAGCTCCTGCTGGTCGAGCCCGCGTCGCTCGACGAGGAGTTCAGCGCCTTTGCCCGCGAGGGCTTCGACGGTCTCACGCCGCTGCTCCAGCGCTGCGCTGCGCTCAATGGGGTCAGCGACCTCGATGAGGCCAGTGCGCTGTTCGAGAACCCTTCCGGCGACGTGACGTGGGACACCGAGAGCCTAGCGCACCACCGCACCTACCCCGCCGACTCGCTCGTCGCGCAGGAGCGCCTGCAGGTTGAGGAGGAAGCGCGTCATCGTTTTCTCCGCCAAGTCGCCGCGTGGCGGGGTGAAGGCTACGCCGTCCTCTTTGTCGTGTCCAAGGAGGGCGAGGAAGCGCGCGTGCGCGAACTCCTCGCGGAGGACGCGAAGCTCAAGGCCACCAAGCCCGTCTTCCTGCGCGGCGCGCTCAACGAAGGTTTCCGCATCACGTTCCGCGAGGAGGCCGCCGCGCGCCACCTCGTCACCCCCGAAGCCAAGGCCAAGGGCGCCGCGCTCACAGGCGTCGTCGTTGTCACCGAGACCGAGATCTTCGGCCGCCAGCGCGCCCGCCGGCCCTCGGGCAGCACCCGGGCCGTCGCGACCCGTGCACAGATCGACCAGCTGCTCGATTTCTCGGAGTTGGTGGAGGGCGATTTCGTCGTCCATCTCCAGCACGGCATCGCGCTCTACCGCGGTCTCACAAAACTCGATACCGCCCAGGGCATCCGTGAGGTTATTTCCTTGGAGTTCGACGATCACGTCACGCTCCACGTGCCGTTGCAGGAGTCGCATCTGATCAGCCGCTACGTCGGCCTCAGCAAGGCCAAGCCCCAGCTCGGCCGCATCGGCTCCGGCCGCTGGGAAAAGGCCCGGCAGGCCGCCGAGCGCGCCACGATCGACCTCGCGGCGGAGCTGCTGCGCATCCACGCCTCGCGCGAGGCGCAGCCGGGCTTCGCGTTTCCGTCCGACACGGCGTGGCAAAAGGAGTTCGAGGCCTCGTTCCCCTTCACCGAGACGCGCGACCAGCTCAAGGCCATCGAGGACGCCAAGGCCGACATGGAGAAAAAGCGCCCGATGGACCGCCTCGTCTGCGGCGACGTCGGCTTCGGCAAGACCGAGGTGGCGATCCGCGCCGCGTTCAAGGCCGTGCAGGGTGGCCGGCAGGTCGCGCTCCTCGTTCCCACCACCGTCCTCGCGCAGCAGCACCTCAACACCTTCCGCGAGCGCATGGCGGGCTACCCGGTCGCGATCGAGATGGTCAGCCGCTTTCGCACCAAGGCGGAGCAGAAGAAAATCCTCGCCGCCACCACCGCGGGGCAGGTCGATATCCTCATCGGCACGCACCGCCTGCTGCAACGCGACGTCGTGTTCCGCGAGCTTGGCCTCGTCGTGATCGACGAGGAGCAGCGCTTCGGCGTGAAGCACAAGGAAGCGTTCAAGAAGATGCGTGAGACGGTCGATGTGCTCTCCATGAGCGCCACGCCCATCCCGCGCACGCTTTACATGGCCCTCACCGGCGCACGCGATCTCAGCGTGATCGAGACGCCGCCGACCAACCGCCATCCGATCCAGACCATCGTCAAGACCTACGACGAGAAGGTCGTCGCCGACGCCATCCACCACGAGCTGCGGCGCGGCGGACAGGTCTTTTACCTGCACAACCGCATCCAGACGATCGACCTCGTCGCCGCGCGCCTGCGCGAACTCGTGCCCGGCCACGAGATCGGGGTCGGCCACGGACAGATGGAGCCGGAGGAGTTGGAGAAGGTGATGACCGACTTCGTCGCCGGCACCTACAAGGTGCTCGTCTGCACCACGATCATCGAGAGCGGCCTCGATATCCCCAACTGCAACACGATCATCATCGAAGGCGCGGACCGCTTCGGCCTTTCGCAGCTGTACCAGCTCCGCGGGCGCGTCGGGCGCTTCAAGCATCAGGCGTACGCCTACCTGCTCCTGCACCGCCACAGCCGCCTGCTGGAGGTCGCCCGCCAGCGCCTCGCCGCGATGCGCCAGCACAACCAGCTCGGCGCCGGCTTCCGCATCGCCATGCGCGACCTGGAGCTGCGCGGCGCGGGCAACCTCCTCGGCGCCGAGCAGAGCGGCCACATCGTGGGCGTGGGTTTCGAGCTGTACTGCCAGTTGCTCCGCCAGTCCGTCGCGCGCCTGAAGGGCGAGAAGACCGCCGCTGCCATCCGCGCCAGCGTGAAGCTCGACTTCGTCTTCGTCGGCGAGGGCCACGGTGCCGAGGGTGCCCCCACCCGCGGCCGGCATGAGGACAGCTACACCGCGATCAAGGACGCCGAGGACAACGCCAGCGCCGCCGTCGAGGTCGAGCGCATCCAGGCCCGCATCCCGGCCAGCTACCTGGCCGAGACCCGCCTGCGCATCGATTTCTACCGTAAACTGGCCATGGCCGACTCCTTAGCCCGGCTGAAGGAGATCGAGGCCGACCTGACCGACCGCTTTGGCAAGTTTGGCAACGAGGTGAAGGCCCTGCTCCTCATCACCGAAATCCGCATCCGGGCGGAACAAAAGGGCATCCTCTCCGTCGAAACTGAGTCCAGCCGCCTCAAATGTCTCCGGAGCAGCGGTCGCCGCGACGACTGGGTGCAGGTTGGCACCCGGTTTCCAAGGTTGACCGCCCCCCGCCCCCTTCTACGCTTGAGGGAAATCATCTCTTTTCTGAACAACTTGCCCACTCCATGACGTTGACGCCCGGTCGCCGCTTTCTCTCTGTTATTCTCGCCTTGGGGCTCGCCGTGGTAGCGGCCCGGGGCCAACAGAGCGCCCCGTCGTCCGACGGCCTCAACTTCCGCTTCGCCAACGGTGTCGCCGCCATCGTCGAGGACAAGGTGATCACCGTCGATGACGTCCGCCACGCCATCCAACCCCTCATCCCCGAGCTTCAGAAGAGCTCCCGCAATGAGAAGGAGTTCAACGAGCGCCTCGAGGCCCTGCAGGACGACGTCATCCAGAACCTCATCGACAAGGTCCTGATCGTTAAGGAGTTCCGCAAGGACGACAAGAAACACATCCCCGAGAGCTTCATCGACAATCAGATCGCCTCGACCCTCTCCGAGCAGTTCGAGGGCGACCGCTCGAAGTTCCTCGCCTACCTGCGCTCCCGCGGCATGACCCTCCGCGAGTACCGCCGGGAAGTGGAGGAGGACATCATCGAGAACTACATGCGCCACCAGCAGCGCAAGTCCCAGAGCCTCGTCAGCCCCGTCCGCATCGAGACCTTTTACAAGGAGAACAAGGAGCGCTTCAACCAGGAGGACAGCGTCCACCTGCGCCTCATCCAGTTCACCCGCACCAACGGCGAGTCCGACGTCTCCCTCCGCACCAAGGCCGAGGAAGTCATCGGCCGCTTCAAGCGCGGGGAGAAGTTCGCCGACCTCGCCAAGGAATACAGCCAGGACTCCCGCCGCGCCAAGGGCGGCGACTGGGGCAACATGAAGCGCTCCGACCTGAAGCCCGAGTTCAGCGACCCGCTCTTCGCCCTCAAGGCCGGCGAGATCAGCCAGCCCATCATCCTCCCCGAGGGCTGCTTCCTCCTCTTCGTCGAGGAGCGCAAGTACGCCGGCATCCAGCCCCTCTCCGAGGTGCGCGACGACATCGAGCGCATCCTCATCGGCCAGATGGCCCGCGTGAGCGAAGAGCGCTGGCTCGAGCGCCTCCGCCGCAACGGCTACATCAAGCGCTTCTGAGCGCGGGATTCACCCGATAAAAAAGGCGCGTTTTTCAACGCGCCTTTTTTTGTGCCTCACTTCTTCGGCTTGATCGGCTCCGGCGGATTCTTCGCGTTGGGGCACGAGTCGATCCACTGGCCCTGCGGCGCGGCCCACTGCACGGCGTTGGCGATCACGCGGCGGACATTGGCGTCGTAGTAGGTCGGATACGTCTCGTGGCCCGGACGGAAGTAGAAGATCTTGCCGTTGCCGCGGTTCCAGCAGCAGCCGCTGCGAAAGACCTCGCCGCCCTCGAACCACGAGATGAACACCTGCTCATCCGGCGCCGGGATGGCGAAGGGCTCGCCGTACATCTCCTCCTGCGGCAGCTCGAAATAGGCGCCGAGACCGCGCGCGATCGGGTGGCCTGGGTTGCAGACCCAGAGGCGCTCCTTCTCGTCGGCCTCGCGCCAGGTCAGCGAGCAGGTCGTGCCGAGCATGCGCTTGAATATCTTCGAATAGTGCCCCGAGTGGAGCACGATCAGGCCCATGCCCTCGAGCACGCGCTTCTGCACGCGGTCCACGATCGCGTCGTTCACCTCGGCGTGCGCCCGGTGGCCCCACCACGTCAGCACATCCGTCTGCGCGAGGCGCTCGACCGAGAGGCCGTGGTCCTGCTCCTGCAGCGTGGCCGTCTCGACCTTCGCATCGGGCAGCAGGCCGCGCAGACCCTCCGCGATGGTGTTGTGCATGCCGTTGGGATAAACGGCGTGGACCTTGGGGTTGAGATGCTCGTGGACGTTTTCGCCCCAGACCAGGACACGGAGTGTATTCATAAAGTGAGGAACAGGATTGGCAGGTTTGGAAACGCGCATCAAAAACAATCCCATGGATCATTCGCCCGAATATTCCGCCGTGAACCGGCTGCGGGAAATTCCCAGCGGCGAACGGCCGCAGGAGCGCCTCGAACGCCACGGTCCCGGCGCGCTCAGCGACACCGAGCTCGTCGCCATGCTCCTGCGCAGCGGCACCAAGGGCCACGACGTGATGACCCTCGCCACGCGCCTCATCGCCGAGGCCGGCTCCCTCGCGGGCCTGATCAGTTGGAAGGAGGCCGACTACCGCCGGCTCAAGGGCATCGGCCATGTGAAGGCCCTGCAGCTCCTCACCGTGATGGAGATCGCGAAGCGCGTGGTCGGCCAGCAGGCCGGCGAATCCCCGTTGCTCAACAACGCGCAGCTCGTGGCCGCGCACATCCAGTCCGTCGCGCACGGCCTCGAGGTGGAGAAATTCTGGGTGCTCTGCCTCAACCGGAAAAACCGGCTGCTCCGCCGCGTCGAGATCACCTCGGGCACGGCGAGCTCCGTCCTCGCCCATCCGCGCGAGGTGTTTCGCGAGGCTATCCGCGAGGCCGCCTCCGCCGTGGTCTGCGCCCACAATCACCCCAGCGGCGATCCCACCCCGAGCTCAGCCGACATCCAGATCACCCGCCAGCTGAGCGAGGCCGCCAAGACCATCGACATCCAGCTCATCGACCACGTGATCGTGGGCCGGACCGGGGCCGATCCGCGGGGCCTCGGCTACTACAGCTTCCGGGAAGCCGGGTTGATCGCGTGACGTTCAGGATGGGGGCATTGGGCATAAGGGTTTAACCTGACCGCATATCCGTATAACTACCCTGTGCGCGGGCTTGTGTTTGTCAGAAAAGACCGCTGTGTTGCGCCTATGAACGCCCTTGCCGTACTCGTGATCGACGATGAGGAGAGCATTCGCGATCTTTTGGGTGCCATTCTCCAGCACAATGGCCACAAGGTCACCACCGCCGCCACCGGCAAGGCCGCGCTCCAGCTGATCGGCCTCGGCGACCATGCGTTCGACCTGATGATCACCGACATCATCATGCCCGACATGGATGGCATCGAGATCATCTCCGCGGCCAAGAAACTCCGCCCGGACCTGCGCATCATGGCCATCTCCGGCGGCGGCAACCTGATGTCGAGCCACGACTGCCTGCGGATGGCCAAGATGATCGGCGCCCGCACCGTGCTCGCCAAACCTTTCAACGAAAAGCAGCTCAACGAGGCCATCGAGCAGACCTTCGCGCCCGTACCGGGTTGAACGCCGGGGGATCCCCCGCGCGTGGCACATGGAGCCGAACATCGGATTTGAACCGATGACCCATGCTTTACGAAAGCATTGCTCTACCAACTGAGCTAGTTCGGCGTCTGTGTGAAGTGCGGAAGAAACTCGCCGCTCGGGCAAGCGCAAGCTTCATTTTGCGCCCTCCATCGTGACACCACTCGCCACCGACCTCTTTGACTATGTCCTCCCTGCCGCGCAGGTCGCCCAGACGCCCGCCGCCCGCCGCGACCAATCGCGCCTCCTCGTCGTGGACCGGGCCGCACACCGCATCGCGCACCACACCTTCGCCGACCTCCCGCAATTTCTCCGGCCCGGCGACACCCTGATCCGCAACAACGCCGCCGTCCTCCCCGCCCGCCTCCATGCGCGCCGG
Source organism: Verrucomicrobiota bacterium (assembly GCA_018239845.1). GTDB lineage: Bacteria > Verrucomicrobiota > Verrucomicrobiia > Opitutales > Opitutaceae > CAIRCN01. The sequence continues at coordinate 40,514 of JAFEGO010000085.1, forward strand.
CCCACCGGCGGCAACGTCGAGTGCTTCCTGCTCCGCCCCGCCGACTCGCCCGAACGCTGGCACTGCCTGCTCCGCCCCGGTAAGAAACTGCCCGTCGGCGCCGTCTTCGCCGATCCCGGCGGAGCCTTCTCCGGCACCGTGATCACGAAGGACGAGGGCACGGCGCTCGTCCAGTTCACCACCGCCCGCGGCGAGGATATCACCGCCGTGGCCAACCGCCTCGGCGACGTCCCCCTGCCCCCTTACATCGAGCGCGCGCACGATGACCCGCCCGCCGACCACGCGGCGCAGCGCGCTAAGGATCTCGAGCGGTACCAGACCGTTTACGCCGACCGCGCGCGGCAGGTCGCCGTTGCCGCGCCCACGGCCGGCCTGCATTTCACGCCCGAGCTGCTTGCGCAGCTCCAGCGGCAGGGAGTCCTCGCCGCCGATATCACGCTCCACGTGGGCCTGGGGACCTTCAAACCGATCGAGACGCCCACCGTCGAGGCGCACCCGATCCACCGCGAGATTTACGAGCTGCCCGTCGCCACGCAGCGCGCGCTCTTCCCGCCCTGTCCCGGCCGCCGTATCGCCGTCGGCACGACCAGCGTCCGCACCATCGAGGATTTCCTTTCACGGCAGGTCGCTCCGCTCACCCAGCCGTATGTCGGCGAGGCGGACATCTACATTTATCCGCCGCGGACCTTCCGCGGCGTCGATGCACTGATCACCAATTTCCACCAGCCCCGCTCCACCCTGCTCTGCCTGGTGTCCGCGTTTCTCGCGCCCGGCTCGACCGATGGCATCGCGTGGCTGCACGAAATCTACGCCGAGGCCCTCGCCCGTGGCTACCGCTTCCTCAGCTATGGCGATGCGATGCTGATTTTGTGACGAAAGTGTTATATGTAACTTTTTTTGTTGCATTTAATCGCCGGACGGTTTTCATCTCTTCTCGTCAACCCAATCCTATTATGAAAATCCGCTCCTCCTTCCTCGTCCTCACCGCCATCCTCGGTCTTGCCGGCACCGCTTCCGCGGCCGACACCTACAAGATCGACCCCGTCCACTCCTCCGTGAGCTTCAGCCTCCGGCACGCTGTTTCCAAATTCACCGGCTCCTTCACCAAGCTCTCGGGCACCGTCACCTACGACGCCGCTGACGTGTCCAAGAACAGTGTCGAGGCCACGGTCGCCATCGGCTCGGTCAATTCCGGCGACGACAAGCGCAACGCGCACCTCCTCAGCCCCGATTTCTTCGACAGCGCCAAATACGGCACCGCCACCTTCAAGAGCACCAAGTGGGTCAAGACCGGCGCCGACACCTTCGATGTCACCGGTGATCTCACGATCAAGGGCGTGACCAAGCCCACCGTCCTCAAGGTCACCCTGCTCGGCACGGGCGCCGGCATGGGCGGCTCGACCGTCAGCGGCTGGGAAGCCACCACGGTCATCCATAAGAGCGACTTCGGCGTCAATGGTCCGGCCATCCTGGGCAAACTCCTCGGCGATGACGTCACGATCACCCTAGGCGTCGAGGCCGGCTTCGGCGGCAAGAACGGCTAAGCCGCTCATTTCTCTTTTCATCGTCCAAGGACGGCCCGAAAGGCCGTCCTTTCTTTTTGCCCGCATCGGCGCACACTGTCTCCTTCACCGCATGACCGCTGACGAACTCCAGGACCTGATCGACGACGCCACGTACGACTATTCGACCGGGGCCAACGCCACCGCGCTCGAAAAACTCACGCGCGCCACCGCCGCCGCGCCGGAGTCCTTTGAGGCGTGGCACGCCCTCGCCGAGGTCCATTTTTCCCTCCGCCAGCTCGACGCCGCACTCGCCGCCGGCGAGCGTGCCCATGCCCTGCGCCCGGCCGATCTTTTCATCAACACCACGCTCTCCCGCATCTGGATGGAGCGCGGCGACAAGGCCAAGGCCGAGCATTTCGGCGCCCAGGCCAAGATCGGCGGCTGGCGCGAACAGCTCAAAAATCCCGGCACGCAAGCCGATGGCATCAAGTAAAAGCTGGCCCGTTGACAGCGTCCCTCCCGGGTCCGTAACCTGAACCCCTATGCAGAAGCTGGCTTACGCCTTGGAGTTTGAAAAGCCCCTCCGCGACCTCGCCCGCGAGATCGAGTCGCTCCACCAGAAAGCGCTGGAGCAGAACCTCGATCTCCGCGCCGCGACCGGCGAGCTGGACAAGAAACTCGCCGAGATGCGCCGCGAGATCTACTCCAACCTCACCCCGTGGCAGCGCGTGCAGATCGCCCGCCACCCCAAGCGCCCTTACGCCCTCGATTATATCAATGCCATCTGCGAAGGCTTCCAGGAGCTGCATGGCGACCGCCAGTTCAACGACGACCGCGCCCTCATCGGCGGCACCGCGTTCTTCAACGGCGAGTCCGTCATGATCATCGCCCAGCAGAAGGGCCGCGACACCAAGGAAAACATCCTTCGCAACTTCGGCATGCCCCAGCCCGAGGGCTACCGCAAGGCCCTGCGCCTGATGAAGCTCGCCGAGCGCTTCCACCTGCCCGTCATCACTTTCATCGACACCCCCGGCGCCTACCCCGGCATCGAGTCCGAGGCCCGCCACGTGTCCGAGGCCATCGCGGTCAACCTCCGTGAAATGGCCATGCTCCGCGTCCCCAGCATCGCCGTCGTCGTGGGCGAAGGCGGCTCCGGCGGAGCCCTCGGCATCGGGGTCACCGACCGCGTCCTCACCTTCGAAAACAGCTACTACTCCGTCATCTCGCCCGAGGGCTGCGCCGCCATCCTCTGGAAGGACCGCGCGGCCGCGTCCAAGGCCGCCGAGGCGCTCAAGCTCAGCGCCGCGACCCTCGAAAAACTCGGCGTGGTGGACGAGGTGATCGCCGAGCCCATGGGCGGTGCGCACAACGACCCGGCCCAGGCCATCTCCGCGCTGAAGTACGCCCTGCACAAGCACCTCAACGATCTCCGCGGCCTCGACACGGAAAAGCTCCTCGACACCCGCTACGAGCGCTACCGCCGCCTCGGCGTGTACGAGGAAGCCGGCGTCGTGCACAGCTGAGGAGTAGCGCAGGCGTCCCGCCTGCATCCGAAGCGCAAGCAGGCGGGGTCGCCTGCGCTGCGCTCTACTCCTTCCGCACCGTCAGCAGCTCGATCTTCTCCGCGTTCGCCATCGACGCGTTGATCTCGATGAGCGCGCCCGAGAGCCGCACATCCTCCGTCGCGACCTCGAAGCGTCGCGGCATGCCGTCCAGAAATTTTGCCACGACCGGCTCGACCTCGCGACCCAGCACACCTTGGTACGGCCCCGTCATGCCGACGTCGCACATGAAGGCCGTGCCCTTCGGCAGGACGCGGGCATCGGCCGTCGGCACATGGGTGTGCGTGCCGAGCACGGCCGTCACGCGGCCGTCGAGGTACCAGCCGAGGGCGATCTTCTCCGACGTCGCCTCGGCGTGGATCTCAACGATGATCGCGTCGCACTGGCTCTTGAGCTGGTTGATCATGCGGTCGGCACAGAGAAACGGGCAGTCGGCCTTCAGCCCCATGTATTGGCGGCCCAATACCGTGAAGACCGCCACCCGGAAGCCCCGCGCCTCGATGATCAGGTGGTCCCAGCCCGGGTTCGACGCCGGCAGGTTGGCCGGACGGCACACGCGCTCGATCTGGCTGATCTCGGATTCCCAGCCGCGCTGGTCCCAGACATGGTCGCCCAGTGTGATCGCGTCCACGCCCGCCCCGAGCAGCGAGCGCGCGATCGTGCCGTTGATACCCGCGCCGGCGGCGGCGTTTTCCCCGTTGGCGATGACAAAGTCGATGGCGTGCTCCGCGCGAATCCGGGCCATGCGCTCATTGATAAAATCGCGGCCCGGGCGCCCGACAATATCGCCCACAAATAGAAGCTTCAGCATGGGCCCACCCTGCCCCCGGAGGCGGGCTGCGCGAGCCAATTTTCCGCCCCCGCACGCCCCGGCCCGCGCGCAGGGGATGACACGTTGGCCGATGCCGAGGCTTGCCACCCCGCCCCGGGGTCTTTTTCATAGGCTCCTTTTCTTCACCGTTTCCTATGAAAACAACCACCTCCCCCGCTGCGTTTCCCCAGGCCGAGATCGGTCGCGAAATGAAGGGCTCCGACGCCGTCGTCGAGTGCCTGATCCGCGAGGGTGTTGACGTTATTTTCGCGTACCCCGGCGGCGCCTCGCAGGAGCTGCACCAGTCCCTCGCCCGCACCGACAAGATCCGTACGATCCTCCCCCGCCACGAGCAGGGCGGCTCCTTCGCGGCCGAGGGCTACGCCCGCGCCACCGGCAAGGTCGGCGTGTGCATGGCCACCAGCGGCCCCGGCGCCACCAACCTCGTCTCCGCCATCGCCGACGCGTACATGGACTCGATCCCGCTCGTCGCGCTCACCGGCCAGGTGTTCTCCAAGTACATCGGCAAGATGGCGTTTCAGGAGACCGATTTCTACGGCATGACACTGCCGATCGTGAAGCACTCCTACCTCGTGATGGACGTGCATGAGCTGCCCCGTATCTTCAAGGAGGCCTTCCAGCTCGCCCGCAGCGGCCGCCCCGGCCCGGTCATCATCGATCTACCCAAGGATGTGCAGCAGGCTAAATTCCGCCCGGTCTTCCCGGCCACAGTGGAGTTCCGCAATCCCACGATCGCCCACGTCCCGCACGCCACCGACGAGCAGCTCCAGCAGGTCCTGGCGCTCATCGCCGAGGCGAAGAAGCCCGTCCTCTACGTCGGCGGCGGCATCATCTCCTCCGACGCGCACAAGGCCCTGAAGGCCTTCGCCGAGAAGACCAACGTCCCCGTGGCCACGACGCTCATGGGCGTGGGCGCCTTCCCCGAGACGCACCCGCTCTCCATGCATTGGTTCGGCATGCACGGCTCCGCCTAC
>JAFEGO010000086.1 GCA_018239845.1 Verrucomicrobiota bacterium
TTGCTGCATGAGCTTCAATTGCAACGGATCACAGCCGTCTCCCAGCTCGTCGTTCCCATTGAGTACAAAGGTCTCGTTTTCGAGGAGCCGCTGCGACTGGACGTTTATGTCGAGCGCTGTCTCATCGTGGAAAACAAGGTCGTCGAAAAAATTCTGCCTATCCACAAGGCCCAGCTGCTCTCCTACATGAGGTTGCTGAATGCTCCACTAGGTCTGCTGATCAACTGGCATGAGCCGCTCCTGAAGGTCGGAATCTCTCGTCTCATTCTCCCAGGTGCTGATCAACCGTGAGGTCTTTGCTTCCTTTGCGACCTTCGTGTAAAACATGAAAAAGCTGCTCCCTTTCCTCGTCCTCGCCATCGCCCTCGCCTTTGTCGGCCAGTCGCTCCTGCCGCCGAAGAACCCCGGCGAGTTCGACTTCGTCTCCTTCGGCAAGCTCCCCGTCCTCGCCAACGGCCGCATCAAGCCGCTCGATACGGTTGCCCGCAGCGCCCTGCTCCAGCTGCAGGGCCGCCAGGAGGTCCGCGCGCCCAATGTCGCGGACCCCGTGGTCAGCTCGCCCACCGAGTGGCTGCTCGATGTCTTCTACCGGCCGGAGAAGGCCGACACCTACTACGTCTTCGCCATCGACCACCTGGAGCAGCCCGAGGTCCTCAATGTCATCGGCCAGACCCCCGAAGGGCTCCGCATCAAGTACGACAGCGCGGTCCTCAACATCCTCGCCATCGCCGACGCCGTCCCGAAGACCAAGCGCCGCTTCTCCTTCAACGACCTGGCCCCGCACCTCGAGGCCATCCAGGAGCAGGCCCAGCTGGCCAACTCCACCGAGTCCGCCCACCGCACGCCGTTCCAGAACTCGGTCCTCCAGCTCTACAACAACCTCCACCTCTACGTGCAGCTGAAGCACGCCGCCTACGCCCCCGGCCGCGCCAATTTCCTCGGCGACCTCCTCGACCTCCAGGAAAAGCTCCCGGCCATCCAGGCCGCCGTCGCCGCCAAGCAGGCCGGCCAGCCGGGTGACGAGGCCGCCGTCGCCAAGGTCCTCGAACTCGGCAAGGCTTTCGACGAGATGCGGCAGTTCAGCCCGCTCCTCATCGCGCCGCCCGACAGCGACACCCCCGACCTCGAGCATTGGCAGACCGCCGGCGCCGCGCTCCTCGACACCTTCCAAAACGGCAGCGTCAACGCCACCGCCCTCGCCTACGCCGGCCTCGGCCACTCCTGGCGCCGGCAGAATGCGGAGCAGTTCAACCAGCTCCTCCACCTCCTCCATACCGACCTGGACAAACGCTTCGCCCCGCAGCTGAAGAAGGCCTCCGCCGAGTCGCGCTTCAACGCCGCCCAGCCTTTCTACAACAGCATGCTGCTGTACGCCGCGGCCTTCTTCGTCGCGGTCTTCTCGTGGCTGCTCTGGCCCGATGTCCTCGGCCGCTCCGCCTTCTGGATCACGGTCGTCGCCTGGCTCCTCGCCACGGCCGGCATCGCGACCCGCATGCTCCTCGAGGGCCGACCGCCCGTCACCAACCTCTATTCCTCCGCCCTCTTCATCGGCTGGGGCGCGGTCGGCCTGTGCCTGATCCTCGAATACATTTATCGCAATGCCGTCGGCACCGTCGCGGCCGGCGTCATCGGCTTCGCCACGCTCATTATCGCCCACCACCTCTCGCTCAGCGGCGACACGCTGGAGATGATGCGCGCCGTCCTCGACACCAACCTCTGGCTCGCCACCCACGTCGTCATCGTCACGACCGGCTACTCCGCCACGTTCCTCGCCGGCTTCCTCGCGCTGATCTACATCGTCCTCGGGGTCTTCACTCCGTGGCTGGAACGCGCCCCGGATCCCGCCAAGCCGCGCCAGACCAACGGCGATCTCATCGCGCGCATGGTCTACGGCATCGTGTGCTTCGCGCTCCTGTGCAGCTTCACCGGCACGGTCCTCGGCGGCATCTGGGCGGACCAGAGCTGGGGCCGTTTCTGGGGCTGGGACCCGAAGGAAAACGGCGCCCTGATCATCGTGATCTGGAACGCCGTGATCCTCCACGCCCGCTGGGGCGGCATGGTGCGGCACCGCGGCCTCATGTGCATGGCCGTCTTCGGCAACATCGTCACCAGCTGGAGCTGGTTTGGCACCAACATGCTCGGCGTCGGCCTCCACACCTACGGCTTCACCAGCGCCGCCTTCTGGGCGCTCTGGATCTTTGTCGCCACGCAGCTCGCCTTCATCGCCCTCGGTCTCATCCCCCTGGGTAAGTGGCGCAGCTTCCGCGCCGCCTGAGGTCGTAAAACTTCCGGCTCCGCTTTGGCATCGCGCGCGCCGGTCCCGCGCGCCAACCTGACGGCATGCTGGTCAGCACCGCCTCCCTCGACGCGCATCTCAACGACCCCGCGTGGGTGATCTTCGACTGTCGTCACGACCTGATGGACCACGCCAAGGGCGCGCGGCTCTACCGCGAGGGCCACCTCCCCGGCGCGCACTTCGCGCCCGTCGAGACCGCCCTCTCCGGGCCCAAGACCGGCACCAACGGCCGTCATCCGCTCCCCGCGCCCGCCGACTTTCTCGCCTTTCTCGCCCGGCATGGCGTGTCGTCCGCCAGCACCGTCGTCGCCTACGACGATGTCGGCGGCCAGTACGCCGCGCGCCTCTGGTGGCTCGCGCGCTGGGTCGGGTTTCACCGCGTCCTGCTCCTCGACGGCGGCCTGCCCAAGTGGCTCGCCGAAAAACGTCCGCTCTCCACCGACGTTCCCGTGCCCGTACCCGCCACCCTCGCCGGCCAGGCCGATCCCGGCCTCCTCTGGGATGTATCCGCCGTGCAACGCCACATCACCGAGCCCGATCACGCCCTCATCGATGCGCGGGCCGCCGAGCGTTACCGCGGCGAGACCGAGTCCATCGACCCGGTCGCCGGCCACATCCCCGGCGCGCTGAACCGTTTCTTCAAACTCAACCTCCAGCCCGACCTTACCTTCCGCCCCGCTGCCGAGCTATGCGGGGAATTCGTCACTCTCCTCCAAGGCCGCGCGCCCGCCCACGTCGGCCACCAATGCGGCTCCGGCATCACCGCCTGCGTGAACCTCTTTGCCATGGAGTACGCCGGCCTCCCCGGCTCCAAGCTCTACCCCGGCTCCTGGAGCGAGTGGATCGCCGACCCCGCCCGACCGACCGTGCCCGCCCGTCAGTAGCCCTCGGTCCTTCTCTTTCTCGCATGGCCGCCGTTTCCGACCCGCTGGGCCCGTCTTGGAAATTTCGGCTCTCGTTGATCCGCGTCTTCTGGGTTATCCCGGTGACACTGCCGGCCGTTCTGCTGTTGCTGGTTGCCGATTCCTGGCTCGGACGGATGGCCGCGGTCTTCACCCTGTGCGCGGCATTTCTTCCTTTGCTCGCGGCGTTGGCGTGGTCCTCCCGGAAGCGCACATGGCTTGTCGTCACCATCGCTTCAGCCGCCGTCATGCTCGGCCTCGCGGGGGTCTTGCTGGCCAAAGCACCTGTTGGCCGTTCCACTCCACCCAGCCGCGTATCGCACCAATACGCCGCAGCCGGTGCGCATTTCCCGCGCTACGCGCCGGGCAACCTGTTGCCCGAGGTGGATCAGCTCATGGCCGCCTTCACGTTGATGACCGTGGCCGATCCGCTGCTGACCGCCACGCAGGCCGCCGAACTCAAGCGTCTGACCAAGTCGCTCTACCGCGAATTGGAAGCGGACCCCGAGTTCCACGCGCTGGGTTCGGCTATGCAGCTCACCTACTCGGATATCCTGCACGTGCCTTCCGCCTCGGGGCATTCCTACGTTTACGTCCCCTCCCACGCGGACCGGTCCAAGCCGCGACCCGTCATGGTCTTTTTCCATGGTAGCGGCGGAAACCTGAAGGCCTATCTCTGGATATTGTCGAAACTCGCCGACGAGCTGGACTGGATCCTCGTCGCGCCGTCCAACGGCACGGGCAACTGGCAGGAGGCGCAGAGTCTCGCCTGCCTGGATTTCGCACTCCAGGCCGCGCAAAACGTCGCGGCGGTTGACCGGCGTCATGTCCACCTCATGGGGCTCTCCAATGGCGGACTGGCCGTCAGCCAGCTGGCCGGCTGGCGCGGCGGAGAGGTCGAGTCACTGGTCTTCCTTTCTCCTGTGTTCGACGACTCGGCATTACGGTCCGTTTCGTTCACCCGCCAGTGTACCGGGCGTCCCGTGCTGGTGGTCACCGGGGAAAACGATGACCGCGTGCCGCTGGACTACGTCGAGGGACGGGCCAGCGCAATGACCCGGCAGGGCGCCCGGGTGCGGCTGCAACCAGTGCCCGGGGCGAACCATTTCCTCATGTTCAGCCATCGGCAGATTTTGATTCACACCCTGGCCGCGTGGTTCTCTCATCCCGGAGCCGCCGAGAGTGAATCGCCGACCCCGCCCGACCGTGCCTCCCCGTCACTGGAGATCAGTCATTAGGCATTGGTCATTTTAAAAACTTCACCCCACCCCAAATGTCCGCCGATCCCAACGCCGCCTTCGACCACACCGTCCTCGACCTGATTGACCACAGCCCCACCGGGGCTGTGCCCGCCACGCCGGCTTATCAGGATGCGCTCAAGCGCCTCTACGCCTCGCACCAAGCCTACGCCAGCGCCGACCACAAAAACGGCCACGTCACCGTCCGCTCGCTCGCCGCGGCTCCGTCGTTTCTCGCGGCGAACCTCGCCGACTTCATGGCCGGCCAGATCGACGCCGACGCCTTGGAGCCCAACAACGCCATCTACGACCGCTACGTGCAGTCGCTGCCCGCGGCCCTGCGCGCCCGCGCCGAAAGCTTCCGCATCCCCGTCGCCGGCAAGGTCGCCCACCACCGCGCCAAGCACGGCGCCGCGGTCGTGCACGATCCGCTCCACACGCTCTTCCTTGTCCCCGGCGCCGGGCCCAATCCCGGCCTGCCCGGCAATTACCTCCACGGCTCCGTCTTCCACGTCGGCCCCAGCCTCGAGGCCGGCGCGTGGGCCGTCCACGTGCACGATTCCGACGATGGCGCCGCGCTTTTCGAAACACCCGCTCTCGCGGATGCGCTCGCCACAATGCAGGACGTAATCGCCAGCGCGCCTTTTCACCTCGAGGAGCTCGGCGCCCTCGGCTTCCGCCGCAATTAAGGCCCCTCCGCTCCTGCGGACCTCGCCCATTGGACATTAGTCATTGGGCATTCGTCATTCCATCCCGCTTAGCGGGATAGTCACGGTCCGTCGTCCGCCCCGATGCGCCGCAGCATGAAAAACATGCCGACCAGCACGACCGCCGCCGTGATCACGATGAGGATGCCGATCACCAGCGGCCAGCCGGCGATGCCGAGCACCAGCGTGGACCGGCTGCGGACCTCGGCTGAGACGTTGTCGCTGATGGCCTGGCTGCGGACCTCGACAAACTCCTGCAGCTTGCGCGTGTTCACCCGGCAGCGCTCCAGCGCCTGCTCCAGCTGGTTGAAACTCGTGTTCTGCTCCGCCGGTGTCATGTCCGGGGTGAGCTTCGCCATGATGGCCCGCGAAACCACGTCATAGGCGGCCGTCGCGTCGGCCATCTCCTTCAGCAGGTCAGGGCTTTCCTTGAGGATCGCGGCCTTGAGCACCTGCTGGCGGGCGGCGTGGGCGCGCTCCAAGGACTTGCCCGCCCGTTGGATGGATTCCGTGCAAAGCTTGGCATCCGTTTCCACGATACCGGCCACGAGCGCCCGGTACACGTCGGTGTTTTCGCGCCCCATCGTGCGGATCTCACTGAGCACGGGCAGCGTCTGGTCCAGCAGATCCGAGTAGGTGTTGTCCAGCCGGCGCAGGAGTGTCACGCTGAACAGGCCGAGCACGCAGTTTGACAGCACGAGGATGCCGATGAACAGCTTGAGGCGCCGGACGGAGCTTTGCAGGGTGGATTCTCTGGATGTAGTGGCCACGGACTTGGTGAAGCATGCCGACTTGGGCGCGGTCTTGGCGCCGTCATCTGCGCCATTGATTCCGTCCAACCCCTCCGGCTCGGCAAGCCAAAGATGCGCAGGCGCACCAACATTTTGCACCCGCCCGCCACGCGTATCCAGATTGCACTCCTTCCCTAGGGTATCTACCGCACTCCAATTAATCATCGGGCCGGCGCATTAGTCGTTAGACAATCCGACCGGGCCCCTATCCCCTGACTGCGAGTTTTTCCTCTGCCTATGATCGTCGTCCTCGACAGCCATACCCTCAACCCCGGCGACCTCAGCTGGGATGCCCTGCGCGCCCTCGGTCCCTGCACGCTCCACGACCGCACCGCCGCCGCCGACATCGTGCCCCGTCTCAGTGGCGCCACCGTGGCCCTCACCAACAAGGTCCCGCTCCGCGCCGAGACCCTCGCGCAGCTCCCCGACCTCCGCTACATCGGCGTCCTCGCCACCGGCTACAACGTCGTGGACACCGCCGCCGCCCGGGCGCGTGGTATCCCCGTCACCAATATCCCGGCCTACGGCACCACCTCCGTCGCACAACACACCCTCGCCCTAATCCTTGAGCTCGCCAACGGCGTCGGTCACCACGCCGCCACCGTCCGCGCCGGCCGCTGGGTGACGAGTCCCGATTGGTGCTATTGGGACCGCCCCCTCACCGAGCTCGATGGCCTCACCCTTGGCCTCATCGGCTACGGCCGCATCGGCCGCGCTGTAGCTGCCCTCGCCCGCGCCTTCGGCCTGAAGGTGATCGTGCACACCCGCACGCCCGTGCCCGACGCCGAGAACGTTTCCCTCGACGACCTCCTCTGCCGCAGCGACATCGTCTCGCTCCACTGCCCGCTCACCGCCGACAACCAGGGCCTGATCAATGCCGCCCGCCTCGCGCTGATGAAGCCCACCGCGTTTCTCATCAACACGAGCCGAGGCCCCCTCATCGTCGAGGCCGACCTCGCCCGCGCCCTCGCCGAAAAGCGCATCGCCGGCGCCGCCCTCGACGTCCTCTCCGCCGAGCCGCCCACCGCCAACAATCCCCTCCTCGCCGCGCCCAACTGCGTGATCACCCCGCACCTCGCCTGGGCCACGCGCGCCGCCCGCCAGCGCCTGATGACCGTCGCCGTCGCCAACGTCCGCGCCTTTCTCGCCGGCACCCCGCAAAACGTGGTGAACCCCTGATACGCTTTCATCGGTCCGCGCGAAACTGTTTCCGCAACTCCGGCATCCCGCCGGCCTGCGCAATGAAGCCAGCGGGATACCCTGCCCTGGCTACGGCAGGACGAAAATCTCGATAAGACCGACTCCCTTAGTGCCGCCGACCCCGGAGACGTGCACGCTGTATGCGCCGCTCGGAAGCGTGACGAGCAGCGCCGCGTCCTTGCTGGTATCCGCGGCCAGCGCATCGGCCCCCACAAGGGAGAAGGCGCTCTTCAGTTCCGCCGTACCACCCCAATTGTCGTTGTTGGCGATGAGCGTGTTGCCTTGGTAGAGGGCCAGCTGCGGATCGGCGAGCACGCCGCTCACCCCGGGCAACGACGGGCCCTTCCCGCGGATCAGCAATGTCTTGGCGCCATCGGTGATCACGAAGCCCGCGATCAGGATGCCATCGCCGTTGCCCACCTGGCTGCGTGCGGAGATGTTGATCAGCTTCGCAGAGACCTGGTTCGCATCACCATCATAGATCTCCGCCAAGGCGACTCCAGTGACGCTGTCGCTGGGGACAATGTGGGCGGAATAGACCCCGGCCGGCACGGAGTGGTAAATGGCCGCATCCTTTGAGCCCGGGGCGAATGCCGTGGCTCCGAGCGAAGCGAAGGTGGTGGCGAGAGCCCCATCCCAGTCGTTGTTGGCCTCGATCTCGGTCCCATCAGCGCCGAGCAGGCGCAGCTTGGGGTCGGCCAGGGCATCGCTCACGCCCAGGCTGGCAATCAACGGCCCGGCGCCACGCAGCAACAGCGTCTTGTTGCCTGCGCCTGAGATGACAAAGCCGACGATGAGGGTCTGCTCTGCCGTGCCGGCGTTGCTGCGTACGGAAAGATTCATCACGCGAGCCCCGGGGCTGGGCGCAAGGACCGAAACCAACCGCGCCAGACTACGCGTTTCCGGACCGCCGCCCGCCCAGAGCCGGCCCGCATCGTCGAGGCACAGGGCATTGACCGAGGTGTAACCCGGGATAACCGGATCAAAGGTCGCATTGCCGTCCGTGAGCCCATCCGGCCCCAGCTTGCGGATCCGTGCCGTCAGCGGAACGCCCGCTTGCTCGGCAAACCCACCACCCACCCAGAGCTGGCCATCCTCCTGCACCACCAAGGCGTGGGCATCGGCGCTGGCGGGAGCAAATCCCGCATCGGCGGTGCCGTCCGCGTTAAAACCCATCAGTCCGGCAAGTGTAGCCACCACGATTTTGCCGTCAGGCCGCAGGGCCATCGCCGCCACGCGCGCCGGGACCGGCGTCACCGGCGCAAAATCCGCGTCAACCGAACCATCGGGTTTCAGCCGGGCTAGGTTGGACCGCGGCACACCGCCGATCGTGGCAAAGATGCCGCCGACCAGTACCTTTCCATCCGGCTGGACCGTCAGCGCCTCCACTTCCCAGCCGGTGAATGTCGCGTCAACCGGGAGGTTGAATGAGCTATCGAGGGTACCGTCCGCGTTGAGCCGAGCGAGCCCCTGGCAAGCCGTGCCGTTGATCGTCTTGAAGAATCCGCCCACGACGATTTTCCGGTCAAACTGGACGGCCATGGCTTCAACCAAGGCAACGTTCCCTGAGGCCGAAGCCGTGAATGTTGCATCGATGGAACCGTCCGCATTGAGCCGCGCGATGTTATTGTGCGGGGCCCCTCCGACATGGTCAAAGATGCCGCCGACAAGTATCTTCCCATCCCCCTGAACGACCAATGTGATCACCGAGGTGAAAATACCAGCCGAGTCCAGCGCACCGGTGACATTCGGGTTGAAGGCGGAATCAACCGTCCCATCGGCGTTGATCCGCGCCACCCCGTTGCGCGCCACTCCGTTGATATGGGTAAACCTGCCCCCGACATAAACCCCGCCAGCTGGCGCGGCTACTATCGTCCGGACGATACCCGCGGCCCGTGAGCCGCCAGGCCCTGCGGCGCTGTTTGCGTCCTCCACCGTCCAGGAGGAAGCCGCATCGTACCGAACGCTGTTGGGATACGCGACTGGGCGCACCATAAGTTGAACCTTCGCCGACTCCAGGGAGCTGGCGCCATCCGTGACCACCACGTCGTAGAAGTCGGCCTGATTGCGGTTGACTGCGGTCAAAGAAAGCGACGCAGCCGTCTGTCCTGCTATGGGAAATCCATGGCGCCGCCATTGGTAGGAGATCGGTCCATTCCCGCTGGCCACGACGGAGAAAGACGCAGTCCCTCCAGTCGTAACCGTAGCCGGACTGGGCTGCGTCAGGATCGTCACCGCGTTTGCCGCCACGGTCACCGCTCCTGCGCAGATCAGCCGTGCTGCCCACCGCAAGCTGCGCCAGTCGGGCAAGAACGCCACACTCGCCTGATTTCCCAATGCCGTCCGAATATATGTATCCATTATTCGTATTCCACCGGGAAGCCTGAGGCAGGCAATGGATTTTATTCTTACAAAGATGTAACGGAGCTTCCACCAAGCCTTGCCGCCCATCTTTTCCCTGTATCTCTTTTGCCGTTCGGCCCCATCCTCCACCCCATGCCCCTACCCCGCCTCACCCTCGCGCTCGCTTTTCTTTTCTCCGTCCTCGCCTGTTCCGCCGCACCCGCCCCGCGCCCCGTCATCGCCGGCCCCATCCTCAATGAGGACAGCACGCAGTTCTTCTTCGAGCACACGCCCGCCCAGATGTGCGGCGAAACCGTCGATGCCTTCATCGACCAGATCGCCGACTCCGGCTACCGTACCTTCATCAGCTGCGTCAACGCCCAGAAGGCCAACTACGCGAGCAAGGTCTGGGAGCCCGACTGGAGCCACTACGATCCCGCCGGCCCCGACGACCAGCCCGTGCTCAAGCACCTCACGCCCGCCGGCATCAAGATGTCGCGCCAGCGCCTCGACGCCGCCAAGCGGCTCGCCGACCTCGGCATCAACTTCCACGCCCGCGCCCTCGCCCGCTGCCGCGCCCGCGGGATCGGCGCTTGGGTGAGCGTCCGCGTCAACGACCTCCACGACTGCCTCCTCGAGGACAGCCCCCTCCTCGGCGAATTCTTCAAGGCCCAGCGCGCCGCCGGCCAGCTCCGCGCCACCTACCGCGGCGGCGACTGGTGGGCCGACCGCGGCCTCGACTGGGAGCGCCCCGAGGTGCAGGAGCACTACTTCGCCCTCGTGAAGGAACAGCTCGAGACCCTCGACCTCGACGGCCTCGAGCTCGATTGGATGCGCTTCGTCTGGCACTTCCGCCCCGGCCACGAGCTCGAGGGCGGCAAGGTCATCACCGCCTGGATGCGCCGCGTCCGCGCCGAATGCGACAAGGCCGCCGCGCGCCTCGGCCACCCCGTCCTCCTCGGCGTGCGCGTGCCCTCCCGCCCTGAGACCGCCCGCCGCTGCGGCCTCGACGGTGTCGCCTGGGCGCACGAGGGCCTCGTCGATCTCGTCGTGCCCACGCCCTTCTGGTCCACCACCGATTTCGACATCCCCGTCACCGAGTGGAAACGCCTCCTCGCCGGCACCCGCACCACCCTCGCCCCCGGCATCGAGATCCGCTACCAACCCGTGCCCAACGCCCCCGCCGAGATGATGTCCCCCGCCCTCGTCGTCGGCGCCTCGCTCCCCCTCCTCCACGCCGGCGCCGATGCCGTATATTTTTTCAACTACGACCCGTTCCCCCTCTACGACCTGCCCGACACCCGCCAGCCCGGCACCGACCAGAAACTCTGGACCCCCGCCACCTACGCCGCGACGTTCCACGCCCTCCGCTCCGCCGCCACGCTCGCCGCCCAGCCGCGCCTACATGCCGTGACCTTCCACGACGTCCGCGCCCCCGGCGACCCCGCCGACGCCGCGCTCCCCGCGACCGACACCCGCGCCGATTTCCCCTGGCCCCCGGGCTGCGCCATCCGCATCGCCACCGGCCCCAAGCCCACGACCGACGCCGAGCTCCACCTCCAGTTCACCGCCGACAGCACCCCCGAAAAAGTCCGCCTTTTCATCAACAGCCGCGAGCTCCCCGCCCCCACCGCCCCCGGTATCTACAAGGTCCCCGCCGCCCTCCTCCAAGACGAAGCCCAGGTGATCGAAATCGTCTCCGCCCCCGGCACCAAGTTCTCCGTCACCCGCGTGGAACTCAGCGTCCCAGCGTCAAAGTAAGCCATTCCCCATCAATCGCCTACATCACGATTTGCATTATCAATCACTTATCGCAAATCGGACATAACTTGGCCGAGTGTCCAATCATCGGACATTTCCCGGCGCTATTCGGCCTCCGAGCCTACCCCGCCCTAAGTCACCTTGAGCCTTTATTTATGGCAGTTCATCTCAACCTTCGTCGTTTTCATCCGTCGTCAAAGGCAGAGAAATTTGCTCCCTATCAGGCAAAGATTCGAGGGAATCAAAAATGATTTTAGGACGCAGTTCTGTTGGATTACCTTTTTTGTCTAAGCGCGTTATTTCGCCCGAGAGTCGGCAAGTCAGGAACAAGTGCTTCTTGTGCTTCACGATGCTCCCTTTGCGAGGACGGCAAGTGAGAACATGATTCCGATGCCAAAATCCAAGCGTGTTTGTCATTTCATTTCCGCGGGTAACAACGCCATCTATATCGACCATTTGCCCATGAACTAGCTCTGGAAACAAAATTTCATCATCGGCCTCCTCATCGGCAAAAATTGCCCGCTCCTGCTTGGTGACCTCTACCTCGTGGATTTGTCCGTTTTCACTGATAGCAACCACCATTTTACGCTCAGCTTCGACTACCCCAGCGGCTTCGGAAAGCAGAGTGACAGGTGTAGCAGCCAAGGTCTTAAAATAAGAAACCGGTACGTAAATAATCTGTCTGGCATCGTTTAAAAATCCCACGAAATCGGTCTTGTCCCAAACTAGCGTAGCGCGCCGGATGTTTGTATGCCCAAGGTGTTTGGATACAGCAATGAACCATTGAATGCACTTTAGCGACCGCAAGAGGACATCTTTGATTCCTACATCGCTAAAGTCTTTCTCTGCCATCTTTTCGGCGGCTTTTTTGAGATAGCTAAGAGCAACAACCCCAAAGCCGGTCGCAATGAGCGTCCCAGCGTGATCCGGTATATCAGCAATCCAGGAGCCTCGTTCGATTCGAACCGGCACCGGAATGTCTACGTCAGCTAGTTCGGGTCGCTCTTGAGCAATAAAAA
>JAFEGO010000087.1 GCA_018239845.1 Verrucomicrobiota bacterium
CTACGGCTACTCGACCAACGAGGGCCACTACACCGAGCGCAGCGGTTCGCTGGTCGGCGGCGTGAGCAATGACAAGACCTCCATCACGGTGGCCTTGGACTATCACCAGCACGACGCGATCTACATGGACAAGCGTCCGTACACCAACCCGATCTACGGTACCTACAGCTCCCCGGGCGTGATCGACATTTACGACAACACCACGGGCGACGACATTTTCTACGTCCTGAAGCCCGGTCTGAATGCTCCGGCGGTCGTTCCCGGTGGCCAGACCATCGACCAGCTGGTCGCCTCCGGCCAGTACGTCCAGACGCCCGATGACACCGTCTTCCAGCGCTTGAATCTCTCCAAGGGTCAGACCCTGATCCAGTACCTCAAGCGCTACAGCGCGATGGCGAACTTCGAGCACAAGATCTTCGGCGACCATCTGACCGGCTTCGGCGACATCCTCGCTGCCCGCACGTCCACCTGGTCCCAGCTGAATGCCCAGCCCGTCGTCCCCTACCTCCTCGACCCGTGGGTGACCGTCAATGTCTTCGGCTATGATTCCTATCCGCCGCCGGCGGGCACGAACTACGTGCCGGCTAGCGCTGCCACGAATCCCTTCAACACCAACTGGCTCGACCAGGGTCAGGCCACTCCTGAGTCCAATCCCGGCTACGGTGACGGCAGCGGCTACGCGGTCGCGGTCCGCAATCGTTTCATCGAGCATCCCCGCGTTTACCAGAATGATTCGGACCTGTTCCGCGTCACCGGTGGTCTCCGCGGCGACATCAACGAGGATCTCCACTGGGAAGCGGGTACCACGCTCAATCGCGCCACCCTCCACTACACGAATCCTGGCGTGCTCAACACCATCGCGCTCAACGATGCCCTCCAGAATGGCACGATCAACCCGTTTGCCATCCAGCAGGCGGCCGGCGCCTTCGATGGCGTGGTCGGCACGGCCTTCGTGAACGAGCTCAGCACGCTGAACTCCTTCGACTTCAAGTTCACCGGCACGCCATTCGAGCTGCCCGCGGGCAAGCTCGGCTTCGCGGTCGGCGCTTCCTACACCCGTGAGACGCTCTCGGCTGACCCGGACTCCGGCAGCTTGCCGAACTCCTCGGGTACGACCACCGGCTGGGCCAACGCCACGACGTTCCAGGCCTTCAACGCCGAGCGCGATGTCGGCGCCTACTTCGGCGAAGTCAGCGCTCCGATCACGAGCGCCAAGCAGAACATCCCGGGCTTCTACTCCACCAACGTCGACTTCGCCATCCGCTACGACAAGTACAACGGCAAGGTCGGCTCCTCCACCACGCCGCAGGTCAACCTGAGCTGGCTGCCCGTCAACGAGGAGCTCAAGCTCCGTGGTTCCTGGGGCAAGTCGTTCCTCGCTCCCCAGCTGGCCAGCCTCTACGGCCCGATCAGCTCCGGCGCCAGCAACTCGATCAACTACACGACGCTCGGCGGCGTGAACAAGACCAAGGTCCAGTTCCAGGCCACCGGCGGTTCCAACCCCGACCTGAAGCCGACCAAGGCCAAGGCGTGGAGCACGGGCTTCGTCTATACGCCCAAGTTCCTCAAGGGCTTCACCGCCTCGATTGACTACTCGCAGATCGAGCAGACCGACATCGTGAGCGTGGTGCCGCAGGCGACCATCGTGCAGGACGTCGAGCTCAAGGGCACGGCCTCCCCGTACGCCAGCCTCGTCCGCTTCAACAGCCCGAATGGCGGCGTCGTCACCGGCACCGGCCAGATCAGCAGCCACTCGACCCAGTCGGTCTTCCTGATCAACAACCTCGTCAACCTCGCCGGCACGAAGGTCAACAGCACGGACATCAACCTCGGCTACAAGTGGAATACGGATTCCGTGGGCAAGTTCGAGGTCAACTCCACCTGGACCTGGTACAACAGCTACAAGCTCCAGCTGATCCCGACCGAGCAGTACTACGACTACGCGGGCCAGTCCTCTACCAACGCGGGCACGGTTCCGAAGTGGCGCACGTACACCAACCTCGACTGGTCCTTCAAGGGCCTCGAGGCGGTGGTCGGCGTCACCTACGTCCAGGGCGTCACCGACGTGACGGACGGCGGTGCCAACTCGGCGGGCTTCGTGCATGTGCCCTCCTTCACCGCGTTTGACGTCGCCCTGTCCTACGACCTGGGCCACCTCAGCGCGAACAAGTGGCTGGACGGCCTGAAGGTCACGATCGGTGCGAACAACGTCTTCAACAAGATGCCGCCCCTGTCGCCCCTGGCGTTCTCCGACACGAATGCTGACATCGGCACCTACGGTGGCGCCGTTGGCCGCCTCCTGTACGTGAACGCGAGCTACAAGTTCTAAGCTGCGGCTAACGCCTTCGGCTTTATCGGCCGCCCGGAGCAATCCGGGCGGCTTTTTGTTTTCCCATATCGAACCATATCGAACAAAACAGCGTTGTGCGCCCGGGCCGTCCCGCCTACCACTCGCGCCATGAAAAGATCGTTGCTGGTTCTGGTCATGCTCGTGGCGGCGGTGCGGGTTTGGGCGGCGGATGCCGGCTTCTCCAGCTCGCTGTCCTCCTCCGACCTCAAGGCCACCGGGCTCGACCGGCTCACGCCCGCCGAGCGCCAGCGCCTCGACGAGCTGATCGCCTCGTATCAGCACGACACCGTGGCGGCCGCGCAAAAGACCGCGGCCGATGCGGTTGCCGCCAAGCAGGCCGCCGAGGCGGAGGCCAAGGCCGCGAAGGCCGAGGTGGCCGAGTCCAAGGCCGGCAAAAAAGGCTTCTTCGCCAAGGCCAAGGTCATGATCGTGCCCGGTACCCAGATCGAGTACCTCGAGATCAAGTCCACCATTCCCGGCAAGTTCAGCGGCTGGGGGCCCTACACCGTCTTCCCCCTCGCCAACGGCCAGCGCTGGCAGGTGGCGAACAACAACGACAGTTACTACACGCCCAAGCAGGAAAACGTGGAGGTGGAGATCCGCCCCGCGTCCACCGGCGGTTTCTGGATGTACTTCCCCACGCTCAAGTCCCGCGTGCGCGTGAAGCTGCTCGAGGAGAAGAAGTGACCGCCGCGGCCTCCCGCGTATCTAATAAATAATGACATTTTGGCCCGGCCGGTAGTGGCTGCGGCGTCCCCGCCGCAGGGCTTGCGGTTTGCGTAGGGGCGTCGCTGCACGACGCCCGTTCGCCTCAACTCAGCGCCCCGCCTTCCACGTCACCGGCCACGCGTCGAGGTTCGTCGTCCAGTCGAGCGCGGGCAGGCCCGCCGTCGGCGCCTTCAACCCCAGGGTCTTCTTCGCCTGGCCGCGCAGCGGCGTCTTTCGCCCGTCGGTGAGCTCGATGTTCTCGATGCGCACCTCGCCCACGCCGCGCAGGTTCAGCCGCAGCACGGGCGGATGCGATACGTCGCCGTCCCACTCGACCGGTGCCGCATGCTCGCGCACGACCATGCCGCGCGGCTGCGCCGCCCGCGTCTGAAACTCGATCGTGTGGCACGACTGGATCGTTTTCCACGTGCCGTCGGCCTGCTGCTGCTCGACCGCGACGACGTTGAGGCAGGGCTTGAAGTTGTTGACCGCGTAGCAGAGCTGCCAGCGCGCGCCGAAGACCGGCTTGCCGCGCTGCCAGTCCTTAAACCACTGCGCATCCTGCGCGAGGATCCGCTCGTTGGCCCCGCGCACGCGCCGGTCGCGCGTGAAGCGCCACATCGCCAGCACCGCGCGCTGGCCGGTCTTGAGGGCCTGCGCGTAGTGTTTCGCCGCTTTGCGGAGCGCCGGCGTGCTCGCGCCGGGTTTCACGCCCGGGGTGGTGGCGGCGCGGCTCGCCTCGCGCAGAAACACATCGCGCACCGCGAGGTAGTGCCGCAGGTCCACGCTGGTGCGCAGCTGCGCGGGCAGGGCCTTTGATTGCTTCGCCAGCTTCTCAAAGAATTTCACCTGCTTGCGGTAGTCGCCCAGCGGTTCGCGGCGCGAGACGGTGTCCCAGCGCTCGTTGGCCTGCCAGAGCGGGTAACCACTGAAAGGATACTTGTCGCACGCGAAGGCCACGGCCGCGGCCTGCTTCGCCGTCTTCGCGCCAAAGACCCGCGCGAAGCCGCGCTCGAGCATTTTCTTCGGATCAGTCTCGCCATCGAGCCACAGGCTGGCCGCGGCGGCATCGACGACGGTGGTGATTTCCATCGCGAGACGGAAAGGCTCCCACGAAGTCACGAGCAGACCGGCGATGTCCAGCTTCGGCGCCCGTTTCCACCACGAGAGGATGTTGTCGAGGCGGTCGGTGAAGTGGGGGAGGGGCTCGTAGCGGGCGGAGCCGTTCATCGGGCAGCCCCAGACCTCGAAGCCGCGCGCGCGCAGCTGCTCGCCGAGGTCGGTCTCGGCGAAGTTGAAGAGCTCCACGCGCGGCCGGCGCGGGAAGCCGTAGTAGTACCACTCGTAGATGATCAGGTCGGTCGGCAGCTGCGGGATCGCCTCGGGGATGAAGTACAGCATGTCGGCCCACATGCCCATGCGCAGGCCGAGTTTTTGCGTGATCTTATGCAGGCGGTTGACGTGCCCGGCGAAGTGGCCGGCGAGGCCGATCTTCGCGATCTCCGCCTTGCTCAGCGGGTGCTGGCCGAGCTGAAACGACTCGTCGAGGCCGACGTGCACCTTGCCCGCCGTGCAGAAGGGCGCCATGTCGCGCAGCAGCTTTTCCGCGATGTCGAGCGTGCGCGGGTGCAGCGGGCAGATCTGCCCGGCCGGGATGGCCGAGCCATCGGGGCCGCGCAGCTCGTTGAGCTCGTTCAGCTCGGGGACCTTGATCAGATACTGGGTGTGCCCGAGGAGATTGACGATGGGCACGACCTTGATGCCCACGCGCGTCGCCTCGGCGACGAGCTGCGTCATCTCCTTGTACGAGTAGGCGTCGTGGCGCGCGACGCCCGGCAGGCTGGGAAACTCCACGGCGTCCTCCAGGTGGAGATACAACTCCTGATAACCCCACTCAGCGTAGCGGGGTAGTTGCGCGAGGAGCCAGTCGAGGCGTTCCACCTGACGGCCGAGGTCCCATTGGAAAGCACGGATCATGGGCACCGACTATCAGCGTCTTGTCTTATGCGTCGAGTCTGGTGTAAGTTCTAAGGTAATGCAGGTCGTCGTCCGCCACCTCTTCATCTCGCCCGGGCACAACTTCTTTGGCCGCCACGGCCAGGCCGCGGGCGAGCACGCCACGATCGGCGTCAACGCCATTACCTGCCACGCCAACAAGGGCATCGAGGGCGACCGCTTCTACGGCTACCGCCCCGACTACAAGGGCCAGATCACCTTTTTCTCCTGGGACATCTACGAAGCCGCCAAGCGCCAGTTTGGCGTCGAGGCGCTCCAGCCCCAGGCCTTCCGTCGCAATGTCCTGCTCTCCGGCATCGATCTCCCCTCCCTGATCGGCCAGCGCTTCACCCTGGGCGGCGTGGCCTTCCAAGGCACCGAAGAGTGCCGCCCCTGCTACTGGATGAACGGCGCCATCGCCCCCGGCGCCGAGCCCTGGCTCCGCGGCCACGGCGGCCTGCGGGCCAAGATCCTCACTGACGGACAGCTCACGGTCGGCCCGGCTGAGTTAGCCACTTTAGAGCCAGCTCTGATTGATTAGACTTTATGGGCCGGTGAGGTATTCGTGGATATCGATTTTGGAGAGGTGATGATAGCTGTCGAACTCCAGGTGGATCGTGAATCCGGAATGGGGACTTACGCGATAGATTGATTGAATCTCCGAGTGCGGAAGCGTTTCGCGCACGACTGAGAAATCCAAGCCGGCATAGCGCAAAACTTCCTTCACGTGTTCGAGGCTGTCTCCGATGGTTAGCTTCTTGGTCACAACCGCTTCAAAAAGCGGTTTGGCGGCTGCATTTTGCATGCTTTGCTCATGCAGCGCTTCCGAGAAGCCGTGGGTAAACGTGTATATCCAAAACGCCCCAGCAGCCATCACGATGACGCCAAATACGGCGAGCTTTCGCGACAGGCTCATTGGAGAAGGGCCGGCAGTGAGAACGTTGCGCTGACCTTACCCCTGCTTCTCGCGGATCAGTTTCTCGAGCTTCACGATGTCGGCGGAGAAGGTGCGGATGCCTTCGGCGGTCTTTTCGGTGGCCATCGCGTCCTCGTTGAGGGCGAAGCGGAAGGACTTTTCGTCGAAGGAGACTTTCTTAAGGTCGGCGCCCGCGGCCTTGGCCGGGTCGAGCTTGCGCACGAGGGGGTCGGTGGACGCTTTCAGTTCGGCGAGGAGCGAAGGAGCGATGGTGAGGAGGTCGCAGCCGGCGAGCTCGAGGATTTCGCCCTTGTTGCGGAAGCTCGCGCCCATCACCTCGGTCTTGTAGCCGAACTTTTTGTAGTACGTGTAGATTTCCGTCACGGACTTCACGCCCGGGTCCTCGGCGCCGACGAAGTCGCGGCCGGCGTTTTTCTTGTGCCAGTCGAGGATGCGGCCGACGAAGGGCGAGATGAGCTGCACGTTGCTCTCGGCGCAGGCCACGGCCTGGGCGAAGGAGAAGAGCAGGGTGAGGTTGCAGTGGATGCCTTCCTTGGTGAGCTGCTCGGCGGCCTTGATGCCTTCCCAGGTCGAGGCGAGCTTGATCAGCACGCGCTCGCGGCCGATGCCGGCTTTTTCGTAGAGCGCGATAATGTCGCGGGCCTTGGCGATCGAGCCGTCGCGGTCAAACGAGAGGCGCGCATCGACCTCGGACGACACGCGGCCGGGGACGATCTTCAAAATCTCCAAACCGAAGACAACCAGCAGGCGGTCGATCACGTGGCCGAGGGCGGCACCCTTGCCGGCGTCCTTCACGGCCTGGTCCACGAGGTGGGCGTAGCCGGGCATCGTGGCGGCCTTCAGGATGAGACTCGGGTTGGTCGTGGCATCCCGGGGCGCGAACTCCTTCATGCTCGCGAAGTCGCCCGTATCGGCGACGACGGTGGTGAATTGCTTGAGCTGGTCGAGTTGGTTGGAGGCCATGATAAATTTTATGGGCTGAGGGTGGGGGAAGCGTGGGTGGAAGAAAAGATAGGCTCGGTTACGTTTTGCGCAAATGGGATTCCAGCCAAACGCGGCCGGTCGTCTCATCGTTGAAGGCCCCGTCGAGCTGCGCCTCAAACGCGGCCTCAAGCACGGGCGTGAATTCCGGTCCGGGCCGCAGGCCGAGCGCGATCAGGTGGCGGCCGAGGATGATCGGGCGCGGCGCGCTTTCGTCGAGGGCGAGTGCGCGGGCTTTTTCGACGAGCTGGTCGATGAGGCGGTGCGTCTCAGGCACCTGGCGCGGGGGCCGGCCGTTGCAGTCGGCGCGCATGACGGCGGCGAGTTCGTCGATCGTCGCGGGCGCGAGGCGGCGGGCGAGGCGGCGCACGCTGGCGTCGCTGAAATTGCCGTCCCAGCCGTGGTGATGCGCGAGGTGGTTGACGACGAGGGCGCGCACGGGGGCGTCGAGCTCGAGCAGGGCGCCGATGCGGCGGAGAAAGGTTTCCGCGAGTGGGCCGCCCGCGGGCTCGTGGCCGGGGCTCACCCAGCGGAGCGCGCCGTTTTTCTCGGCCTGGTGCGTGGTCGCGGGCTTGCCGAAATCGTGCGCGAGCACGCCAAACATCAGCACGCGCCGCCGCGCGACGCCGGCCTCGGCCCACGCGTCGAGCGCCACGAGGGCGTCGAGGCAGTGCTGCGTGTGCGTGAAGACATCGCCCTCGGGGTGCCAACCGGGGTCCTGCGGCGTGCCGCGCAGCGCCGCGACTTCGGGGAAGTGTCGCAGCCAGCCGCTCTCCTCGAGCACGGCGAGGCCACGCGAGGGGCGCAGGGATTTCACCGCCCATTTTTCCCACTCGCCCCAGATGCGCTCGAGGGGGAGCTCGGCGTAGCTGTCGGAAATGCTCCGGCACAGCGCCGCCGTCTCCGGCGCGAGCATGAGATCAAAGCGCGCCGCCAGCTGAAACGCCCGCAGCACGCGCAGCGGGTCTTCCGCGAAGGCCGCGCTGGTGTGCCGCAGCACGCGCGCGCGCAGGTCGGCCTGGCCGCCGTGCGGGTCGATTATCTCGTGGGTGAAGGGATCGAGCGCGATGGCGTTGATCGTAAAATCCCGCCGCGCCGCCGCCTCGGCGTCGCTCAGCTGGGGATCGGGCGCCACCGCAAAACCACGGTGACCCGCGCCGGTCTTGGATTCGCGCCGCGGCAGGCTGAAATCGTACTCGGTGCCGGTGGCGTGGCTGCGGACCTTGATGACGCCGAAGCTGCGGCCCACGACATTGGTCGCGCCAAACGGCCCGAGCGCGCGGTGCAGCGTTTCAAAGTCCGTCCCCGCCACCTCGAGGTCGAAATCCTTCGGCTCCAGTCCCAGCAGCCAGTCGCGCACGCCGCCGCCGACGAGCCGCGGCCGGCCCACGCGCCGCACCGCCTCCAGCATCGCGCGGAGGTCGGCCGGCAGGTGCAGGGGCGCGGTCGGGGTCATTTTTATCGGTTAACTACTTCTGCTCATCGACCGCCGCGGGCTTCGCCAGTGCCGCCGCGGCGACAAACAGCCAGCCGAAGATAAACGCCGTCCCGCCCAGCGGGGGCACCGCCGCGCGGATCACGACCGGGGCCTCCGGGTTGAGCGCCATCACATACAGCCCGCCGGAGAAAAGCACGATGCCGATGGTCCAGTACCGCACGGCCCAGATCAGGGCCTTGGTGCCGGGATTGGTGCGCAGCCAGACCGCCGCGCCGAAAAGGGCGAGGGTGTGGACCAGCTGGTAAAAAACCGCCGTCTCCCAGCGGTCGCGCGTGCCGAGCTCGATCAGGGCGGGGCGCAGCGCGTGGGCGCCGAAGGCACCGAGACCGACACCGCTGGCGCCAAAGAGACCGGCTGCCAGCAGCGGAAAGCGATGAGGGGTAGACATGATGCGACGTTTTGCCCAAAGCCACGGGGAGACAAGCGCGATGGCGGGCCCCCGGCCAGTCATTCGCCCGGCTGAACCCTCCGAAAACGAGTTATTCACAATGCAGAATGAGGGTTGACAGAGGACGCCGAAACTTTAGCTCTAACCTCTTTTCCCATGAAAACGTTCCTCGCCAAGAAGGAGACGGTGCAACCCAAGTGGCATCTCATCGATGCCGAGGGGGTCGTGCTCGGTCGTCTCGCAGTTAAGGCTGCCAACATCATCCGCGGCCGCCACAAGGCTTCCTACACTCCCACCGTCGACAACGGTGACTTCGTCGTCGTCATCAACGCCGAGAAGGTTGTGCTCACCGGTAAGAAGGAAGAGCAGAACAAGTACATGTTTTTCTCCGGTTTCGTCGGTGGCGAGAGCTACCGCAAGGTCACCGAGCAGCGCGTGCGCCATCCCGAGTTCATCGTCGAGCACGCCGTCAAGGGCATGCTCCCGAAGAACCGCATCGCCGCCAAGATGCTGACCAAGCTCCGCGTGTTCGCCGGTCCGGCCCACACGCATGAGGCGCAGAACCCGGTCAAGGTTTCCGTCTGATCAGTAGCAACATGAGCACCACCGCCACCCTCTTCATCGCCACCGGGCGCCGCAAGACCTCCACCGCCCGCGTTCGCATCAGCGAAGGCACCGGCAAGCTGACCTGCAACGGTCGCGACTTCGAAGACTATTTCTCCCACGAGAACTTTGCCAAGCAGGCCTACGCGCCCCTCCTCACGGTGGACATGCGCGAGAAGATCGACGTCGCGGTCAATGTGACCGGTGGCGGCGTCGCCGGCCAGGCTGGCGCGGTCGCCCACGGCATCGCCCGTGCGCTGCAGAAGCTCAACGCCGAGCTCCGCCCCGCCCTCAAGAAGGCCGGCCACATCAAGCGCGACCCGCGCATGAAGGAACGTAAGAAGCCCGGCCAGCCCGGCGCCCGCAAGCGCTTCCAGTTCTCCAAGCGCTAATCTTCCGGCAACGGAACAGTCCACTTCAAACGCCTGCGACCCCGGTCGCAGGCGTTTTTTTGTGCTCGCTTCGCCGGGCGGGCGGTGGCGGGTTGGAACGCGAACTGCTTTCCTTTCCCCGCATGAAATCCCTGCTGCGCCGTTTTCTCGTCCCGGTTTTTGCCCTCGTCCTTGTCCCGCTGGCGCAGGCCCACCCCGGGCACGAGGGCGACCATGGCGATTTCACCTGGGATTTCAGCGGCGGCGTGCTGCACCCGCTGACCGGTTTCGACCACCTCATCGCCATGCTCGCCGTCGGCCTCTGGGCTGCGCAGCTCGGCAGCCGCGCGCGCTGGCTGGTGCCCGCGGCGTTTGTCGCCCTCATGACCGCCGGCGCCGCGCTCGGCCGCAGCGGGTTCATGCTGCCCGGCGCGGAGCAGATGATCGCGGCCTCGGTGCTCGTGCTCGGACTTTTGCTCGCGACGGCCGCGCGCTTGCCGATGGCGGCGGGCATGACGCTCGTCGGACTCTTTGCAGCGTTTCACGGTTTTGCCCACGGCGCGGAAATGCCCGCGGGCAGCCAGGCGCTCAGCTACGGCGCGGGCTTCGTGCTCGCGACCGCGCTGATCCACGCCGCCGGCGTGGGGCTCGGCACACTGGCCGCCGCGCGTTCCGAAAAACTCACGCGCTACGCCGGCTGGGCCATCGCCGCAAGCGGCGTGGTGTTGCTGGCGGTTTGAAAAGTAGCGCAGGCGTCCCGCCTGCTCCGATGATAGTGGCTGCGGCGTCCCCGCTGCAGGGATTGAAAGAATCTGCGGCGAGGACGCCGCAGCCACTGCACTACTGATGCCGGCAAGATGCCGGCGCTACTTCACAGCTTTCGCGTATCCGCTGCGAGGTGCGGAAAATGCGCGCCCAAAATCCGCCGCACATCGCGCAGGGCCTGCCGCAGGATCACACTGTCGGAGGCGACGAGCCGCAGGCTCCAGCCGCCCGCGCGCAACGCGCTGACGCCGATCCAGAGACCGTGGCCATGCAGCGCATTGAGCTCCGCCCGCCATTTATCTCCGTCGGCCGAGTCCGCGATCAGTACCGCATTCGCGAAGCACGCGGCGGGGCCGGAGCCGGCGAGCGCCGCGAGGGCTTTCAGGTCCTCGCCGGATTGATCGAGGCGCTCGCGCAGGACGAGTTCGCCGTCGAGGCGGACGTCGAGTTCGAGACAGAGACGATCCCAGAGCCACGCTTCGCCTTTGTGCGCGACGCGGCCGGGCTGGAGCTGATCGACGAAAAACAGGCCGCCGCCGCGCGCGACGTCGATGGACGTCACCTGCCGGAAGCGGGAGCCACGGTGCGGCACGAGCGGCTCGGGCAGCACCTCGAGCCAGCCGCCGGGCGCGACGCGGAAGTGCTGGCGCGAGATCGCGGTGCCGGCGTCCATCTTGAAGACTCGGCTGGCGCTCGGGGTGGTCACGAGCAGCGCGGCGCCCGAATCGACGGTGATCTCCGATTGAAGCTGATCGCCCGCAAGGATGCCGGCGGTGGGATTCACCACCTGTACGATCAGGATGCCGGTATCGGCGTCCCAATAGGGTTTGCTCAGGTGAAAGGGCGCGCGGAAGGACTGGGCGGCGAGCCCAGTCTGGCCATCGGCGCGCGGGGCGGCGCGCAGCGAGAGATGTCCGAAAAAATCAGCCATTCACTTCGGGGCGGCGGGCTTCTGCGCGAAGAGCACCTCGCGCTCGATCCAGGCGATGACGGCGTCGAGGTTGTGCTCGCGCTTGAGGTCGCAGAAGAGGAAGGGACGCGCGCCGCGCTGCACCTTGGCGTCGCGGTCCATCACGCCGAGGTCGGCGCCGACGAGCGGGGCGAGGTCGATTTTGTTGATGATGAGCAGGTCGCTGTGCCGGATAGCCGGGCCGCCCTTGCGCGGGATCTTGTCCCCCTCGGCCACGTCGATGACGTAGATGAAGGCATCGACCAGCTCGGGGGAAAACGTGGCGGTGAGATTGTCGCCGCCGCTTTCGACGAGGAGGAGCTGTAGGTCGGGAAACTTCAGCTCCAAGGCGCGGCAGGCCTGCTCGTTCATCGTGGTGTCGTCGCGGATGGCGGTGTGCGGGCAGCCGCCCGTCTCGACTCCAGCGATACGGTCGGCGGGCAGCGCGCTGTGCTTGATGAGGAACTGGGCGTCCTCGGAGCAGTAGATGTCGTTGGTCACGACGGCCATCGAGTAGCGGTCGCGCAGGCGCTGCGAGAGCTTGAGGCAGAGCATGGTCTTGCCCGAGCCGACGGGGCCGCCGATGCCGATGCGAGGAGAGCGTTTAAGAGACATAAGATTTTTTTGAGCCACAGATTACACAGATGGGCACGGATGCCGGAGTGGTTTTATCTGTGCCCATCTGTGTAATCTGTGGCTAAGAAATAAACATTCTGGAGTCTGCGGTTTCGTGGCGGGCGGCGGCGATGTCGAGCCAGGGGTTGAACCAGCCGATCTCGTCGGCGGGTACCTGTTGCGCGGCGGCGATGATCGCGGGCGCGGCG
Organism: Verrucomicrobiota bacterium; assembly: GCA_018239845.1. Classification (GTDB taxonomy): domain Bacteria; phylum Verrucomicrobiota; class Verrucomicrobiia; order Opitutales; family Opitutaceae; genus CAIRCN01. Next base: position 12,370 of record JAFEGO010000087.1, read on the forward strand.
GCGAGGGCTTCGGTGAGGAGGGATTGCGAGGCGTTCTGGCCGAGACGCAGGACTTTCATCGCCGCGGAAATGAGCGAGGCAACGGAGGCGTAGTACAGGCCCGCGAGCACAGCGGGGAGCGGGGCGCCGAGCACGCGACCTTCGAGGGCGGCGGAGACGGCGGAGGAAAACGGCCACGCTTCGGCAGTGGCGCGGCGCAGGTACTCCTCGGCGAGCGGGTGCGTGTGCAGGTGGGCGGCGAGTTCGGCGCGCTGACGGCCGATGTTGTCGGAGGCATGCCGGAGTTCGCGCGGGGCCTTGAGCGCGGCGGAGAGTCGGCAGAGTTCCGCGACGCGCGACCAATCGGGCTGAGCAAGGGCCGACCACGCGTGCGCCGCGAGCGGCAGTTCGGCCTGACGCAGCGAGGGTAGCACAGAGCGGAAGAGAAATTCACGCAGCGTCGCGCGGTCGTGGATGACGTTTTCCTGCACGAGACCCTCGAGGCCGAAGGAGTGCGCGTAGCTGCCCGTCGGGTAGAACGAGTCACCCGCCTGGAGGAGGCCGACGATCCACGCGGCGATGTCTTGGGGTGGAGCGGCTTGACCCCAAGCCGCTTCGGGGGAAAGCGCGTTGAGGTCAACGCGCTCCACCTTAGTGCTGGTGGCTGGGTCCGAGGTCATGCGGAGCGATTGTGCCGCGGGCGAAGCGGCCGGGGCGGAAGATGGCGGTCGTGGCTTGATACGGGACCTGCAGGCGGTCGAAGAGCTGGCGCACCGCGGGCTCGTCGGGCGCGAGGAGGCGCGTGGCTTCGGATTGGAGTTCGAGGTGCAGGTTACCCACGGCCCAGCCGATGCCGGCCGCGGCAGAAGGGGCAATCGCGAGGGAAACTTCGAGCACGGCCTCCGGCTGCTGACGGATGACGTAACGCGCGGTGGTAGATTGAAAGAAGACGTCGCTATGCTTCAGGGGCGCCGCCAGCTCGAAGCCAAACTCCGCACCGTCCGCGGCCGTGCCACGCCAGAGACGTTTGGCGAGCTGCTGGCGTGCGACGTTCAGCGCGATTTCAGGGAGCGCGACGTCGGGCGCGGCGACGGGGCCGGAGACAAGCTGCATGCGGAAATCCAAGCAGGCGGCGCCGCTCAGAACAAGAAGTAGCGCTGCGCCATGGGGAGGACCTTGGCGGGTTCGCAGGTGAGGTGCTCGCCGTCGGCTTTCACGGTGTAGGTCTCGGGGTCCACCTCGATGCGGGGCATCGCGTCATTGAGGACCATGTCCTTTTTGCCGACCTTGCGGCAGTTTTCCACGGGGACGAGGCGGCGCGCAAGGCCGAGGTCGGCGAGGCGGCCTTTTTTCAAGGAGGCTTCGCTGACGAAGGTGAGGCTCGTGGAGGTGAGGGCCTTGCCGGCGGCGCCGAACTGCGGGCGGTAGAACGTGGGCTGCGGCGTGGGGATCGAGGCATTGGGGTCGCCCATATTGGCCCACGCGATGAAGCCGCCCTTGAGCACGGTCTCGGGTTTCACCCCGAAGAGCGCGGGCTTGAAGATCACGAGGTCCGCGAGCTTGCCCACGGCGATGGAGCCGACGATGTGGCTGATGCCGTGCGCGATGGCGGGGTTGATCGTGTATTTCGCGAGATAGCGGAGGGCGCGGAAATTGTCGGCGGCGGGGTGGGACTTGTGGGTGAGCGGGCCGAACTGGACCTTCATCTTGTGCGCGGTCTGCCAGGTGCGGATGATCACCTCGCCGATGCGGCCCATGGCCTGCGAGTCGGACGACATCATGGAGATCGCCCCGAGGTCGTGCAGGCGGTCCTCGGCGGCGATGGTTTCCGGACGGATGCGCGACTCGGCGAAGGCGACGTCCTCGGGGATCTTGGCGTCGAGGTGGTGGCAGACCATGAGCATGTCGAGATGCTCGTCGATCGTATTGACCGTAAAAGGACGCGTGGGGTTGGTGGAGGAGGGGAGGACGTTGGCCTCGCCGCAGACGCGGATGATGTCGGGGGCATGGCCGCCGCCGGCGCCCTCGGAGTGGAAGGTGTGGATGGTGCGGCCCTTGAAGGCGGCGATGGTGTCGTCGACGTAACCGGACTCGTTGAGCGTGTCGGTGTGGATCGCGACCTGCACGTCGAGCTCGTCGGCGACGCCGAGGCAGACATCGATGGCGGCGGGCGTGGTGCCCCAGTCCTCGTGCAGCTTCAGGCCGATGGCGCCGGCGAGGATCTGTTCGCGCAGCGGGGCGGGCGTGCCGCAGTTGCCCTTGCCGAGGAAGCCAAGGTTCATCGGGTAGGCCTCGGCGGCCTCGAGCATGCGGTGCATGTTCCACTTGCCGGGCGTGCAGGTGGTGGCATAGGTGCCGTGGGCGGGACCGGTGCCGCCGCCGAGCATCGTGGTGATGCCGGAGCTGATGGCCTCGTCGATCTGCTGCGGGCAGATGAAATGGATGTGGGTGTCGATGCCGCCCGCGGTGATGATGCAGCCCTCGCCCGCGATGACCTCGGTGGCGGCGCCGACGACCATCGGGTTTTTCTTCTTCGTCTTTGGGTCGGCGTACGCGGAGCCGATGCCGGACTGGATGCCGGGGTTGCCGGCGTGGCCGATGCCGACGATGACGCCGTGTTTGATGCCGATGTCGGCCTTGATGACGCCGAGGAGCGGATCGAGGATCAGGGCGTTGGTGATGACGAGGTCGAGGCAGTCCTTATCGAGGGCGGTGGGCGACTGGCCCATGCCGTCGCGGATGACCTTGCCGCCGCCGAACTTGATCTCGTTGCCGTAGCCACCGCCCTCGGCGATGAGGTCGCGCTCGACCTGCACGAAAAGCTCGGTGTCGGCGAGGCGCACGCGGTCACCCACGGTGGGGCCGAACATCTCGGCGTATTGGCGGCGGGAGAGTTTCAAAGGCATGGGGTTACTTTCTCTTCTTCGCTTTGGACTTGGGCTTCACATCGAGGAGCCCGTTGACCTTGGCTTGGAGGCCGAAGACCTCGCGGAGGCCGGTGAGGGCGACGAGTTCGACGCGCTTGGTGTCGCCGGCCTCGAAGCGGACGGCGGTGCCGGCGGGGATGTTGAGGCGGAAACCGCGCGACGCGGCGCGGTCGAAGCGGAGGGCCTCGTTGGTCTCGAAGAAATGGTAGTGCGAGCCGACCTGGATCGGGCGGTCGCCGGTGTTGGCCACGTCGAGCGTGAGCGTGGCGAGGCCGGTGTTCGCGGGCAGCGCGTCGCCTTGGGCGGGTATGATTTCGCCGGGCTTCATCGGATGGGGTTGTGGACGGTGACGAGCTTGGTGCCGTCGGGGAACGTGGCCTCGACCTGCACTTCGTGGATCATGTCGGCGACGCCCTCCATGACGTCGGCGATTTTCAGGATGGTGGTGCCGTAGCTCATGAGGTCGGCGACGGTGCGGCCGTCGCGCGCGCCCTCGATGATCTCGTAGGTGATGATCGCGATGGACTCTGGGTAGTTGAGCTTCAGGCCGCGCGCCTGGCGACGGCGGGCGAGGTCGGCGGCGGTGACGATGAGGAGCTTTTCGCGTTCGCGCGGGGTGAGATGCATCGGACGAAATTCTTAGCCACAGATTACACAGATGGGCACGGATAATCAGACCTGCAGGTGCTCTTTCACCACCTCGTCGGTGAGGGTGGCGATGGGGCCGGAGATGGTGACCACGCCGCGGTCCATGGCGTAGAAGCGGTCGGCGATCTCGCGGCAGAAATCGACGTACTGCTCGACGAGGAGGATGGCGAGGGCGTGCTCCTGGCGGATCGACTGGATGGCGTGCTTGATCTGCCGCACGTCGTCCTGGGCGGCGTCGAGCACGGCGGCGGGCGCAGCGGGGGCCTTCAGTTTTTTCAACGTGTCACCGATCTGATCGATGATGGAGGGCTGGATGCCCTCGGTGGGCTCGTCGAGGATGAGGAGCTTCGGGTTGGTGAGGAGGGCGCGGCCGATGGCGAGCTGCTGCTGCTGGCCGCCGGAGAGGACGCCGCCCTTGCGCGAGAGCATCTCCTTCAGCACGGGGAAGAGCGTGTACACGCGGTCGAGCATGGCGCGGGCCTCGGCGCCCTTGCGGCCGTGGACGACGAGGCCGACGTGCAGGTTTTCCTCGATGGTGAGGTGCGGGAAAATGTCGCGGCCCTGCGGCACGTAGCCGATGCCGGCGCGGGCGCGGGCGTCGATCGACATCTTGCCGAGCGGCTGGCCGTCGAAGGTGATGGTGCCAGCGCGGACGGGCAGGACGCCGGTGATGGACTTGAGCGTGGTGGTCTTGCCGACGCCGTTGCGGCCCATGAGGGCGACGAGCTCGCCGGCGTTCACCTCGAGGGTGACGCCGCGGAGGATGCGCGAGCCGCCGATGTCGGTCTCGACGTTGGTGAGTTGAAGCAGGGCGCTCATCGGGTGCCGTGTTTGCCGCGGCCGAGGTAGACCTCGCGGACCTTTTGATTGGACTGCACCTCGTCGAACTTGCCCTCGCAGAGGACAGTGCCCTGGTGGAGCACGGTTACGTTGCCGTCGCGCGCGATCTGTTTCACGAAGGACATGTCGTGCTCGATGACGATGATGCTGTGCTTGCCGGAAAGGCTGATGAGCAGCTCGCCGGTGCGGTGCGTCTCCTCGTCGGTCATGCCGGCGGCGGGCTCGTCGACGAGGAGCATCTTGGGCTCCTGCGCGAGGAGCATGCCGATCTCGAGCCACTGCTTCTCGCCGTGCGCGAGCAGGCCGGCCTTCCAGTGGCGCTTGCCGTCGAGGCGGATGAGTTTCAACAGCTCGTCGAGGCGGTCGCGCTCGGTGGAGGAGAGCTTGCGGAAGAGCGAGGCGAAGACGCCGCGCGGGCCCTTGATCGAGAGCACGAGGTTGTCGAAGACCGTGTGCTCGGTGTACACGCTGGGCGTCTGGAATTTCCGCCCGATGCCGAGGCGGTTGATCTCGTATTCGTTGAGCGAAGTCAGGTCGCTGTGCGTCATCGGGTCGGTGCCGAACTCGATCTTGCCCTGGTCGGGCTGGGCGCGGCCGGTGATGAGGTCGAAGAACGTGGATTTGCCCGCGCCGTTGGGGCCGATGACGGTGCGCAGCTCGCCATCGTAGAGATAGAAGTTGAGGTTGGAGATGGCCTTGAAGCCATCGTAGGTCTTGGAGACGTCCTCCACGGTGAGAATCGGATGCGGCATGGCGTTTAGGCGGCGACCGGGACGGGCTTGCGGAACTTCGCCCAGAGGGGCTTGAGGCGGGCGGGGAGGCTCACAAGGCCGCCGGGGAGGAAGAGCACGACGAAAATAAACAGGCCGCCGAGAATGATGAGCCAGTAGTCTGGAAATTCCTTGGTCGCCCAGCTCTTGAGGAGGTTGATCGCGATCGCGCCGAGGATCGGGCCGAGCAACGTGCCGCGGCCGCCGACGGCGACCCAGACGACGGCCTCGAGGGATTTGTCGGGCCACATCACACTGGGATTGATGCCGCCGACCTGCGGCACGTAGAGCGCGCCGCCGACGCTCGCGATGGCGGCGCTGAGGACAAAGATGAAGAGCTTGAAGTGCGCGGTGGCGTAGCCGCTGAAGAGCACGCGGTTCTCACCGTCGCGGATGGCGCGCTGCACGAGGCCGAACTTGGTTTGGCTGAGCTGGCGGCAGCCGAGGTAAACGACAAGGAGCGTCACGGCGGTGGCGACGTAGAGCCAGCGCAGGGTCGCGGCCTCGCGGAGGTCGGAGCCGAGGAGCAGCTTGAAGTCGGTAAAGCCGTTGTTGCCGCCCATGATCATGCTGTTGCGGAAGAACAGCAGCGCGGCGCCGTAGGTGAGTGCCTGCGTGAGGATGGAAAAATACACGCCCTTGATGCGGGAGCGGAAGGCGAGGAAACCAAAGACCGCCGCCAGCAGGCCCGGCACGACGAACACCATGAGCGTCGAGAAGCCGAGGGAGTAAAACGGATGCCAGAAGGAGGGCAGGGAGGTGTACCCAAGAAACACCATGAAGTCGGGCAGCAGGTTGGGATTCTTGCCGGCCTGCGCATACACGCCCTGATCGCCGATCATCAGCATCAGGTGCATGCCGAGCATGTAGCCGCCGAGGGCGAAGAAGAGCGACTGGCCCAAACTCAGCAGGCCGGTGTACCCCCAGAGCAGGTCGACCGAGATCGCAAGCAGGGCGAAGCAGAGATACTTGCCCCAGAGGTTGATCGTGAAATCGCTGACGATCCCCTGCGCATTGAGCAGCGGGAAGACGACGATCAGGAAGAGGGCGATGACCGCGAGGGCGGTCTGTTCGAAGCGGCGGGTGTGGGTGTCGGCGCTCATGGGGTCAGTCGAGGCTGCGGCTGCGCGTGACGAAGATGCCCGCGGGGCGCCATTGGAGGAAAAGGATGATGCACACGAGAACGAGGATCTTGCCGATGACCGGATCGAGCAGCACCTGCTGCAACGTCTGGTCGGAGAGACCGATGCCGAAGGCGCTGATGACGGTGCCGGGCAGATTGCCCACGCCGCCCACGACGACCGTCATGAAACAATCGACGATGTAGTTCTGCCCCATCGACGGGCCGACGTTGCCGATCTGGCTGAGAAACGCGCCGGCAAGTCCGGCGAGGCCGCTGCCGAGGCCGAAGGTCAGCATGTTCACCCGCTGCGTGCGCACGCCCATGCAGGAGGCCATGCCGCGGTTCTGCATCACGGCGCGGATCAGCAGGCCGAGGGAGGTGCGCGTGAGCACGAGCCACACGCCGAAGACGATCATGATCGCGAAGCCGATCACAAACACGCGATTCCAGCCGAGCAGGACATCATTTATCGTCCAGTTGCCGCTGAGATAGAGCGGGCTGGAAACCTGCACGTTGTTGGAGCCGAACATCAGCTTGAAAACCTGTTGGAGCACCACGGATACGCCCCACGTGGCGAGCAGGCTCTCGAGCGGGCGGCGGTAGAGCCACTGGATGATGCTGCGCTCAAGGCCGATGCCGACCAGCGCGGCGGCGCAGAAACTCAGCGGGATCGCGGCGATGAAGTAGCACTGGTAGGCCCAGCCGGTGAGGTTCATGCCCGGGATGCTGAGGCTGAGGCCGAAGCACGGAATCACGATGCCCGTACCGAAAATGTTTTGGACGAGATAGGTCGTGTAGGCGCCGACTGCGATCATCTCGCCGTGCGCCATGTTGATGACGCCCATCAGGCCGAAGGTGATCGCGAGGCCGAGCGCGAGCACCAGGAGAATGCTGCCGAGGCTCAGGCCGCGGAAAATCGTGCCGAGGAAATCCACCACCGAGCGGTGCGACTCGACCTCCTTCAACGCGGCGCGCGCGGCCTTGAGTACGGGCTGGTTGTTGGCGGCCTCGGCCTCCTTCATCGTGCGGGAGAGAAAGTCCGCGCTGGAGAGCGTGTGCAGCGTCTGGAGCTCGGCGAGGGCGGCGAGCTTCACCTCGTCTTTCGGGTCCTTGAGCTTGATGAGGGCGATGGCTTCCCGGAGAGCGCGGAGGACGTTGCCATCCTTCTCCTCCGGGAGGCGCGCCTCGAGGAGGGGAAGCTTCATGGCATCCTGCGCCTGGCCGATCGTCTGCACGGCGGAGAGGCGCTTGGCGGGATTGGCGGCGACGAGGTCAACGACATCGAGGACCGATTTCATCACGCGGCGCAGCGCGCTGGTGTGGTCGGCGGTCTTGAGATCGCTGCCGATGAGCCGGAACGGCTTGCCCGAGGCATCGGTGAGCGGCTGGCCATTGTCGACGCGGATGGCGATTTGCGCGCCGGTGTCGTCCTTTTCCCCGGTGAGGAGGACGGGCACGACCGTGGTGCCCTTGGGGTAGAGAAAAATCGCGTCCTTGCGCCACGCATCGAGCAGCTCGGGGATGACCTCGTCGCCCGAGCCGGAGAGGGAGGCGATGAGCGTGCGCTTCTCGGCGGAGCTCTCGGTCAAAATCGCCTGTGTGATGATGGCGCGCGGCGAGGCGGCGGCCCACGCGGAGACGCAGCTGACGGCGAAGGCAAAGAAGAGGACGGCGCGCTTGAGGTAGGTCATGCCCGGGTGCGGGCCCTATTGCTGAATTCGTGCCAAAAAAAAGCGGGGCGGGTTTTTTAAGACCCGCCCCGCGTGACAGAAACCTAGGACAAAAAATGCGACTTACTTGAACTTACCCTTGAGCCAGGGCTCGCCGTACACGTCGGCGAAGGACTTCAGGATCTTGAACTGGCCGTCGGCCTTGGTCTCACCGATGTAAACGGTCTTGGTGAGGTGCATGTTCTTCTGCGTGGTGACCTTGCCACCGGGACCATCGAAGGAGATGCCGGACTTGAGGGCGGCGCGGACCTTGTCGACGTCGAAGCTGCCGGCCTTCTCGACCGCGGCCTTCCAGAGGTACATGCCGTCATAGCTCAGCACCATGGGGGAGCAGGTGACGCGGCCTTCCTTGACGATGCCGGCGACGGTGCTCTTGGAGAGCCAGGACTTGAAGTTGGCGACGAACTTCTTGTTGGCGGGCGTATCGATCGACTCGAAGTAGGTCCAGCAACCGAGCTGGCCGACGAGCTTGTCAGCGGGCAGACCGCGGAACTCATCCTCGGAGATCGAGAAGGAGACGACCGGGCAGGTCTCGGAGGTGAGGCCGGAGGCGGCGTACTCCTTGAAGAACGGGACGTTGGTGTCGCCGTTGAGGGTCGAGATCACGCAGGCGTCGCCGGAGGCGGCGAACTGTTTGATCTCGGCGACGATCTGCTGGTAGTCGGTGTGGCCGAAGCCGGTGTACTTGCCCGCGGCGATGATCTTGCCGGAGGCGTCCTTCTTGAAGCCGCCGCCGATGTTCTCGAGCGGCACGCCCTTGGAGAGGAGGTACTCGAGGAGCACGAGGTTGGTCGTCTGCGGGTAGACGTAGTCGGTGCCGAGCAGGTAGAACTTCTTCTTGCCCTCGGCGAGGTAGTAGTCGACCGCGGGCGTGGCCTGCTGGTTGACGGCCTCGGCGGTGTAGAAGACGTTCTGCGACTCTTCCTCACCCTCGTACTGGACGGGGTAGAAGAGGAGCGCGTTGTTCTTCTCGAGGACGGGGAGGCAGTACTTGCGGCTGACGGAGGTCCAGCAACCGAAGGTCACGGCGACCTTGTCCTGCTCGGTAAGCTGCTTGCACTTTTCGGCGAAGGTCGGCCAGTCGGAGGCGCCGTCAACGATGACGAGCTCGATCTTTTTGCCGAGGACGCCGCCCTTGGCGTTGATCTCGTCGGCGGTGAACATGAGGATGTCGCGCAGCGAGGTCTCGCTGATCGCCATCGTGCCGGAGAGGGAGTGGAGGACGCCGACCTTGACGGTGTCGGCCGCACGCGCGGTGCCGAACAAAGCGCTCAGAGCAAGGGCTCCGACGCCGAGGTATTTGGTGAGTTTCGTGATCATGGGAGGAAGAATCAGCCTGAAGGGCGGGCAAAATGGGCACGGCAGTGGCCAGGGTGCCCGCGGTACGAGTGGAAAAAGGGTGGGGAAATCGGCGCCGCGACCGGAGGATCGCCGGCGCGGCGCCGGAAGGGTGTACTTACAAAACGGACACGAGGTCCGGGGGCGGGCGGCGCTTTTTTTAACAAAACGCCGCGCCGGGTCAGAACTTGAAGATCGTCTGCACGCCGAAGAACGTGGCGCTGTCCGCCGTGTACTTGCTGTAGTCCTGGTAGGAGAACTCGGCGCGCACGGAGAAGTTGTCGTTGATCTTGTAGGTGGGGGCGACGGTGTACTTGGTGAAGCCCGGGCCGCCGTTGGACATCTGCTCGCCGCTGATGCGGAAGGCCGAGGACCACTTGGCGTCGAAGGTGTAGCTGTAGAAGCCGAGCCAGTTGTAGCCCTTGTCGCCGATGCCGCCGTCCTTGTTCGCGTACTCGGCACCGATGGTGGAGTCCTTGGTGACGTTGTACGAGAGCCAGAAGTCGAACATCGTGGTGGCGTCATTCTTGTGGATGACGTTGCCCTTGGTGTCGTGCGCGACGCCGAACCAGAGGGTGAGGTCCTTCACGCCCTTGTAGCTGTAGAAGGCCTCGAAGCCCGCGTTGTGCTTCAGCTCGCCGTCACCCTTGAGGTAGTTGGGGCCGGAGTACACGGAGTCCACGAGCGCGATGCCCGCGGCGTTGGCCTCGTCACCGTAGTCGAGGCGGACGCCGGAGTGGTAGCCGGGGATGGGGGCGAGGAAATCGCCGTTGGCGTAGGAGATCTGCGCCATGTTCGGGATATCGAAGGCCTCGTAGCCCATGTAGCTGAGGAATTTGCCGGCCGTGACGCTGCCGCCGCCGCCGATATCAACGGTGGCGTAGGCATCGAGGACGGTGATGTCCTGCGGGGCGTTGGGCTGGTAGTAGAAGCTGACCACGCCCGTCACCGGCTTGAAATTGCCGGTGAAAAGGACTTTGGCGGCGTCGAGGTCGAACTTGTCGGTCGAGGTGCCGGGGTCGGGATCGGTGACGCGATACGAGCCGGCGGCGTAACCGCCGACTGAGAGGGTGTCGTTGACTTTGACATCCGCCAGGGCGGCGAGCGAGGAGGCGAGCGTGAGAGCGGTCGCGATGAACAGACGTGTCTTCATGTGTTGTTTTCTTATTTTTGGGTCTAGGTGTAGGTAGTCCGGCCGGGAGCGAAACCCCCGGCCGCACCGCCGCTTAGCAGCAACCTTGCCAACGCCCCCGGCCCGCCCGGCACATGACAAACTTGCCCGGCCGCGTATCAGCGGAAGTACATCTGGGGCGGCCGTTGGAGGCCTTGCGCTTATGCGAAAAAACAGGCTCGCGGAACAATTGGCGCGCGTGATGCTCTACCACACGGGCTGCGACCCCTCCAAGGGCCGTCTCCCCTAACCTAGAAACCCACCATACCAACCGTGAAAAACAAACTCCTCCTCGCCCTCCTCAGCCTTGCCGCTGTGAGTCCGGCCGCCCTGCTGGCCCAAACCACGGCGACCGCGCCTGCGCCCGTCGAGACGCCCAGCTACTCGCTGGTGGTCACGCCGAGCTTCGTCTCGCAATACATGTTCCGCGGCGTGCGCCTCGGCGGTCCCTCGTTCCAGCCTTCGGTCGAGTTCGACTCCGGTCCCTGGGCCGTCGGCGTCTGGTCGAATTTCCCGCTCAGCGACAAGGTCCCGGGCGTCTCCGATCCCGAGATCGATCCGTATGCCTCCTACACCTACACGGTCAACGACACGCTCAGCGTCGTCCCCGGCTTCACCTGGTACAACTACCCCGATGCCGACAAGAGCGCGGGCTTCTACACCAGCACCTTCGAGCCGAGCCTCGCGGTCAACTACACCGTCGCCGGCTGGAAATTCACGCCCAAGGCCTACTACGACTTCGTGCTGAAGGGGCCGACCTATGAGCTGACCGCCGCCTTCGCCGTTCCGCTGAAGGACTACGGCACCGAGCTCGACTTCACCGGCACCGCCGGCACCTACCGCTGGACCGATGCCGCGGCCAACACCAACCCCAACGTCAAGAACTGGGGTGACTACTGGTCCGCCGGTGTCTCCATGCCGTTCGTCGTCGCCACGAATGCGAAGTTCGTCGTCGGCTACGCCTACACGCAGGGCTGGAACAACTATTACAAGGCCGGCACCGCGCCCAAGTCGCGCAACACCGCCGCCAGCGGCCGCAACGTCCTCACGCTGAGCTACGTCCTCACGTTCTAAATCACGGCCGACGCGATCGCGTCCCCGTTTCCCGCCCGCGCCCGAAAACGGCGCGGGCTTTTTTGTGTGACGATGCGGCGACGCCTGCGTGAATACTCTTGTCTCTTTGCGCCGCCCGCGCCCAATCTCGCCGTTGCAAAATTTGCGCGAAGCGGAAACGAAAACGTGGGAACGATCCCGCGCCCCGCCCGCGCGAGTCAAATGCCAGTTCCATCATGATCGAATTCAATAACAAAGTTCTCTTCGTCGGTTACGGCGCCGTGGCCGAGTGCACGCTGCCCATTCTCTTCAAGCACATCAAGGTGCCCGCGAAGAACGTCACCGTGATGGATTTTGTGGACCGCTCCGACAAGCTGAAGAAGTGGACCAGCAAGGGCGTCCGCTTCGTGAAGGACCGCGTCACCGAGGAGAACATGGGCAAGATCCTCGGCAAGTATGTCGGCCAGGGCGACATCATCATCGATCTCGCGTGGAACATCGACGCCCTCGAGCTCCTCCAGTGGTGCCGCGACCATGGCGTCCGCTACATCAACACCTCCACCGAGCTGTGGGATCCGTACGCCGCCGGCCCTGACGCGCACCCGACCACCAAGACTCTCTACTGGCGCCACATGAACCTGCGCCGCATGACGGCGAAGTGGAAGACCAAGGGCGCCACCGCCGTCATCGAGCACGGCGCCAACCCCGGCCTCATCTCGCACTTCGTCAAGCAGGGCCTCATCGACATCGGCCAGAGCCTCATCGCCGACAAGAAGGTCAAGGCCAAGGCCGCGGAAAACATCACTGAGTTCATCCGCACCGGCCAGTTCAACCGCCTCTCCCAGGCCATCGGCGTCAAGGTCATCCACTGCTCCGAGCGCGACACGCAGATCACCAACGTGCCGAAGCAGGTCGACGAGTTCGTCAACACCTGGTCGATCGAGGGCTTCCGCGAGGAAGGCACCACGACCGCCGAAATGGGCTGGGGCACGCACGAGAAGCAGCTCCCGAAGAACGCCATCCAGCACAAGGACGGCCCGAAGAACCAGATCTGCCTCGCGCAGATGGGCATCAACACCTGGGTCCGCTCCTGGGTGCCGGATTACAACATCCTCGGCATGGTCGTCCGCCACGGCGAAGCCTTCACGATCTCCGACGCGCTCACCGTGTGGGACGGCAAGAAGGCCGTGTACCGCCCGACGATGCACTACGCCTACTGCCCCTGCGACGAGGCCATCGCCTCGCTCAACGAGATGCGCGGCTACAACTACAAGCTGAACGAGAACCAGCGCATCATGAACGATGAGATCACGTCCGGCTCCGACATCCTCGGCGCGCTGATCATGGGCCACGATTACAACTCCTGGTGGGTCGGTTCCGACCTCTCCATCGAGGAGTCCCGCCGCCTCGTGCCGCACCAGAACGCCACCACCATGCAGGTCGCCATCTCCGTCACCGCCGCGTGCATGTGGATGATCGAAAATCCGATGGAAGGCGTCGTGGTGCCGGATCAGATGCCGCACGACTACATCCTCGACATCGCCAAGCCCTACCTCGGCAAGTGGATCTCCAAGTCCTCCGACTGGACCCCGCTGAAGGGCCGCGACACGACGTTCGACAAGTTCAACAAGCCCGACCTCGACAAGAAGGATCCGTGGCAGTTCAAGAACTTCCTCGTCACCGACGCCGGTTGATCACCATCGCCACGCGAGCAGTTTGAAACGACGCGGCAATCCAATCTGAACCCCACCGGAACTTCAGATGGATTGCCGCTAGTCGTTTCCGGCTCCCGGCAGCGGCGAAATCCGCCCCGCCCCGGCCTCAGCGAATCCAGCGACGCGACCAGGACCACCCAAGCACCCAAAAAATTTCCCGACCTATGATCACCCACGCCCGGCTCCAGAAACTCGCCAAGGAACACGGTACGCCGCTGTTCGTGATCGACCACGACGCCCTGCGGCAGGCCTACCGCCTCTTCCGCAAGCACCTGCCCCGCGTGCAGGTCTATTACGCGGTCAAGGCCAACCCCGATCCCCAGATCGTCCGCACCCTCTTCGAGGAGGGCGCGAGCTTCGACGTCGCGTCGATGCCCGAGTTCAAGATCGTGTACGAGAACATCAAAAAGATGCCGGCGAAGCAGCGGCAGCAGTGGATCTGGGACAAGATCATCTACGCCAATCCCACCAAGCCCACCGACACGCTCGAGGAGCTCAACAAGTACAAGCCCCTCGTCACCTTCGACAACCTCGAGGAGATCCAGAAGATTAAAAAGCACGCGCCCAACGCCGGCCTCGTGTTGCGTCTCAAGGTTCCGAATACGGGTGCGATGGTCGAGCTCTCGTCCAAGTTCGGCGCGCCTCCGGGCGAGGCGGTGGACCTGATCCTCGCGGCCGACAAGGCCGGCCTCACGGTCGAGGGCCTCTCGTTCCACGTCGGCAGCCAGACGACGAACTTTGAAAACTACGTCCAGGCGCTGAACCTCTCGGCGAACATCTTCAAGGAGGCCCGCGACCGCGGCTACACGAAGATGAACCTCCTCGACATCGGCGGCGGCTTCCCCGCGCCGTACGACGAGTCGGTGAAGCCGTTCCCGGTGCTCGCCAAGGTCATCAACAACGAGCTCGACCGCCTCTTCCCCGGCAACGACGTGCAGATCCTCGCCGAGCCCGGCCGCTTCCTCGCCGCCGTCACCGGCACCTCCGTGGCGAGCGTGATCGGCAAGGCCGTGCGCGACGGCAAGACGAGCTACTACATCAACGACGGCGTGTACCACACGTACTCGGGCGTGATCTTCGACCACTGCAAGTATCCGGTGAAGGCCTTCAAGAAAGGCCCCACCACGATCTGCTCAGTCTTCGGCCCGACCTGCGATGCGCTGGACGTCGTCTCGATGGCGGAGAATCTCCCCGACCTCGAGCGCGGCGACCTCGTTTACAGCGTGAACATCGGCGCCTACAGCCACGCCAGCGCGACCTACTTCAACGGCTTCCCGCCCGCGAAGGTCGTGCACGAGAACCAGTAATCTTCCTCCCATGCGCCACAACGTGAGACGGGTCTGCGGTCTTGCGGTGTGTGCGCTCCTGCTGGGCTTGAGCCCGTTGCGCGCGGAGGGTGACGAGGCCGGGGTGCGCCGGCACCTCGACCTCCTGCGCGGCATCCAGATGACCCACGACAAGGCCGAACTCCAGCGGCTGAACACGCGCATGGATGAGGCCTGGAGTTTTTTTGACAGCCACAAGGCGACCGCCCTCCCGCTCATCGAGCAGGAGTTGCGAACGGCGACCGAGGCCAAATCCCCGGATCAGTTTTTCCTGATGGACGTCGGCTTCTGGCTCGTGAAGACGGAGCCGGCGCACGCCAGCACGAGTGTGGCGGCCTTGGAGCGCATCGACCCCTCGGCGGAGATGGTTCGCGCCTTTTGGCAGGAGCTTTTCCACTTCGTCATGAAGCTCGGTGCCTCCGGCCAGGAGACCGAGCGCTACCTCGCGCAGGTGGACCGGATCTATCTGCCGAATAAGACGGAGATCAATTTCTTCGCCGCGCCGCATCTGGTGAATTTCACTCCCGATGACTTGCTCAGCCTGACGTATGGCGTGGCGGGCGAGTCGGCAGGGGAGCACCTGTGCGCTCTGGCGGCCAAGCCCGGCCCCGACCAAGTGCGCATCGCCCGGCTGCTGACGGTTGCCTGCACCGAGCAACAGGCCGAGAAAATCGCCGCTATCCTGCAGGCCACACGCGATGACGACGTGGCGGAGGCTACCGTGACGGCGCTGATGCTGATCGGCGGACCGAGCGGGCGGGGTGCGGTGCTGGCTTACGACGCATCGACGGCCAGCCCGCGGTTGCGGGATTACCTGAAATCGATCCGTGGGTCTGTGAAGAAGGTGGACGTGGCCTACTTTGACCGGGAGCTGAAAAGCATTCACCGGCCCAAGAAGATGAGCGACCGCGAGGTACAGCAGGCGCTTGATCTGATGGAAAAAACAAACGGCGCGGATGACTCCACGCCGCCGATCGACGTCTTTCGCTCGAAGCTCGATCCCTTTAAAGTACTTGCGCAGTTGAAACGCATCCGCGCCGCCGCCTTCCGCCGCAAGAACAACCATGTGTTTGAAGACCTGCCGGTAAACAACCTCCTCATCAACGCGTTTCAGTACAAGTGCGCGGCGGTGAAGGTGAAATAGCCGAGTGCAGTCGTCGGTCTCTCCGTCCGCGATCCCGGCATCAGGTCGTGCCCTGAGTGATACATGGGGGATTCCGCGGGCGCGGACCTGCGGCTTTTGCCGAATTCCCGCCGGTGTCGGAACGCCTGCGCCGGGTCTCGGTCCGGGGTAGGGCTATGAAACCCTACAAGTTCTATCTCACCCTCGCTGCGTCGGTTCTCACCTGCGCATTTGTCGGCCACGCCCAGGCGGCCGACCTCGACCACGCCGACCGCGCCTTCTTCGACAAGGCCGCGAAGTCGGGCCTGAAGGAAGTCGCCGTCTCCCAGGCGGTGCTGTCCAAGCTCGGCACTTCCGCCGGCCAGGAGTTCGCCCAGACGATGATCACCGAGCACTCCAAGGCGAATTACGAGCTGCAGCAGCTCGCCGCCCGCAAGGGCGTCACGCTCCCGGCGGATGACGGCAAGGCCGCCAAGAAGTGGAGCGAAAAGACCAAGGACGTCGACGAAGACTACTTCGACGAGATGGTCGACGACCACAAGGACGCCGTGAAGCTCTTCGAGAAGGCGGCCAAGTCCGACGATCCTGACATCGCGGCCTTCGCGCAGAAGACGCTGCCCACGCTGCAGCACCACCTCGAGATGGCGAAGACCCAGAAAGAGGCGGCTTCGCACTAACCCGTTGTCCGTAATACAGACAATCCCCGACCAACACCCAAAGGCCCAATGTCCGTATTACGGACATTGGGCCTTTGATTCTTAACTTAACCGAAATGCATCCCGGTGAATTGCACGACAAGGTCGCTTTGGTGACCGGCGCGGGCTCCGGCATCGGCGAAGCCACTGCCCGCCGCTTGGCCGAGGCGGGCGCACGGGTGGGCGTGCTGACGCACACGGCCGCCGAGGCGCGCCGCACGGTGAAGGCCATCACTGCGACCGGCGGTGAAGCGCTGCCCTTGGTGGCCGACGTGGCGGACGAGCGCGCGATGAAGCGGGCCTTCGCCACGCTCACGAAGAAGTGGGGCCGTCTCGACATCGTCGTCGCCAACGCCGGCATCAACGGCCTGTGGGCGCCGCTCGAGGAACTTCAGGTGAAGGACTGGGAGCGGACTCTTGGCGTCAATCTCCGCGGCACATTTCTCACCCTGCGGGGCGCGGTGCCGCTCCTGAGGCAGCGGGGTGGCGCGATCATCGTTGTGTCTTCGGTGCAGGGCACGCGGATGTTCAGCAACAGCGGGGCCAGCGCGTACGCGACCTCGAAGGCCGGCCAGGTGGCGCTCGCGCGTATGGTGGCGCTGGAAGTGGCGAAGGACGCGATCCGGGTGAACACCATTTGTCCCGGCGCGATCAAGACCAACATCGGCAGCAACACGAAGACGAAGCACCTCGAGCGCATCCGCGAGCCGATGCAATTTCCGAAAGGCGAGGTCCCGCTCACCCGCGGCCAGCCGGGCCAGGCCGACCAAGTGGCCGAACTCGCGCTCTTCCTCGCCTCCGACCGCGCCTCGCACATCACCGGCACCGAGGTCTTCATCGACGGCGCGGAGTCGCTGCTGCGGGGGTAGTGCAGTTCACGGCGAGAGCCGGGACTTCCAATAGTCCGGATCGCGCTTCAGGGGCATGACGGCGACGATCCAGATCCGATCCGGTTCGTCGAGATAGAGCAGGGCATACGGAAAGTCTTCCGCCAGATGTCGGCGGATGTCCCCGTCGATGCGCCGGAAGCGGTGAGGTGCGGCGCTCGCTTCGGCAATCAGCCTTTCGATCTCGTCGTAAAAACGCCCGCCCAACTCGGGGCTGATGCCTGCGTAGTGCACCGCCGCAGCGGCGTACTCATCATTCGCTTCGGAGTGGAACGTATGTGGCTTCACCGCCCGACAATCTGGCGGATGCGCGCGGACACTACTTCACCGGGAATACCTTGGGCCTGGCCACTGCGGATTTCGTTTACCCGGCGGGCAACCGTGGAGCGCCAGGCAGGGCTCAACGCGGAATCACTGACTCCATGTTTCGCCAGCATGAGCCGATCCACCAGTTCGACCACCACGTCATCGGGCCACTGGCGTGCTTCTTCCACGATCTGGTCGAGTGTGAGTGCCATGTTGGTACTATGATGCCTATCCCCGTGTTTTCAACTCTCCTGTGTCCGCGCCGTCCGTGGGCCGGGCTCAGCTCCGATAGTCGGCGTTTTCGCTGACGTATTCGTGGGTGAGGTCGGCGCCGAAGACGGTGCAACCTGCGCTGCCGCTGCCGAGGTCCACGATGATTTCCACGCAGCGTTCGTGCGGGGGGAAATCAATCGGCGCGGAAAAGATGCCGTCTTTCGTGGGCGCGCTCGCGTAGAGCTCGGCGCTGCGGAGGTGGGCGACGAGGGCGGTTTCCTTCTCGGGATTCAGCTGGAAGGCGCCGTGGGCGAAGATCTCGATGCCGCCGATCGTCGCGCGGAGTTTCGAGAGGTCGGTGCCGGGGGCGTGCGCGCCGACGTGCTTGCCGATGGCCTGCACGAGGCGGCCCACGTTCGGGTCGTTGCCCGCGACGGCGCACTTGAAGAGCGGCGCGTTGACCACGGCTTTGCCGAGCTGGCGGGCGAGGGACGGGGTCGCGGCATTTTTAACTTCGACGCGGATCACGTGGCGCACGCCTTCGCCGTTGCGCACGACGTCCTCGGCGAGGTCGCGGCACAGCTGGAGCCGCGCGGCCTCGAAGGCGGCGAGATCTTTGCACGGCACGCGGTTGGAAGAAACGAGGGCGACGGTGTCGGAGGTGCTGGTGTCGCTATCCACCGAGATGCAGTTGAAGGTTGCGTCGCTCACGCGGGCGAGGATGGCGCGCAGCTCGGCGCGCGGCACCGCGAGGTCGGTGAGGAGATAGACGAGCATCGTCGCCATGTTGGGCTCGATCATGCCGGCGCCCTTCGCGATGCCGACGATGCTGCCGCCGCTGAGGTCGGCGCGGCGCACCTTCGGGTAAAGATCGGTGGTCACGATGCCCTCGGCCGCGGGCATGATCGACGGGTTCGTGAGCGCGGCGACGGCGGCGGGCAGGCCGGTGAGCATGCTGTCCACGGGGAGGCCCCAGCCGATGACGCCGGTGGAGCTCGGGAGAATTTCCTGCGCCCCGAGGCCGAGCAGACGCGCGGTCTCGGCGCAGATGCGCTCCGACGCCTCGACGCCACCGGGCGCGCAGACGTTGGAGATCTTGTTGTTCACGATGATGGCGCCGAGCTTCGGCTCTTTGAGTCGCGCGCGGCCCACGATCACGGGCGCGCCGGGAAACGCGTTCTTCGTGAAGACCGCGGCGAAATTTTCCGTCGGCTTATCCAGCGCGATGAGCGTGAGCGTCATCTTTGCGGGCTTCGGCGCCTCGCGCGGCATGAACTCGAAGCGCGTCGTGCCCACGCGGAATCCGGCGGGGAGGGCGGCTTGCGTGGCGAGCCACGCGCGGTGGGCGTTGCGGTCGGGAAACGTGAGGTTCGTGCTGGGCACGGAAAACAAGTGCAACGGGCATGCCGCGGAGTGAAGCCGATTTATCGTAAAATCAGGCGGCGGGGTGGGAGACACGAATGGCACGAATTACCCACGAATGCCGGAAAGACGAAGCGTGCCCTCTGCGATTCGTGGGCAATTCGCGAAATTCGTGTCTCCTCCGGGAGGATTGGTTGTCCATCCCGTCATCCGATTGTCACACACGATAAAAATTAGATGGAAATGCGCGGGCGCTGCGCGTAATCCACTTTCACTTCGTCCCTCCATTGAACGCTCACTTCTCCCACCTCACCGCGGCCGTGCGCCGCGCGTCCTGACCGCCCGATGAACGTCTCCGAAGTCACCGCCAAGGCGCGCGTCCTCCTCGAGGCGCTGCCGTACATCCAGGATTTCCGCGGCTCCATCTTCGTCGTCAAGTACGGCGGCAGCTTCATGGATGACCCCGACCCCGTGGTGCGCACGCGCATCGCGTACGACATCGCGTTCCTCGCGGCCGTCGGCATCAACGTCGTCGTCGTGCACGGCGGCGGCAAGGCCATCACGCGCGCGATGGAGACCTCGGGCCTCAAGGCCAATTTCATCAACGGTCTCCGCGTTACCGACGAGGCCACGATCGCCGTCGTGAAGAAGACCCTCGACGAGATCGTGAACAAGGATGTCTGCGCCGCGATCACCACCGCCAAGGGCCGCCCCAGCGGCCTGCCCGGCGACAGCGTGCTCGTCTGCCAGAAGCTCACGACCGACGATGACGGCAACACCATCGACCTCGGCTACGTCGGCGACGTCACCGAGGTGAAGGTGAAGCTCATCAAGAAGGAGATCGCGGAAGGCTTCATCCCGGTGATCTCGCCTGTGGCCGAAGGCTACGACGGCAAGCCCTACAACGTGAACGCCGACCTCGTGGCCGGCCGCGTGGCCAGCGCGCTGCGCGCCCGCCGCCTCGTTTACATGAGCGACGTACCCGGCCTGCTCTCCGATCCGAAGAACCCGGAGTCGCTCATCTCCACGCTCAAGATCAGCCAGGTCGACGACCTGAAGAAGAAGGGCGTGATCGACAAGGGCATGCGCCCGAAGGTGCAGAGCGCGATCCGCGCGCTCCAGGAAGGCGTGCAGCGCGTGCACTTCGTGGACGGCCGCCTGCCGCACTCGCTGCTGCTCGAGATCTTCACCGAAAAAGGCATCGGCACCGAGATCGAGCACGGCTGAGCGGATTTCCGCCGGCCGGCGCTTGATTTTTGACCGGCAGGTGCCGTCGGTATATATTTGGAAAATTTCATGAACCAGCCCTCCATCGTCCGGACCAGCACCGCTGAGCTCTACGACGCGTATGTAATGAAGAATTACTCGCGTGCGCCGATCACAGTCGTGCGCGGCCGAGGGACGCAGCTCTGGGACGACGCGGGCCACAGCTACCTCGACTTCACCTCGGGCATCGCGGTCTGCGCGCTCGGCCACTGCCATCCGCACTGGGTCGCCGCGATCCAGCGCCAGGCGGCCGAGCTGATCCACGTCAGCAACCTTTACCGGCACCCCAACCAGGGTGAGCTCGCGCGCCGCATCGTCGGCTACGCGGGTCCGGGCCGCGTCTTTTTCTGCAACAGCGGCGGCGAGGCCGACGAGGGCATGATCAAGCTCGCGCGGCTGCACGGCCTGAAGAAGGCCGGCGGCGTGGAGGAGAAGTGCTACAAGATCATCGCCGCGAAGAACGCGTTTCACGGCCGCATGTTCGGCGGCATGAGCGCGACGCCGCAGGAGAAGATCCAGAAGGGCTTCCGCCCGCTGGTGCCCGGCTTCGCCTTTGGCGAACTCAACAACCTCGAGTCCTTCGCCGCGCTGATCGACGAAGGCACCGCCGCGATCCTCCTCGAGACGATCCAGGGCGAGAGCGGCATCAATTCCTGCACGCCGGAGTTTTTGCGCGGCGTGCGCCAGCTCTGCGACCAGCACAACCTGCTGCTCCTCCTCGACGAGGTGCAGTGCGGCATCGGGCGCACGGGCAAGTTCTACGCGTTTGAGCACGCGGGCGTGCGGCCCGATGCGATCGCGATGGCCAAGGGCCTCGGCGGCGGCATGCCGATCGGCGCCATCTGGGCCGGCGAGCGCGCGATGGAGCTTTTCCAGCCCGGCAATCACGGCACGACCTTCGGCGGCACGCCGCTCGCGTGCGCGGCGGGCCTCGCCACGCTCGACGTGATCGAGCGCGAGGGCCTGATCGACCACGTCGCGAAGGTGAGCGTCGCCTGGCACCAGGCGCTGGCCGGCCTCGCGCAGCAATTCCCGCAGCACATCGCCGCCGTCCGCGGCAAGGGCTTCCTCGTCGGCATGCAGATGACGTCCGACCCGGCCCCGTGGATCGCGGCCCTCCGCGAGCGCGGCCTGCTGACCGTCGGCTCGGGCAACAACGTCATCCGCCTCCTGCCGCCGCTCATCGCGACGGCCGACGAACTGGCCCGGTCGGTCGAAATCATCCGCGGCGCGCTCCAGGCCAAGGCCTGAGCTGTGCTTGGGGGTAGGGACGGCTCTCCGAGCCGTCCGCCGCGACACGGAACCGGACGCATCGGAGAGGCGTCCCTACCTTCGAGGTCAAAAGACCATATTAACCACTGATCCAACCCTCTATTTTTCACTCGTGAGCGGGGCATTCCCCCTCTATGTTTGACCCCTCGCATGAGACACTTCCTCAAGGAAACCGACTTCAAGCCGTCCGAGCTGGACGCGTTGTTCGCGCTGGCGCGCGAGCTGAAGGCGAACCGCGGCAACCATGCGAAGCCCCTCGCCGGGCAGACGTGGGCGATGATTTTCTCGAAGTCGTCCACCCGCACCCGCGTGTCCTTCGACGTGGGCATCCACGAGCTCGGCGGCCACCCCCTTTTCCTCAACAAGAACGACGTGCAGCTCGGCCGCGGCGAGACCGTGTCCGACACGGCCAAGGTGCTGTCGCGCTTTGTGCACGGGCTCATCGTGCGGACCTACGACCACGCCGAGGTGCAGGAGCTGGCCGACACCGGCTCGATCCCGGTGATCAACGCGCTCACCGACCTGCTGCACCCCTGCCAGATCTTCGCCGACGCCTTCACGCTCGCGGAGCGGTGGGGCAAGGGCGGCGACCTCGTCGGCTCGCTGAAGGGCCGGAAGATCGCCTTCGTCGGCGACCGCGGGTGCAATGTCGCTAATTCATGGATACTCGGCGCCAACCTCCTCGGGATGAAGATCTCGCTGGCGGGCCCGGTGGGCTTTGACGCCGCGCCGGAGTTCAACGCGCTGCTCGCCAAGGAAGGCTACGCCGGCGGCTACCATTTCACCAACGATCCCTACGAGGCCGTGCGCGACGCCGATGTCGTGTACACCGACGTGTGGGTGAGCATGGGCAAGGAGGAGGAGACGGCCGAGCGCATCAAGGTGATGTCGCCCTTCGCGGTGACGCCGGAGCTCTTCGCCGCGGCCAAGCCCGACGCGTACTTCATGCACTGCCTGCCCGCGCACGTGGGCCAGGAGGTCACGCAGGCCGTCCTCGACAACCCCCGCTCGATCATCTTCGACCAGGCCGAAAACCGCCTGCACATGCAGAAGGCCATCTTGGCCACGCTCGCGCAGCAGAAACGCACTTAAAAAATTCCCGCCATGAAAATCGTCCTCGCCTACTCCGGGGGTCTCGACACCTCGGTCATCGTCAAATGGCTCCGCGAAACTTACGACGCGGACATCGTCACCTTCGCCGCTGATGTCGGCCAGGAGGAGGAGCTGAAGGGCCTCGACAAGAAAGCGCTGAAGACCGGCGCGTCGAAGCACTACACGCTCGACCTCGTGGAGGAGTTTGCCCGCGACTTCATCTACCCGATGATCCGCGCCAACGCGATTTACGAGGGCCAGTACTACCTCGGTACCTCGATCGCCCGCCCGCTCATCGCGAAGGCGCAGGTCGAGATCGCCAAGAAGGAAAAGGCCGACACCGTCGCGCACGGCGCCACGGGCAAGGGCAACGACCAGTGCCGCTTCGAGCTCACCTACATGGCGCTCGCGCCGCACCTGCGCATCATCGCCCCGTGGAAGCTCGAGGAGTACCGCGCGCTCTTCCCCGGCCGCGCCGAGATGATCGCCTACTGCGCGAAGCACAACATCCCCGTCGAGGCCTCGCTCAAGAAGCCGTACTCGATGGACCGCAACCTCCTCCACATCTCATACGAAGCCGGCATCCTCGAGGACCCGTGGTTCGACCCGACGACCAAGGAGAACAAGGCGATGTTCAAGCTCTCCGTCGCCCCCGAGGACGCGCCGGACAAGGCGGAGTACGTCGAGCTCGACTTTGAAAAGGGCGACTGCGTCGCGGTGAACGGCAAGCGCCTCACCCCCGGCGGCGTGCTCAAGACCCTCAACAAGCTCGGCGGCAAGCACGGAATCGGCCGCGTGGACCTCGTTGAAAACCGCTTCGTCGGCATGAAGTCGCGCGGCGTGTACGAGACGCCCGGCGGCACGATCCTCATGCAGGCCCACCGCCAGGTGGAGTCGCTGACCATGGACCGCGAGGTGCTGCACCTGCGCGACGGTTTCATCCCGAAGTACGCCGAGCTCGTTTACAACGGCTTCTGGTTCGCGCCGGAGCGCGAGATGCTCCAGGCGATGGTGGACGAGAGCCAGCGCTACGTCACCGGCACCGTGCGCCTCAAGCTCTACAAGGGCAACATCATCACCTGCGGCCGCAAGTCGAAGTATTCGCTGTACGACGACAAGATCGCGTCGATGGAAGGCGTGAAGAGCTGGTACAACCAGAGCGACGCGACCGGCTTCATCCGCCTCAACGGCCTGCGCCTCCGCGCCCGCAACCTCGCGCAGGGCGGCCCGAAGGTCTGAGCGCGACGCACGATGCGTTAGCTTTCACAGCCCCGCCGGCAATGAGCCGCGGGGCTTTTTTGTGGGCTGCGCACGAGAGGAAGGTCTCGCGACGTCCGCGACGGGCGCGACGAAAGGCCTGACGGACGACGGGAGAAACCTGCGGCGCTACGTCGCGTCCGTCGCGGGCGTCGCGAGACCCTTTTCGGTGAGGAAGGTAAGGCTGCGGTGGTCGGGCGTACGGGCAGTTCCGCGCTCCACGATGCACGCTTATTTTTCGCCATTGATGGCGGGCGGTGGCGGAAAAACCGGGCCGGGGACCGGAGAATTGTCCGATTGTGTTCGATTGTGTTCGATTCGCGATTTCGGACAGGGGGCTTTGGGTGGCTGCGGCGTCCTCGCCGCAGATGGGTGAGGTCGCTCCGCTGTTGAGTGGCACGGCCCTGCGGCGGGGACGCCGCAGCCACGCTCAGGCGCTGACCACCCGGTGGCCGGCGGCGAGGAGGACGTCGCGCGCGGCGGGGAGGGAGGTGTGCTTCACGAGCACGTAGTCGGTATCGAAGGTGCCGAGGGCGAGGAGGCTGATCTGCGCTGCGGCGAGCGGCTGGGCGACGGAGGCGAGCACGCCGACCGCGCCGAAATCAAAGGGCCCCACGAATTGGAGCAGGGCCCAGCCGCGTTCGGATTTCACGTCGGCGGGCACGGCTGATTCCGCGCAGATGACCGAGAGCTCGTCGGCCGTGCGCGTGATCGAGCTGAAGCCGGTCGCGCCGGCGGCCCACGCGGGGAGCGCGGCGTCGGGCGCGAGCCGGCAGACGGCGTACGCACCCGGCACCACGCGCAGCGTGAGCGCGGACATCAGAAGAGCGAGTTGGCGACGATGCCGACAGCGGTGATCGGGCCGGAGTCGCCGAGGCCGTCGAGGGCGCGGTCGGCCTTCTTCAGGGTGGCCTGGGCGCTGTTGTACATGGTGTCGTCGTTGATGAGCTTGCCGAGGGTGCCCTGGCCGCTGGCGAGCTTGTCGGAGACGCTCTTCAGGTTGGCCACGGTGGACTTGAGGTCGGCGGCGGCCTTGTCGTCGTACACGAGCGTGCCGAGCGGGCCTTTGCCGGACTTCACCTGATCGACGATCGAGGACGCGTTCGCCATGAAGGTCTTCGCGTCGCTGGCGGCGGTGCGGATGTCGCCGACGGTGGCGAGGAGCTGGTCGTGGAGCGAGGGATCGTTGATGAGCTTGCCGAGGGTGCCCTCGCCGCGGTTGAGCTTGGCGGAGACCTCCTGGAGGTTGGTGAGGGTGGTGTTGATCTTCTCGCTGTTGTCGGTGACGAGACGGTCGAGCTTCTGGAAGAGACCGCCGCCGGGCTTGCCGTCGCCGTTCATGGCGGCGCCAAAGGAGCCGAGGGCGCCCTCGAGCTTCTGGCCGAGGTTGCCGAGCTCGGCCATGATCGTGTTGATGTCGGGCGTGACGCGGGTGCGGATCTCGGCGTTGTCGGCGAGGGCGGGGGCGTTCGCGCTGCCGAGGTCGATGCTGATGTAGTTGGTGCCGATGAGGCCGGCCATCGCGATGGTGGCGGTGGCGTCGCTCTTCACCACGATGCCGGTGTCGATGCGCAGCACGGCCTCGGCGCGGCCGTGGGCGAGGCGGGTGGTCTCGACGGAGCCGATCTTGACGCCGGCCATGCGGACCTCGTCACCGGTCTTGACCTCCTTGATGGAGTCGAAGCCGGCGATGAGGTTGTAGCCCTTCTCGCGGAAAAGCTTGCCGCCGCTGAGGGTTTCCCAGGTCACCCAGGTGAGGGCGAGGCCGAGGAGGAAGAAAAGGCCGACGCGGGCGGTCTGTTGGGCGTTGTTCATGGTTCAGGTCTCCAGTTTCTTGAAACGGGGATTTTTGAGATCGATCTTGGGATTGAGGAAGTCCTTGAGGCGCGGGTCCGAGGGATTTTGCAGGGTGGACGGCGGGCCGAGGTGCATGAGTTTCCCGTCCATCAAAATGCCGACGCGGTCGGCGATGCTGCGGGCGAGGTCGCGGTCGTGGGAGACGACGATGCTGGTGACGTGGTACTCGTCCTTCAGCGCGGCGATGATCTCGCTGATGGTGGCGCTCATGACGGGGTCGAGCTCGCTGGTGGGCTCGTCGTAGAGGAGGAGCTGAGGCTCCATGACGAGGGCGCGGGCGATGGCGACGCGCTTCTTCATGCCGCCGGAGAGCTCGGAGGGGAACTTGGCCGCGGTGTTCTCGAGCGAGAGGATCTTGAGCGCGTGCATGACCTTCTCGCGGATCTTCGGCTCGGTGCTGAGGCGGTGCTCGCGGAGGTAGAGGGCGAGGTTGTCGTAAACGGTGAGGGAGTTGAAGAGAGCGCCGGCCTGGAAGACGAGGCCGATGCGGATCTGCGCCCGCACCTCCTCGTCGGCGGCATCATGGCCGTCGAGCAGCACGCGGCCGGAGGTGGGGGCCTCGAGGCCGACGATGTGCTTGAGGAGGACGCTCTTGCCGGAGCCGCTGGGGCCCATGAGGACGAAGATCTCGCCGGGCTCGACGTTGAAGGTGATGTCCTTGAGCACGACGTGGTCGCCGAAGCTCTTGCTCAGGCCCTCGAAACTAACGGCGACCGCCGGGGTTTCCTCGGCGGTGAAGGGATTGCGGGTGGGGCTGCAGGAGGGCATGGCTTAGAGGAGGGCCTTGGTGACGAAGTAGTCGAGGACCAGGATGAGGATGAGCGAGGTGACGACGGCCCGGGTGACGGAGGCGCCGATCTCGCGGGGGCCGCCGCGGGTGTTGAGGCCGATGTTGCAGCAGACGAGGACGACGACGAAGCCGAAGATCTCGGCCTTGATGAGGCCGTTCATCACGTCCTTGAAGTGCATGTAGCGGCGGAGGGCGGCGAAGTAGGCCTCGGAGTCGATGCCGATGAAGTTGACGTAGTTGGAGACGAGGGCGCCGCCGAACCAGCCGACGAGGTCGGCGATGATGGCGAGCACCGGCATCATGAAGAGGATGGCGGCGAGCCGCGGCAGCACGAGGATGCGCGCGGGCGGGATGTTCATCGTCTCGAGGGCATCGACCTCCTGGTAAACCTTCATGGAGGCGAGCTCGGCGGCGATGGCGGAGCCGACGCGGCCAGCGACGAGGATGGCGACCATCACGGGGCCGAGCTCGCGGGCGAGGGAGAGGCCGACGAGGGAGCCGATGAACTGCTTGGCACCGAAATTCTGCATCGAGTAGCCGGCCTGCAGGGCGAGCACGCTGCCGATGAAGAAGCTCAGGATCGCGACGATGGGGAGCGTGGTGTATCCGATGAGATAGCACTGCTCGATGAAACGCGCGCGCTGGCGGGGCAGCGTGCCGACATGGGCGGCGCTGCGCGCGAGCAGCTGCAGCGTGCTCCCGATGCCCTCGAGGATGGCGGTGAGTTGTTTCATGGTCAGCGGGACGTGGTCTGAGCCTTGGCGGGTTGGCGTTTAAAATCGAACCAGAACGGTTTCCATCCGCGGCCGGACTCGGCGCGCTTGAGGCCGAGCAGGCCGTTGCCGATGGCGATGCGGCCGCGGTCGGGCCGCGAATCGACGCTGAAGAGCGGCCCGAGGTGGAACTCGCGGTGGTCGAGGTCGCGGCGCCACGTCACGAGGCCGAAGAGCGCGTCGCGGCGGACCTGCACCGGGCTCTGCTGATCGTAGCGGTAGAGGGCGAAAAGGGGATTCCAGGCCTCGCGGACCTTCGGGCTGTTGGGCATGAAGACCTCGAGCGGGCTGATGAACTGGAACTGCTCGCGACCGGCGCCGTTTTTCCACGAGCTGAAGAGCGGCCAGACGTGGGTCTTCGAGGCGTGGGGGAGGTTGGGATTGGTGGCGCTCTGCTGGTCGAGCGACCAGTAGAGGAAGAAGAAAAACTGGGTCTTGGTCTGGAGGAGGCCGGCGTCGGACCACTGCGCCTCGCGGAAGAGGGGCCACATTACCCAGGTCTTGTCGGTGCCCTTGATGATGGAGTGCGTGTAGAACGGACCCCAGCGGTTGACGTAGCGCTCGCCGCGACCCTGCACGAGGAGGGGCCACAGGTAGCGCGTCTCGTCGTAGGCGACGGGCTGGGTCTTGTGGGTGTAACCGAAGAAGGGCCAGAGGTAGCTCTGGTTGACGAAGCCCGCGCGCGTCTCGCGCGTGTAAAACGGCAGGAAGCCCGAGGCGTGCGCGCCCGGGGTGCCCGCGGGGGCGTCGGCGGCGGGCTGCGTGGTGTTGTTCCAGATCAGCGGCCAGAGGTAGTAGCGCTTTTCAAACACGCCGGGCTTTTCCCGCCAGCCGAAGAGCGGCCACAGGGCGAAGCCCTGCTCCGTGCCCGTCGTGCGCCGGATGAAAGGCCACGGGGTGGACGTGGTGATCGCGCCCTTCTTGTCCGACTGCATGTAGAGCGGCCAGATCGTCCAGCTGATGCGGTCGTAGCCGAAGCGGTACTTGATCGTGCCGGCGATGGGAAAGAGCGCCTTGTAGGACGTCGCGGGATCGCCCGTGTCGCGCGAGAACCAGAAGGGCCACACGTCGAACGCCTCGTTCTTACCGTTGGCCGGGGGCAGGGAACCCGCGGTCTGGCCGGAACTGTTGATGAGTTGGAAAACGCTCCATTGCGTGACCTCGCCGTCGTCGCGCCAGGTGAAGAGCGGGTAGAGAAAATCGCGCTCGCGCACGTGGCCGTTGGTGTCGGTCCGGACGATGTAGAAAGGGCGGAAGCCCGCGACCGTGCCACCGGTGGGGGCGGGTTTCTCGAAGAGCAGCGGACCGAGCGCACGCCACGACTCGACCTCGCCGCCGGGAGCCAGCTCCGCAACGCGGATGGGCCAGACGTTGCTCTCCTCCGTACCCGCACGGGCGACGAGCGCGGCGGTGAGGCCGAGCAGGGCGAGGTGGCGGAGGAGTTTCATGGTTGGTGTTGGAAAACGGACACGCGCGGGGGCGCGTCAAACCGGCGGCAGGTCAGACCGCAGGTGTGAACGATATTCAAAATCAAGAATTAGCGGCATTTCGCTCCGGTGCAAGCTAGGTTGGAAACTGCATTCCACCGTGGGTTCCGTGCGGTTGGCGGTGGATTTGCGGCATCGACCCGGGCGGACCGGCCTAGACCGTGACGCTTTCGCCGGGGGTCAGGGCCCGGAAAGCCTCCGGCGCCAGCCCCGCGGCGGTGCGGGCGGCCGCCAAGGCAGCGACGGGTTCCTCGCGGCCCTCGTCGGTCAGTTGCCACGTGCCCCAGTGCATGGCGAGGCTGGTGCGGGCGCCGACGTCGTGATGGATCTGGATGGCCTCGGCGGGGTTACAATGCTGGGCCGACATGAACCACCGCGGCTCGTAGGCCCCGATGGGGATCATCGCGAGGTCAGGCGCGCCGAGCTTTTCGCGGATGGCGGGAAACAGCGCGGCGTCATAGCCCGTGTCGCCGGCGAACCAGCAGGCGCGGTCGGCGAACTGGAGGTGAAAGCCGCCCCAGAGCCGGCCGTTGCGCCGGCCGCTCAGACGGTTGCTCCAATGCCGGGAGGGCGTGACGGTGACCTTGAGGCCGGCGGCGGGCTGGTGGGCCTGCCACCAGTCGAGTTCGACGATGGCGCGCAGGCCGGCGCGGGCGAGGAGATCGCGGTTGCGGAGCGGCGTGATGGCGACCGAATCCTGGTGTGCGCGGGCCAGCGCCCGGAGGCTGGCGAGGTCGCAGTGATCGTAGTGATCATGGCTCAGCAAAATGAGGTCGATGCGGGGCAGATCCGCGAGCGCCACCCCGGGCGGATGCACCCGGCGCGGGCCCGCGAGGCCGAACGGTCCGCAGCGAGCGGAGAACTGCGGGTCGGTGAGGATGTTGCCCTGCGGGGTCTGGAGGAGAAACGTGGCGTGGTTGATCCAGGTCGCCACGATTTCCCGGCCACGAGGGGCGGGCGGCGGCGGCTGGGCGGTGAGCGCGACCTGCGCCGGCCAGGGCGCGGGCTTGCTCGTGCGCCGCCATTGCATGACCTCGCGCCAAGTCCGGTTCACATGCTGGGGATTGAAGAAGGTTTTCCCGTTGAAGTGATCGGATGGCGGCAGTGTCATCGCGGGCAGATGAATCGCATAAGCCCCGAAGCGCAAACAGGGAGGCCGAAAGTCACATCGGCTCCGGAGGCCCGCCCATGCGCATAAGCGGCGGCCGCGCCCGCGGCATCCCCCTCGCGACGCCCAAGGGCGACCTCACCCGGCCGGCGACGGATGGCATGCGGCAGAGCGTGTTTTCCAGCCTCGCGGCGGTGGTGCCGGAGGCGCACTTTCTCGACCTTTTCGCCGGCAGCGGTGCGTACGGCCTTGAGGCACTGAGCCGCGGGGCGACCGGCGGCGTATTTGTGGAAAAGAATCCCAAGGCCGCCGCGTGCGTGAAGCAAAACATCGTCGCCGTCTGCAAGAGCCTCGGGCGCGACACCGCGGGTCTGACCGTGCTGCAAAGCGACGCGCTGGCCGTGCCGCTCGGCGGCGGACCGGTGCCGGACCTGGTCTTTATCGACCCGCCCTACGAGATTATCCCGGAGATCGCGCCGGGGCTGTTTGCCAAGCTGGCGGAGGTACTCGCGCCGAAGCCTGATGCGCTCGTGGTCTTCGAACTGCCCGGTGAACTCGAACTCGCGCCCTCGGGCTGGACCTGCCTGAAGCGGCTCGGCAGCGGAGCCGCGCGGCAGCCGACCGTGGCGTTTTTCAGAGCGAGCCGAGCTGCGCCTTGATGAGCGTGAGGGCGGCGATGCAGGCGGTCTCGGTGCGCAGGACATTCGCGCCGAGGTGGACGAGCTGAAACTGGGCGGCCCGCAGCTGCGCGCGTTCGCCGGCGGACCAGCCGCGCTCCGAGCCCAAGGCCAGCACAACCGGCGTGCCGCGCGGTGCGGCGACCTGGCTGAGCGGGGCGGGGGACTCGTAGTTGTCGAGGGCGAGGCGCGTGGAGCCAGGGGTGAGCTCGGCGAGCACCGTGGCGAGCGACCGACCGAAAGTGACCTGCGGGAGCTGGGTGACGAAGGCCTGCTGGGCGCCATTGACGAGGTGGCGTTGCCATTCGCCGGAGGTCCAGAGCGTGCTCTGCGCGTAGCTGGACTCGCCTTTCTCCGATGTCACGAAGTGCAGCGCGGCGAGGCCGAGCGCGGTCGTCTCGCGCAGGACATCGCGGGCGGTCTGCGGACGCGGCAAGCCAACGATGAGCGTGATCGCGTCGGGCGGCGGCGGGGGTGCGCCCCAGGCAAAGGTCAGCGTGAGCGTGTCGGCGCCGATGGCCGAGACCGTGCCCTTGCCGCGCGGGCCGTTGATCAGGCCGGCGTCAAAGGTGTCGCCGACCTTGCGGCGCAATACGTCGGTCAGGTGCACGGCGCGCGGGTCGGTGCGCGGCAGCGGCGCGGCGGTCTCGGCGGCGGTGAAGAGGATGAGGTTCACGTCGAGGCGGGGCCGCCTGCCCACGCGGGCTTGGTGCGGAGATGGTAGAGGCGCTCACCGGCTTTCGGTTCGTAAAAGATGCCCTCGGCCTCGCGGTTCGCGAAGTCCTCCTTGTTGATCGTGCGCCAGTCGCGGTAGCCGAGGTTGATGCGGCGGCAGGTGGCCTCGGGGATGCCGGTGGCGAGCGTCACGCGGATGCGCGGGGTCTCGATGCCGGTCCTTTCGTCGTAGTGGCCGATACCATACACGTGGGTGCAGTGCGCGAGCGTGCCCCAGGGCTCGTTTTTGAAGCGATCCCATTGTTTTAGGAAATACTGTACGCAGTGGTAGCCGAGGCGCTCGATGTGGTGGCCGTGCACGAGCGAGACCTCGTGGATGTGCGGCGCGTAGATGATCAGCTCGCCGCCGTCGGCGACGATGGGCTCGAGCTTGTACATGCATTTTCCGCCGACCCAGAGCTCGTCGTACATCGCGGGTGCGCAGGAGAGCACGGTGTGAAACGCGCGGTCGTTGTGCGTGATGTGGAGCGACTGCGAGAGCTCGCTCGCGGCGTCCCACGCGGCCTCGGGCGTGCCGGCGAAAAGCCCGGCGAGCTGGCCGTGGCCCTGCACCACCATGCAAAGACAGAGCTTGGGCACGGGGACCATCGCGCCGGCGCGATCCACGACGCGGCGGACGGGCGTCCATTTGTTGCCGATGATCATCGGGTTGGTGACGACGGCGCCGAGCCAGTGGAAGAAATTCAGGATGCCCGGGCCTGCGACGCCGGGGAAGAGGTACTTGTTGCCGCCGGAGAAGCCGACGACCTCGTGCGGAAAAACCGGGCCGCAGATGATGAGCTGGTCATAGTCGAAGAGCCGGCGGTTGACGTGCACCGGCACATCGACGGCGAAGAGTCCGCCGGAGAGCGCGCTGATCTCGGCGGCCGGGATCGCGCCGAGGTCGCGCAGCGCGGCGGGGTTGTCCCACTCGTGGTTGATGAACTCGACGTCGCGGTATTTCCCCGCGCGCTCGGCGGCGGTGAGCTCGACGCGCTGGTTGATCGCCTCCTCGCTCATCGCGGGGTGCGTGCCGAGCGCGATCATGACGTCGAATTTCTTCACGACGCCGGCGAGGTGGGTGAAGAGGGTCTTGAACATCAGGCCGACCGGCGCGGTGCGCGTGCCGTCGGGGATGATCAGCAGCACGCGCCGACCGCGGTATTCATCCGCCGGACACGCGCGGGCGACGAGGGTCCGCACGTCGGCGTCGGTCACGGACTGGCCGGCGGGTGCGGTGTGCTGGAGCAGGGCAGACATGGGAGACCGCGGCCGCGGCGGCTCACGGGTGATGCCCGGCGTGGCCCATCTGGTGCGACAGCTCGCCGGCGGCGGCGCGGACCTTGGCGGCCATCTCGGGGATGCGTTCCTTGGTGAAGCGGACGGTGGACGCGGTGATGCCGATGGCGGCGACCACGGTGCCGTCGGAGGAGAAAACCGGCGCGGCGAGGCAGCGCACGCCGAGGTTGAACTCCTCGTCGTCGAGGCTGAAGCCGCGCTTGCGGGTGAGCTCGATCTCGCGTTTCAGGCCGCTGAGAGTCGTGAGCGTGGCCGGCACGCGGCGGGTGGGGCGGCCCGTGGCAAAGAGCGCCGGCAGCCGGTCCTGGTAAAGATAGGAGAGGAAGATTTTCCCGGTGGAGGAGCAGTGCAGTTCGGCGAGGAAGCCGGGGCGCGACGAGGCGCGGAGCGGGTGGGGGCTGTCCTGCACGGCGACGATTAGCGCCTGCTCGTCGCAGGGGATGGCGAGGTGCGAGGTCTCATCGGTGGCGGCGGTGAGACGCTGGAGGACGGGCAGGGCCTGCTCGCGGATCTCGGTGCCGGCGAGGGCGGCGTTGCCCAGCTGGATGAGGACGGAGCCGAGCTCGTAGCGGCCCCCGTCCACCTTGCGCACGAGGCCCTCCAGGTGAAGCGTCGCCATGATGCGCAGGGTGGTGGTGACCGGGACCTTCAGCTCGCGGGCGAGGTCGGCGACTTTCAATCCGTCGGGATGGCGGCCCAGCTGCTTCAGGATCCGGCAGGCATTGCGCAGATTCGGGATCACGTAGCGCTCGGAGCTGGGCTGGTTGGACATAGGGGACGGGCGGCACGGTTAGGCGTTTTCGGCGGTGGACCAAGGTTTAAATGGGCGGCGCGGGCCAAAGAATTTTCATTGCATTCCCATTAAGATTCATATTTGAATATAGCGTTCATTAGTGAACTTAAGGTTCCCCGGCCTTAAAGCACCGTCCACCCCCACCAACCCCCGGTCCTTCCGGTCAACCCTATGCAAACTACACCCGTTCACGGGCGGCGCGGCGCGCGCACGTCCCGTTTCAGCCTTCCCCAGCGATTCGGCGGCCAGCTCCTCGGCCGCTGGTTCGCTTCAATCGCCCTGGCGCTAGCTCTCGCCGGCGGCGCCTCCGCCCAGACCGCCGCTACCGGCACGATCTCCGGCCGTGTGCTGGATAATGAAAGCGGCAAATACCTCCAAGGTGCCGAGGTCCTCCTCTCCGGCACAGACCGTCACGCGGTCACGGACCGTGATGGCTCGTTTGCCTTCGCCGATGTACCGGCGGGCCCTCAGACGGTGACCGTGAGTTATTTCGGCCTCGAATCCAAGACGGAGCCCGTGACCGTCGCGGCCGGTCAGCCCGCCGGCGTGACTGTGCGCCTCGGCTCGGCGGTGGTGAAACTCGACGAGTACAAGGTCACCAGCCTCAAGGAGGGCATGGCGCAGGCCATGGCCCTGCAAAAAATGTCGGTCCAGACCAAGATGGTGGCCGCGGCCGACCAGTTCGGCCCGGTCAGCGAGGGCAACGTCGGCGAGTACCTCAAGTTCATGCCCGGCGTGAGCATCGACTATAACGTCAACGACGCCCGCGGTATCTCGCTGCGCGGCCTGAGCACCGCCTTTACGATCGTCGCGGTGGACGGCACGCCGATGGCCGGCGCCTCCTCCACGGACGACACGCGGCGCTTCGAGTTCGAGCAGATCGCGATGAACAACGTCGAGACCACCGAGCTCTACAAGACGGTGACGGCCGACATCCCCGCCACGGCGACCGGCGGTTTCGTGAACTTCGTCACGAAGAGCGCCTTCGACAGCGAGGAGATCCAGCGCATCACCTACGACCTCTCGTTCTCCGCCCCGAGCACCAACGCGCACCTCACGAAGCAGGGCGGCGTGTGGGGCAACAAGAAGGAGTACCCCGTGCGGCCCAGCCTCGAGCTGAACTTCGCCCGCAAGCTCAACGAGAAGGTCGGCATCAACCTCAACTACCGCCTCTCCGAGAAATACGACGATTCCCCGCGCACCGAGTTCACCTGGAACACCGGCACCACCGCGCCGACCGTCATGACCGCCCCGCGCCTCCAGCAGTACAACATCCGCCAGGAGGAAAAGCTCACGCACCGCGAGGCCTTCGCGGCCAAGGTCGATTACCTCATGAGCGACCGGACGAAGCTCATGCTCACCGGCCAGTGGAACTGGTACGACCTCGACTTCACCCAGCGCGGCCCGCAGTTCAACCTCGGCACGGCCTCCACCGGCGCCAACGGCACCTACACCTCCGGCACCGGTGCGCAGGTGCAGAACAACGTGCTCTACCGCGAGAAGTACGGCACGACCGTCCACTTCAACGGCCGCATGAGCCACGAGTTTGAAAACAAGTCCGAGCTCTCCTTCACGCCGTACTGGTCACGCGCCGACGGCCAGTACCGCGACGTCAACAAGGGCTTCATCTCGACCACGTCGGTCATGGCCGCGGGCGCCTCGACGTTCAGCAACTTCACGCTCACGGGCACCAACGACCTCGGCACGCTGCCGGGCATCGCGTTCGTGCAGGGCACGACGCCGGTGCCGCTTGACTTCATCCGCAACCTGTCGAACTACACGCTCAGCAACACCGCCACCGGCACGAATTTCCAGTCCCGCCAGTGGACCGCGATCGACACCAAGGACGGCGTGCGCGGCGACTACAAGATCGACTTCGACACGAGCCTGCCCGTCACCGTCATGACCGGCGCGCAGCTCGACAAGACGCACCGCACGATCAACCGGCCGGATTTCCGCGGCACGGTCCCCGCCACCACGGGCGCCGCGCTGGCTGCACTCGCCGATCCCAACTACACGAAGGACGTCGGCCTCGGCTTCGGCTCCTACCAGTCGGTGGACCCCTACAAGGCCTGGAGCACCTTCTCCAACGTGCCGATGACGCTCAATGTCCTCGACCAGCGCGATATCCATGAGACCAACGACGCGGCCTACATCCGCGGCGACGTGAAGGTGCGGCCCGACCTCCTGCTGGCGGCCGGCGTGCGCTGGGAAAAGCGCAAGATCGACGCCCGCGCCCGCACGGGCAACCCGGCCCGCTCGCGCGAGACGGTGGCCAACCTCGACTTCGACTCGCTCTACCCCTCGATCACCTTCAAGTACACGCCGAAGCGCAGCCTCGTCGTGCGCGGCGGCTTCAGCCAGACGATCGGCATCCCCGATTACGGCGAGATGCTGCCGACCTTCACCGTCCCGTCCACGTCCACCTCGACCGACGGCGTGATCACCGTGCCCTCGGACAAGCTGAAGCCGTACTCGACTGATAACTACGACCTCGGTGTCGACTGGTACCTGAAGAACTCCGGCGTGATCACGGTGAACGTCTTCCGCAAGGATGTGCGCGATTTCATCATCTCGCGCAGCATGACGGCCGCGGAGCGCACGCAGGCGATCACGGACTACGGACTCAATGTCGCCGACTTCGGCGTCACCCCTGGCACGGTCAAGGAGAACGGCAGCAAGTCCAGCATCCAGGGCTTCGAGGCTGCGTACGCGCAGAACCTCACGTTCCTCCCCAAGCCCTTCGACGGGCTGAGCGTGCAGGCCAACTTCACCTACGTTGACATCGACGCCACCGACGCCGATCCCTACCGCGCGCTCGACACGCTCTACTCGCAGCTCCGCGCGGTCTCGCCGAAGACGGCCAACTTCATCCTCGGCTACCGCTACAACAAGCTCACCGTCACCACCACGACCAACTGGGTGGACGAGTCGCTCTACGGCGGGTTTGTGAACACGAACTACTTCACCGGCACGGCCAACACCGCTAACCCCGCGGCCGACACGCGCCTCACCCTGAACAAGGACGAGAAGCTCACGACCGACGTGAAGGTGGAGTATGCGATCAACAAGAACCTGGCGGTGTACTTCCTCGTGCGGAACATCACCAACAGCGCGCGCAAGGAATTCCTCCGCGGCTACCTGCCGCAGAACCGCAATGTCTCTCTGCCGTACCGCTACTTTGAGTTTGGCGAGCCGCATCTGACCCTCGGCATCCGCGGACAATTCTGATCCCGCGCCTGCCTTCGGACCGCCGCAGTCACCCGGGCCGGCGCACAACCGCCGGCCCGGTTTTATTTTCAAAATTCACGACCCAATCTGCGCTCATTGTTGCCCTGAAATTTGCCAAAATCAGGCATCGACTCTGGCCTTAGCCGGCGAGTGCCGCTTACCTTTTCCGTTCATGACCAGCCAGGACAATCCCCTGATACGGCTCGCCGCCGAAATGCCCCCCGCCGAGCTCCGCCGCCAGTTTGTGGTGGGCGGCCTCTTCCAGCCCGGCGCCCTCAATCTCCATTGGTGGGAGACCGACCGCACCGTCCTCGGCGCGGCGATCCCGCTGGGCGAGCCGCTCGCGCTGCCGGCCGAGGCCGCGCTGCGCACCGCGTATTTCCTCGAGCGCCGCGAGGCCGGCGTCATCAATCTCGGCGGCCCCGGCCGCATCACCGTGGACGGCCGCGAGTATCCGATGGGCCCGCACGACGCCCTCTATCTCGGCCGCGGGGCGAAGGACGTGGTCTTCGCCTCCGACTCCGTCGCGCAGCCGGCGCGCTACTGGCTCCAGTCCTACCCGGCGCACGCCGCGCACCCGGTGAAGCACATCCCGTTTGCCGAGTCGCTGGGCATCCGCCTCGGCTCGCGCGAGAACTCTAACGAGCGCACGCTCTTCAAGCTCATCCACCCGGGCGCGCTGCCCACCTGCCAGGTCGTCATGGGCTTCACCCGCCTCGAGCCGGGCAGCGTGTGGAACTCGGTGCCGCCGCACACGCACCTCCGCCGCTCCGAGGTGTACCTCTATTTCAACCTCCCCGCCGGCCAAGTCGTCTTCCACTTCATGGGCGAGCCGCAGGCGACGCGCCACCTCGTGCTGCACGACAGCGAGGCCGTGCTCTCCCCGCCGTGGTCGATCCATTGCGGCGCGGGCACCACCGCGTACAGTTTTGTCTGGGGCATGGGCGGCGAGAACCAGGAGTTTTCCGACATGGATCCCGCGCCCGTCGGCGAGCTGCGCTGATCCTTTTCCATGCCTACCGTCCTCGATAGTTTCCAACTCAACGGCAAGGTGGCCGTCGTCACCGGCGCCTCCCGCGGCCTCGGTGCGGCGATGGCCGTCGCGCTCGCCGAAGCCGGCGCCGACATCGCGCTCGTCGCCCGCGGCGACCTCGCCGTCACGCAGGCCACCATCGCGGCCACCGGCCGCCAGTGTGCGATCATCGCCGCCGACGTCGGGGCGCCCGATGCGGCGCCCGCCATTTTGCAGGCCGTGCTCAAGCGCTTCGGCCGCGCCGACATTTTGGTGAACAACGCCGGCATCATCCGTCGCGCCAATATCCTCGAGTTCAGCGACACCGACTGGGACGACGTGCTCAACGTCAACCTCAAGGCGGTCTTCAAGCTCAGCCAGGCCTTTGCCGCCGACTGGGCTGCGCGCAAGGTACCGGGCAAGATCATCAACACCGCGTCGCTCCTCTCGTTCCAGGGCGGCATCCGCGTCGTCTCCTACACCGCCGCGAAGAGCGCGCTCATGGGTATCACCCGCGCGATGGCCAACGAGCTCGCGCCGCTCCAGATCAACGTCAACGCCATTGCCCCCGGCTACATGGAGACCGACAACACCGCCGCGCTCCGCGCCGATGCCGTGCGCAACAAGGCGATCCTCGATCGCATCCCCGCCGGCCGCTGGGGGGCGTCGGAGGATATGAACGGCGCCGTCGTCTTCCTCGCCTCCCGCGCCTCCGACTACGTCCACGGCATCACGCTCCCCGTCGACGGCGGCTGGCTCGCGCGCTGACCGGATTTTTTAACCGCTGCTTTCTCCCCGATGAAACTCCGCCCGCTCCTTCTCGCCCTGTTGGTCCCGGCCCTCGCGGTGCTGGCCCGTGGCGCCGACCGCGTCACGATCACCGTCACGCACGATCTCGTGATCGCGCGGCCGGCCGAGACGATCGCGATTCCGTGGGCGGAGGTGGCGCGCGCGCTGCCCGGTCTCCGCCTGCAGCACCTCGCGGTGAAGGACGCCGCGGGCCACGTGCTGCCGTACCAGGTGATCAACCTCGCGCCCGAGGCGAAGGACCCGAAGAACCTCGGCGTCGCCTACGGCGACCTGCTGTTCCAGCACGACTTCGCGGCCGGGGAAAAGTCCGCGACGTTCACCATCGAGCGCACGACCGAGACCACGCCGCCGTTTCCGACCAAGGTGTTTGCCCGCTACATCCCGGAGCGGCTCGACGACTTTGCATGGGAGAATGACAAGATCGCCCACCGCACCTACGGCCCGGCGCTCGCGCTGCCCGACGAGCCGAAGCGCGGCAAGGAGGTCCTCGTCACGAGCGGCCTCGACATCTGGTGCAAGAGCGTGACCTACCCGGTCGTGGACCGCTGGTACAACAAGGGCCACGACCACTACCACCACGACGAGGGCGAGGGCATCGACATGTACAACGTCGGCACCTCGCGCGGCTGCGGCGGCACGGGCATTTGGGATGGCAAGCAGCTTTACGTCGGGCGCAATTACAAGACCTGGAAGATCCTCGCCAACGGTCCCATCCGCACGATCTTCGAACTCACTTACGAGACGTGGACCGCCGGCCGCCTGACGGTCTCCGAGGTCAAGCGCTTCACGGTCGATGCGGGCCACAACCTCGACCAGATCGACAGCACGTTCACCGCGTGGACCGGCCCGAAGGAGTTCACCGTTGCCATCGGCCTCAACAAGGAGAGCAGCGACAAGGGCCAGGAAAATGTCGTGACCACCGCGTCGAGCCAGCCCGAGGGCTGGTACACGCAGTGGGAGGCGCAGAAGACCAACGGCTCGCTCGGCGAAGGCGTCATCGTGCCGGCGGGCCTCGCGGGCTTTGCCGAGGATGATGTCAACCGCCTCGTGCTCGTGAAGGCCACCTCCGGCCAGCCCCTCCGCTACTACGTCGGCGCCGGCTGGACGAAGTCCGGCGATTTCGCCTCCGAGGCCGATTGGAAAGCCTATGTCGCCGCCTGCGCCGCGCGCAGCAAGTCTCCCGTCAAGGTTACCCTCACCCCCTGAAACACCCCGGCCGGCCCCGCCGGCCACTCCAGTTAAATTTACCCACCATGCCCTCCATCACTCAAATCATCACCGGCGGGAAAGGGTTCGCCGTCGCCCTCTGCACCCTCGTCGCCGCCGTGGCCGCGCCCGTGGAAAAGTTTGGCGACGCCACCCCGCTCGAGTGGTCCGCACGCCTCGCGCACTCGGAGATGGCGCGCCGCGGCAACACGCTATTCTACGGTGGCGCCCCCAAGGCCCGCTGGGACTACACGACCGCGCTCTTCGGCCTTTCGTTGGTGAAGCTGGGTGACCGCACCGGCGACCAGGCGGCGGCGGAGTTCGGCTACCGCACCTCGGAGTCGTACCTGAAGCCCGACGGCGGCATCGCCACCTACGACGCGGCGGAGGCTAACATCGACATGATCCCGCCGGGCCGGCTCCTGCTCCTGCGCTACGACCAGACGCACGACGAAAAGCTCCGCCCCGCCATCGACCTGCTCCGCCACCAGCTCACGCACCAGCCACGCACCAGCGACGGCGGCTTCTGGCACAAGCAGCGCTATCCGTATCAGATGTGGCTGGACGGGCTGTTCATGGGCTCGCCGTTCCTCGCGCACTACGGCAAGACCTTCGGAGACCCTGCGGCCTTCGACGAAGTGGCGAAACAGATTTTGCTGATGGATCGCCACGCCTACGACGCGAAGGCGGGCCTCCATTACCACGCGTGGGATGAAAAACGCGCGCAGGGCTGGGCCAACAAAGAGACCGGCGTCTCCCCGAATTTCTGGGGCCGCGCCGAGGGCTGGTACGCCATGGCGCTGGTCGATGTGCTCGACTACCTCCCGCCGACGCATCCGGACGTCGAGGCGGTCAACGCCATCCTCCGCCGCACCGCCGACGGCATCGCCCGCTGGCAGGACCCCAAAAGCGGTCTCTGGTACCAGGTGCTCGACCAAGGCGACCGCCAGGGCAACTACCTTGAGGCGACTGCCTCCAGCATGTTTGTGTACGCCCTCGCGAAGGGCGTGAACCAGGGCTACCTCCCGCGCGAAAAATACCTCCCGGTCATCCGCCGCGGCTACGCCGGCCTGATCCGCGATCTCATCCGCACTGACAAGGACGGATCGGTCAGCCTCACCCGCTGCTGCTCGGTCGCAGGCCTCGGCTACACGTCGGCCAGCGGTCGCCCGCGCGACGGCTCCTTTGATTACTACATCAGCGAACCGGTCATCGACAACGACCTGAAGGGCGTGGGCCCGTTCATCCTCGCGGGCATTGAGGTCGAGCGACTGTTGTCCACCGCCGAGGCGCCGTTCTCCGCGCGCGGGTGGGGCGACCTCCCGACCGTCCTCGCGCGCATCAAGGCCCCGGAGTTTCCCGCCCGCGATTTCCCCATTACCGACTACGGCGCCAAGCCCGGCGCCGATGCCACTGCGGCCATCCGCGCCGCGATCGAGGCGTGCCACCAGGCCGGCGGCGGCCGCGTGGTTGTCCCAGCGGGCGAGTGGCTCACCGGCGCGATCACGCTCCTCAGCAAGGTCAATCTCCACGTCAGCATGGGGGCCACGCTCAAGTTCAGCCCGAATCCCAAGGATTATCCCATCGTGCTCACGCGCTGGGAAGGCGTGGAGCTCATGAGCTACTCGGCCTTCATCTACGCTTACGAACAGGAAGACATCGCGATCACCGGCGAGGGCACGCTCGACGGCCAGGCCGACGAGTCGAACTGGTGGGGCTGGAACATCAAGCAGAAGGGCAAGCCGCCGCTCCAGAAGGCCGCACGCGACCGCCTCAACGAGATGGGCGAGGCCGGCGTGCCCGTAGCCGAGCGCGTGTTTGGCGAGGGTAGCTTTCTCCGCCCCAACTTCGTGCAGCCCTACCGCTGCAAAAACATCCTGATCGAGGGCGTGACCATCGTGCGCTCGCCGATGTGGGAGCTGCACCCCGTGCTGTCGCAGAACATCACCGTCCGCGGCGTGAAGATCCACTCCCACGGCCCGAACAACGATGGCTGCGACCCCGAGTCGTCGCGCGACATCCTGATCGAGGACTGCCTCTTCGACACCGGCGACGACTGCATTGCGATCAAATCCGGCCGCAACAACGACGGCCGCCGCCTCAACGTCCCCAGCGAAAACATCGTCGTCCGCAACTGCACCATGGCCGACGGCCACGGCGGCGTTGTCCTCGGGAGCGAGATCTCCGGCGGCGTGCGCAATGTCTTCGTCGAGAACTGCAAGATGGACAGCCCCAACCTCGACCGCGCCCTCCGCTTCAAGTCCAACGCCCGCCGCGGCGGCACCCTCGAAAACGTCTTCATGCGCGACGTGCAGGTCGGCCGCGTGCAGGAGGCCGTGCTCACGATCGACCTCATTTATGAGGAAGGCGCGAAGGGCCCGCACCGGCCCGTCGTCCGCAACGTTTCCCTCGATCGCGTCACCAGCCAGGGCAGCCCGCGCGTGCTGTGGGTGGCCGGGTTTAAAGGTGCGGTCATCAACGATATCCGCCTGACCGACTGCACGTTCAACAACGTGACCGAAACCGACCTCGTCCGCCATGCGGGGGGGATTACCTTCAACAATGTTTCGGTCGAGCCGGCCAAGCCGGCGAGCCGCCGCTAGTTCATCCCCTATCTACCCCTTATTCCCCGCCGCGCTTTCTCAGCGCCTACCCTTTCCGTCCCCAAAAATACCCCCGCATGACCAAGTTTACCCAAGTCAATCAGCAGATCGGCCGCTACCGCTGGACGATCTGTGCCCTCGTTTTCTTCGCCACGACCATCAACTACCTCGACCGCAATGTGCTCGGCCTGCTGAAGGACACGCTGGCGGCCAAGGGGGTTTTCGGCACCGACAAGGCCGCGCAGGAGCTGAACTACTCCGACGTCGTCATCTGCTTCACCACCGCCTACGCGGTCGGCATGGTGCTGGCCGGGCGCATCATCGACTGGCTGGGCACCAAGCGCGGCTACGCCTACTCGCTCATCGGCTGGAGTCTGGCGGCCATCGGCCACGCCTTCGGCCACCACACCTGGAGCTTCGGCTTCTGGCGCGCGGCCCTCGGCTTCTCCGAGGCGGGCAATTTTCCGGCGGCCAACAAGACCATCGCCGAGTGGTTTCCCCGGCGGGAGCGCGCCTTCGCCACCGGCCTCTACAACTCCGGGGCCAATGTCGGGGCCATCGTTGCACCGCTGACCGTGCCCTACATCGCCGAGGCCTGGGGCTGGGAATGGGCCTTCGTGCTCACCGGGGCTGTCGGACTCATCTGGCTGATCTTTTGGTACGCCACCTACGCCTCGCCGGAGGACAAGCTGAAGAGCGGCCAACTGCAGCAGGCCGAGTACGATTTCATCCACAGTGACAAGGACGAGCATGCGGCGGACGTCTCCACCGTGCGCATTTCCTGGTTTCGCCTGCTTGGCTTCCGCCAGACCTGGGCGTTTGTCACGGGCAAGTTCCTGACCGACGGCATCTGGTGGTTTTTCATGTTCTGGCTGCCCTCGTTCCTTGGCGGTGAGAACGCCCGCAAGATCGCTGCTTACCGCGCGGCGCACCCGGACTTCACGGGCGATCCGGCCGATATCCCCGGGGTCATCAGCTGGACCCTGGCGGTGGCCGTGGTCTATACGATCGCGACGGGCGGCTCCATCTTCGGCGGCTGGCTGCCGAAGCGCTTCATGAGCGCCGGCATCGAGCCGAGCAAGGCGCGCAAGCTCGCCATGTTCATGTTCGCCTGCCTGCCCCTCGCGGTGCTCTTCGCCTCCCGCCTCGGCGCCATCAACACGTGGCTCGCGGTTGGCTGCATCGCCATCGCCTGCTCCGCGCACCAGGCTTGGTCGGCCAACATCTTCACCACCGTCTCCGACATGTTTCCGAAGCGGGCCGTGGCCTCCGTCACCGGCCTCGGCGGCATGGCGGGCGCCGTGGGCGGCGTGCTGATCGCCCGCGTCGCCGGCCTGCTCCTCTCGCACTTCACCGCCCTCGGCAAGATCGAGCTCGGCTACGGCATTCTCTTCATGATCTGCGGCTCCATCTACCTGGTGGCGTGGATCACGATGCACCTGCTGGCCCCGAGATTTACGCAGATCGATTTGAAGACCACCTGATCATGATCGGTCGCCTCCTGCTTCTCTGCGCCCTCGCGACCGTGGCCTCGCCTCGGTGCCCGGGTGCGGTGCGGTGGAGCGCCGTGCTGCGCCAGCCCGCGACGTGGTACGCCACCGCCGAGGCGCACACCGTCGCGGATAATGTCCTGCTCTGGCAGACGCCGTCCGGCGGCTGGCCGAAGAACCATGACATGACCGTCCCGCCCGCGCCGCACGATCTCGACGCCGAGGATGTCAGCGCGCCGACGATCGACAACGACGCGACGTGGACGCAGCTGCGTTTCCTCGCGCTCGTGGAGGCCGCGCAGCCCGACGCGCGCTATCGCGCGGCGTTCCAGCGCGGGCTCGATTACCTTTTCGCCGCGCAGTACGCCAACG
This sequence comes from Verrucomicrobiota bacterium, assembly GCA_018239845.1. Lineage (GTDB taxonomy): Bacteria > Verrucomicrobiota > Verrucomicrobiia > Opitutales > Opitutaceae > CAIRCN01. The sequence continues at coordinate 56,684 of JAFEGO010000087.1, forward strand.
GCGGCTGGCCCCAGTTCTATCCGCGCCTGCCGGGCTACTACACGCACATCACGTTCAACGACGATGCGATGACCGGCGTGCTCGAGCTGCTGCGCGACGTCGCCCGCGGCAAGGCGCCTTATGATAAGATCGACGACGCCACGCGCACGCGCGCCGCCGCCGCGGTGAAAAAGGGCCTCGCCTGCATCCTCCGCTGCCAGATCACCGTCAACGGGCAGAAGACCGTGTGGTGCGCCCAGCACGACGAGATCACCTTCGAGCCCGTGCCCGCGCGCACCTTCGAGCACGAGTCGCTCTCCGGCTCCGAGAGCGTGGGCGTCGTGCGTTTTCTGATGGGGGAGGAAAACCCGTCGCCAGAAATTATCGCCGCCGTGCAGGGCGCCGTCGCCTGGTTTGAGCAGGTGAAGCTCACCGGCATCCGCGTCATCGCGATCCCTGATCCCAAGCTGCCGCACGGTCACGACCGCAAGGTCGTCGCCGATCCCTCGGCCCCGCCGCTCTGGGCGCGGTTTTATGAGATCGGCACCAACCGCCCGATCTTCGGCGGTCGCGATACTATCATTCGTTACACACTCGCCGAGGTCGAGCCGGAGCGCCGCGGCGGCTACCGCTGGTACGTTGAGGAGCCGGCGAAACTGCTGGAAAAGGATTATCCGCGCTGGGCCGCACGCTGGATCAAGTCGAATTAACGGACCATGAAACACTGGTTCACGGTTTTCGCCCTGTCTGTTTTCCTGCCGCTCTGCGGCCGCGCCGCGCTGCCCGACGCCGTGGTCGCGGCCGACGGCACCGGGGATTACCGCTCGATCCAGGAGGCCATCAGCGCCGCGCCCATGCGCACCGATCCCGCCGCGCCGGCGTGGGTGATCTTTGTCAAGGCCGGAACGTATCAGGAGCGTGTATACGTCCAGCGCGAGCGCGGGCAGATGCGCATCGTCGGCGAGGATGCGGCGAAGACGATCCTCACTTATAATCTGCACGCCGGTCTCGCCGGCCCCGATGGCAAGCCCATCGGCACCTTCCGCACGCCCACGCTCCAGGTCGATGGCGACGGCATGGTGTGGGAAAACCTCACCATCGCCAACTCCGCCGGCCCCGTCGGCCAGGCCCTCGCGCTGCGCGTCGATGGCGACCGCGTCACCTTCCGCCACTGCCGTTTCCTCGGCTGGCAGGACACCATCCTCGCCAACCGCGGCCGCCACTATTTCGCCGACTGTTACATCGAGGGCCACGTGGACTTCATCTTCGGCGCGGCCACGGCTTACTTTGATCACTGCGAGATCCACGCGCTGAAGGACGGCTACCTCACCGCCGCCTCCACGCCGAAGGATCAGCCGTACGGCTTCGTCTTCGCCGACTGCACGATCACCGGTGCCGAGGGCGCCCATACCTATCTCGGTCGCCCCTGGCGCGACTACGCCAAAACCATTTTCCTCCGCACCGCGATGTCCGCCGCCGTCCGGCCCGAGGGCTGGCACAATTGGAAGAAACCCTCCGCGGAGCAGACCACGTTCTACGCCGAGTTCGGCAGCACCGGTCCCGGCGCGACCGCCGCCGCGCGCGTGCCGTGGGCCAAGCCTCTCAGCGCCGCCCAGGCCGCCGCGCTCACGTCCGAAAAAGTCCTCGCCGGCAGCGATGGCTGGAATCCCGCCGCCGCACCCGCCGCGCCGGTCCACCTGCCGCGCATCGTCCTCGTGGGCGACTCCACCGTGACGGAGCGGGTGGGGTGGGGGCTCGGCTTCAAGGCGTTCCTCGACGACCGGATCGAGTGCCGCAACACCGCGCGCGGCGGCCGCAGCTCGAAGAGCTTCCGCGATGAGGGCCACTGGGCGCCGGCGCTCGCGCTCAAGGGCGACTACTACCTGATTCAGTTCGGCCACAACGATGTCCCCGGCAAGGGCCCCCTGCGCGAGACCGACCCACGCACCACCTTTCGCGAAAACATGGCCCGCTACGTCGATGAGGTGCGCGCCATGGGGGCGACGCCGATTTTGGTGACCTCCCTCGCCATCCGCACCTTCGACGACCAAGGCCACCTTCTCCCGACGCTGCTCCCGTACGTCGAGGCGACCCGCGCCGTCGCTGCGGAGAAACACGTCCTCCTCATCGATCTCTACGCGCGCAGCAAGGAGCTGTGCGAGCGGATCGGCCCGGCCGAGAGCGCGAAGTTCAATCCCATCAACCCGAAGGACGGCAAGACCGACCCTACGCACCTCACCGCCGCCTCGGGCGTCGTGTTTGCGAAACTCGTCGTCGAGGAACTGCGCAAGGTGGTGCCCGAGCTGTCCGCCGGCCTGCGCACCGAGCCTGGCACCGCCCGGTCCGACGATCCGATGCGCGACATCGAGTACGGCAAGGTGGGCAAGGAACAGCTGCTCCTCGATGCCCATGTGCCCGATGGCGACGGCCCGTTTCCCGTCGCGATCCTCGTGCACGGCGGCGGTTGGAGCGCCGGCGACAAGAGCGGCACCGACAAACCCGGCAGCTCGGCCGACATCACGCCGTGGTTCGCCCCGCTCAACGCCGCGAAGTTCACGTGGTTCTCCATCAACTACCGGCTCGCGCCGAAGGATCGCTGGCCCGCCTGCCTCGAGGATGTGCAGACCGCCATCCGCTGGGTGAAAGCCCATGCGGCCGAGTACAAGGGCGACCCGCGCCGCATCGCGCTCTTCGGCCACTCGGCCGGCGGGCAGCTCGTGTGCATGGCCGCCACGACCGGTGGCGAGGACACGCGCGTGCAGGCCGTCGTGGGCTTCGCGCCCACCACCAATCACGAGCAGGACCTCGCCGCGCGCGGCGGCCTCAGCCCCTCGCTGCAAAAACTCCTCGACCAGCCCAAGGAGCTCACGCCCGCCTCGCTGGCGATGTTGCGCGATCTCTCGCCGCTCAACCACGTACACGCCGGCCTCCCGCCGTTTCTCCTCATCCACGGCGACGCCGACAAGACCGTGCCCTACCAGCAGTCGCTCGATTTCCAGGCGCGCCTGCGCGCGAGCGGCGTGCCCTGCGATCTCATCACGATCCCCGGCGGCCAGCACGCGCTGGCCGATTGGTCAAAAATTGCACCCGACTACCCGGCCCGTATGGTGGCGTGGTTGAAAACCACGCTTGCTCCAACCACTTCCGCTGCCCCTTGGGTGCCCGATCTGGGCAATGGCTCCTTTAAAAACCCCGTCATCTACGCCGACTACTCCGACCCCGATGCCGTGCGCGTGGGCGACGATTACTGGATGACGTCGTCGAGCTTCAGCCACGTCCCCGGTCTGCCGCTCCTCCACTCGCGCGACCTCGTCAACTGGACGCTCGAGGCCTACGCGCTGCCGCGCCTTGTGCCGGAGGATGTCTTCTCCGTGCCGCAGCCGGGCAAAGGCGTGTGGGCGCCGGCGATCCGCCACCACGCGGGCAAGTACTGGATCTATTATCCCGATCCCGATTTCGGCCTCTACGTCATCACCGCCACCGATCCGCGCGGCCCGTGGACCGCGCCCATCATGGTGCAGGCCGGCAAGGGCCTGATCGACCCGTGCCCGCTCTGGGATGACGACGGCAAGGTGTACCTCATCCACGGCTGGGCCAAGAGCCGCGCCGGCATCAACAACGTCCTTACGCTCCTCGAGCTCGACGCTACCGGCACGAAGGTCGTGCACGACTTCGGCGTGGTGATCGACGGCCACAAGCTTTCCGACTACGGCACCCTCGAAGGCCCCAAGCTCTACAAGCGCCACGGCTGGTACTACGTCTTCGCTCCCGCCGGCGGCGTTAAGACCGGCTGGCAATCCGTCTTCCGCGCCCGCGACATCCGCGGGCCCTACGCCGACCGCATCGTGCTCGACCAGGGCAAGACGCCCGTCAACGGCCCGCACCAGGGCGCGCTCGTCGACACGCCTGCGGGCGACTGGTGGTTCCTCCATTTCCAGGACCTCGATGCCTACGGCCGCGTGGTGCACCTGCAGCCCGTCACCTGGCACGACGACTGGCCCGTGATGGGCCGCGACGACGATGGCGACGGCAAGGGCGAGCCCGTGCTCACGCACCGCAAGCCCGCGCTCCCCGCGCAGTCCGTGGCCGTGCCGCCCACGAGCGACGACTTTCTCTCGCCGCGCCTCGGCCTGCAATGGCAGTGGCAGGCCAACCCCCACGACCGCGAGTACTCGCTGACCGCGCGTCCCGGCGCCCTGCGCCTCTTCGCGCAGCCCGCCGCCACGCCCAATCTCTGGACCGCGCCGTACCTGCTGCTGCAGAAGTTTCCCGCGCCGCGCTTCATGGTCACGACCGGGATCGATCTCTCCGCGTCGGCCGACGGCGACCGCGCGGGCCTCGTGATCTTCGGCAGCGACTACGCTTGGATCGGGCCGCGCCGCAGCGGGAGCAAATTCGAACTCGTGCAGGCCGTCTGCCACGATGCCGCGGGGCACAAGCCCGGCACCGAGACCATCGCCGCCGCCGTGCCGTGGCCGGAGGGCAAGATCCGCCTGCGCGTGACGGTCGCCGACGGCGGGCGCTGCCAGTTTTTCTACAGCGTGAATGACGGTGCCTTCCAGCCGCTCGGCGGGGAGTTCACCGCCACGCAGGGCCGCTGGGTCGGCGCGAAGGTCGGCGTGTTTGCCGATACGCCCCAGGCCGGGGGTACCGGCCATGCGGATGTCACGGCCTTCCACGTGGAGGCGCTGCCCTGATCCATTTTATGAATCCAGAAAACTACCTGAGCACTTTGTTTGGCCTGAGCGGCCGCGTGGCCGTCGTCATCGGCGGCACCGGCGAGCTCTGCGGCGCGATGGCCGAGGGCCTCGCGGGCGCGGGCGCCGAGGTCGTCATCGTCGGGCGCAACGCAGAGAAGGCGCAGGCGCGCCTCGACCGCATCGCCGCCATCGGCGGCAAGGCGTGGTTCCACGCCGCTGAGGCCTCGAGCAAGGCGGAGGTGCAGGGTCTCCTCGCCGCCGTCCTCGCGCGCAGCGGCCGCGTCGATATCGTCGTCAACGGTGCGGGCATCAACTCCGCCACGCCCTTCTTCGACATCACCGAGGAGGAGTTCGACCGCATCGTGCGTGTGAACCTCAAGGGCGTCTTCCTCGGCTGCCAGGTTTTCGGCAAGTACCTCGTCGATCGCGGCCAGGGCGGCTCGATCATCAACCTCGGCTCGATGTCCGGCGTGGTGCCGCTCTCGCGCGTCTTCACCTACTCCGCGACCAAGGGCGCCGTGCACAACCTCTCGCTCAACCTCGCGCGCGAGTGGGCCCCCAACAAGGTCCGCGTCAACGTCCTCGTCCCCGGCTTCTTCCCCGCCGAGCAGAACAAGAAGGTCCTCACCCCCGAGCGCGTCAGCCACATCATGGGCCACACGCCGATGAAGCGCTTCGGCGAGGCGCGCGAGCTGATCGGCGCCACGCTCCTGCTCGCGGCCGACAGCGCGGGCTCCTTCATCACCGGCGAGGAGCTGATCGTGGACGGCGGCTACCACGCGATGACGATCTAAGGAATACCGAGGAGAAAAATTTCCATGAGCACTTCAGCTATCAATTCATTCCTGCTGCAAAACGGCATCCGCATCGCCCAGAACCCGTGCGTGAGCCCGGACTTCTGCCTCGACTGGCCGGCGCTGCTGGCCGATCTCCGCGCGGGCCGGGCCACCGAGTACCCGAAGAGCCGTTTCACCACCGCCGCCGGCGCGTGGACCCTCTGGGAAA
>JAFEGO010000088.1 GCA_018239845.1 Verrucomicrobiota bacterium
TGCAAACCAATCACCCAGCCCGGAATTAATAATTCTTGGCTGGACCCAGTCGAAACGTAATCTTCACAATTCCTTTTTTGATTCTGCTGGGCTCAGGCCTGAATAGTTTACTTACTTAACGCTATATATCGGATGAAAACGCAAAAATCAGTCTATTTGCTCGCCCTTGCTGTGCTGGCCGGCACGTCTGTCACTGCCGCCCCCTTCCTGGCCATTAATGACAACGCGGAGGTCTTCCTTAAGGGTGGCGCGGGCGTCCGGAGCGACTCCAATATCTTCCTCTCGCACAGCGCGCCTCCGGGCCAGTCCAAGAGCGACACGATTTTCAACCTCGATGTGGGTGCCGAGCTGAAGTACGGCACGCAGTCGACCCTCAGCGGTGTGCTTTCGGTGAACGATACCTTCAACCGGTACTCCGATCACAGCAACCTCAACAACAACCTGGCTGACGCCCATTTCTCGTCCAACTATGACGACGAGAAGCTGAAGTTCGGCTTCAACGTCAACTACGCCGAGCTCAACGACAACCAGTTCGAGCCCTCCTCGACGGTGCTATCGCGCGACTATCTCGTCCGCCGCAACGTGTTTGATACGGGCCTCAACGCCGAGGTTTCCGTCTCCGAGAAGACCAGCTTCGGTCTCGGCGGCTCGTTTGCCCATACCGACTATCGTCGCGCCGGCTATGCCGACTCCGACGTCCTGACGATGCCCCTCAATTACTACCTGCAGGTCACCCCGAAGGTGGACCTGAGCCTGGGTTACCGCTACCGCAACACTTCGGTCACGATCGGCCAGGACTCCCGCGACGACTATTATAACGTCGGTACCCGCGGTCAGTTCACGCCCAAGCTGAGCGGCACCCTCTCCGTCGGTTTGAACCGCCGTAACGTCGCCGGCCAGACCGAGGATCAGCTCGGCATCGATTCGGATCTGTCCTACGCCTACACGCCCAAGACCACGATCAATTTCGGTGTGAGCAATGACTTCGGCACCTCGGGCCAGGGTGTGCAGCAGAAGAACCTCAATTTCAACGGCTCGATCCAGACCGTGATCTCCGACCAGTGGACGCTCCGCGCCGGCGGCTCCTTCCGCAACATCGAGTACGCCAACACGGCCATTCCCCCGGCGGCGTCCAACGGTCGCACGGACCACTATTACGAAGGCCAGCTCGGCGCGATTTACACGGTCAACGCCTATGTGCGCGTCACGGCCGCCTACTCGCACCGCGAGAATCACAACGACAAGAACGTCCTTCCGGCGGAATTCACGGGTGACGTGGTCAGCCTGGCGGTCAATTTCCGCTACTAATCCGGGCGCCTTTCGGTTGCCTCCATTCCGGAAGGGAGCATAGGCTCCGGACGGAACACACACATGTCGTATCGTTCGTCGCTCTTCCTTGGGTTGGCGCTCCTCGCCTGTCCCCTGACTTCAGTCGCCGCGGACACCCCGCCCAATGCGGGGGCCCCGGCCTCCGGGGCCCGTGCTGACTATGTCCTGCAGCCGCTGGACATGATCCGCTTTCAGGTCTTCCAGGAAGACGGCATGATGCGCGAGCTCAGGATCTCGCAGGAAAACACCATCTCGCTGCCGCTGATCGGCATCGTTGACCTTAAGGACAAGACCATCCGTCAGGCCCAGGACATGATCCAGGACCTGTACAAACGGGATTACCTGGTCAATCCGCAGGTCAACATCACGGTGCTCGATTACGCCAAGCGCTCGATCAACGTGCTAGGCTCGGTCGGCAATCCTGGCGTCGTCTATTTCCCCCAGGAAGAAGGTATGACGTTGCTGGATGCCATTTCGCGCGCCGGCGGCTTCACCCGCCTGGCCGACAAGAAGCACGTCAAGCTCACGCGCGTGGGGCCCGACGGCAAAACGGAATCCTATGAGATCAATGCCGACCGCATCATGCAGGGCACGACGGGCGACACGTGGGTGATTCTCAAGGGCGACGTCATTTCGGTGCCCGAGCGCATCATGTAACGGAATTGTCCATGGAACCCTCTTCTTCTTCGAAGCAAACGTCCGGCGGCGGCTACAATTACAACTACGGCGGCGACTACGCCGGGTATTCGGCGATCGGTTACGGTGATGCGGGCCCGGGCACGGCGAGCCGGACCTTCCAGGACTACCTGCTGATCTTCCGCGAGCGCATCTGGTACATCATCGTCGTCTTCCTCGTCATCTTCTCGTCGGCGCTGGTTTACACCTTCAGCCAGACCAAGATCTACGAGTCCGCGGCCACCGTGCAGATCTTCCGCTCGGACCCGAAGATCATGAACGTCCAGGCCGTCATGGACAACGAGATCCGCTCCGCCGACGACCTGAACACCCAGGTCAAGATCCTCGAGAGCGCGACCCTGATCCAGAAGGTCTCCGAGCGCCTGACCGGCGAGGACCTCCGCCAGTTCCTCGCCCCCTATGAGAAGGAGGGCAAGTCCGACCCGCTCAACGCCGCCAACATTATTGCGCAGAACCGCAAGATCCTCCCCCAGCGCCAGAGCCTGATCATCGCGGTGCAATACCAGCACCCGGACCGCTTCATGGCCGCCAAGATCGCGAATCTCTTTGTGGACGAGTACATCGCCTACAACGCCCGCGTGCGCATCGACGAGTCGATGAAGGCCGTCGAGGACCTCAAGGTCCGCGTCGAGCAGCAGCGCAAGCGGGTCGATGAGCTGGCGGTCAACCTCCAGAACTACCGCGAAAAGAACAACCTCGTCTCGCTCGACCAGCGCAAGGACATCGTGACGGAAAAGCTCAAGGCGCTCAACGCCTACGTCACGCAGACCACCACCCGTTTCAAGGATGCCGAGATCCGCTGGAACCAGGTCAAGGAGCGCAAGGCCGCGGCGGCCCCCCTGACTGACCTGCCGTTTATCGCCAGCCAGCCGCTGATCGGCCAGATGGTGTCGCAGCTCGCCGCCCAGAAAATCTCCCTCGCCCAGCTCAAGGAGCGTTACAAGGACAAGCACCCCGTCATGATCGAGGCGCGCAACTCCTACGAACAGACGGAGCGCGAGCTGCAGAAGGCCATCGACTCGGCGGTCTCCACCATCGAGACCGAGTACCAGACGGCGCTGCTCAACGACAAGGAGGCCCGCGCCCAGCTCGCCGCCCAGGAGAGTGAATCCCTCGGCCTCGACCGTTATGCGGTGGAGTATGACAACATGTCGCGCGACCTCCGCATCAACGAGGGCATCCTCCAGGCCATCGTCGCCCGCACCCGCGAGACGTCCATGACCAGCACGCTGGAGACGCAGAACGCGCGCATCCTCGACCGCGCCGGCGCGGCCAACAGCCCTGCCTCCCCCAAGGTCGGCATGAACCTGGCGCTTGGTTTCGTCGGCGGCATCGTCCTCGGCATCGGCTTCGCCTTCCTCGTCGCCTTCATCGACGACCGTGTGAAGAGCTCCTTCGACATCGAGGGTGTGGTCGGCCTGCCGCTCGTCGGCATCATCCCCCAGATCAAGCGCATGGAGCAGTCCGAGAAGGCGCAGATCGTGGTCACCAACGCCGACCGCCAGGTCGCGGAATCCTTCCTCACCCTGCACTCGAGCCTGCGCCTCAAGGACGAGAGCAAGAACGCCAAGTGTATTCTCACTACCAGTACGGTCCCCGGCGAGGGCAAGTCCTTCATCACGACGAACCTGGCCCTGACCTTCGCCGCGCACGGCGAGCGCGTGGTGATCGTGGACTGCGACTTGCGTAAGCCGAACGTCCACAAGTCCTTCAAGGTCGAGAATCTCAAGGGCCTCATCGACGTCTGCACCGACGCCGCCACGCTGGACGACGTGATCATGCGTAATATCCAGCCGGGCCTCGACATCATCCCCGCCGGCGGTCGCGCGAAGAACCCGACCCACATCCTCAACAGCAAGCAGTTCGAGATCGTGGTCTCGGAGCTGCGCAAGCGCTACGACCGCGTGTTCTTCGACACCCCGCCGCTGGCCGCGGTGAGCGACGCGCTCATCGTGCTGCCCTTGGTGGACGGCTCCATCTTCACGATCTATTTCAACAAGGTCCGCCGCAAGGCGGCCCAGTTCAGCGCTAAGAAGCTGATCGAAGCCAACGTCCCCTGCTACGGCGCGGTGCTCAACGGCCTCAACCTAGCCGTGTCGGGCTACTACTACGCTCAGTATTACGACAAGTCCTACAAGGACTACTACGTCGTGATGAGCAAGGAAGACGAAGGCAAGACCCGCGGGTAAGGGCCGACAGCGGCTGGCCTCGGCCGCCGCTTGTCGCTAACCCCGGCTCGCCGCGCGGCTCAGCCGGTCGTTGATCGCTGCGGCCAGGCCGCCGGTCCGGTCTGGCACGCGCTCGGCGTGGATGACCTTGAATTTCAGGCCGTCGATTTTCCGGAGCGTGCGAAACAGCCTCCGCGCCGCGCCCTGAGGTTCGCCGGTCTCATCGAGCCAGAAGATGTTTTTCCCGCGGATACCGTGCGGCCGGGCGACAAAGAGCCACGCCTCGTCCGCCGCGCTGCGCGCCGCGGCTCGGGGCGAGAGTTTCGCCTGCAGTGTCATCGGCGTGGTGGGGCTGTAGTGGCGCTTGAGCGAGCCGGGGGCGACTTGGGCGACCGTGTCATTTGACGCGCGTTTCAGGCCGGTGCGGACGCGCACGCCGAGCACTTTTTCGATCTCGGCCTTGGTCACGGCGCCGGGCCGCAGCAGGCGGGGGGCGCGGGGATCGCGTAGATCGACGATGGTCGATTCGAGCCCGATCGTGGAGGCGCCGCCATCGAGGATGTGGCTGATCTTGGTGCCGAGGCCGTCGAGCACGTGCCGGGCGGTGGTCGGGCTGATGGCGCCGAAGCGGTTGGCGCTCGGGGCGGCGAGGGGGAGCCCGGTGAGTTTGAGCAGGCGGCGAAATTGGGGGTGCCGCGGCATGCGCACCGCGACGCTCGGCAAGCCGGCCGACACGAGGTCGGGCACGACGGGGCGCTTGGGCAGCACGAGGGTGAGCGGACCGGGCCAGAACGCCTGCGCGAGCTGGAGGGCCGCAACGTTGGGCACAGCCACGCCGGCCAGCTGGTCGAGGCTCTCGATGTGCACGATCAGCGGGTCGGTGGTGGGCCGGCCCTTGGCGGCGAAAATTTTCCGGCAGGCCTTGGGGTCGAGGGCGTTGGCCGCGAGGCCGTAGACCGTCTCGGTCGGCACGGCGACCAGTCCGCCTTGGCGCAGCACCTTGGCCAACCGGGCGAGGTTGCGCGGCGTGCTCCGGTAGATCCGGGCCGTGGGTGCTGGTTTCACGTCACAAAAAAGCCGGAGTCGGAGACTCCGGCTGAAAGAGGTCGTCTGGCGGGCGAACTTACTGCGCGAGCAGCATGTTGCGCGACTGCTTGATCGTCTTGGTGATCGCGCGCTGGTGGCGGGCCGAGAGATGGGTGTACTTGCGGGGCAGGATCTTGCCGGTGTCGGTCACGTAGGACCGCATGGCCTGCGGGTTGGTAAACGGCAGTTCGGCGGGAGTGGGAGTGCGCTGCGTCTGTTCGGTGGTGCTCATGTCAGAAAAGGAAGGGTCAGCGTGGTAGGCCCGCGGAGGTTGTCAACGCGCATTTTTCGCCCGCCAGTGGTGCACATAGGCCATGTAGCCGAGCCCGATGGCCCCGGTCAGGCCGGCCGGGACGTACAAGGTGTTATAACCCAGCAGGTCGAAGAGCAGGGCCCCCGCGACACCGCCGGTCACAAACGAGGCGATCAGCATCCCGTACAGACGCACCCGGATCCAGTCCACCGTCACGCCGCGCAGGAAGTGGCCGCCGGCGGCACCGAGGTCGGTGAACATGCCGGAGAGATGCGTCGTGCGCAGCACCGAGCCGCTGTAGGTGCTGGCCATGGCGTTTTGCAGGCCGCAGGCCGCCGAGGCGCAGTAGCTGCCGGTCATGAGGTGCGACCGCATCAGGAGCGCCGCCGCCGTGAGGAGCGCGCTTTCGAGCAGCAGCGCCACGCCGTAGCGGCGGCCCAGCCGCAGGGCGGCGTTTTGGATCACAAACCCGCCCAGCATCGCTCCGCCGGCAAACGAGGCCAGCACGAGGCCGGTGTTGAGCAGCGCCCCGCCGTTGCCGTGCGCCAGCGCCAGCGAGAAGAGCGTCGTCGTCCCGGTCACGTGCGTGACCGCCTGGTGGACGAAGCTCTGCAAGCCGACGGCGTTGACCATGCCGGCGTTGCCGGCGAGCAGCGCGCCACCCACCCAGGCCCAGCGTTCCAGTTTGTGAATCACCGCGCAGGCTTAACCCGTGGGGCCGTCATTCGCCAGTATCACTTTCAGGGCCTTTTCCCGCGCCGCATGGCTGAAGGTGTCGTACGCCCGCATGATTTCGCTGAGCGGAAAGCGGTGCGTGATGAGCTGCGCGGGCCGCAGCTTTCCGGTCTGCACGGTCTTGAGCAGTTGGGGCGTCGTCACCGTATCCACCAGCCGGGTGCGGATGGTGATGTTGCGGGCCCAGAGTTTCTCCAGGTGCAGCGCGGCGCTCCGGCCATGCACGCCGACGTTGGCGATGCGTCCGCCCGGCGCGATAAGTTCCTGGCACAGCTCGAAGGTCTCGGGCACGCCGACCGCCTCGATGGCCGCATCGACGCCGCGGCCGCCGGTCAGCCGCAGGATCTCCGCCACCGCCACCGCCGGGGCGAAACCCCGCGTGGCGCCGAAGACCTTGGCCACCTCCAGTCGGTTTGGATCGGGGTCGATCATGATGATCTCCGCCGGCGAATAAAACTGCGCGGTCATCAGCGCCGCGAGGCCGATGGGGCCCGCGCCCACGATCGCCACGGTGTCGCCGGGCTGCACCTCGCCGTTGATCACGCCGCACTCGTAGCCCGTCGGCAGGATGTCGCTCAGCATCACCAGCGCCTCCTCGTCGGGGCAGTCCGCCGGGATCCGGTGCAGGCTGCCGTCCGCGTGCGGGATGCGCACATACTCCGCCTGCGTGCCGTCGATCAGGTGGCCGAGGATCCAGCCGCCGTCCTCGCAGTGCGAGTACATCCCGCGCCGGCACGAGGGGCATTTCCCGCACGACGTGATGCACGAGATCAGCACGCGGTCGCCGGGCTTGAAGGCGCTGACGCCGCTGCCCGTCGCAGTGACGACGCCCACGCCCTCGTGGCCGAGGGTCAAGCCGGGCGGCACCTCGGGCACGTCGCCCTTCAGGATGTGCAGGTCGGTGCCGCAGATCGTGGTCTTGGTGATGCGGACGATGGCGTCGGTCGGGAGCTGCAGGGTGGGGAGCGGCTTTTCCACCCAGGCGCGCTGGCCGGGGCCGTGATAGACGAGGGCTTTCATGCGGCCAATCTAGTGCACCGGCGGCACGGGCGCTCGGCGTCGCTTGCCATTCGCTGCGCAGATTGTGCGGTTTGGGCGGCGCAAAATCTGCCCAGCAACGCGCAAGCCCTGCGGAGCCGGCGGCCCGGAAAGCTGTCAGAATATGATCATGAAAACCATCCTCGTGCCCGTCGATCTCTCCCCCGCGGCCGCCCGTGTGTGTGACGCCGCCTGTGCCCTCGCCAAGCTCACCGGCGCGCGGCTGGTGCTGATGCATGTGACCGAACTCGCCCCCATCGTCGTCGGCGATCTCTACGCGGTGAATGCCGCCTTCGCCGCCGAGGCCGCCACCGCCGCGGGGAAATACGCCGCCCGCCGTCTCGAGGTCCTGGCCCGCCAGTGCGCCCGGCGGGGCGTGGAGGCCAAGACGGTGCAGTGCACCGATCTCCCGGTAACCGCCATCATCGGCCGGGCGAAGTCCCTGCGGGCGGCCTACATCGTCATCGGCTCGCACGGCCACGGGGCCGTGTACGACCTCGTCGCCGGCAGCACCACGCACGGCGTGCTCCGCAAGGCCCGCTGCCCCGTGCTCGTGGTGCCGATCGCCGCCGAAAAGCCCCGCGGCAAGCGCTGAGGACCTTCCCATGGAAGTGCTCAAGGCCATTCATGAGCGCCGGGCGACCCGGGTCTTCTCCGACGCGGACGTGCGTCCCGCCGTCGTGCAGGATCTGCTTCGTGCGGCCGCCCAGGCCCCGAGCGCACTCAACCTGCAGCCTTGGAGCTTCGCCGTCCTGCACGGCCGCAAGCGCCTGCGGGAGTATTCCGAGCGCGCCAAGGTCCACCTCCTGCACGTCACGGACCCGGCCTTCGGGCTGGATCCGCGCATCGACCAGTACGCCAGCTCTACGGTCAATATCTTCCACGACGCGGGCACGCTGATTCTGATCTGCGCCAAGCCCGCCCGGTTTGCCCCGGTCGAGGATTGTTTCCTCGCCGGGCAGAATCTCATGCTCGCCGCGCACGGGATGGGACTCGGCACCTGCCCGGTGGGCTTTGCCCGGCCGTGGTTCAACCTGCCCGAGATCAAGGCCGAGCTGGGCCTGCCCCCCGGCTGTACCCCGGTGCTGCCCATCGTCGTCGGTTATCCCGCCGGGCCGGTCCCGCCGGTCCCGCGGAAAGACCCCGAGATCGCGTGCTGGCATTGGGACGAGTGAGTCCGCATGCGGAAAAAGATCACGATTATCCAGGGGCACCCCGACCGCGCCGGCGGCCACTTCGGCCACGCGTTGGCCGAGGCGTACGCCCGGAGCGCCCGCGCGTCGGGCCATGAGGTCCGCTGCCTGGAGATCGCCCAGCTGGAGTTTCCGCTGCTGCGCTGCCCCACCGAGTGGAACGACAGCCCGCCCCCCCCGGCCTTGCGCGAGGCGCAGGCGGCCATCGCTTGGGCCGACCACATCCTCATCATCTTCCCGCTCTGGCTCGGCACCATGCCCGCGCTGCTCAAGGGCTTTTTGGAGCAGGTGCTGCGGCCGGGCTTCGCGCTCATCTACGAGGGCCACCGGTTTCCCCAGAAGGGTCTCACGGGCAAGTCCGCCCGCGTCGTCGTCACCATGAGCATGCCCGCCTTCTGGTACCGCTGGTTTTTCCGCACGCGTGGCGTGAAGGGCATCGAGCGCAACATCCTTCACTTCTGCGGCATCGAGCCGATCCGCGAGACCTTCATCGGCTTGGTCGAGGGCGGCGATGCGCGTGTGCGCTCGCGCTGGCTGGCCCGCCTCGGCGCCCTGGGTCGCGACGCGGCCTAGCCGAAAAAAAACCTCCGCCGCATGGTTGTTTTGGGTGTTGTTTGGCCGCCGTGTTCTGCTAAAACGGATGCGTGCCTACGCCCGAAGCACGAGCCAAACGCAGTCGCGCCCTGGTCGAGCAGCTCAAGCGCTCGGACATTTTCCGTGATTATGCCAAGGCGTTTCGCGAGACCACCGGTCTGCCCTTCAATCTCCGGGCCATCGAGGCCTTCGACCTGCCGCACCACGGCGACCCCAAGGAGAACCCGTTCTGCGCGCTCATGGCCGGCACCAACCAGTCCTGCGCGGCCTGCCTCTCGCTCCAGCGCAAGGTCGAGCAGCAGGCCGGCATGGAGCCCAAGACGCTCAAGTGCTTCGCCGGCCTCTGCGACTCCGCCGTGCCCGTGCGGGTGGGGGAGAACCTCGTGGCCTTCCTCCAGACCGGCCAGGTCCTCCTGCACCGGCCAAATACCCGCGAGTTTAAGAAGCTGACCCGCGAGCTCATCAACCTGGGGGTGACGACCGACCTGAAGCGCCTCGAGGAGGCCTACTTCCAGACCCGGGTCCTCGAGCGCAAGCAGTACGAGGCCATGCTGCGGCTCCTCACCGTCTTCTCCCAGCATCTCTCCGTGCTCAGCAACCAGCTGATGGTCACCGCGGCTCCGGTCGAGTCGCCGATGGTCAGCCGGGCCAAGCTCTTCATCACCGAGCACCAGAACGAGGAGGTCTCGCTCAAGCAGGTCGCCGCCGCCGTCAACACGAGCGCCTTCTATTTCTGCAAGATGTTCAAGCAGGCCACGGGCCTGACCTTCACCGACTACCTCGCGCGCACCCGCATCGAGAAGGTGAAGAACCTCCTCCTCAACCCGCACAAGCGCATCAGCGAGGTCGCCTACGAGACGGGCTTCCAGTCGCTCTCGCAGTTCAACCGGGTGTTTCGCCGCGTGACGGGCCAGTCGCCGACGGTGTGGCGGGCGAAGCTGCCGAAGGCGGGCTGACCGCGGTCTCGAGGCGCGCGACCTGCTCCCGCAGCTGGCGCACCTCGTGGATCAGGCGGTGGATCTCCGACTCCTCCTTCAGCTGGGTCTTTTCGAGGAAGAAGCTCGCGACATAGGCGGTGAACGTGCCGAAGAAGCTCAGCCCGAAGACCACCAGCACCACCGCCACGATGCGCCCCGCCACCGTCACGGGGTAGTGGTCGCCGTAGCCGATGGTCGTGATCGTCGCAAAGGCCCACCACAGCGCGTCGCCCGCCGAGTGGATGTTCGATCCCGGCGCAGCTCGCTCGAACTCGAAGACCGCGATCGTGGCCGAGAGCACGGCCACCACCGACATCAGCCCGACCATGGCGAAGGTGCCCTTGGCGCGCTCCGCCGCGAGATGGTCGTACACCGCCTGGAACGAGCGCAGCGCGCGCATGATTCGGAACACCCGGAAGACGCGGCCCCACCGCAGCCACCCGATCTCCGGGATGCTGGAAAGCAGGTCGATCCAGCCCAGGCGCCAGAACGCGCGCTTCGAGGGCGCCAGCGCCCAGTGGACGCCGAAATCCAGCAGGAAGACCGCGCACACAAAGTCATCCACCCGCCCGAGCAGCGCGCGCGTTTCCGGATCGAGCGTCAGCAACAGCTCCGCCGTGAGCGCGCCCAGCGAGTAGAGCGAGAGCACGAGCACCGTCAGCTCGAGGTAGATCACACGCCCGTTTTTCCGGGCCGCTTCATGGAGGGTGAGGGTCATGGCGTGGGCCGGTGGCTTCGGATGTAGGGTCCGCCGCGCTCCGAATCAAGGCCGGCGGGGCACACCGCAAGAAATGCGCGGCAATCGCCAACCGGTGCTGAGTCCGTGGCCGGGGAAAGGGCTAAGGTAAGGCCATCCCTCCCAGCCATGAAAACCGCCCACCGCCCTGAGCCCCGCTTTGAGCCGGCCGAAGCCGACATCCAGAAGTGCGCCTATTTTCTCTGGCAGGAGGAGGGCTGCCCTGAGGGCCGGGATCTTGAGCTCTGGCTCGCGGCCAAGGAGCTCGTCCGCCACCGCGTGCACGCCGCGCCTCCCGAACGACCGCCCGGCGGCTCGGGCCGGTCCGCCCCGCACCGGCGGGTGACGTCCTGAGGCGACAGACATTTCCACGCCATGTCCGTCATCCCTCTCACCATCTTCTTCAGCCTGCTGCTGGCCTGCCTCTTCATGGTGCTGTTCGCCCACGAGCAGCGCCGCCGGCGGGTCGCCAGCGCGGAGCGCGACTCCCTGCTGCCCCTCGCGGCCGAGAAGCCGCACGTGGCCGACGCCGGCCACGATCACGACCATGATCACGACGATCATGACCACGGGCACGCCGGCCACGGCCACAAGGGCTGTGGCTGCGCCGACGGCTCGCGCCCGCCCTGCCACGGCTGCCTGAAGCGCACCGCCACTCCGGCCCAACGCTGATTTTCCACGCATCATGACACCGACCACCGGTCAGAAAACCACTATCGAGTTCAACGATGGCATCGTCCGCCAGTTCATGCTCGCCTCCCTCATCTGGGGCATCGTGGGCATGCTCGTCGGCGTGCTCATCGCCACGCAGCTCAACTACTGGCAGGCCAATTTCGGCCAGGCCTGGCTGAGCTTCGGCCGCCTGCGCCCGCTGCACACCAACGCCGTCATCTTCGCCTTCGTCGGCAACATGATGTTCGCCGGCATCTACTACTCCACGCAGCGCCTCGTGAAGGCCCGGCTCGCGAGCGATTTCCTGTCGAAGCTCCATTTCTGGGGCTGGCAGCTCATCATCCTCGGCGCCGCCATCACCCTCCCGCTCGGCCTCACGCGCGGCAAGGAGTACGCCGAGCTCATCTGGCCCATCAACATCGCCGTCGCCTTCATCTGGGTCGTCTTCGCGGTGAACTTCTTCTGGACGCTCGCGCGCCGCAACGAGAAGTCCCTCTACGTCGCCATCTGGTTCTACATCGCGACGATCATCACCGTGGCGATGCTCTACATCGTCAACCACCTCTCGATCCCCACCTCGCTGCTGCACAGCTACCCGGTCTTCGGCGGCGTGCAGGATGGCCTCGTGCAGTGGTGGTACGGGCACAACGCCGTGGCGTTCTTCCTCACCACGCCGATCCTCGGCATCATGTACTACTTCCTGCCGAAGGCGGCGGAGCGGCCGGTGTACTCGTACCGGCTGTCGGTGATTCACTTCTGGTCGCTCGTGTTCCTCTACATCTGGGCCGGCCCGCATCACCTTTTGAATACCGCGCTGCCCAACTGGCTCCAGCTGCTGGGCATGACGTTCTCCCTCATGCTCTGGGCCCCGTCGTGGGGCGGCATGCTCAACGGCCTGCTCACGTTGCGCGGCGCGTGGGGCAAGCTCCGCACCGATCCCGTCATCAAGTTCTTTGCCGCGGGTGTCACCTTCTACGGCATGGCGACCTTCGAGGGGCCGCTGCTCTCGATCAAGTCCGTCAACGCCCTCGCGCACTACACCGACTGGATCATCGCCCACGTCCACGCCGGCGCCCTCGGTTGGAACGGCTTCATGGCCGCGGGCATGTTCTACTGGCTCGTGCCGCGGCTGTGGAACAAGCCCCTGTACTCGACCGCCCTGGCCAACCTCCACTTCTGGGTCGGGCTCGTCGGCATCCTCCTCTACGTCTCCGCCATGTGGGCCTCGGGCATCACGCAGGGCCTGATGCTCAACGCCACCACCGAGGGCGGCACCATCCTGAAGTACCCCAACTTCCTTGAGACGCTCAACGCCATCCGCCCGCTCATGCTGCTGCGCGTGGTCGGCGGCACGCTCTACCTCACGGGCTTCATCATCATGGGCTACAATATCTGGCGCAGCACCCGCGGCGCGGCGGCCGTCAACGGCACCATGGAGGTGTACGTCGAGGTCCCGGCCCCCGGCAGCCGGCTTGGCTTCCGCGGCGTCGTCGGCAGCGCTCCGGTGGTCTATACGACCATCATCCTCTTCGCGGCCTGCATCTGGATGTTCAGCCACGGCGTCCTGATGTTCCTCGGCTTCTGCGCGGCGGCCGTCACCACCGTGCTCGCCATCGCGCACTTCGAGAGCCGCGGCAAGGCTTGGGCGGATTGGTACGACAAGCTGCTCGTCAGCGCGCTGCCCTTCACGATCCTCACCTTCCTCGCCGTCGCGGTGGGCGGCCTGATCCAGATCATCCCCATGATCACGATCGACCGCACCCTCCAGACCGAGGACCGCGTCGCCCGCGTGTACACGCCGCTCGAGCTCGCCGGCCGCGATATCTATGTCTCCGAGGGCTGCTATAACTGCCACTCGCAGATGATCCGCACGCTCGTGCCGGATGTGATGCGCTACGGTGACTATTCCCGCCTCGGCGAGTCGATCTGGGACCACCCCTTCCAGTGGGGCTCCAAGCGCACCGGCCCCGATCTCTCGCGCGTCGGCGGCAAGTACAACCACGCTTGGCACTACGATCACCTCCAGAATCCCCGCAACATCTCCACCGGCTCCAACATGCCGTCCTACACCTGGTTGATGGAGAAGGACACGGACTACGTCTCGCTCTCCTCCAAGATCCGGGTGCAGCGCATGCTGGGCGTGCCGTTCCCCGCGTGGTCGCCGGCCATGATCGACTCGCTCGCCAAGGAGCAGGCCAAGGCCATCGCCAAGGAGCTCCGCGCCGAGGGCCGTTACGTCGATCCCGACAAGGAGGTCGTCGCCCTCATCGCCTATCTCCAGAGCCTCGGCAAGACCTGGGAGCCCACCGGCGCGCCCGCCGCCAAGCCCTGATCGTATCCTGATAATCACTTCAAACCGCCATCACCATGTTCCGCCGCATCATTTACGAGGACTGGCAGCTCATCTTCCCCGTCGTGGCCCTGGTCGCCGCCTCGGTCGTCTTTCTCGCCGCCGGCTGGCGTGCCGCGCGCATGAAGCGCACGGACTCCGACCGCATGGCCCGCATGCCCCTCGATAATTAATCCGCCATGACGCCTCCTCCCGAAGATCCCAACATCAAGCTCCGCGAGCACTCCTACGACGGCATCCAGGAGTACGACCAGCGCCTGCCCAACTGGTGGCTCTACACCCTCTACGGCGCCATCGCCTTCTGGATCGTCTATTGGTTCATCGCCATCCAGGCCGGCTCCGTCCAGCCCGACGGCCAGCGGGTGCAGGCGGAGATGACGCGCATCGCCGCCGTCAAGATGGCCAGCTCCATCGATGTCTCCAACGACGCCAAGTTCTGGGAGATGAGCAAGAACCCGCTCTTCGTGGACGCCGGTCGCCAGACCTTCAACTCGCTCTGCGTGGCCTGCCACCTCCCGAGCCTGCGCGGCAAGTCCGAGACGCCCACCGCCGTCGGCCCCGACCTCACCGACACGGCCTGGCTGCACGGCGGCACGCCGAAGGAGATCTACCACACCGTCTCCGGCGGTGTCCTCGCCAAGGGCATGCCCGCCTGGGAGCCCGTCGTCGGCCAGAAGAAGACGGCCGAGCTCGTCGCCTACATCCTTAGCCACCACCACGAAGGGGAGACCATCACCGTCCAAGCCTCGAACTAAACCCGCCATCCCCGCCGGGTTTGCTCAAACCACGATGAGCAACGAACCCACCCATAATCCTCCGCCGCCGGCTCCCCGGCGGTCCGCGCACCAGCCGGTGCGCGATTCCGTCACGACCATCGGCGCCGATGGCTCGCGGCCCTTCCTCTATCCCGCCGATGCGCGCGGCCGCTTCACCGGCGCACGCCGCTGGGCGGCGTACCTGCTGATCGCGGTCTATCTGCTGCTGCCGTGGATCCCCGTGGGTGGCTACCCCGCGGTGTTCCTCGATGTCGCCGCGCGGCGGTTTCACTTCTTCGGCTTCACCCTGGCGGCGCAGGATGCGTGGTTGTTGTTCTTCGGCGTCTCCGGCCTCGGCTTCGCGCTGTTTTTCCTGACCGCGCTCTTCGGCCGGCTCTGGTGCGGCTGGGCCTGCCCGCAGACCGTTTTCCTCGACCATGTGTACCGGCGCATCGAGCGCTGGATCGAGGGTGACGCGCCCGCGCGCCGGGCACTCCACGCCGGGCCGATGACTGGCGCCCGGTTTTTCCGCAGTGCGGTCAAGCACGCGCTCTACATCGTCGCCTCGCTCGCGATCACGCACCTCTTCCTCGCGTATTTTGTCAGCCTGCCCGAGCTGTGGAACTACATGCGCGAGGCCCCGGGCGAGCACTGGGCATCCTTCCTCTTCGTCTTCATCGCGGCAGGCGTCCTCTACTTCAACTTCGCCTGGTTCCGCGAGCAGCTCTGCATCGTGATCTGCCCGTACGGCCGTTTGCAGTCCGCGCTGACGGACGACCACACGATGGTCATCGGCTACGATACGAAGCGCGGCGAGCCGCGCGGCAAGGTCGGCACGCCCGACGCCGGCGCCTGCATCGACTGCAACCGCTGCGTGCAGGTCTGCCCGACGGGCATCGACATTCGCCACGGCCTCCAGCTCGAGTGCATCGGCTGCGCCGCCTGCATCGACGCGTGCGACGAGATCATGGTCAAGGTGAAGCGCCCTAAGGGCCTCATCCGCTACGATTCGCTCGCCGGCCTGAGCGGCCGCGTCACGCGCTGGCTGCGCCCGCGCACCCTGGTGTACGGCGTGCTCCTGCTGGTCGGTGCGGCGGTGGCCACCTTCGCGTTTTCCACGGTGAAGCCCGCCGGCTTCCTCGTGTACCGCACGGGCGGCGCGGCCTACTACGTCGGCCCCGACGAGGTGCGCGACCAGTTCATGGTGCGCCTCGTCAACAAGCGCACCGTGCCCGCCACGCTGACCGTCGGCCTCGACGGCGTGCCCGCCGGCCTGCGCCAGACCGGCTTCAACGCTCCGGTCACGTTGCCCCCGCTGGGCGAGACCGTCAGCCCGCTCGTGCTGGTGGTGGACCGCAAGGCCTACCGCGGCCCGTTCAAGTTTACCGTCCGCGTGCAGGATGAGGCGGGGAGCTTTACCCTCAGCCGCGAGGTCGAGTTCATGGGCCCCGACGCCCGCCTGCTGAAGGAAGAAGAGGAGGAGGAGCATGAAAAAGACCACCGGCACTAAGCTCTGGCTCTTCGTCGCGCTGGGCTTCGCCTGCCTCGTGACGGCGTATGTCTTCGCCTTCCGCGCCTCGCATGCGGCGCAGATCCAGGACGTGCCCCTTGCGACGCAGAAGGGCCGGCCGTGACCGCGGAGCTGGCCGGTATCACCGGACCGGTGACGGCGCTCATCGCCGGGCTGGTCACGAGCCTGCACTGTGCCGGCATGTGCGGCCCGCTGGCCTGCGCCCTCATGCCCGCCCGGGCGGATGACGCGGACCCGTCGCACGTGGCCACCGCCTACCACATCGCCCGGCTGACCGCCTACGCCGTGCTCGGCGCCGTCGCCGGCGGACTCGGCCGGCTGCCGCTCGCGTGGGTGGGGGAGAGCGTGTGGCGTTTTTTGCCGTGGCTGCTCGTGGTGTTTTTCATCGCGGTGGCCTTCCGGCTCGACCAGCGCCTGCCGCGCCTCCCGCTGCTCGGGCGGCTGCATGCGACGTTGATGGCCCGGCTGCGTGGCGGCTCGCGCATCCGCGCCGCCGCGGTCGTCGGCCTTGCCACGCCGCTGCTGCCGTGCGGGCCGCTCTATTTTCTGCTGTCGCTGGCGCTGCTATCCGGCTCGGCGTTGCGCGGGGCGGAGACGCTGCTGGCCTTTGGCCTCGGCACCGTGCCGCTGCTGTGGCTGGCGCAGGCCAACTACCACCTGATCCGCGTGCGCATCGGGCCGGCGCGCCTCGCACGGCTGCAGGCCGCCTTCGCCCTCGTGGTGGCCGTCGTGCTCATGTGGCGCCTGCGCGGCACCCTCGGGCTCGGCGGGCCGGGCGCGGGTGACTTCATCTGTTTCTGACATGGCGACTTCAGCCGACAATTTGGTGGACGGGGGCGGCCGGGCCGCGGTGCGAGTGCGTGGACTGCGCGCCGACCGCACCGCTTCCGTCCACCATTGCCGGCATTGCGGCGTGCCGCTGACCGACGCGGCGACGCAGGACTCCGGCTTCTGCTGCGCGGGCTGCAGCTACGTGTACCGCCTCGTGCACGAGCAGGGGCTCGACGGGTATTACAAGATGCGCGACGGCGTCACCGCGCCCGTCACGCCGACGGTTTTTCAGCCGCGCGACTACGCCTGGCTCGCGGCCCTGCAAACGGCCGCCGAGGCGGCGGACCAGACCGAACTCACCCTCGAGGTGCAGGGCATCTCGTGCGCGGGCTGCGTCTGGCTGATCGAGAGCCTGTTCGATCGCCAGCCCGGCGCGCTGCGCATCGAGACCGACGCCACGCTCGGGCGCATGCAGCTCCGCTGGACCAAGGGTGCCTTCGACGCCCCGGCCTTCGCGCGCGTGCTGCAATCCTTCGGCTACCTCGTGGGGCCCCCGGGCGCCGCGCCCGCCGAATCGGCGAGCCGGCCGCTCGTGCGCCGCATCGGGCTGTGCGCGGCGTTCTCGATGAACGTCATGCTCTTCACCCTGCCGCATTACTTCGGCATGGAGGCGGCGTTTCCCTACGCGCGGCTGTTCGACCTGCTCTCGCTGATCTTTGCCACGCTGAGCCTGCTGACAGGCGGTGCGTATTTCATCGGTCGCGCGGCGCAGGCCTTGCGCGCGGGCGAGGTCCATCTCGACCAGCCGATCGCGGTGGGTATCGTGGGCGCCTACCTCGGTTCATGCTACGGCTGGCTGAGCGGCCGGGAGCAGTTCGTGTACTTCGATTTCGTCTCGGCTTTCATCCTCCTGATGCTCGTGGGCCGCTGGGCGCAGACCGCTGCGGTGGAGCGCAACCGCCGCCGCCTGCTCACCAGCTCGGCCCGGCCGCAGGCGGTACAGGTGGCCGGCGCAGAGTGTCCGGTCGAGCAGTTGCACGCCGGCGATGTCTTCGTGGTCCGCTCCGGCCAGACCATCCCGGTCGAGAGCCGCCTCGAGTCCGACGCCGCGACGCTCGGCACGGCGTGGGTGACCGGCGAGGCAGACCCGCGCGAATACGCCGCCGGCGCCCGCGTGCCGGCGGGCGGGGTGAACCTCGGCCGTAGCGACATCCGCCTTTGCGCCCTGCAGCCGTGGAGCGAGTCGCTCCTCGCCGAACTGCTCCGGCCCGCCGCGCGCGACGGCTATCACCATCGCTTCCTGGAAAAGGTCATCCGCGGCTACCTCGTCGGGATTTTCCTCGTGGCGATTTCGGCCGGGCTGGGCTGGTGGCTGCTCTCGCACGACGCCGTGCGCACCTGGTCGGTCGTCACCGCCGTGCTCGTCGTCTCCTGCCCCTGCGCGCTGGGCCTCGCCTTTCCGCTGACCGACGAGATCGCCACGTCCACGCTCCGTCGCGCCGGGGTCTTCATCCGCGAGGCCGACCTCTGGCCGCGCCTGCAGCGTATCCGGAAAATTGTTTTCGACAAAACCGGCACGCTCACACTGGAGACGCCCCGCCTCCTCAATCCCTCCGCCTTGGCGCAGCTCTCCCCGGAGGCCCAATCCGCGCTTTTCGCCTTGGTTCGTGATAATCCGCATCCCGTCAGCCAGAGTTTGTGCGAAGCGTTGCTGAGCCACGGACAGCCCGCCGTCGTCGCGGGCGACGTGGAGGAGACCGCCGGCTTTGGCGTCGCGCTGCGCACCGCGGCCGGCCGCTGGACGCTTGGCCGCCCGGGTTGGAGCGGTACCCTCGTCAGCGAAAAGTACGACACCGAGCTGGCGTTCGATGGCACCGTTGTGGCGCGTTTCCAATTCGAGGACGCCGCGCGGCCGGAGGTCCGGGCCGAGATCGCCGCCCTGCGCGAGCGGGGTTTCGAGGTTTGCATCCTCAGCGGCGACCGTCGGGAAAAAGTCTGGGCCATGGCCGGTGCGCTCGGCCTGCCGCCGGAAAACGCCCTCGGCGAACTCTCCCCGCACGACAAGGCCGAGTGGCTCCGGCACCACGACCGCCGGGATACGCTCATGCTCGGCGACGGCGCCAACGACAGCCTCGCCTTCGACGTGGCCTTCGCCCGCGGCACGCCGGTCATCCACCGCGGCGTGTTGGAGGGGAAGGCCGACTTCTACTACCTCGGCCGCGGCATCGACGGCCTGCGCCGGATGTTCGAGATCAATGCCGCCCGCCGCCGCACGCAGGCGTGGCTGCTCGGCTTTTCCATTATCTACAATTTGGTGGCGGTCGGGCTTGCGGTGGCGGGCCGGGTGAATCCATTGCTGGCGGCGATCCTGATGCCAGTGAGTTCCTTGCTCACCTTGGCCATCATCATGCTGCACTCGCGGGGACTGACCGGACGCCGTCACCCGGCGGTACCCGCGTCATTCTCCCTATGAGCAACCTTTCCCAATCCTCCGAACTGACGCTGCTCGATGCCTGGTGGCGCGCGGCCAACTTTCTCACCATCGGTCAGATTTACCTGCAGGACAACGCCTTGCTCCGCGAGCCGCTGTGCGCCGCGCACATCAAGCCCCGTCTACTCGGCCACTGGGGCACCTCGCCCGGCCTCAGCTTCATCTACGCGCATCTCAACCACCTCATTCGCCGGCACGACGCCAATGTCATCTACCTCGCCGGTCCCGGCCACGGCGGCCCGGCCCTCGTGGCCAACGTTTACCTCGAGGGCACGTACTCGGAAATCTACCCGCAGGTCACGCGCGATGCCGCGGGCCTGCGCCGGCTCTTCCGCCAGTTTTCCACGCCGGGCGGCATCCCCAGCCATGTGAGCGTCACCACGCCCGGCTCCATCCACGAGGGCGGCGAGCTGGGCTACGTGCTGATGCACGCCTTCGGCGCCGTCTTCGACAACCCCGACCTTATCGCCGTCGCGGTCGTCGGCGATGGCGAGGCCGAGACCGCGCCGCTCGAGGGCTCGTGGAAAGGTATCCGTTTTCTAAATCCAGCGCGCGACGGCGCCGTGCTACCCATCCTCCATCTCAACGGCTACAAGATCGCCGGCCCCACCGTCTGGGGCCGCGCACCGGACGAGGAGATCGCGAGTTTTCTCCGCGGACATGGCTACGCCCCGGTTTTTCTGGAGGGCGATGATCCGATGGACATGCACCGGCGCTTCTCCGCGGTGCTGGAGCAGGCTCACGCCGACATCCGCGCCATCCAGCGCGCCGCGCGCGCCGGCGGCACCGTTGCCCGGGCCGACTGGCCCGCGATTGTCCTCCGCACCCCGAAGGGCTGGACCGGCCCCAAGGTCGTGGACGGTGTCGCTGTCGAGGGCACGTTTCGCTCGCACCAGGTGCCGCTCGCGGGCGTCCGCGAAAATCCCGCGCACCTCGCGTTACTCGAGGCGTGGCTGCGCAGCTACCGGCCGGAGGAGCTGTTCGACGCCGCCGGCGGCCTGCGCGCCGACATCGCCGCGCTCGCGCCCGACGGCGACCGCCGCATGGGGGCCAACCCGCACGCCAACGGCGGCCGGCTCACCGTGCCGCTCGACCTGCCCGATGGCGGCGCCTATGCCGTCCCCGTCGCCGCCCCGGCGCGTGAACGCAGAGAGTCAACCCGTGCGCTCGGCCAGCTCCTGCGCGATGTCTTCCGCCGCAACGCCGCCGCCGCCAACTTCCGGCTCTTCTGTCCCGATGAGACCAACTCCAACCGCCTCGGCGATGTCTTCGACGCCACCGACCGCTGCCTCGTGCGCGGTGCGACCCCGGGCGACGATCATCTCTCGCCGGACGGCCGGGTCTTTGAAGTCCTGAGCGAGCACAACTGCCACGGCTGGCTTGAGGGCTACGTGCTCACCGGCCGCCACGGGCTCTTCGCGACCTACGAGGCTTTCGCGACCATCGTGGACTCGATGGCGGCGCAGCACGCGAAGTGGATCGAACACAGCCTCCCCCTCGCGTGGCGCGCGCCCGTCCCGTCCCTCAACTACCTGCTCACCTCCACTTGCTGGCGCAACGATCACAACGGCTTCAGCCACCAGGGTCCGGGTTTCATCGACAACCTCGTTTCGAAACAGGGCCGTGTGTCGCGCATCTACCTGCCACCCGATGCCAACACCCTGCTGCACGTCGCCGACCACTGCCTGCGCAGCAAAAACTACCTCAACCTCATCGTCATCGACAAGCAGCCGCAGCTCCAGTGGCTCGATTACGAGACGGCGCGCGAGCACTGCCGCCTCGGCCTCTCTGAGTGGCCCTGGTTCGGTTCGTGCGGTGACGGCGAGCCCGACCTCGTGCTGGCCTGCGCGGGTGACATCGCCACGCAGGAGACCGTCGCGGCCGCCTGGCTCCTCCGCCGCCACACGCCCGGCCTGCGCATCCGCGTCGTCAATGTCGTGGACCTGATGACCCTCCTGCCGCCCGACCGCCACCCGCACGGCGTGGACGAGGCACGATTCATCGAGCTCTTCACCGAAAACTGTCCGGTGATCTTCTCCTTCCACGGCTACCCCGGCGTCATCCACCAGCTGATCCACGGCCGCACGGAGCCCTCGCGTTTCCACGTGCGTGGCTACAATGAGGAGGGCACGA
Source organism: Verrucomicrobiota bacterium (assembly GCA_018239845.1). GTDB lineage: Bacteria > Verrucomicrobiota > Verrucomicrobiia > Opitutales > Opitutaceae > CAIRCN01. The sequence continues at coordinate 21,509 of JAFEGO010000088.1, forward strand.
CCACCACGCCCTTCGACATGGTCGTCCTCAACCGCATGAGCCGCTACCACCTCTGTCTCGACGCCCTGATCCAGGCCCGGGCGGACCTGCCTGGCGCCGGCGCCCTCGCGGTGCTCGCGCGCACCATTCTGGAGCGGCATCGCGCCTACATCTGCGAGCATTTCGAGGACCTGCCTGAGGTCGCCAACTGGGTGTGGAGCGACTGATGCCGTCATGGCCGCGCCCGCCATCATCCTTACGCTCAACAGCGGCTCCTCGTCGCTGAAGTTTGCCGTATTTGAAAACCGGGGCCGCACCGTGCGCGAGCTGGCGCGCGGCTCCGTGGCCGGTACTCGATCCAAGCTGGAAACCGTGTTGGATGCGCTCGCGCAGCGGGGCCTGCCCGCGCCGACGCGCGTCGGCCATCGCCTCGTGCACGGCGGCCCGCATCATCTCGCGCACGCGCGGCTCACCCCGCGGGTCCAGGCGGACCTGCAGGCTGCCGTGCCCTTCGCCCCGCTGCACCTGCCGGCGGAGCTTGCCCTCATCGATGCGGTGGCGAAACGTTTTCCCGCCCTGCCGCAATACGTCTGCTTCGACACGGCCTTTCACGCCGCGCTGCCGGAGCGGGCCCGGCGCCTGCCCCTGCCCGAAGCGATGGTGAAGGGCGGCGTGCACCGCTACGGCTTTCACGGCCTTTCCTACGAATACCTCGTCCACACGCTGGGCGCGCGAAAACTCGGCCGGGCCGTGCTTGCCCACCTGGGCAACGGGGCGAGCCTCGCCGCAGTGCGCGACGGTCGGCCGGTCGATACGACGATGGGTTTTACTCCTGCCGGCGGCATCATGATGGGCACCCGCCCCGGCGACCTCGATCCCGGTGTGATTGTCCACTGGCTGCGCCGCAGCCGCGGCAGCGCCGCACGTCTGGAAAAGATCATCACCCACGAGTCGGGCCTCCGCGCGGTCTCCGGCACGACGGGCGACATGGAGGCTCTGCTGGCCTGTCGCCGCCGCGATCCTCGTGCGCGGTTGGCGGTGGAGATGTTCTGCTACCAGGTGCGCCAGCGCATCGGCGCGCTGGCCGCCGCGCTGGGTGGGATCGACACCCTCGTATTCACGGGCGGCATCGGGGAACACGCCGCGGAAATCCGCCGCGAGATCTGCGCTGACCTCGGGCACCTCGGTATCCGTATCGACGGCTCCCTCAATCGTCGATCAGCCCCGGTGATCAGCCCTTCCGCGAGCCGCTGCCTTGTCCGCGTTACCCCCACCGACGAAGACCGTATGATCGCCCGTCACGTCGCGCACCTGGACTAGGCCGGCCGGGGGCGTTATGCGCTCGACTGTCCGGGGGTGATGGCTACCAAGGACCTTCCAAGGTCCCGCGGCTGTGGTCACCGCAGCTCCTGCGTTCACCGCGGCGATTGGCTGGAAAAATGTCCCCGTAGCTCAACTGGATAGAGCAGTGGTTTCCTAAACCGCGCATCCCGGTTCAAGTCCGGGCGGGGGCACCAGCGCGGCTCAGGTGATGGCGGCCTTGGGCTTGCCTTCGACCACCTGCTCGCGGATTTGCACGGCGGTCTCCTTGGGGTGGACTTTCAGGCCGTGGCCTTCGCGATAGGCGCGGATGAATTCCGTGCCGAAGAAGAGGATCGCGCACGAGTAGTACACCCACACGAGCAGCGCCACCAGCGCCCCGGCCGTGCCGTAGATCGAGGCGACGGTGGAGTGACCGAGGTAGAGCGCGATCAGGTACCGGCCGACGGTGAAGAGCACGGTTGTCACCGCGGCGCCGCAGAACACGTCGCGCCAGCGCTGGCGGACGTCGGGCATCACCTTGAAGAGCAGGGCGAACAAAACGAGGATCACCGTCGTGCTGCCCACGAAGTCGAGGCCGCGTAGCAGGGCGGGGGAGCGGGCGAAGAAATAGCCCGCGAAGCTCGTCAGCACCGTTGTCAGGATCAGCGAGACCAGCAGGAGAAACGCCACGGTCAGCACCATCGCAAACGACACGAGCCGGTGCACGAGCAGCACGACCCAGCCGCTCTTCTCGGGCTTCGCCTTCACGCCCCAGATCTGGTTCATCGAGTCCTGGAGCTGGCCGAAGACCGAGGTGGCGCCGATGAGCATCAGCCCGATGCCCAGGGCGGTCGCCCAGGTACTCTCCTTCGCGGCCTGGCTGGCCTCGGCGGCGGAGAGGATGATCTGCGAGCTCGCCGGGCCCATCAGCTGCGAGAGCTGGGCCTGCAGCTGGCTGCTCGCCGCCTCCTTGCCGAGGAATACCCCGTCGATGGTGACGGCGATGATCGTCACCGGCGCGAGGGAGAACAGCGCGTAGAAACTGACCGCCGCCGAGTGTTTGAAAACATTATCGGTGAAGAAGGCCTTCCCCGCGGCGAAGAACATCCGGCTCCATGTGATCATGGTGCGGAGGGGATGCATCACTTTTTCTTGGCGCGCTTTTTTTTGCCGCCGCCGTCCTGTTTGTTGACGGTGGCCCAGGCGCGCATCTTCGCGGTCTTTTCGCTGACGCCTTTCTTCTCGTAGCTTTGCTCGATGTGGCTGGCCTGGCGTTTCTGTTTCGCGGTGTAACTGCTTTTTGAGCCGACTGGCATGGTGGTGGTGCGCGATTGGTCCGCGCGGTTGAGGGTGACGTATCGGTTCCGGCGATGCCGGGGTTCACTGCAATAGTAACGGTCCGTCCGCGCCGGTTGCAAAAAACTCCCCGATGCGCGCGTGGGACTTCTCCCGACGGTCGGATGGGGCGCCGCGGCCGCAACCGGCCCGTTGATGCTGGGTCAGTGGAAGTACACCGGCCGAAGTCCGACGCGATGGGATCAACCGAAGGCCCATCGCGTCGCGGCCGGCTCACAAAACCCTCTTCGGAAATCAAGGAACTCATCCCATGTCCAACGAACGTAACAATCAGCCTCAGAACAATCCCGCCTCCGGTCGCGATAACGAGCGCAACCAGCAGGGCCAGTCCTCGTCGGGTTATTCGGCAAGCAGCGGCAACAATCCCGAGCGCCGCAACCAGTCCGGCCAGAATGCCTCCGGCCAATCGCAGTCCCGCGGCGCCAACGATCAGAATCAGCAGCGGAATGCCGACAGCCAGCGCAACGCCTCGGGCAACCCCATGACTTCGCGCGCCAGCAACGAGGACTTCCGTCGCGCGGCGGGCGTCGACGAAAACTCGCAGGCCGCCTCCGCGGCTAACCGCGAGTCGCAAAAGATGCAGGGTCAGCGCGACCAGTCCCAGTCTGACCGCGACAGCCGCCAGGCTGACCGCGCCTCCTCCCGGGAGGACGGCCGCGGCGAGTCCAACCGCTGAGCGAGCCTGAGCGCTTGAGCGAACCGAAGGCCGCCGCGGGTCCCAGCCCGCGGCGGCTTTCTTTTTGCGAGGGCGGGTTGCCCTATCCGGGGCGCCTGCTTTTCCTAGGGTATGGCCGAAAGTCAGATGAATGCCGACGTGATTGTCCTGGGCGCGGGGATCGCCGGGCTCGCCGCCGCGCACCGGCTCGCGCGCCGCGGGCGCAAGGTCCTCGTGCTCGAAGCCCGCGGGCGCGTGGGCGGGCGGATCCTCACGCAGGCCGCGCCGGGGTTGGTGGCGCCGATCGAGCTGGGGCCGGAATTTGTGCACGGGGGCGATGCCTTTCTGCGGGCCGCGCTGCGCCGCGCAAAGCTGCGGTTGAAACCCGCCCGCCACGACATGTGGCGCCGTGGCCCCGACGGGCTCCAGCGGCAGGCGGCGTATTGGCAGGATATCACGCGCATGGCACAGGCCATCTCGGCGGGCACGGCGATGACATTCGCCGCGTGCCTGCGGCGGCAGAAGCATTGGACGCCGGAGGAGCGGAGCGGGCTGATCGAATTCGTCGAATCTTTCAACGCCGCCGAGGCCGACCGCATCAGTGCGCGCAGCGTGCGCGAAAGCCATGGCGGCCTTGAGGGCACGCAGTCGCGCACCATCAAGGGCTACCAGGTGCTGGCGGACTCTTTCGCGCATGAGCTGGCGAAGCTCGGCGGGGTAATCCAGCTGCGCACGGTGGTTACGCAGGTGAAGTGGCGCCGCGGTCAGGTCGAGGTCATGGCCGGTGGCCGGCGGTATCGCGGGGCGCAACTGGTCAGCACACTGCCCTTGGGCGTATGGCGGAGCGGCAGCGTGAAATTTGCGCCCCGGCTCAAGCCGAAGGAAAAACTCATGCGGCAGGTCGGCTGGGGGCAGGTGGCGCGGGTGACCTTCCGGTTTGCGGACGATTTTTGGCGCAGCGGCCTGGTGCCGGCGGCACTGTTGAAAGCCGGCCGCCCGGCGTTTGGTTTTTTCATCGGGATCGGCGAAGATTTCGAGACGTGGTGGGCGCCGTCGCCGACCGAGCCGCTGCTGGTGGGCTGGACGGGCCGGCCGCGGGTGAAAGCGCTGCTGAAACTGTCCGATGCGCAGATCAAGGCGCGGGCGTTGCGCTCGCTCGCGCGCCTCTGGCGGGTGCCGCTCGCGGAGCTGCGCGGCCGGCTGCGCGGCGCATGGACGCACAATTGGCTGCAGGATCCCTTCACGCGCGGCGCGTACAGCTATCCGTTGGCGGGGCGGGAAGAGGCGGGGCGGCGCCTGGGCGAACCGGTGGCGCACACCCTGTTCTTCGCCGGCGAGGCGACGGCGGACGAGGCCGCGACCGTGCACGGCGCGCTCTCCAGCGGCATCCGCGCCGCGGACGAAATCCTCGCGCTCAAGTGAGCGCCGCGCCGGCCTCGCGTTTCACGGCGGTGGCGGCCTTGTCCTTCCGCAGGCCGAGGAAGACCGGCTGGCGCAACAGCCGCTCGGCGGTCCACTCGGCGAACTTGATCTGCGCCACCAACTGTGGTCGCAACCACGTGACGGTGCGCATCACCGCGGGCGTCATACCCGTGCCAAAGCGCGCCTGGCGCGGCAACGGCAGGTTCGCGAACGGACACTGCGCGCTCTTCAACCGGAGGAACCGCGCATGCAGTGTCGCCAACAGCTCCCGGTCGAAACCAGAGCCCACCTTGCCGGCGTAGCGCAGGGTCCTGCCCTCGTAGTAGCCCACCAAAATCGCGCCGAAATGCTCGCGGCTGTGCTTGGGCGGGGTGAAGCCGCCGATGACGAACTCCTGCTCGTTAACGCGCTTCACCTTGAGCCAGGTACCCGAGCGCTGGCCGGGTTCGTAGCGCGAGCCGTGCTGCTTGAGCACCATGCCTTCGAGGCCCTGCCGCCGGACGGTTTCGAAGAAGACGGCGGGCTCGACGGAGAAACTCGGCGACAATTTCAGCGTCGCGCGGTCACGGCCTACCAGCGCCTGCAACCGCTCCTGGCGCGTCTCGATGGGCTCGTCGAGGAGGGAGCGGCCGTTGAGCTGGAGGAGATCGAAGACATAGAACACGATCGGCGGGCGCTCGCCGAGGTCGCGGCCCTGCAGCGTTTGGAAATGGGTGTGGCCTTGGTCGTCCAGCGCGACGATCTCGCCGTCGAGCACGGCGGACTGGCATTTCAATTTGGCCAGCGCCGGCAGCAGCTCGGGGTAGTCGAGCGGCTTGTGGTTGCGCGACCAGAGCTCGGCCTGTTTGCCGTTGAGCAAGGCGAGGGCGCGGTAGCCGTCGAATTTGATTTCGCAGTGCCACCGGGCGTCCGGGTCGTGGGGGACGGCCGCGACGCCGAGGGCCTTCATCGGCGGGATGAACGTGGCTTTTTCGCGGGCCATTGGGCGTCACGGTCGCGGGCGATGCCGGCCATCGAGCGCTGGCTGAGGACGGAGCGGTCCTCCTGCCGCGCGCTGACCGGCTTCGCCGAGGGTTGGGCTTTCACGATCAACCACACGGGCTTTTTCTCCTCCGAGCGGATGCGAAACAGGTGCCATTCGCCCCGGAGTTTTTTCCCGTGCAGGCGGAGCTTGAGGTCGCTCCCCGGGCGGCTGCCGGCGAGCAACTCGTAGGTGCCGAAGTCCCAGACCATCACGGTGCCGCCGCCGTACTGGCCCTCGGGGATGATACCCTCGAACTTCATGTAATCGAGCGGATGGTCCTCCACCTCGAAGGCCGCGCGCTTCACGCCTGCCTCGGTCGAAAGGCCCTTGGGTACGGCCCAGGATTTGAGGACGCCGTCGCGCTCGAGGCGGAAATCGTAGTGCAGGTGCGAGGCGTCGTGCTTCTGGATGACGAATCGCGCGGTCGTCGCGCGCGCGGCGGCGCGGCCTTCTTTGGGCGGCGGCTCGCGGGTCACGGCGAAATCCCGTTTCTCCCGGTAAGCCTGCAAGGCCGGCTCGGCCCCGCTGGTGAAACGGCGCGGCAGCGATTGCTTTAGCGTGAGGGCCGGGGCAAAGAGATCGCCGCGTTTCGCCAGCCGGCGGAGCGCATCGGCCGGGGAAAAGAACAGCAGTTTTTCGCTCCGCCCTTTCAAGGCCTTCGTCAGCTCTTGCCAGGTGACGGGCATCGACACGTACGGCGCGTCGCGCTTCCCGCGCACGGAGTAAACGGCGACGGTGGTCTTCGAGGTGCCGTTCTGGCTCCAGTCGATGAATACCTTTTTCTTCCGCAGGTCCTTGGCCATGTCGCTCACGACAAGCCGGGGGAACTGCTGCGTGAGCAGCTCGGCCACGGCCTTGGCGAAGAGCGAGGTGGCGGCGTAGGTGACCGGCGTATTGAGCGGGACGTAGAGCTGCAGGCCCTTGGAGCCGGAAACCTTGGGCAGGGCGGTCAGGTCCAGCGGATCGAGGATCGCCTTCAGATGCAGGGCCACGCGGGCGCAGGTGAGGAGGTTGGCGCCCTCGCCGGGATCAAGGTCGAAGACCACGCTCGTGGGCCGCTGGAGACTGGCCGCGCGGTGCAGGAAGGCATGCAGTTCGATCGCGGCGAGGTTTGCGCACCAAGCGAGGGTGGAGGCGTCGTTGATGACGATATAGCGGGTCATGCCCGGCTGGGATTTGCGCGCCACGTCCGTCGTCTTGATCCACTCGGGCGCAAAATGCGGGACGTTCTTCTCATAAAACCGCTCGCCCGTGACGCCGTCAGGAAAACGCACCAGCGTCATGGGCCGGTTGCGCAGGTGCGGCAGGATATACGGCGCGACATCGACGTAGTATTTCACCAGGTCGCCCTTGGTGAACCCGGTCTTGGGGAAAAAGATCTTCCCCAGGTTGGTGAACGAAAGCTTGCGGGTCGGCATGAGGATGCCCTCCGGGGCTCAGGCCACCTTGCGCCGTTTTTCCGGCGCGGCGCGACGCTTCGGGCGGTTGCGGTGGCCGCTCGCTTCCGCCAGGCTCTCGCGCAGCACGGCGGCGAGATCGATGACATTCGTCGCCCGCTTGATGCGCTCGTGGGCGGTGGGCAGGGTCTTGCCGCCGCTGGCCATTTTTTTGTCGATCAGTTTCATCAGGGCGGAGCGGTAGTCGTCGCGATAGCGCGAAGGATCCCACTTTTCCGTCATCTGGTCGATGAGGTTTCGCGCCATCTCCTGCTCGCGGGTCGAAGGGGCCTTCGCGGAGGGGAGCTTGATCGCCGCCGGCGCCAGCAGCTCGTTTTCGAAGCGCATCAGCTCCAGCACGAGCAGGGGCCCGTTGCACTTCACCGCCGCGAGATGCTGCCGCGTGCGGATCACGATCTTGGCGATGCCGGCCTTGTTCGTCGCGCACAGGACCTTTTGCAGCAGGGCGTAGGCGGTGGCACCGCCCTTGAGCGGTTCCATGAAGTAGGGTTTGTAGAAATAGACCGGGTTGATCTCCTCCAGGTCCACGAACTCGATGATGTCGATCGTATCCGTGGCCTCGAGATCGACGCGTTTGAAGTCCTCGTCCTTCAGGACGACGAACTTCTCCTTCTCATACTCGTAGCCTTTCACAATCTGATCCCACGGCACTTCCTTGCCGTCGGTCTGGGCCACGCGCTTGTAGTTGACGGGGCTGAGGTCGGTGCGGCGGAGGAGACGGAACTTCAGCTCCTCAACGCGCGTGGCGTTGTGCAGGCCGACGGGGATGTTGACCAAGCCGAAGCTGATCGAGCCTTTCCAGATCGCGCGCATAAAATGAAAAACCCTGCCGAGGCTGATGGTGAGCGCTCGGCAGGGCGGTGGTGGCGGTCAAAAGGCGGGACTTAGAAGCGGTAGCCGACGCCGACGCCCCAGCTCCACTGGCCGTCGTGGAACTGCGTGTCGAAGTTGTCGCCGTTGTCGAAGAACCAGCCGTACTCGACCGTGAGCTGCACGAAGGTGCGCGGCGTGACGTAGTATTTCGCGCCGGTCTCGAGGCCGGCCGTCCACGAATCATGCACGGCATCGCCGTAGATGCGGCCCGCATTCACGCCGACGAAGGGACGCCACGCGCCGGTCGTGCCGAAGTGGCGGTCGTAGGCGAGGCGCGTCCAGCCATTCCAGCTCTGCGAACCGCCGTCGGGGTTCACATACATCACGCTCTGGCGGAGGGACCAGAGGTTGTTCTCGGTGGTGTACTGGCCGAGACTCAGGTTGACGGAGCCGAAGCTGCTGTCGATTTCGGTGTTAGCGCCGCCGCCACCACCGATGGTGAACTCGCGGGTGTAGCCGGAATCGACGAAGCCACGGTCGGTCGTGGTCGCGGTGGTAGTCGGTGTGACTTGGGCGTAGGCCGCGGCGGCCAGCGCGAAGAATCCGATGATATATTTCTTCATGACAGGTGCTTTCTCTTGGTTTGGTTTAGGTTGTCTTGGACGCGTCAGGATAGACTGCGGGCGGAGTTGCTGCCATCGGGCGGATCCGGGCGGCACCCACCCGTCAAAACGCGGAGGGGGGATGGGGCATCCCCCCAGTGGCATGTCCAACATCCCGATAGGGTTGGAAATGCGGGGAGCTTTGGATCTCAAGCCGGTGGCGTGTGCTTTTTCGCGGTCTCGATCTGCTGCGGCGAAGCCGTGGTTGAGCGGGTGGGCGTGGGCTCGTCGGCCGCGGGTGCGCTGGGTCCGACAGGGCGGGTTTTTTTCTGCTCTTTGGTCGCAGGGGTGCGGCCGGTGGCTTCGGCCCGGCCGCGCACCAAGGCTACCACACTTAGAATGAGGACCGCAGTACCGAGCAAAATCACGAGGGCGTAGCCGTACATGTGGGAGAGATAGCCTATTTTTTCGTTTTCACCATGGGGCCGGCGCCGGTGCCAGACATCGGAGAATGGCGCGCGGGGCGGGGGGCTTTCGGTTTTTGCGGCTGCAACGCGGCGGCGAGCACTTCGTCCACGGTGCTGACCAAAATGATCTTGAGCCGCTTCTTCACCTCCGCGGGCAGGTCGTAGAGGTCCTTCTCATTCAACTTGGGGATGATCACGGTGGGGATGCCGGCGCGGTGGGCGGCGAGGAGTTTTTCCTTCAATCCGCCGATGGGCAGGACCAGGCCGCGCAAGGTGATCTCGCCGGTCATGGCGATGTCGGGCCGCACCTTGTCGCCGCTGAAGAGGGAGGCGATGGCGGTGAGCAGGCCCACGCCGGCGGACGGGCCGTCCTTGGGGATTCCTCCGGCCGGCAGATGGATGTGCACATCATAGTTGCGCAGTTCCCCGGGCTTGATGTGGAGATGCTGCACCCGCGCGTGCACCAGGCTCAGCGCGGCTTGCGCGCTCTCGCGCATCACGCTGCCCAGCTGGCCCGTCATGAGGATGCCGCCCTTGCCCGGGAAGCGCAGGGCCTCGATGTGCATGATCTCGCCGCCCACCGGAGTCCACGCGAGGCCGGTCACGATGCCGGGCTTCGCCACGGTCAGGCGCGTCTCGCGGATGTAGCGCACGGGTCCGAGGATTTTCTCGACGGTCTCGGGTGCGATCGACGGATCGGGGTTTTTGCCCTCGGCCACGAGGGCGGCGAGGTAGCGGCAGACCGCGCCGATCATGCGCTCCAGGTTCCTGACGCCGGCCTCCCGCGTATAGTCCTCGATGATACGCCGGATGGCGCGGGCCTTGAATTTCACCTGGCCGGGCTTCAGGCCGTTTTCCGCCTGCTGCCGCGGGATCAGGTAGCGGCGGGCGATCTCCTGTTTTTCGCCGTCGGTGTAGCCGGGGATGCGGATGACCTCCAGGCGGTCGCGCAGCGCCCCGGGCACGTCGTCCATGAAATTGGCCGTGGCGATGAAGATCACCGGCGAGAGGTCGAGCGGCACGTCGAGGTAGCGGTCGAGGAAGGCGTGGTTCTGCCGCGGATCGAGCACCTCGAGCAGCGCGCTCGCGGGGTCGCCGGTCGAGTGCGCGCCGAGCTTGTCGATCTCGTCGAGCATCATCACGGGGTTGTTCACCCCGGCGCGGCGCAGCTCCTGCACGAGGCGGCCGGGCATGGCGCCGACGTAGGTGCGCCGGTGCCCGCGGATCTCGGCCTCGTCGTTGACCCCGCCAAGGCCGATGCGCGCGAACTTCCGGCCGAGCGCATCGGCAATCGACTGGCCGAGGCTCGTCTTGCCGACGCCGGGCGGGCCGGCGAGGCATAGGACCGGACCCTGCCGGGCGGGGTTGAGCTTGCAGACCGCGAGGAACTCGATGAGCCGGCGCTTCACCTTGTCCAAGTCGTAGTGGTCGCGGTCGAGGATCCGGCGCGCGCGGGCGAGGTCGAGGTTGTCCTTCGTCGCACGGTGCCAGGGCAGCTCGGCCAGCAGCTCCACGTAGGTGACGACGAGGGAGGATTCCCCGCTGCTGGCGGGGAGCCGCGACAGGCGGCGCAGCTCCCGCTCCGCCTGCACCATGACGGCCTCGGGAGGATTGGCCGCCTCGAGCCGGGTGCGCAGTTCCGCTGCCTGATGATCAACGCCGTCCTCGCCGAGCTCCTTATGAATCAGCCGGAGCTGCTCGCGCAGGTAGGCGCGGCGCTGGGCGGCGGTGAAATGCGCCGCGACGTCCTTGTCGATTTTGTCGCGCAGGTGCGCGATCTCGAGCTGGTCGGAGATGAGCACCAGCACGGCCCGCACGCGCTGGCGCACATCGACGGTCTCCAGCAGTTCCTGCCGCTGCTCGCCGGTGATCGGCAGGCTCGCAGCGAGCAGGTCGGCCAGCTGGCCCGCGTCCTCCAGGCTTTTGATCAGATCCACGGTCAAGGGCGCGAGATCTGCGGCGGCCTTGGCGTACTCCAGTGCGTGTTCGCGCAGCTCCTGCACCGTCGCCTGCCAGGTGCGGTCATCGGCCTTGGGCTCGGGGGCGGCCAGCACCTCGATCTCCGCGCGGAGGAACGGGGTGGTCGCGACCTCGCGCTTCAGGGCAATGCGCTGGAGGACGCTGACGGTGGCCTGCAGCACGCCGGTGTCCCCGCGGCTGAGCTTCACGACGCTGGCCGCGACGCCGACCTTGGCCAGTCCGGAGAGGCCGTCCTTGTCGCCGGGGCCGGGCCGCCGGGTGAAGATGCCGACGATCCGGCCATGCGGTAATGTATCTTCCAATACGTGGCGCGCCGCCGGGTCGTCAATGGTCAGGATGACCACCAGACCGGGGAACAGCGCCGTCTTCCGGACCGTAAGGATGGCCAGCGTGTCCGGCAGGGCCTCCGCCGGGGCCGGCGGTTGCGACGCCAACATCGCGGGCGCGGGATCGGTGGCCATGGTCGGGAAGGCCTCCGGGCCGGGCTAGGCGAGCAGCGGGAGTTGGATGCGAAAGATGCCGTCGCGATGGTCCACCGTCATCTGCGCGGGATCGACCTCCTGCGGCAGGTCCAGGACCCGTTCAAACGAGCCGTGATCGATTTCCAAGGCGAGCAGCTGGTTCAGCTCCGACGGGCGGCAATTCGGCTCCGGCGGCGGCCGCGTCCCGCGGATGATCAGCCGGTGAGGTTCCGCACGGATATCCATGGCCTTGCGGGATAGGCCGGCGGCATCGACGAAGATTACAAACTGATCCGCGCAACGGTAGGCGTTGACCGCCGGCCGCCAGCCCGCCGCCAAGGCGAGGGAACTGGTATGAGTCTGCAGGATGGTGATGCCGTCCCATTCGCGCTCGACGCTGGAAAAGGCGGTGACGATCGGTTCGGGCAGGCTCATGCCGGAGCTTAGCTTGCTTTGCGGCGGCCCACCATCCGGCCCGGCACGGGGTGCCCCGTCGGGGAATTCCCCATGCCGGGTGGGGTAGGGCGCGGATACGGCGGTGACCCGCGCAAGTAACTATAAAAAAGAGATTAACATCCCTTGGTTTCATCCCGTAAATGGCCGCGTCTGTCCGGCGACGGGCGAAAGCAGCCTTGCGCCGCAACCTTTTGCCTTTGCCTGCGTCTCGACATCTGAGGCCGGCGCCTCACCATCTTCCACCGCCATGTCCAACTCCCCCTCCCGTCTTTTTTCCCGCCAGCTCCGCGCCACCCGCCGCGGTTTCACCCTCCTCGAGATCATGATCGCGCTCGCTATCCTCGGCCTGCTCGTCGGCCTCGCCGTGAGCAACCTCGAGGGCATCTTCGGCGGCGCGCAGACCTCGACGGCCAAGCTCTTTGTGAACGACTCGGTCAAGCTCCCGCTCACCACCTACCGCATCCAGATGGGCGATTACCCGAGCACGGCCGAGGGGCTCCGCGCGCTCGTGACCCCGCCGGCCAGCAAGGCCGACCAGTGGCACGGGCCCTACCTCGCCGACGGCAAGCTCCCGAAGGACCCCTGGGGCGAGGACTACGTTTACCGCTGCCCGGGCACGAAGAACAAGAACGGCTACGACATCTTCTCCAAGGGCCCCGACAAGACCGAGGGCACGGCCGACGACATCGGCAACTGGTCGGACGACGCGAAGTAAGGGCTTATGGTTTTAACCGAAGGCTCATGGTCGCATTGCCGTGAGGCCCGGGAGCCTTCACTCGGAAAAACGGGGGCCGCCCGCGGCTTCACGCTGCTGGAAATCCTCCTCGCCCTCGCCGTGATCGGCCTGCTCGCCGCGGCGCTCACCACCGTGTCGTGGCACCTGCTGGGGGACAATGCGAAGACCCCCGAGGACACGTTCTGGGACGCCAGCCGCGAGGCGCGCAAGATCGCGCTCAAGAACGAGCGCGAGACGCACCTCAGCTACGACGAGAAGGGCAAGCAGTTCGCCGTGACCGACGGCACGACGAGCAAGAGCTTTCCCCTGCCGCCGATCCGCGGGCTCACGGTGGATTTCCTGGCGGCCGCGCAGGGCCGCAGCTCGGTGCTGATCGGCGGCCAGCTCGTCGACACGCACACGATTCCCAGCGTGTCGTTTTACTCCGACGGCACGTGCCAGCCGTTCCGCGTGCAATTCCGCTCCGGCGGCCCGGCGCACGTCATCGCGATCGACCCCTGGACTTGCGCCGAGGTGATGAAGGCCGACGACAACGCCTACTGACATGCGCCGCCGCGGATTCACTTTGATCGAGGTCATGATGGCGCTGGTGATCTTCACCATGGCGGCCGTCGTGCTTGGCAGCACGTACGTCAACGTCCTCAACGCCTACTCCACCGTCGGCAAGGTCGGCCAGCGCGACGAGGACATCCGCTTCGCCCGTTCGCAGCTGCTCGTCGAGCCCGACCGCAAGAAGGCCGAGGAGGGCGCCACCTTCGACCTGCCCGGCGGCCGCCAGGCGCGCTGGCACGCCGAGATTGAAAACAGCAACACCGCCGACCTCTTCCAGGTGACGTTCACCTGCGAGCTCGGCGCCACGGGGGGCCAGGAGGCGGAGACCATCACGGAGGTCTTCATGCTGCTCCGCCCCACGTGGGCCGACCCCGTGGAAAACACCAAGCTCCGGCAGGATGCGAAGGACCGCATCACGGAGCTGCACAACAACCGCAAGTTTTGAAGCCGCCGCGCCCCACTTCCTCCCGCCGGCCCCGCGACCGCGGTTTCACGCTGATCGAGATCCTGCTCGCGCTCGCCGTGGTGGGCCTGCTGCTCGTGGCGCTCAACACCTTTGTGTTTTCGATGGGCGAGCTCTGGGGGCGCAACAACGACGTGCGCCTCTTCGAGCAGCACACGCGCGCCGTCACGCGCTTTCTCGAGGGCGAGCTGCGCGCCGCGGCCTTCCCGCCGGCCGCGCGCTCCGGCAGCACGCCGATCACCGCGCAGGAGATCCGGCCCGAGAGCGGCTCCACGGACAACCTCCTCACCTTCGAGCTGCCCGAGGGCAGCCGCCTCATCAGCTGGCCCGACGACCGCCCGCTGCCCGAGGTCGTCTGCTCGCTGCAGGTCCGCCCGCGCGACGGGCTCTACCTCCTCTGGCACTCCCGCCTGGAGAAGAAGTTCAACGACGACCCGCCGCACGAGGCCCTCGTCTCTCCACTCGTATCCGAAATAAGTTACGAATACTACGACGAGAATTTCAAGTCGTGGCGCACCGAGAACACGCCGCAGAAGGACCCCAACGGCCAGCTCATGACGCCGCAGCGCCTGCGCCTCAAGTTCACCTACAACAAGCAGTCGCGTGAGACCGTCATCACGCTGCCTGTGGCCGGGGAGGGGCTGCCCAACACCTGATGCGCCGCCTCCGGAAAGTCCGCGGTTCCGTGCTGATCATCGTGATGGTCACGCTGCTCTTCACCACGTTTGCGATGGTCACCTTCGTGGAAAAGGCCGGCGTGGACCTGCTCGTCGAGGTGCGCGAGTCCTCCGCGCGCCACCTGCGGCAGAAGGCTTACTCGGCCCTCGAGGTCACGCTCGCGGTGCTGGAGGATTTCCGGCAGGCCGACGGCGGCCTCCGCAGCCCCGCCGAGGGGTGGAATGATCCGCTCGGCTTCGCCAACTGGACACCTGGCGACGGCTACACCGCCGACGTCTCGTTCGAGGACGAGAGCGGCAAGATCTCCCTCGCGCACGTCACGCCCGCCACGCTGACCGAGCTCTTCAAGTCGTGGCAGTTCTCCCAAAGCGACGCGGAGAAGCTCACCGACGGCCTCATGTCGTGGATGCAGAAGGACTACGTGCCCACCGGCTCCTTCACGCCCGACTACGACAACGGCGCGCTGCCCTACGTCGTGCCGCAGCGCTCGCTGCGCTCGTTCTCCGAGCTGGCCGCGATCGACGCCGTGCGCGACGTCTTCTACGACAAGGACGGCCGGCCCAACGAGTACTGGCACCGTTTTGCGAATACGTTTTCGCTCTTCGATTTCAAGCAGTCCAACCTCAACGCCGCGACGCCCGACGTGCTCTCGGCCTTTGGCAACAGCGACCTCTCCTCGCAGCAGCGGCTCGGCGAGTACCTCTCCGGCACCGGGGCCTACGCCAACCAGGGCCCGGGCTTTTTCCAGAACTCCGGCGACGCCGCGAGCGTCCTCGGCGGCAACTCCGTGCCGGCGGGCTTCGGCACCGTGATCAGCGCGCTGCGCATCAACATCACGATCCACCGGGGCCGCACGCAGTTCCGCCTCACCGCCGTCGTTGCCCCGCCGGGCGGCGCCTCCACCGTGCTGGCCAACCCCGCGCTGACCGCGCTGCCCGACGACAAGAATCCCGACAAGACCGCCACCACCCAGCAGCCCTCGACGTCCGCTTCCACGGGCGTCACCACCACCACGACCGCGGGGAAAAAGCTCAACTATCCATTTACGCTCTTGGAAATTAGGGAAAATGTTGAGATTCCACCCACCCCCGCCCCAGCACCACAAGCATGAGCCTCTCGCTGATTAAATCCCTCAAAGCCGGCACGCCGCCGCCGAAGGTGATGCTGCTGTCCGACGCACTGTTCTTCGTGCGCGCGGTGCCCGTCGCGGCCGGCGCCACGGCGGCCGAGGTGGCCGCGCAGGCCGAGCTCGCGCTCGAGTCGCTGTCGCCCTTTCCGCCCGCGCAGCTCTACCACGGCTTCCACTGGGTGCCCGGCGCCGAGCGCGCGCTCGTCTATGCCGCCTACCGCCGCCGCTTCACCAGCGACCAGACCGCGGAGTGGGAGCAGGCCGAGCTGGTCATGCCGGCCTTCGCCGCCGTGCTCGGCGGTGAGATCCGCCCCGCCACCGCGGTGCTCATTCCTTCCGAAGAGGGCCTCACGGCGGTTTACTGGGACACCTCGCCGGTGCCGGCCCGCGTGGTCTTCCGCGCGATCGCGCCCGAGGCCGACGGCACCGCGCGCGCGACCGTGCGCGACGAGGTGCTGCGGCTCGCGGGCGAGACGCGCCACGTGGTCGATCTCAAGGCGGCCCCCGTCGCCGAGGTGGCGGGCTCGGAGCGCGAGTTCGCCTTCCGCGCCGGCGACCTCGCCGTGCGCATCCCCGGTCCGGTGGCGGCCACGCTCGACGTGCGCGACCGCACCGAGCTGGCGGCCCTGCGCCGCGCCCGCGCGCGCGATGTGATCTTCTGGCGGTCCTTCCTCGGCTGCCTCGCGCTGATCGGCCTGCTGCTGCTGGGCGAGTTCAGCCTCATGGGCCTCGCCTTGTGGCAGAAGACCCGCGTCACCCGCGCCACCGCCCAGCAGCCCGTCGTGGAAAAGATCATGACGGCGCAGACCATCACCACGCGCGTCAAGGAGCTCTCCACCCGCCGCCTGCTGCCGATCGAGATGATCCTCATGGTCGGCTCGAAGAAGCCCGAGGCCATCACCTTCCTGCGCACCACGACCAGCGGCTTCTACACGCTGAAGGTCGATGCGCGCAGCACGTCCCCCGCCGCCGTCTCCGCCTACCAGACGCTCCTGACCCAGCAGCCCTTCGCGGAGAAGGTGGAGATCAGCGACCAGCGTTCGCGCGACGGCATGATGACCTTCACCCTCAGCGTCACCTTCCGTCCCGAAGCGTTGAAACCCGCCGCCCCCGCCACGCCATGAGAGCCTTCAAAGCCTTCTTCCTCAGCCGCCTCCTCCGGGAAAAAATCCTCCTGACCGCCTTCGCCGCGCTCGGCGCGCTCATGTGGCTGTCCAACTTCTCCGGCCGCGCCAAAAAGGCCTACGCCACCGCGCACCGCACCACGCTCGACCTCAACGAGCAGCAGCAGTGGCTCAGCAACCGCGCCGCCATCGAGGCCGCGGCGGTGAAGGCCGTGAAGGACCTCGACCCCTCGCGCACCTTCGACGACACGCGCCTCGTCGGCGAGCTCAGCGGCCTCGCGCGCGACAACAACCTGAAGTTCTCCAACGACACGCCGCGCTCGGAGCAGAGCGGGCAGTTCGCCATCCACACCGTGCAGTTCAACCTGCCGAAGGCGGACTGGGAGGGCCTCAAGAAATTCTACAGCCAGCTGGCCCAGCGCTCGCCCTACATCGGCATCGACCAGTTCTCGCTCGCCGCCGACCTCGGCAACCCCGCCCAGCTCAACGCCTCCCTGCGCGTCAGCTCGGTCGAGATCGTCCGCTGAGGCGGAGGAGCATCAAGTGGCTGCGGCGTCCTCGCCGCAGGGATTTTATGGATCTGCGGCGGGGACGCCGCAGCCACTACGGGCTTGGGTAGCGCAGGCGGCCCGCCTGCACCCACGCTGGCAGGCGAGACGCCTGCGCTACCGCTACTCGGTTCTGACCATTCCGTTACCATATTCCCTTTGAAGCGGGCAGGGGGGTGGCTCCCCTCATCACATGCGCTTGCGTGAAATCCCTGCCGGTCCCGCCCTGCGGGGCCGCACCGAAGTCCTGCTGCTGGCCGCGGGCCTTTTCCTCGCCCAGCCGCGCGTGGCGCGGGCGGAGAATTCCGTCAGCTACAAGTACGAGGATTACCGCGAGGCCGGCGGGCGCGTCGCGGTGCAGGCGCAGTACGGCGCCATCGAGCAGGACCTCGGCCCCGACATGCACCTGAAGCTCCAGGGCGTGATCGACGCCATCGCCGGCGCCACGCCCTCGGGCCAGCCGCCCGCCACGCCCGGCGGGCCGGTCCCGCTCTCGCACATCGAGGACCGGCGCAAGGCGTGGAACGCCGATTTCTCCCGCCAGTTCGCGCGCGTCAATGTCTCCGTCGGCTACGCCAACAGCCGCGAGAGCGACTACGTCTCCAACGGCTGGTCGGTCAACACCCTCACCGATTTCAACCAGAAGAACACCACGCTGCTCCTCGGCGCCGCCGGCACGGACGATGATGTGAAGGTGTTCTTCCAGACCCCGCGCGAGAAGAAGCGCTCCGGCGACTACATCGCGGGCGTCACCCAGCTGCTCGATCCGCGCACCTCCGTCTCGCTCAACCTCGGCTACGGCATCGCCCGCGGCTTCCTCGCCGACCCGTACCGGCTCATGTTCAAGAACGTGGAGGTCGTGCCCGGTATCTTCCTCCCGACCACGCGCGCGGAAAACCGCCCGCGCGAGCGCGACAAGTGGACGCTCCAGGGCTCCGTCAACCGCGCGTTTCCCCAGCTGCACGGCGCCGTCGAGGCGAGCTACCGCTATTACCGCGACACCTTCGGCACGCGCGCGCACACGGTCGATCTCGCGTGGTTCCAAAAGATCGGCGAGCACCTCGTGCTGCGGCCCGGCCTCCGTTTCTACGACCAGGGCGCCGCGGATTTCTACCGCCTCACGCTCGACGGCACCACGATCCCGCTGGCGGCGCGGCCCGATCCGGCGGGTCCGTTCTACTCCGCCGACTACCGCCTCTCGGCGATGCGCACCTACAACTACGGCCTCAAGGCGATCTGGACGATCAACGCCTCGTGGCAGCTCGACGCCGCGCTTGAGAAGTACGACATGCGCGGCAAGGATGGCAGCACCTCGCCCAGCGTGTACCCTGACGCCACGATCACCACGTTCGGCGCAAAATTCTCCTGGTAATCCCCCATGGCCTTCGTCGCCCAGTCCCACCGCCCGCCCGCCGCCGTCGCCACCGGCCCGGCGCTGCCGCTGCGCCACGTGAAGTTCCGTGCGATGGGGACCAACTGCGAAATCCAGTTCGCCACCGCCGACGATGGGCAGGCCGCCGCCTACGAGCGCGCCGCCATCGCGTGGGTGCAGGCCTTCGAGCAAAAATACTCGCGCTTTCTTCCCGACAGCCTCGTCAGCCGCATCAACGATGCCGCCGGCCGCGACTGGGTGGAGATCGATGCGGAGATGGAGCAGCTCCTGAAGCTCTGCGACAGCCTCCATTTCGTCACGCAGGGCGTGCTCGACCCGACCGCGCTGCCACTGCTCCGCCTCTGGAATTACAAGGTCGCTCACCCCGCGCTGCCCGCGAAGGAGGAGATCGAGGCTGCGAAAAGGCTGGTGGGCTGGAAAAAAGTGCTGCGCGAGCCGGGCCGGATTTTTCTGCCGGTCGCGGGCATGGCGCTCGATTTCGGCGGCTTCGGCAAGGAGTACGCGGTGGACATGGTGGCGCAGCTCGCCGGGGACTACGGCATCGCCAATGTGCTCGTCGATTTCGGCCACGACCTCCGCGCGCTCGGCGCTCCGCCGGGCCGGCCCTGCTGGCACATCGGCCTCGAGGACCCGAAGAATCCGAGCGCCACGAGCGGCAGCACCGGTATCACGGGCAAGGGCGTGGCCTCCTCCGGCGACTACCTGCGCTGCTTCACCCTCAACGGCAAACGTTACGGCCACATTGTCGATCCGCGCACGGGCTGGCCCGTCGCCAACGGCTGCCTGCAGGCCACCGTTATTGCCAACACCTGCCTCCAGGCGGGCGTGCTCTCCACCACGGCCTTCGTGCTCGGGGCGGAGGAGGGCGTGAAATTCATCCAGGGTTTCCCCGGCGCCGAGGGCCTGCTCACCACCGAGCGCGCCCGCGCCCAGACCCGCGGTTTTTTCAACTATGTCGTATCGTAATCCCATCCTCAGTCTGGCGGCCGCGGGCCTGCTCGCGCTCGCGCCCCTGCGCGCGGAGATCAAGGCCGGCGACGCCTTTCCCGCGCTGGCCGAGGCGGGCCTGACCGGCGGCACCGTGCCCGTGACGGCGGGCAAGGTCGTGGTCGTCGATTTCTGGGCCTCGTGGTGCGCGCCGTGCAAGGCGTCGTTCCCCGCGCTGGCGAAGATCCAGGCCGACTACGCGGCGCGCGGCGTCGTGATCGTGGCCGTGAGCGTCGATGAGAAGGATGCCAACTACGCGGCCTTCGTGAAGAAGTGGGCGCCGCCCTTTGCTGTCGTACACGACCAGACCCACCGGCTCGCCGCGGCGGTCGATGTGCCGGCGATGCCGTCCTCCTACGTGCTCGGCCGCGACGGCCGCGTGCGCTTCGTGCACCAAGGCTTTCACGGCGCGGCGACCGACCGCGAGCTGCGCGCTCAGCTCGACCAGCTCCTCGCCGAGAAAAACTGATTTCCCCATGAAACCATCCCGCCGGTTCTTTCTTTTCCTGCTGCTCCTCGCGGCGGCGTTCTCGGGCGGTTGCACCACGGTGCGGGTGAAGCCGTGGGAGCGCGACACCCTCGCCGACGCCACGATGCGGCCCGACCGCGATCCGCTGGCGACCGCGATGGCGGAACACATCTATTTTTCCCGCGAGGCGGCCAGCGGCGGGCGCGGGGTGGGGGGCAGCGGCTGCGGTTGCAACTGAGCCACGCCTGCGCACGCTGGCTCGCGTCCAGCTTACCCCTCAGCCATGCGCATCCTTGTCATTGAAGACGAACCCCAGCTCGCGCGCCACGTCACGCGGGCCTTGGAGCGGGCCAACCATCTCGTCCGCGCCCTTCACGATGGCGCGGAGGGCCTGCAGGCCGCGCTGACCGATCCGCCCGACCTGATCGTGCTCGATCTCAACCTGCCGGGCCTCGACGGCCTTGGCGTGCTCGCCAAGCTCCGCGCCGCGGCCAGCCCCGCGCGCGTCCTGATCCTCACCGCGCGCGGCGAGGTGGAGCACCGCGTGCGCGGGCTCAAGGCCGGCGCCGACGACTACCTCGCGAAACCCTTCTCGCTCGACGAACTCGTGGCGCGCATCGAGGCCCTCGGCCGGCGCGGCGCCACGCCGACCGCCGCCGACCTGCTCAAGGTCGGCGACCTGCACATGGATGTGCAGCACCGGCGCATCATGCGCGGCGGCCGGCCGGTGGCGCTCTCGCCCCGCGAGTTCGACGTGCTGCAGGTGCTCATGCAGGAGCCGGGCCGCGTGTTTTCCCGCACCGAGCTCTGCGAGCGCGTGTGGCAGCGCGACCACGAGTACGACACGCGCACGGTGGAGATCTTTATCGCGCGCCTCCGCAAGAAGGTGGACTCCGGCGCCGCCGCGCCCCTCATTCACACCGTGCGCACCGTCGGCTACACCGTGCGACCTCCCCTATGAACCGCTTTTAGCCACAGATTACACAGATGGGCACAGATGACCAAGGCCTGGTGGGTTCCTTATCTGTGCCCATCTGTGTAATCTGTGGCTAAAAAATCTTAACATGAAATTCCTGCTTATCCTCGTCCTCCTCAGTGTGGCCGGACTCGCCCGCGCGGAAACCGTGATCGAAGGCACGGTTGCTTTGCCGAAGACGCGCTCCGCGCCGGTCATGAACAAGCGCTACGAGGTCGTCACCAAGGGCGGCGTCGTGGCGACGAATCCGCCCCTCGCGGTGGTTTACCTGGAGGGCGCGTTTCCGAAATCCGCCGTGCAACCCGTCGCCCAGATGGCGCAGAAGGATCTCACGTTTGCCCCGCTGCTCCTGCCGGTGCAGGTGGGCACGCGCGTCGAGTTCCCCAATTTCGACGACACATACCACAACATCTTCTCCTACTCGGCGCCCAAGCGCTTCGACCTCGGGCGCTACCGCGCCGACGAGAAGCCGGTGCCGTCGCAGGTCTTCGATGTCGCGGGCCTCATCACCCTGCGCTGCGACATCCATGAGCACATGCGCGGCCTCATCCTCGTGCTCGACACGCCGCACTTCGTGATCACCGACGCCGGGGGGCGCTACCGCCTCGCCGGCCTGCCGCCCGGCAAGTACACCCTGAAGGTCTGGCTCGACAGCAAGACGGTGCTGTCGCGTCCGGTGGAGCTGGCGGCGGACTCCGTGCTGCACGCCGACTTTCCGTGAGCGCGCCCGCCGCATCGCCGAAGTTCACGCCCCGGCGCTTCCGCACGAAGCTCCTGGTGGCGATGATGCTGGTGGTGTCGGCCAGCGTGGCGCTCGCCCTGTACCTCGCGCAGCGCAGCGCCGCGGCCAGCGCGGAGCAGGAGCTGGAGCGGGCGTTCCAGGGCGAGCTCACCGCGCTGCACCACGCGCAGGAGGTCCGCCACGCCGCGCTCGTCGAGCGCTGCCGCGCCCTCGTGGGCAAACCGCGCATCCACGCCGCCCTGGAGGACGGCGCGCTCGACCTGCTGTACCCCAGCGCGAAGGACGAGCTGCGCGATGTGATGGAGCCGGCGGACGCGGCGGGCGACACGGCGGGGTTGCACGCGGAGTTTTACCGCTTCCTCGACCATCTCGGCGCGGTGATCGTGCCGCCCGGGTCGCGCGACGTCGGTTTCCTCCGGCCGGAGGAGGAGGCGCAGCTGGACCTGCACGGGCTCAGCGCGCAGCCGCAGCTGGGCTACCTTGAGCGCAAGCTGCCCGACGGCCGCGAGACCGTCAGCGAGGTCATCGCCATGCCCATCGTCTCGAGCGAGACGGGCGAGGTCATCGCGGCGATCGCGCTCGGCTTCCGGCCGGCGGCGCTCGGCGGGCTGCGCCTCGACTCGGGGATCAAGCGCGGACTCTGGCTGGGCGGCCGGCTGCACGCGCCGGGTCTCGCGCCGGCGGAGCTGATCGGGCTCAGCGCCGAGGTCACGCGGCAGCTGGCGGCGGACAACGGCGCGGGTACGCGGTTTGGCCGCGAGATCGACGGGGTGCCGCACCTGTTTTTCTACAAGCGGCTCAATCCCGGCTCGGTGTTTCCGCCCGCGTACGAGGTCTGCGTCTATCCGCTGACGGAGCTGCGCGCGCGGCAGCGGCAGTTGCGCTGGCAGATCTTGGGCGCGGGGGTGCTGCTCCTGCTCGGCGGGCTCGCCGCGAGTCACTTTCTCTCGGGCCGGCTCTCCGGCCCGGTCGAAAAGCTCGCGGTCGATTCGGCGGAAAACCTCGCGCAGCGCGCGCGCGCCGAGGCCGCGCTGGAGCACACGAGCGAGGAGCTGCAGCGCGCAGCGCGTTTCTCGGCCGACGCCTCGCACCAGCTCAAGACGCCTGTCACCGTCATGCGCGCGGGCCTGGAGGAGCTGCTCACGCGGGAAAACCTCACCGTCGAGGAGTGCCGCGAGATTTCGGCGCTGATCCACCAGACATACCGCCTCACGGGCGTGATCGAGGACCTGCTGCTGCTCTCGCGCATGGACGCGGGCCGCCTCAAGCTCGTGCTCGCCCCGGTCAATCTCGCGGGCCTGATCGAGGCCGCGCTCGACGACCTCAGCGCGATGCCGGATGCGCCGAATTTTGAGGTGGAGACGGATTTCCCGGACGCGCTGAGCATCGCCGGCGAAA
>JAFEGO010000089.1 GCA_018239845.1 Verrucomicrobiota bacterium
CCGGCGATCGCGTCGCGCGGGTGCAGCACGGGGGGCTCGCCGCGGACGTTGTAGGAGGTGTTGACGAGGACCGGGCAGCCGGTCTGCGCGGCGAAGGCGGCGAGCAGCGCGTGCAAAAACGGGTTGGTCGCGACGTCCACCGTCTGCACGCGGGCGGAAAAATCGACATGCGTCACCGCCGGAATGGTGGAGCGGACGGCGCGGGCCCGCTCGGCGAGGCTGGCCGGGGCCGGGGCCTCGATCCGGTGCCGGGGCTGCACCGGCGCGGTGAAGAGCATGTAGGGAGATTCCTGAGACAGATCGAACCAGTCCGCCGCCTGCTCCGCGAGTACGATGGGGGCGAAGGGGCGGAAGGACTCGCGGAACTTGATCTTGAGATTGAGCCGGCGCTGCATCTCGGGCGAGCGCGCGTCGGCGAGGATCGAGCGGTTGCCCAGCGCGCGGGGACCGAACTCGGCGCGGCCTTGGAAAAAACCCACGACATCGCCGGCCTCGAGGCGCTGCACCGTGCGCGCGAGCAGGGCGGTCTGGTCGAGCCGCCGGACCGGCAGGCCCTGGCGCGTGAGCTCGGCCGCGATCTCACCGTCGTCGTATTCAGGCCCGAGAAAGGAGCCCTGCATGGCGTCGTCGCGGCCGTTGGCCGTGCGTGCACCGCCGCGGCCGTGGTGGAACGCCAGCGCGGCACCGAGCGCGCCGCCGGCGTCGCCCGCGGCGGGCTGGACCCAGATTTTGTCAAAGAGGCCGGTGCGCAGGAGGCGGGCGTTGGCCACGCAGTTGAGCGCGACGCCGCCGGCGAGGCAGAGGTTTTTCTCGCCGGTCTCGGCCTGGAGGGTCTTGGCGAGTTTCAGGATGATCTCCTCGGTGACCTCCTGGATCGAGCGGGCGATGTCGCAGTAGAACTGGGTCGTGGGCGCATCGTAGCCGCGGGCGGGCGCGCCGAACAGCTGGTCGAACTTCGCGTTGGTCATGGCCTGGCCCTCGAGGAAACCGAAGTAGCCGAGGTTGAGACGGAAGGAGCCGTCGGGCTTGAGGTCGAGCAGCGTGCCGCGGATTTTTTCAACGTAGAGCGGCTCGCCGTAGGGAGCGAGGCCCATGAGCTTGTACTCGCCGGAGTTGACGCGGAAACCGCAGTAGTACGTGAAAGCCGAATACAGCAGGCCGAGCGAATGGGGGAAGCGCTGCTCGCGCAGGAGCTCGAGCTGGTTGCCCTGGCCGCGGCCGAGCGTGGTCGTGGCCCACTCCCCCACTCCGTCGAGCGTGAGGATGGCGGCGCGATCGAAGGGCGACGGGAAAAACGCGCTGGCCGCGTGCGCCTCGTGGTGGCCCGCGAAATGGACCGGCACGTCGCGCACGCCGAGTTTTTCCAGCTCCTCCTCGATGACGGAGGGGAGCCAGAGCTTGGTCTGCAGCCAGTCGGGGATGGCGGCGGCGAACGCACGGAAGCCCCGGGGGGCGACGGCGATCGCGGTCGTCAGGATGCGCTCGAACTTCAGGAGCGGTTTTTCGTAATAGACAACCGCGTCGGGCGGACCGCCGGCGCGGGCGAGGCACCACTGCGCGGCGTGCCGGGGGAAGCGGGAGTCGTGCTTCACGCGGCTGAAGCGCTCCTCCTGCACGGCGGCGACGATGCGCCCGTCCTCCAGCAGCGCGGCGGCCGAGTCGTGATAGTAGGCGCTGATACCGAGGATGCGCATGCGCTCAGAACTGCCGCTCGAAGCGGTTGGCCTCGGCCGGGGGCAGCGGGCGCAGGTAGGTGGGCTCCGCGGGGTTGAGCTTGAGCTCCAGCGGATCCGCGCCGCGCAGGCGGCGGATCAGGTGCATAGGGGTGAAGATCAGGATGAAGACCGCCGCGAGCAGCACCCAGCTGACGCCGAGGACCGTCCAGTGCGCGAGCTGGTCGAAGCCCTTCTGCACCGGGACATAGTGCCGGGGGGAGAGCCACGCGATCGCGGCGAAGACCAGGAAGGTGCCCGCGACCACGGCGGGCAACGTGTGTCTGGTTTTCAAATACACCAGCGACGCGACCACGACGGCGGCCGTGGTCTGGAGACGGGATTTGGTCGAGGCGTGCATGGTGGGCTGCGATCTAAAGCGGCAGGACGGTTATTCGCCCTGCACGATGCGGTAGATCTCCGCGGCGACGATGCGGTAGCCCTGCTCGTTGAGATGGCAGCAGTCGTCGTTGTAGACGGTCTCGTCGGTGTGCGCGAAGATACCCGTGAGGTCGGTGAAATGGACGCCCGACTTTTGAAGGTCCTGGCCCGACTTTTGCAGATAGGGATAGCCGACCACGACCGCGTGGCGGAACGGGTGGTTCTCCGCGAAGGCCTGTTTCCGCTCCGCGGGATTCAGCGGCTTGGAGTTGGGGACGTACTGGTTGGGCTGCAGGAAGTGGAAGTAGCGGGCGCCGCTGGCCTTGCTGAGCGTGGCCATCTGGGCGGAGGCGTTGCGCCAGACCCCCGCGAGGTCGCGCAGGGTGTCGGCTTCGCTGACCATCGTGTAGGCCGGACCGCGCATCGTGTAGGACTTGCTCGCATCGGACTGCGCGGACGCGGCGCGGATGGCCTGCTCGGCCCGGTAGGCCTCGCCGGCCATCGCCTTGTCACGCAGGGTCCAGATCAGGCACAGGGTGGGGCTGAGGTAGAGGTGGCGTTGCAGGCAGGTGCGCGCGAGATCGGCTCGCCGCTCCTTGAGGTACTCAATGCGGCCGATCGCTCGGACGCTGGCCTGGCTAATGGTGTCGGCGGTGCGCCCCTCCCAGCCGCGGGGATAAAACGGATTCACATGGGCGGGGATGTTTTCCGCGAGGGGCAGCGCGACCTCGTTGAAACCATCAATGTTGATGACGAGGTCGAACTCGGCGCCGAGGGCCAGAAGGTAATTCAGCACCATCAGGTGCTGCGGCTGCTTGTAGCCGCCGGCGGAGAAATTCAGGAGGATAACCTCCTTGTGCAGCTGCGCGGCGTGGGCCTCGAACTCCCGCTTGAGCAGCAGGTACGCGCCGTTGGCGAACGAGCCGCCGAAGACCGCCACGACGAGCCGCCCCGGGGCGCGCCGGGTGATCGGGCTGGCCTTGCCGTCGAAGATGAAGCCGTAGTCGGAGACATCCCAAGCCGGGGGGGTGCGCGCCGGGTCGGCGACGAATCCAAAATACGGATGCAACACCTCGACGAAGTCGCCCCAACGGACCTCCGTGCGCCCGGAGACGCCTTCTCCACCGGCCACCGCGGCGCCGGCCGCGAGTTCCTTTTTGACCGAGGCGTAGGAGAAAACCGAGCGGTTGAGGGCGCTCAGGGCGGTGAACGAGACCAGCTCGCACGCGCCCCAGGTAAACAGGAGCAACGCGAACCAAAATAGAACTCGTTTGAGCGCAGCCGGCATCATCGGCCAGTTTGGCCGGCGCTGAAAAACTTTATCAAGGCCAAACCGGGCGCGCGGCCCGCATCAGAGCAGCCACTGGCCCGCGGCGGCCATCAGGGCCACCACCAGCCACGAGGGCGCGCGCCGCACCTCGAGCAACGCGAAGGCGAGCAGCAGCGCCGCGACATCGCGGGCGCCGGTGACGCCGCTGGTCCAGACGGGATTGTACAACGCGGCGAGCAGTACGCCGACGACCGCGGCATTGGCCCCGCGCAGGGCCGCCTGCGCCCACGCCCGGCCCCGCAGCAGCTGCCAGAACGGCAGCGCGCCGCCGATCAGCAGCCACGCCGGCAGGAAGAGCGCGAGCAGGCACCAGAGGCCGCCCAGCCAGGCGCCGGGTCCGCCGTGCATCACGGTGCCGAGGTAGGCCGCGAAGGTGAAGAGCGGACCGGGCACCGCCTGCGCCGCGCCATAGCCGGCGAGAAAGGCGTTGTCCGACACCCAGCCGGGAGGAACGACCTCCGCGCGCAGCAGCGGGAGAATCACGTGCCCGCCGCCAAACACGAGGGAGCCGGCCCGGTAGAAACTGTCGAACACGGCCAACGGGCGGCTACCCGTGGCCGTCGCGATCACCGGCAGCACCACCAGCAACGCGGCAAAGACCACGAGTGCCCCAGCGGCCCAGCCATGATGCCGCGCAAGACCGCCCGGCGCCGGCACCGATACCACCTCCCGGCGGTAGAGCGCCCAGCCCGCCAGCGCGCCGAGGGCGATGAGCGCGACCTGCACAGCCGCCCCGGGCAACACGAGCATGAGCGCAGCCGAGAGCAGCGCCACGGCGAGACGCGCCCGGTCGGGGCAGAGTTTGCGCCCCATGGTCCAGACGGCCTGCGCCACGACCGCGACGGCGGCGAGCTTGAGCCCGTGCAGCCAGCCGGCGTGGGCCAGTCCGCCCAGCGCCGCCACGCCATAGGCGAAAAGGATCATCAGCACGGCGGAGGGCAGCGTGAAGCAGGCCGACGCCAGCAGGGCACCCGCCAGCCCGGCGCGATGCATCCCCAAAGCGAATACCAGCTGGCTGCTCGCCGGCCCGGGCAAAAACTGGCACATGGCGACGAGGTCCGCGTACGCCGCCTCCTCCAGCCACCGCCGGCGCGTGACAAATTCATCGTGCAGGTAGCTCAGGTGCGCAACCGGGCCGCCAAAGGAGATGCAGCCGAGCTTGAGAAAGGCGCCAGCGACCTCGGCCAGCCGGCGAAACCTGCCCGCGCGGGGCGTTGAGGCGGAGCCGGGCGTCATGGCTTGGCGGCAGGGACGGCGAAGGACTGGTTCCAATGCACCGGCGCGCCCGCCGGCACCGCGATCCGGATGAAGCCGTGTTGCGAGGCCGCATGGCACGCGTTGCAGGTGTTGACCATTGCTTGATAGCTGTGGCGGAACTGCGCGGGATCACGCGCGGCCACGGCCTGGCCCACCGCCTCAACGGAGGGCGGGAGCATGGCAGAGAGGCGCCGGCTCACATCGATGCCATCGGCGGTGACATGCGCGCGGACGATGCCCTCCTGCGTCTCGGCGATCTCGTCCCGGTAAAACCCGGCGAGCGTCCAGTTGCCCGCCTCGCCAGCGTACCAAAGCTTCTCCGCGTAGCGCTGCATGTAGCCCATGTTTTCGCCGAGGGGATATTCGCCTGCGGGGGTCGCGAGCTGTTTTTCAAGACGGTTGACGCGGCGCCAGAGGACACCGTTCGCAGCAAACGAGATCGCGAGCAGGAGGAAGAAGAACGCAGCTTTCATGGTGGGGAGAAATCAGGAGCGGGCGGAGGTTTTCGCCGCGGGAAAGGCTTCGCGCAGGAGTTCGCGCAAACGGGCCTGCACCTCGTGCAGCGCCTTTTTCCCCGCAGGCGTCAGCCGGTAGCGGACGCCTTCGCCGGGATCGCGCACGATGCGCAGCCAGCCGAGCCGGGTCAGCCGGGCGAGCATAGGATAAAGCGTCCCGGGGCTCACCCGGTAGCCATGCTCGCGCAGCTCCTCGAGCATCCAATGCCCCTGGATGGGGGCCTCGCCCGCGTGATGCAGGATGTGCACCTTCCAGAGCGGCCGCAGGATCTCCCGCTCGACGTCGGCGTGCTTATTTACGGCCATCGTTTACGGTGACCGTAAATTGATACCGTTGGCAAGCCCGGCGTCACCGGACCATCGTCACGCCCAGCGCGGCCGTGGTGGCGGACGGCCCGCCCGCCGAGCGGCCGAGCGACACCCCGACCGACCACGCCGGGGCGACCGCGAGCTGCGCGCCGGCCTGCACCTGCGTCGAACCCGGGCGGCCGGGGCGGTCCCACTCCACGGTGCGGGTGCATTCGGCGAAAACCATCAGCCGGGCGCTCACGTCGCGACGGACCGCAGCGCCGAGCACCATCCGGCGCGGCGGGGACTCCGCCACCGAGGCGCGCGGCGGCAGCTCCAGCCCGGCGTTCACGTCGAAGGAGGTTGCGCCCTGCCGGTGCGTGACCGCCGCGAGCCACAGTCCGCCCCACGGACGCCGACCCGCCGGGGAAGGCCCGATGGAACGCGTGCCGGTCGCGCTCAGCGTGCCGGAGCAGGCCGCCGTCTCGGTGCCGAAGCAAAGCGCCTTCAGTCCCAGCGTGACATCGTGCGCGCGGCGGTCCGGGCCGCGCTCGGTCCGCAGCCAGCCATAGCCGCCGGCCAGCGAAGCTTCCCAGCCCCGCCCGAGCCCCAGCGTCGCACTGCCATCGGCGCCCTGCTCTTCCGTCCCGGCGGCGGCATTATATTGCCACGCGGAAACGATCTCTGCCTGGCCCGGCGCACAGACAGCGGCATCGTCCACCGCCAGCGGGAACGCCGCCCGCGCGGGTCGGAGCGCGGTAAAAAAACCCGCGACCACGCCAACGACGCGCAACCCGGTCCTGATGATGACAACCGGCGACATCGGCGGCTCCGTTCACAGCCACTCGCCGAATTTCCGCATATAGACGCGCTTCAACAGCTGCGTGAGCACGCAGTAGCACACGAGCGTCGCCGCCAGGAACGGCCAGTAGGCCGCGGGCAGCGGCACCAGGCCGACGGCATGGCCGAGCGGAGTGTAGGGCACGAGGCAGCCGATCGCCATGATCGCGCCCGTCAACAGCAGCACCGGCAGCGCGGCCGTGCTCTGCACGAACGGGATTTTTTCGGTGCGGATCATGTGCACGATGAGCGTCTGCGTCAGCAGGCCCTCCACAAACCAGCCGGACTGGAACAGGCCGGCTTGCCCCGGGGAGTTGGCCTTGAAGATGAACCAGAGGCCCAGAAACGTCGTGATATCGAAGATCGAGCTGATCGGGCCGATGAACACCATGAAGCGCGCGATGCCGGCGGCGGACCACTTGCGCGGCCGGCGCACCCAGTCCGCATCCATCTTGTCCCACGGGATGGAAAGCTGCGACAGATCGTAGAGCAGGTTCTGGATGAGCAGATGGATGGCCAGCATGGGCAGGAAGGGCAGGAACGCACTCGCCACCAGCACGCTGAAGACGTTGCCGAAATTCGACGATGCCGTCATCTTGACGTACTTCATGATGTTGCCGAAGACGCGGCGGCCCTCCAGCACGCCCTTCTCCAGCACGAGCAGGCTCTTCTCGAGCAGGATGATGTCGGCGGCCTCCTTCGCGACATCCACCGCGGTATCCACCGAGATGCCGACGTCGGCCTCGCGCAGGGCGAGCGCATCGTTGATGCCGTCGCCCATGAAACCGACCGTGTGGCCGTTGCGCTTGAGCGCGGCCACCACCCGGGCCTTTTGCGCCGGATCAAGCTTGGCGAAGATCGTCGTCTCCTCCGCGGCCGTGCCCAATGCCTCGTCGTCCAGGCCGGCCAACTCCGCCCCGGTGAGCACCCGGCGGACGCCGAGGCCGACATCGCGGCAGACCTTGGTGGCCACGGTGGCGTTGTCGCCGGTGAGGATCTTGACCGCGACGCCGTGCTCGCCGAGCAGGCGCAGCGCCTCGGCCGTGGTCGCCTTCGGCGGATCGAGGAAGGCAATGTAGCCCGAGAGGATGAGCCCGGCCTCGTCGGCGGCGCTGAACTGGCCGGCGGCCTTGTCGGTCGCCTTGTACGCGACGGCGATGACGCGCAGTCCGTCGTCATTGAGCTCGTCGCGCAGCGCCTTCAGCCGCGCGCGGCGGTCGTCGGCGAAGGGGATGACGCGGCCGTCCAGCTCGAGCTGCGTGCAGATGGCGAGCATCTCCTCCACCGCCCCCTTGCACACCAGCAGGCGCGGACCGCCGCCGGCGCGCTCCAGCACGACCGACATGCGCCGGCGGCCGAAGTCGAACGGGATCTCGTCGCTCTTGGCGTAGGACTTGGCCACATCGCGCAGGCCGGACTCGCGGGCCTTGTCGATCACGGCGCGGTCGATGAGGTTTTTCAGCCCGGTCTGGAAAAGGCTGTTGAGGTAGGCGTGCTCCAGTACGCGCGGGCAGACCCCGCCGTCGATATCGAGATACTTGATGAGCGCGACGCGATCCTGCGTGAGCGTGCCCGTCTTGTCCGTGCAGAGCACGTCCATCGCGCCGAAGTTCTGGAGCGCGCTCATGCGCTTAACGATCGTCTTTTCCCGCGCCATGGCGACGGCGCCGCGGGCGAGGTTGGTGTTGACGATCATGGGCAGCATCTCGGGCGTGAGGCCCACGGCGACGGCCACGCCGAAGAAGAACGCCTCGAGCCAGTCGCCCTTGACGAGCCCGTTGAGGAGGAAGACCACCGGCACCATCACCAACATGAACTTGATGAGCAGCCAGCTGACGTTGTTGATCCCCTGGTCGAAGGCCGTGGCGGGCCGGCGGCCCACGAGCCGCGTGGCCATGCCACCGAGAAAGGTGCGCGGGCCGGTCACGAGCACGATCGCCCGGCCTGTGCCGCTGACGACGCTGCTGCCCATGAAGCACAGGTCGGCCGCATCGAGCATGGCGCGCCCGGACCCGGCGGCGGCCGCCACGCGGTGGTGCTTCTCGACCGGCATCGACTCGCCGGTCAGCGCCGATTGCGAGACGAAGAGGTCGCGCGACTCCAACAGGCGCACGTCGGCCGGGATCATGTCCCCGGCGGAGAGTTTCACGATGTCGCCGGGGACGAGCTCCTCGATGAAGATGTCGGAGGCGCGCTGATCGAGCGGGTTCGGCGAGCGCGCGACCACCGCCCGCCCCGTGCGGAGCACGGTGACGGTATTGCGCACGAGCTTGCGCAGCGAGTCGGCCTGCAGCAGCGAGCGGTACTCCTGCCAGAAGCGCACGCCGGTCGCCACGCTGATCATGACGCCCATGACGACGGCCGCCTTGCTATCGTCGGTGAGATACGAGACGACGCCGAGGAAAAGCAGGACGTAGTTGAACGGATTGCGGAAGGAGGCCCAGAGCACGGCGTACCACGCCGGCACCTTTTGCACGACCGCGACATTGGGCCCGACGGTGCCGAGCCGCTCCCCGGCCTGGCTCCAGCTGATCCCATCCGGGGTGGAATCGAGCCGGGCAAACAGCTCCTGCGGCCCGGCACCCGAGGCGGCGGCGGGATCGATGGCGGCGACAGAGGCGGCGGCGGGCGAGGCGTTCATGTCGGCCGAAGCTGGGCGGGCGGGCGCAGGCTACAACGGGGCGGTTCTTAAGATTTGTTCAGGTTTCCGGCGCCGGCTGGGTCGGCAGGGCGATGGAAAACAACGCGCCGCCCTCCGGCGCATCGCCCACCGCGATGGTGCCGCCGAGCCGGTGCACGGCCACCTGGGCGATGCACAGCCCGAGGCCGGCAGCGCCGCCGGCCGCGGCCCGGGCGGGATCGATCCGGTAGAAACGTTCGAAAATCCGCGGGCGGTGTGCCGCCGGCACGCCGGGCCCCCGGTCGGCGATTTCGATGAGGGTGCGCCCGCCGTCGTGATACGCGGATACACGGACCGCGGAGCCCGCGGGCGTATGCCGGATGGCGTTGTGGAGGATGTTGATCACGGCGTGACCCAGCAGCGCGGAGTCGGCCACGACCGCGACCGACGGAGCGCACGCCAGGTCGAGCCGCACCTGCTTCTCCTCGGCGAGCACGAGCAGGCTGTCGCGCCAGGCGGAGAGGTGTTCGTGCAGGTGCAGCGTGCGCAGGTCGCCGGGACCGGGCTCGCTTTCCAGCCGGGCCAGCCGCAGCAGCCGGTCGATCAGGGCGTTCATGCGCTGCACCTCCTCCAGCATGGTGCCGAGGGCGTCGCGCAGCGCGGCCGCATCGCCCCGGCCGCGCAGCGCGACCTCGCCGGTCGCCCGCAGCGCCGTGAGGGGCGTGCGCAATTCGTGGGCCGCGTCCGCCGTGAATCGGCGCAGCTCGGCGAGCAGGCGGTCGTGCCGCTCGGCCTCGCGCCGCAAAAGCGCGGCGAGCCCCGCCAGCTCCGCCGGCAGCGAGCCCGCCGGCCGGCCGCGTACCTGGGCGGCGACCCGCCCGATCTCCCGCAGGCACCACTCCGCGACGAACCAGCCGCCGAGGAAAAACATCGCGAGGGCAAACAGCGCCGCCGGCAGGATCTTCCCCTGCGTCAGCGCGCCGGCGCCAAGCGTGCGCGCCACGATGGCGAGCAGGAAGACGAGCGTCGCAGCGGCCATGGCCCCGAAAGCCAGTGCGAGCCGCGCGCGCAGCGAGAGACCTCCCCACCAGGCCCTCATGCGACCGATGCCTCCCGCAGCATGAAGCCGAGCCCGCGCACCGTTTGCACCAGCTTGGCCTCGTGGCCTTCGTCGATCTTGCGCCGGAGCCGGGCGATATGGACGTCGATCACATTGTCGAGGGGGGTGGCCCGGTGGGCCTCGCGCCAGACTTCCCGCGCGAGCTGATCACGCCCCACCACTTCGCCCGCGCGCAGGATGAGGTAGGCCAGCAGGTCGAACTCGCGCGGCGTCAGCTCGATCGCCTGCGCCGCACGCACAACCTGACGCGTCTCGAAATTCACCGTGAGGTCGGCCAGGGTGCGCTGCCAGGGCTCGGCCGGATTGGCGCGCCGCAGCAGGGCCCGCACGCGGGCGAGCAGCTCGGCAAAGGCAAAAGGCTTGGAGAGATAGTCGTCGGCCCCGGCCTCGAGCCCCTTGACCCGGTCCTCCACCGCGTCGCGCGCCGTGAGCAACAGCACCGGCATCCGCTGCCCCCGGGCCCGCAGCCACTGTAAAATCGACAGCCCGTCGCGCTGGGGCAGCATCCAATCCAGCACTACCAGATCGGGACTCTGCGCCTCCAGCGACTGGACGCCATCCGCGCCGTTGCCGGCCGTGCGCACCTGGAAGCCCTCGGCTGTCAGGCCGGTCGCGATCCCCCGCGCCGTGACTGCGTCGTCCTCAATCACCAGAATGCGTTGCATGAGCACAGCATAGCCCGCCGGCCGGCCGCACCAAGCTTTCTGCGCAGGGCGGGTTGCCACTTCGCCTTGGCGTTGCAGAGTTCACTGAACCATAAATCCACCGTGACCCATCTCCGCCGTCTCGTGCTCGTCCTGGGCGACCAGTTGGATGCCGCTTCCGCGGCGTTGGACGATTTTGACCCGAAGCAGGACGCCGTCTGGATGGCCGAGGCGAAGCAGGAGGGCGCCAAGGTGTGGAGCACGAAGGCCCGGATCGCGGTGTTTCTCGCGGCGATGCGGCACTTCCGGGACGAACTGAGGGCGCGGAGATGGACGGTGGATTACCGGGCGCTCGGCGATCCCGGCGAGGAAACCCTGGCCGGTCAGCTGCGCGCGGCGGTCGCGCGCCTCCGACCCGGGAAGCTGGTGATGGTGGAGGCGGGGGAATGGGCCGTGGCACAGGAGATCGAGCGCGAGGCGGCGGCCTTGGGCCTGGCGCTCGAGGTGCGGGCCGACCGGCATTTCATCTGCAGCCGGGAAGGATTCCTCCGGCACGCGCACGGCCGGAAGCAGCTCCGCATGGAATATTTTTACCGGGAAATGCGCCAGCAAACCGGCGTGCTGATGCAGGCGGGCCAGCCGGTGGGCGGGCAGTGGAACTTCGATGCCGACAACCGGGAATCATTCGGCCGGGACGGACCGGAGCTGGTTGCGGCGCCGCAGCGGTTCGTGCCGGACGCCGTCACCCGGGGCGTGCTGGCCGACGTGGAGCGGTATTTCCCCGATCATCCCGGCTCGCTCGATGACTTTGACTGGCCGGTGAACGCCGCGCAGGCGCAGGAGGCGCTGGCGGATTTCGTGGCGCACCGGCTGGCCGACTTCGGCCGGTATCAGGATGCCATGTGGCAGGGCGAACCCTGGCTGTTTCACTCCCGGCTCAGCGCCGCGATGAACCTGAAGCTGCTGCCGCCGCGCGATGTGATCGCCGCCGCGGAAAAGGCCTGGCATGAAAAGCGCGCGCCGCTCGCCGCGGTGGAGGGCTTCATCCGCCAGATCCTCGGCTGGCGGGAGTTTGTGCGCGGCGTGTACTGGCACCACATGCCGGAGTACCTCGGGCGAAATGCGATGGACGCGCACGAGCCGCTGCCGGCGTTTTACTGGACGGGCGAGACCGACATGCGCTGCCTGCACGATACGATTACCCAAACGCTGCGCCTCGGCTATGCCCACCACATCCAGCGCCTGATGGTGACGGGGCTTTTCGCGCTGCTCTACGGCGTCGATCCCCGGCAGGTGCACGAGTGGTATCTCGCGGTCTATGTCGATGCGGTCGAGTGGGTCGAATTGCCCAACACCCTCGGCATGTCGCAGTACGCCGACCACGGGGTGATGGCCAGCAAGCCATATGTCGCCAGCGGCAAATACATCCAGCGCATGAGCAACTACTGCGCGGGCTGCCGCTACGATCCGGCCGAGCGCACCGGCCCGAACGCCTGTCCCTTCACCACCCTTTACTGGGATTATCTCCTGCGCCACGAACCCACGCTGCGCCTGAACCAGCGCATGAGCATGCAGGTGCGCAACCTCGCCCGGCTGGACGCCGAGGCCCGCGCGGAGATCACCGCCCAAGCCCGCGCCCTGCGCGCCTCCCTTGCATGAAACCCCACTCCACCACACGCGATAAACTCAGCCTGCTCGGCTGGATCGTACTGACCTTCGCGGCCCCGGCCGCCGCCGCCCTGACCCCGCCCGGACCGTGGTACCAGGCGTTGAACAAACCCTCGTGGAATCCGCCCGCGTGGCTTTTCGCACCCGTGTGGACCTGCCTGTACCTCGGCATGGCGGTGGCCGTCTGGCTGGTCTGGCGGAAAGGCGGCCCGCGCCGCGCCCTCGTGCTTTATGTGGTCCAACTCGCCCTCAACGCCCTCTGGACCCCGGTGTTTTTCGGCGCGCACCAGACCGGAGCCGCCCTGGCCGTGATCCTCGCGCTTTGGGTGGCGATCGTCCTGACCCTGCGGGCCTTCTGGCCGGTCTCGCGGCCTGCCGGCCTGCTGCTGGCGCCTTATCTCGGGTGGGTCAGCTTCGCCAGCTACCTCAACTTCACGCTGTGGCAGCTCAACCGCTGAATGCGAGGAAACGTGGGCGGGCGCAGGGGCGGTCAGGCCGAAAAGCCCGTTGACCCTGACTCACCCGCGACGGCGGCGCCAGGCTACAGCGCCGAGCGCCAACAGGCCCGCGATCACGGCGTACGTCGCCGGCTCGGGCACGGGAGCGACTGTGCCCTGCAGGCTGTAGGCAACCGACAAAGTCTGGTCGA
Organism: Verrucomicrobiota bacterium; assembly: GCA_018239845.1. Lineage (GTDB taxonomy): Bacteria > Verrucomicrobiota > Verrucomicrobiia > Opitutales > Opitutaceae > CAIRCN01. The sequence goes on from JAFEGO010000089.1 coordinate 13,025, forward strand.
CCGTACCCTTCAAATTTCCGGCCGTGCCGCCGGCGTTGCTACGAAAGAGGCCCGTCAAGGGCGTCACCACGCTCACCCCGCTCTCATTCCCAAACGCCGTCACCCCCAGCGAAGTCGAGGTCCCGGTCACCGGCGAATAACCGAAGACCAGCATGTACGTCGCGTTTGCGTCCAACGTTACCGCCGAAGCAAACGTCGCCGTCGCCAGCGTCAAAGCCGACTGGTCGGACGCGTTCACCGTCACGGTGGCAAGCGGGCTCCCGACCAACGCCTGCTGTCCGGCAGACGAAGAGGTGTAGGTGGCCGCCCACAGGCTCACCACATAATCAACGGAGCTGCTGCCCGTGTTGGTGTAAAAATTCACGGCGGTCACGCTCGCCTGGCTCGATCCCACCGTGAACGCGCTGGCCTTGTACTGCTGCGTCCCCGTGGACATCGTGTTGCTGCTCAACCCACCGGCCCCGCCGGTGTAGCTGATCAGGATCTGAGCCTGGGCGGCACAGACAAATCCGCAGAAAATGAGCAAGGTCGCCGCGAGACGGGATGCGTGTATCATGAGGACCATGTCAGAATAAATTCACGCTGGCGTGGTCAACGCATTTCCCGTCTTCCGTGAAGTTACATGAACCTCGTGAGGCCGAGGCCCTACGTCCGGCCCGGCCGCACACCCTTCGCGGTGCCAGGACACCCCCGATCAAACCCGGGACCAGCGCTTGTCATCCCGCAGGGCCCAAAACAAAAACACCCGCAAAGCGATGCTTTGCGGGTGTTTTAAGATGGCGTCCCCACGGGGATTCGAACCCCGGTTCTTACCGTGAAAGGGTAGTGTCCTAGGCCAGGCTAGACGATAGGGACGTACTGCGGAGCGGGGGAACCTACCGGGTCACTCCTTTCGCGCAAGGGCAAATTTTCCCGGGGCAAAACGCCAAAAAACATGGCTGCGCCCCGATTTTGTGCCCAAATCGGACGCTCCCATGACCTTTGCCGAGATCGCCGCCGCTTTGCCCAAGAACGCTGTCACTTCGATCGAGGGGCTCCCTTACCCGCTCCTCGCTTCGGGGAAGGTCCGCGAGATCTTTGATCTCGGCGATGCGTTGCTGCTGGTCGCCACGGACCGGTTGTCGGCCTTTGACGTGATTTTGCCGGACGGCATCCCCGGTAAGGGCGCGATTTTGACCCAGATGAGCAACTGGTGGTTTGGCCAAACGAGCGGGCTCATCCAGAACCACCTGCTGCCGGATCAGGCCGGGGAGTTTGCGCGGCGGGGGATCACCAGCCGCGATCTGCAGCTGCGGAGCATGATCGTGCGGAAGCTCAAGCCGCTCACCATTGAGTGCGTGGCGCGCGGCTACCTGATCGGCAGCGGCTGGTCGTCGTACCAGAAGACGGGTGAGGTCTGCGGCATCAAGCTGCCCGCGGGGCTGCGTCAGGCGGAGCGGCTGCCGGAGCCGATTTTCACCCCGACGACCAAGGCCCCCAAGGGCCAGCACGACGAACCGATCAACGACGCGCAGGGCGCGGCGGCGATCGGCGCTGAGCTCTACGCGAAGGTGAAGGCCACGAGCCTCGCGCTGTATAAGCTCGGCCACGAGCGCGCGAAGCAGGCCGGGATGATTCTGGCGGATACCAAGTTTGAATTCGGCACCGATGCGGCCGGAAATCTTTTCCTGATCGACGAGGTGCTCACGCCGGATTCGTCGCGCTACTGGCCCGCGGCGGAGTACCGGGTGGATTGCTCGCCGCCGAGCTACGACAAGCAGTTCGTCCGCGACCATCTCCTCGCCATCAAGTGGAACCAGTCGCCGCCGGCGCCGAAGCTGCCGGCGGAGGTGATCACGCGGACGCAGGCGAAGTACCTCGCAGCGCTTAAGAATCTGCTGGGGTGAGTAGCGCAGGCGTCCTCGCCTGCCATCGCATCCTTTGCAGGCGGGACGCCTGCGCTACTTCGATCCCTGCGGCGGGGACGCCGCAGCCACTATTATCCTGAGGCCGGCAGGATGCCGGCGCTACTCACTGCATCGCGCCGGTGCGGCGGATGGGGGTGACGGCGCCGCTGGCGGCGCGGAGGAGTTCGCGGCGGAGCCAGTCGAGGGCGGCGTTGACCGCGCGGGTCTTGATCGTGGGGCGCGGGCCGGGGTAGCTGAGCTTCTTCGACCACACGCCGTGCGGGGCGTGGAGCGCGATGTAGATCGTGCCGATGGGATTGCCGCCGGGGCCGGTGGTCTCGCCGCCGAAGCCGGTGACCGCGATCGCGTAGTCGGCGCCGAGGGTCTCGGCCGCGCCGGTGGCCATCGCCACCGCGCACTCGGCGCTTACCGCGCCGTGCTGGAGGAGGAGGCACTCGGGAATATCCAGAAGCTGCATACGCGCATCGTTGCTGCAGCAGACGACGCCGCCGGCGAAAAACTTGCACGCGCCGCCGAGCTCCGTGAAGGCGTTGGCCAGCAGGCCACCCGTGGCGGTCTCGGCGACGGCGAGGCGCTTCTCCTGCGCGCGGAGCAGGTCGCTCGCGACCTTGGCGAGGGAATCATGGCCGTAGCAGGTGAGGTCCTCGCCAAGGAGGCGGCCGCAGTCGCGGGCGACCTCGTCGATCTGACTGAGGGAGTATTTTCCGCTCGGGGAGCTGAGGCGGCAGTCCACCATGCCCTGGTGCGCGCAGAAGGCGATGCTCAGGGCGTCGCCATGCTGGTCGAAGATGGGCTGGAGCTTCGTCTCGAGGCCGGACTCGCCGATGCCGGCGGTGCGGATCTGCACATAGGCCTCGCGATCGAGAAGCAGGCCGAGCTGGGCGAGCCGGGGCAGGATCTGGTTGACGAACATGGGCTGCAGCTCGTTGGGCGGCCCGGGCAGCATGCAGAGGACGCGGCCATCCTGCTCGACCCAGAGGCCCGGGGCGGTGCCGTTGGCGTTGGGGATGACCTCGGCGCGCTCGAAGCGGTACGCCTGCTTGAGGTTGTTGGGCGTCATCTTGCGGCCGAAGGCCGCGAAGCGGTCGAGCATCGCCTGCTCGATGGCTGGATCGAAGACGAGCTTCTGGCCGAGCACCTCGGCGAGGACGTCGCGCGTGCGGTCGTCGCAGGTGGGCCCGAGGCCGCCGGTGGTGATCACGACATCGGCGCGGGCCCAGCTCTCGCGGAACTGGCGGGCGATGGCCCCGGCCTCGTCGGTGATGGTGACATTGCGGTCGAGCTGGACGCCGCGGCGGCCGAGCTGCTGTCCGATGAAGGTGAGGTGGCCGTTGGCCGTGAGACCGAGGAGCAGCTCATCGCCGAGCGTGAGGAGCTCGTAGCGGACTTGATTGACCGGCTTGCGCGGAGGGGTGGCGTGGGTGGAAGAATCCATACGGGACTTGCGAGGCGGGAAAATAGACGGATTCTGACAAAATGCCAGCAGCTCCGCACAACAGCCCTGAAAGTCCGCTTGCCGTGGACTTCCCGCGCAGGGCGCGCAAGTCTGGCGCGCCTGTCCCGCCATGAGCGATCCGCTGAAGGAAAAAGTCCGCCGCCTGCCCGACAAGCCGGGCGTGTACCTGATGAAGGACCGCCTCGGCCGCATCATCTATGTGGGCAAGGCCAAGAGCCTGAAGAAGCGCGTGTCCTCGTATTTCCAGCGCGGCCGGCAGCGCACGATCGCGCAGCCGAAGATCCGCGCACTGATCGGGCTGATCGCCGACCTCGACACCATCGAGGTGAAGTCCGAGCCCGAGGCGCTGCTGCTGGAGGGCAAGCTGATCAAGCAGTGGCGCCCGCGGTACAACACCGACTTCACCGACGACAAGCGCTTCCTCCTCGTGCGCGTGGACCTCACGGAAGAGCTGCCGAAATTCCGCCTCACCCGGCTGAAGAAGGACGACCGCTCGCGGTACTTCGGGCCCTTCGCGCACAGCGGCCTCCTGCGGCGCACGCTGGCGCAGATGCGGCGGCAGTTCGGCATCCTGCTGGCGGATACCAATCCTCAGAAACAACCCGACGGCACGTGGCAGCTCTACGACGACGTGCGCGAGGAACTCTACGGCACGCAGAACCGCGTGACGGCCGAGGCCTACCGCGAACGTGTGGCGCAGGCCTGCGAATTCCTCGAAGGCAAGTCCCGCGAATGGCTCGCGACGCTGCGCGCCGAGATGACCGCGGCGGCGGAGCGGCAGGAATTCGAGAAGGCCGCGGAGCTGCGCGACGTGGTGTTTGCCCTCGAAAAGACCCTGGCGAAAACCCGCACCTTCGAGCGCCTCGACCCCACGCGCCCCGAAGGCGACGAGGAGGCGCTGGTCGCGCTCGGCGAGGCGCTGCGGCTGTCGGGCCCGCCGCGCACGATGGAGTGCTTCGACATCTCGCACATCTCGGGCACCTTTGTCGTGGCCTCGATGGTGCACTTCGCCGATGGCCGGCCGGACAAGGACCACTACCGGCGCTTCCAGATCAAGAGCTTCATCGGCAACGACGACTTCCGCGCGATGGAGGAGGTCGTAGGCCGCCGCTACCGGCGGCTCGCGGAGGAGGGCAAGCCCTTCCCCGATCTCGTGGTGATCGACGGCGGACGCGGACAGATCGGCGCGGCGCTGAAGGCCTTCGTCGGGCTCGACGTGATGCCGCCGGCGCTCATCGGCCTCGCGAAGAAACACGAGACGATCATCTTCCCCGACGAGCGTGCGCCGCTGAACCTCCCGCTCAACTCCCCCGCCCTCAACCTGCTCCAGCGCCTGCGCGACGAGGCGCACCGCTTCGCCAACACCTACAACGCCGACCTGCGCTCGAAGAAGATCCGCGAAAGCGTGCTCGATGATTTCGCCGGCCTCGGCCCCGTGCGCCGCGCCGCGCTGCTGGAGCATTTCGGCAGCATCGAAAAGCTGCGCGCCGCGAGCGCAGCGGAGATCAGCGACGTCGAAGGCTTTGGCGGCAAATTGGCCGCAGAGCTGCACGCGTTCCTACAGCGACCTGGGGCCACGGCGACGGAGTCAGCCGAAGCGGAGACGACGACGGATTAGCCACCCGTGACGATGCCGTGGCCCAAATTGCTCTTCTACGGTATTCTTTGGACCGTCATGGCGGCTGTGGAAGGCATGTACCTCTGGCATGTTATCATCGATGTAGGTGAACGGATTGAATTCAAAGCTTACCCGCCGCCCTACCAAGCAAGGATCGTGGGCTTTGACGTTCAACGCGGGGCAAAGAGCGCCAGCTATGCTCCGATCGTGGAAGTTGAGCTCCCCCGGCGAGAGAAGTTTTGTTTTCGTTCACGCCATTATAATGCGCGCTTTATCTTCGACCGGGGTGAAGCCGTGGAACTCGTCCACCGGCCGAAACCCACTCCGGAAGGAAAGCCCGACGAGGAATTTGAAATCAACAACGCGTGGCATCTCTGGCTCGGGGATGTGGGGATGGCCTTGTTTTTCCCCGCTATTTTCATCAGCGCACATCTTGCCCCGCGCTTTCGCGATAATGCCAGGCCCAAGCTGCGGCTTTGGCCCATAAGACGGCTGCAACGCCAGCGGAAATGATGCCCGTGCTTGCGGTTGAAATTGGCGGGGCTTGTACCCACGGTTTTTCCATGCGCCCCTTCTACCCTGCTGTTCTGCTATTGGCCTTGGTTTCCACTGTCCGCGCGGAGGTGACGCTCGCGCCGCTCTTCACCGACCATGCGGTGCTCCAGTGCGACAAGCCGGTGCCGGTGTGGGGCCGCGCCGCAGCGGGCGAGAAGGTCGCGGTGAGTTTCCGGGGACAGGCGCTCGACACGGTGGCCGACGCGGAGGGGCGCTGGAGCGTGATGCTCGCGCCGCTGACGGCGACGGGCGAGGCCGCGGACTTCGTGGTGCAGGGGACCAATCTGATCACGCTGCACGACGTGGTGGTGGGCGAGGTGTGGCTGGCCTCGGGGCAGTCCAACATGGAGTGGCCGCTCAAGTCGGCGGCCAACGCGGCGGCTGAGATCGCCGCGGCGAATTTCCCGCTGATCCGCCACCTGCGCATCGAGCGCACTTCGGTCGTGCAGCCCGCCGCCGACGTGAAGACGGGCGGGTGGGAGCGGGCGACGCCGGAGACGGCGGGCGGATTCACGGCGGTGGGCTATTTCTTCGCGCGCGACCTGCACCGGAAGCTTGGCGTGCCGGTGGGCATCGTGCACAGCGCATGGGGCGGCACGCCCATCGAGTCGTGGATCGCGCTGGAGGCGCTGAAGGCCACGTCGGTGTATCCAGCTGTTGATGCGCGCTGGCAGAAGGCGGTCGCGGAATTCCCCGAGCGTCAAAAGAACTGGCCGGCGGAGACGGCGGCGTGGAAGGCGGCGGAGGAAAAGGCCCGGGCGACGCACACGAAGAATCCGCTGACGTGGCCGGTCGCTCCGGCGGGCCCGGGCACGGCCTACGCCCGCGCAGGCCTCTACAATGGCATGATCGCGCCGCTCCAGCCCATGGCGCTGCGCGGCGTGATCTGGTACCAGGGCGAGTCCAACTGGCCGCGGGCCTCGGAATACGCGGAGCTTTTTTCGACGCTGATCCGCTCGTGGCGCGCGGCGTGGGGCGAGGGCGAGCTGCCGTTTCTTTTTGTCCAGCTGCCCAACTACGAGGTGCCCAACGACCCGACGGGCCGCGGGTGGGCGCACCTCCGGGAGGCGCAGGCCAAGGCGCTCGCCCTGCCCGGCACCGGGATGGCCGTGATGATCGACGCCGGCGAGGCCAAGAACCTCCACCCGACCAATAAGCAGGAGCCCGGCCGCCGCCTCGCGCTCCTCGCAAAGTCGCTGGTCTATGGCCTGACGACGGACTGCATGGGACCCACCTTCGTGAGTGCGACCCGCGAGCACGCAGCGCTGCGCGTGCGTTTCCAACACGCCGCCACGGGCCTCGTGGCGCATAACCGCCCGGTGCAGTCGCTCGAGATCGCGGGCGCGGACAAGGTCTTTCACCCCGCGACGGGCGTGATCGAGCGCGGCACGCTGCTGGTATCGTCGCCCGCGGTGAAGGAGCCGGTGGCGGTGCGCTACGCGTGGACCAATGCGCCGACGGCGAATCTCTTCAACGGCTCGGGGCTGCCGGCGGCGCCTTTCCGGTCGGACGACTGGTAAGCTCCCGCCGGACCCGGGCCAGCCGCGAGAGAAAACAAAACGGCCCGCGCGGCGGATGCCGGCGGGCCGTGATCTGGCAGCGGAACTCAGCCGCTTCAATTATTCGCGGGGACCTCGTAGATCTCGACCAGCGCGGAGCCATCGGCGCCGGCGACGTTGGAGACCTGCGCGGTGTACACCGCGGTGCCGCTGGTCTGGTTGGGCCCAATGACAACGGGCAGCGAGACGAGGAGCGCGGCGTCCTTGCCGCCGGAGTTGAGGGCGAAGGCGCCCACCGTCGCCGCGGCCGCAGCGAGATCGGAGCCGGAGGCCGGCGGATAGGTGACATTGGCGACGGGCGTCTCCCAGTCGTTGTTCTGGGCGAGCAGGTGACCGCCGGAATCGTACAGGTAGATCTGCGGATCGGCGATCGCGTCGGTGACGCCGGCGGGGACGAGCTGCGGGCCGACGCCGCGCAGGAGGACGCGGCGGTAAACGGTTGTGCCGGAGGGGGTGGCCGGCGCGGTCGCCTGGAGGACGAAGCCGCCGATCAGCACGTTGCTCGCGGCGCTGCTGAGGTAGCCGCGGGACGAGAGGTTCACGATGCGAGAGGCACCCTGGCCCGGCTGCATGCTGGCATCGTAAATCTCCGAGAGCACAGTACCGGTCTGGCCGGTGCCGGAGGCATCGCTCACGATCATCGTGTAAGTGCCCGGCGGAAGCGTGAGGGCGACCGCGGTATCGGCCGGATGAACCGAGGTGAGCGGCGGCGAGGCGCCCAAACGGTCGGAGACGGCGCTGAGCGTCGGGCTGCCACCCCAGCCGGCGAGGCTGAGGAAGAGGCTGTTGCCATTGTAGATGTCGACCTTGGGCATCGCGAGGGGCGTGGTCGAGACGAGGCCCGTCATGCCGGGGCCGATGGCGCGCAGCAGCACGCTGCGGGACTCGGTGCCGGAGATGACGAAGCCGGAGATGGTCGGGTGCGCGTTGCCCGCCGCGTTGTTGCTGGAGACGTTGATCAGGCGCACATCCGGCACGGGGGCGGACGGAGCGGCGACGGCGATCACGAGCACAAAGCTGTTGGAGCCGGCGGAATTCGTGGCCGTGACCGTGACGCTGTAGGTGCCGGGCACGGTGGGCGTGCCGGTAATCAGGCCGGTGGCGGGATCGATCACCAAGCCGGCCGGCAGGCCGGCGGCGGCGTACGACGTGGGCCAGCCCGAGGCGGCCGGGGCGTAGAGGAAACCCGCGCCGGACACCGCGCCAACCGCGGTGGGACTCGTGAACTGCGGGGTCGGGTTATCGTAAAACTCGCGCGTGACCTCGTAGAGGCTGCTCGAGCTGTACTGCGTGCCAGGGATGATGCCGCGGACGCGAATATAATAATAGGTCTGCAGGGGCTGCGACAGACCGGGGGCCTGCCAGCTGCCGGTGGTGCCGACGCGGGTGACCGGTCCGAGGGGATTCCACACACGGTTGTCGGCCGAGTAATCGATGCTGGTGCCGATGAGCTGCGGGGCGCTGCCGGAGTGGTTGAAGGTAACGACCGTGCGGTCGGCGGAGACGGTGACGCTGTCGAAGGCGGCCGCATCGGTCGAGAACCGGGCAAGGCCGAGGCGCGGCAGGGAATCAACCGTGACGAAGGCGCCGGCGGCGAGGAGCTTGCCGTCGGACTGGAGCGTGAGCGCGTTCACGGCGCCATTCACCACGGGATTGAAGCTGGCATCGGCCGCGCCGGTCGCGGTGAGCCGCTGGAGGAAGCCGGTGGCGCCCTGGCCGCCGCCGACGTAGATCACCCCGTCGGTGCGCAGGGCGATGGCCGTGACGCTGCCGGTCGCGCCGCTGGTGAAGGTGCTGTCCACGGTACCATCGGGCTTGAGGCGCGTGAGCTGGCCGCCGCCGCCGCCGGCGTAGGTAACCAGGATGTTGCCGTCGGGCTGCACAAGGATGGCGCTGACCGCGCCGGCGACCGCGGGGGCGAAGGTGGCGTCGGTCGTGCCGTCGGAGTTGAGGCGGGCGAGACGGGGCTGGGCGGTGCCGTTGACGGCGGAGAAGCTGCCGCCGATGAGCACGCGGCCATCGGCCTGCTGGGCGAGCGCGAGGACGGTGCCGGTCACATTGGGCGTGTAGGCCGCGTCGATCGTATTATCCGTGTTGATACGGACAAGGCCGCTGTGGGCGATGCCGCCGACATTGGCGAAGGCGCCGCCGACCAGCATGCGGCCGTCGGTCTCGAGCATGAGGGCCTGGACAGCGCCGTCGGGATTGGGCACGAAGGCGGCGTTGGTGGTGCCGTCGGAGTTAATGAGCGCGAGGTTGGGGGTGGCGATGCCGTTGACGTTGGCGAAGCTGCCGCCGATGAGGATCGCGCCGCTGGGCTGCAGGGTGGTCAGGCTGCCGCCGACGAGCACGGTGCCGTCGTCCGCGAGCGTGAGCGTGCTGACGTTACCGTTGGCGTTGGGATCGAAGGTGGCATCCACCGCGCCGTTGGCGTAGAGGAGGCGGGCGAGATGGTTGCGCGTGATGCTGCGGAGGCTGTCATCGGGCCGCAGCGCGGTGAAGGTGCCGCCGATGACGACGTTGCCGTCGCGCTGCACACGGATGGCGAGGACCGAGCCGTTGGCATTGGGATGGAAATCCGGGTCGAGGGTGCCGTCGGCGTTCAGACGGAGGATACCGTTGCGCGGGACGGCCGTGGAGGCCCCGTTGGGCTTGACGGTCGTGAAGGAGCCGCCGACCAGAATCTGGAGCGGGCTCTTGATCTGGCCGGTATTGGGGTCGATCTGGAGCGCGAGGGCGGAGACGCTGTTATCGAGATTGGGATCGAAGGTCGTGTCGAGCGAGCCGTCGGCATTGGCGCGGGAGATACTGTTGCGGGTCACCGCGGTGCCGGCGCCGTTGGACTGCATGGTGGTGAAGTAGCCGCCGAGGAGCACCTTCTTGTCGGGCTGGAGCACCATGGCGACGACCTGGGCGTTGGCCTTGGGGTCGAAGCTGTCGATCGTGCCGTCGGTATTCAGGCGGGCGACGTAGGGGCGCGTGGTGACCGCGCCGCCCGACGTGAGCGTGAGGTACTGAAAGTAACCCGAGATGAGGATCTTGTGGTCATCGGGCTGCACGATGATGCAGCTGACCTGGGCATCGACGGTGTAGGTAAAGTTGCCATCAAGCACGCCGTCGGCGCTGAGGCGGGCGAAGTAGGAGTGCGCGGCCCCGCCGATATTGAGGAAACTGCCACCGACGAGGATGCGACCCTGATCATCGAGCGCAATAGCGGAGACGCTATTGTCGGGCGCGGGGTTGAAGGAGGTGTCGAGCGTGCCGTCCTGGTTGAAGCGGACGAGGTTGCCGCCGACGGCGCTGTTGTTGGTGGTGAAGCCGCCGGCAACGAGGATCTTCTTTTCGCCGCTGGGCATGGTCTGCACGACGATGGCCCGGACCTGGCCGGAAATGCGCGAGGCGAGGAGCGCGGAGAAGTTATAGGTGGGCGCCGTGGAGGAGTAGCTCGTGTTGAGGTGGCCGGTGCTGGTGAGGGACGCGAGGCCGTTGCTCTGCGTGGCGAGGGTGGCGCCGAGCGGCGGGACCAGGATGGCGTTGACCGCGCCATCGACATCGGCGCTGAAGGTGGCGTCCGGCGCGCTGTCGGGGAGGAAGCGGGCGAGATTCCGGCTGGTGCTGCCGCCAAAGCTGCTGAACGAGCCGCCGGCGACCACCTTGCCGTCGGCCTGGACCGCAAGGGCGGTGAAGCTGACATTGGTATTGCCGGACACCGCGAGGTCGAAGGCCGTGTCGAGTCCGCCGCTGGAATTGAGGCGAGCCAGGTGGGGCCGCGGCGTCGCGTGCACGCTCGTGAAGCCGCCGATGATGTAGATCTGGCTGTCGCCGCTCACGGGGAGGATGCTGGTGATCTGGTTGTCGGTGGTTTGGTCCAGACCAGCGTCAAAGGCGTTATCCAGCGTGCCGTCGGTGTTGAGCCGGGCGAGGTATTGGCGCGTGAGCGCGGTGGCCGTGCCGTTGGGCTGCAGGGTGGTGAAGATGCCGCCGATCAGGAGCTTGCCGTCGCCTTGGAGCGTGACGGCGCCGATCGTGTTGTTGGCGTTGGGATCGTAGGTGAGATCGAGCGTGCCGTCGGCGTTGACGCGGGCGATGCGGTTGCGCGTCACGCGGTCGTCATCGGTATCCTTGCTGTTGGGATCGATGTTATTGTGCTTCGAGATCGTGGTGAAGCTGCCCGCGAAGATGATCTTGCCGTCGCCTTGGATCGCGATGGAGGTCACGTTGCCGTTGGGCGCCGGGTCGAAGTGCGTGGCGAGGGTGCCGTCGGGGTTGAGCCGGGCGGTGTGGACGCTCGTGGCGGTGATGAGGCTGCCGTTGGGACGGAGGCTGAGGAAGGCGCCGCCGATGACGATCTTGCCGTCGGACTGGATCTTGATGGCCGAGACCGCGCCGTCGGGTGCGGGGTCAAAGTTGTCATCCAGGGTACCGTCGGCGTTGATCCGGGCGAGGTTGGTGCGGAAGCGCAGGTCGTTGTCGGTGTCCGTGAGGTTGGGATCGACGTTGTTGTGGCGGGAGATGGCGGTGAAGACGCCGCCGAGGATGATGCTGCCGGAGGACTGGATCGCGAGGGAGTAGATCTGGCCGTTGGGGGCCGGATTGAAGCCCTCGTCCACCGTGCCATCAGCATTGAGCCGGGCGAGGTAGGAACGGACGAGCGGGGTGAAGCTGCCGCTCGAGGTGACGGTCGTGAAGGAGCCGGCGATGAGGATCTTGTCGCCCTGCACCGCCACGGCGCGGATGGGCCCGTTGACCACAGGGGAGAAGCTCGGGTCCACCGTGCCGTCGCTGCTGACGCGGGCCAGACCCAGTCGGGTCACGCCGCCGACACTGGAAAAATTGCCCGCCACGATGAGCTTGCCGTCAGACTGGACGGCCGCGGTGAAGGGCCGGCCGGCAGAGTCGGGCTCGAAGGTCTTGTCGAGGGTGCCGTCGGTATTGAGGCGGGCGAGCCGGTTGCGAGTGACCGGGATGGAGGTGGCGCTGGACTGGAACGTGTTGAAATTACCACCGACGACGATCCGGTTGTCCGCCTGGAGGGAGATGGAAAGGACGGCGTAGTTGGCCGAGGGGGTGAAATCGAGGTCGAGCGAACCGTCGGTGTTGTAACGGCCGATAAAGCCGCGGGTCGGCACCGTGGTGAAATCATTCGACCGAAGGACGCTGAAATAGCCGCCGACGAGCAGCTTGCCGTCGGGCTGCACGACGAGGGAGGTGATGTTGCCGTTGGCATCGGGCACGAAGGTGGTGTCGATGGCGCCGGTGGAGGTAAGGCCGGCCAGGTGATTGCGCACGACGGGATCGGCGCCGGGATCCACGATGAACTTGCCGAAGTTGCCGCCGACCAGAATGCGACCGTCGCGCTGGAGCGCGATGGCGGTGACGAGGTTGTCGGGGTTGGTGTGGAGATAGGTCAGGTCGAGCGTGCCGTCGCGGTTCAGGCGGGTGAGGCGGTCGCGTTGCGGGGCGTTGGCCTCGTTGGGCAGCGTCAGGGCGGTGAAGCCGCCGCCGACGAGGATCTTACCGTCGGGCTGCATGGCCAGCGCCCAAACCATGTTGTTGATGGTGACATTGGGATTGAACGAGGAGTCGAGCGTGCCGTCGGCCTTGAGGCGGGCGAGGCGGTTGACGGGCGTGGCGGAGGTCGCGCCATTGGGCTGCAGGGAGGTGAAGCCGCCGCCGATCAGGATCTTGCCGTCGGGCTGGAGGAGGATGGTGTTGACCTGCGGGGTCAGGGAGCCGCCGGTGGCGGGATCGCCGCAATTCGGATCGAAGCTCTGGTCGAGCGTGCCGTCGGCATTGAGGCGGGCGATGCGGTTGCGCAGGAAGCCGTTGGCGCCGCCATTGGGCTGGATGACGGTGAACTTGCCGCCGATGAGGATCTGGCCATTGGGCTGCAGCACCATGGCGCTGACCTGGAAGTTGATGTTCGGGTCGAACGTGGCGTCAACGGAGCCGTCGGGCTTGAGGCGGGCGATATTGTTGCGGGTGACGGGCGCGCCGTTGTTGGGCGTGATGGTGGTGAACGCACCGGCAATGAGGATCTGCCCGTCGGGCTGCGTCGCCGTGGCGAAGATGGGACCGTTGACGTTGGGGTTGAAGCCGTCGTCCACGGCCGAGGCCCGGGCGGGGAGCGAGCACACAAACGCGGTCAGGACCGCGAGGGCAAGGCTGCGCCAAACGGGGCGAAAAACGGAGGCATTAAGCATGATATAAAGCGATTGCGGAGAGTCGAAAAAGACGCCTAGAAGGACACGGGCAGCCGGAAGCTGCAACGTTTCTCCGCTAAACGGGGGTCTATGGAAAGCCAACCGGCCTGCCTGACGCAAGCTCCCGCCACGGGCAGGCTGCACTTTGTCGGTCCATGAAATGGGGCTGTCACCGGGCCGTTAGTGTGCCCCATAAGGCCCTAGGTTCCGGCAAAATCTCGGGCCGGCGGGCGGCATTCCGGGCCACCGGGGCTAAGTTTTTGCAAATGGGAGCGTTTTACCGATCATGCGGTCATACCCCGCCGCCAATCCTATGTTTATGAAAAAGCTCCTCCCCCTCCTCCTCGGCTTGCTGGCCGCCGGTCCCATCCTGCAGGCCGACCCTACCCCCGCCGCCTCCACCATCACGGCCGTCACGGTTTACACGGACCGCGCCGTCGTCACCCGCACCGCCAGCCTCGACCTGCCCGCCGGGGTGACCGAGCTCGCCTTCGCCAACCTCCCCGCCGGCCTCGACGACCGCTCCCTCCAGGTCAGCGGCCAGGGCACCGCCCAGGCCACGATCCTCGATGTCAGTGCCAAGCGAACCTATGTCGTCACCACGCCCAACCCCCGGGCCAAGCAACTTGAAGACGAGCTCAAGGCCCTGCTCCACCAAAACCGCGGCCTCGACGAGCGCGGCAACCTCCTCAACGCCCAGGCCGCCATGCTCGACCAGATGCAGGTCGCGCTGTTTGCCCCGCCCGCCAAGGACGTGCCCCGTCCCGACGTGAAGGACCTCGGCAACTCGATGGCTTACCTCACCGAACAAAAGGCCAAGCTCGCCACCGCCGGCACCGACCTCGACGCCGAGCGGGAAACATTAAAGGAAAAGATCGCCGCTGCGCAGGCCCAGCTCAACGAGCTCCGCGACGGCACCGGCGGTAAAAACTACCAGACGGTCACCGTACGCGTCTCCGCCCCGCAGGCCGGCCGGATCGACCTCGCGCTCGCCTACGCCGTGCCCGGCGCGGGCTGGACGCCGGGCTACGACGCCCGCGTGCAGAGCGCCGAACGCACCGTGAGCCTCGGCTACTTCGGTATCGTCCGTCAGAATACCGGCGAGGATTGGAACAACGTCGCCCTCACCCTCTCCACCGCCCGCCCCGGCCTCGGCGGCGCCGCGCCGCAGATCGAGCCGTGGAGCCTGGATGTGTTTGTGGCGAGAGCGCCTGCCAATCTCATTGTCACCGGTGGTCTTTTTAACGAACGCGCCGCGAAATCCAAAGACGAGGGCTACCTTAAAGCCAACCTTGCTGCCGTGAACATGCAGTCGCTGACCAGCAATGCGCCGGCCCCTGTGTACGACGCCACCGCCGCCCAAGCCACCGTCGAGGCCGCCGCCACCAGCGCCTCGTTCAAGATCGCCGCGCCGGCCAGCGTGCCGAGCGACAACTCGCCGCAGAAGGTTCCGATCACCACCGCCAAGCTCGCCGCCGCGCCCGAGTACCTCACCGTGCCGAAGCTCCAGGCCACGGCCTACCTCACCGCCAAGGTCTTCAACAACTCCGACTTCCCCCTCCTCGCCGGCGCGATGAACGTCTTTCTCGACGGCACCTTCGTCGCCACGAGCCCGCTGCGCACCGTGATGGCCGGCGAAAAGTTCGACCTCGCGCTCGGCGCCGACGAGGGGATCAGCGTGAAGCACAAGCGCGTGAAAAAATTCACCGAGGACACCGGCCTGACCAACTCCGGCAAGCGCATCACCTACGAGTACCTCATCACGATCCAGAACAACAAGAAGACCGCCGAGCGCGTGATCGTCGCCGACCAGGTGCCGCTCTCGCGCAATGAGAAGATCGTGGTAAAACTCCTCTCGCCCGACGCGCGCGAGATCAAGCCCACCGACGAGGGCACGCTCAAGTGGACCCTCGACCTGAAGCCCGCCGAAAAACGCGAGCTCACCGTGAAGTTCACCGTGGACTACCCCAACGACATCGCCGTCACCGGCTTGGAATAAGAGCGCAGTGGCTGCGACGTCCTTGCCGCAGTCCCTTATCGCTACACCGCCCCACCCTCCGCGCGCCTGATCAGGTCCTCCAGCGCCTCCTCGGCAAACGCGTTCTTCACCAGACCCGGGCTCCGGTGCGCGAGCGCCTGGAGCCCTTCCTTCGCCCGCGCTGCGGCCTCCGCCCGCCGGCCTTCCGCCAGCAGCACCGCCGCCTCGGCGCGCAGCCGCACCGCCGGGTCAAACTCCGCCGGCCCTGCCCCATCGAGCCACGCCCGCGCCATCATCGGCTCGCCGGCGTGCGTCGCGAGAAACCACGCGTATTCACAACGCACGACATCGCGCACGAAGGGCATGAGCTGCCCCTCGCCTTCGACCATCCGGTCGAGAAAGACCTGCGCGCGCCCCGTCTCGCCGAGATCGGCCGCGTGGTAGTAGCCGATCAGCTGTCCCCCGAGATCGGAGAGTGAGCCGTCGCGCAGCGCGGTGGCCTGCGCGACCAGCCGCGGGTCGTAGTCGGCCAGCCGCACGCCCACGAGCCCGAGGGCCGTGAGCGTGATCATCGCCATCTCCTGCTGGGAGCGCCGGTCGCCGCGCAGCAGTTCAAGCACTCGCCGGCCATCGGACTTGAAGCCGTTTTGAGTGCGCGGGAAAACCGTCAGCGCCAGCACCAACAGCGACAACCCAGCGACCTCCAGCGCACACCCGTGCGCGCACCGGCCCGCGAGGTCCGCCGCGCCGCGCATCGCCCGCGCCACCCCCAGCCCAGCGAGCGCAAGCAGGGCGCTGGCCAGCGGTCCGCCCGCGATCATCACCGCGAGTCGCCGCGGCGTCACTCGCGCCGGATCCAACGGCAGGCATGCCGCCAGCCCGCCGAGGACGTTAAACCGCCGGTTCCAGTAAAAGCGCACACCCGCCGGGGTGCACTGCCAGCGCAAAGGCCCGACCGCGCAGAGCAGAAATTTTCCGCCCGTCGCCCAGCCTCCCGCGAGGTGGCCGCCTGCGTGGACCGCCACCACCAGCAGCCACGCGGGAGCCAAAATCAGTACCGGCAGCAGCGTCATCCACCACGGCCCCACGCCCGTAATGGCGCAGAGACTACCGACCAGCACCCCGATCCCCGCGCCGGCAGCCAGCCAACCCGGCCATACCCGCGCCGGCGCGGTGCCGGGCGGCAGGGGCGGCGGTGGTCGGACGATAAGGGCGGCGGAGAACTCCATCGCCGCCATGAGCCGCAGCGCGCCTACCGCCGCAACGCCGGAGAGGATAAGCGGCGCGCCCGGCGGATCGGCGGCCGCATTTTCCGCCTTCACGAATATCTTAGTCTGGATCGTGGACGCCACCGCCCCACCTCCTAATCAAAAATAAAACCACTTCACCGCGTGACCGCGCCCCACATGTGCCGTAAAGGGAATTAGCGCCCCATTCCCCGCCCATGCGCCTCCCTCTCCTCACCGATCGCACCGCCCTCGCGCAGAACCGCAAGAATCTCGGCGCCTTCGAGCCTGGCCTGCGCCACATTCTCCACCTCTGCGGTCTCGCCGACGCGGCCACCGCCGTCCTCGCCAACACCCACGGCGGCTCGATGCCCGTCTTTGCCGTCAACGACGACCTCATCTTGAAACTTTTCCCCGAGATCTGCCGCGAGTTCTACGACAACGAACTCTCCTCCCTCCGCCTCCTCGCCGGGCGCCCACCCTTTGCCATCCCGCAGATCCGCGCCTGCGGCACCGTCGAGACGTGGCACTACCTCCTCATGACCCGCGTGCCCGGCGTGCAACTTGCCACGCTGTGGCCCACGGCGGACGACACTCAGCGCGCCACGCTCCTCGAAAGTATTGGTGCCGCTACCGCCGCCCTGCATCGCCTGCATACTCCGACTCCCGCCGAGACCGCCGCGTGGCGCTCATTCATGACTCAGCAAGTGGCCAACGTCATCGAGCATCACAGCAAAACCGGCCTATCCGAAAATCTCCTCGCACAGCTCCCCGCCTATCTCGCGCCGGCCCTCGACCGCATCGCCACCGCCCCCGTGACCTTTCTCCACACCGAACTGATGTTGGAGCACATCTTCGTCGATCCCACACAGCTCACGGTCACCAGCATGATCGACTTCGAGCCTTCGACGGTTGGTGCGCCCGAGTACGATTTCACCGGTGTGCCAGTCTTCTTGACCTTGGGCCGCCCGCCTCTGCTCCGCTCCTTTCTGCGCGGCTACGGCTACCCGTGGAACCCGGCCACCTCGCCACGCCTCCTGATGAGCTACCTGATCCTCCACCGCTACAGCAACCTCGGGTGGTTCCAGACCTTCCTCGGCGACCGGCGCCCCGCTGAAGTCACCCGGCTCGAGGAATTGGAAAAACTCTGGTGGTCGGCCTGACCGCGCCCGGGCCCTTGTGGGCGCAAAAAACCACGGCGCGTTGCCACGCCGTGGTTCGTTAAGCTAAACTAGCCGACGATTCGTATCGTACTATTAGAAGTGATACGCCGCGCCGAGGGAGTACTCGGCCGCATCGGAGCTGTGCTCCACGGCGTCGTACTGCGCACGGGCGGTGAGGCTCCACTCCTTGTTCAGGCGGTAGGCCGCCTTCACGCCGAAGTCGTACTCATTCTGGCTGAAACCCGTCGCGCGGACGAAGTTCACGTAGGGCGTCAGCGAGAGCTTCGGCGCCACCGTGAACTCGACACCGGTGCCGAGCGTGTAGGCAAACGAGTCGTCCTTGAACGAGCCCGCTTTCTGCCACACCCAGCCGCCGAGCACCTGGACGTACGCCTTGCCCCACTCGAGGGGAGAGTAGGCCGTCGCGCCAAAGTTGACCTTCTGCTGCGTGAGGTGCGAACCGTAAGCCTCAGCCCGGGCCCAGTCGTAGTCGGCATTGAAGTCGACGGCGGACGAGACCTTCTGGTTGTAGGCGAAGTTGAAGCCGCGGGCCACGCTCGGCGGACCGCCGTTCAGATCGAGATAGTTCAGCGAGAGCTGGGCGTAGTTGGTGCCCAGCAGGCCGGCGCCTTCGTCGGTCGCCGCGGGCGTCGTGGTGACGCTCTGCGCGGTAGCCGTGGCCACCAGGCCGAGCGCAAGCGCCGCGGCCAAAATCGAGGATTTAATGTTCTTTGTCTGTTTCATTTTTTTTAGGTTTCTGACGGTTAGCCGACTTCGGCTGGCCGAATGTCGGGGTCTCTTTTGACCGCAGTTTTCAGGAGTGTTCCGTCGGAAATAATTTCCCGAAATTTTCCTGCGCGCCGGAACTTTTCGACCTTGCGCTTGTTGTCCGTGAAAATATCGCAGCACGCGCGCGTGCTGTGATCGTCATCGCAATTTCATCGTCCGGCTTGCACCTTCGCCGGTGTCGGCTAGCCTTGTCCGGCATGAAACTCCGCCCCTTCCTCCTCATGGCTATCTCCTCCCTCCTGTTCTCCGCCGCCAATGCCGAACCGCTCAAGGTCGGCGACGCGGCGCCCGCCGTCACCGGTGTCACCGAGACCGGCGCCTCGCTCAATTTCGCCGATGTGTACGCGAAACAACCGTACACGCTGGTTTATTTTTATCCCAAGGCCGACACACCCGGCTGCACCAAGCAGGGCTGCTCGCTGCGCGACGGCTACGAGGCCCTCACCAAGCAGGGCGTTGCGGTCATCGGCGTGAGCCATGACGGCGTCGCCGACCAGAAAGCCTTCAAGGAAAAGTACCGCCTGCCCTTCACGCTCATCGCCGACACGGACAAGGCCGTGATCAAAGCCTTCGGCGTGCCGACGATGATGGGCGGCTTCGCCCACCGCTCCGCCTACCTCATCAAGGACGGCAAGATCGTTTACACCGACTACAAGGGCACGACCGACACCCAGGCCGCCGCCATCCTCGAGGTCATCGCCGGCCGGAAGAGCTGAGTCCCTTACCCTTCCTTTCAACGCCGTCCGCGCCCAGTGCCGGACGGCGTTTTTTTGTCCGCGCGCCGTCAGCCCGGTATTGCAGATCACGTTACAACCGTTGATGCTGCGGGTGAAGGCTCCCCGATGAAACAGATTACCCCCTGTGCAGCCATGATCGGTCTCCTGCTCGTCTCCGCCTGCTCCAGCGGCCCCACGTCGGCGCGGGACGATTACGCGAACCCCACGTTTGCCAACCCGGCCGCGAAGCGCGCCGCGCGCGAGACCGAGATCCGCAAGCTCTACCCCATGCTCTCGGACAAGCAGATTCAGCAGAAGCTGGACGGGGAATTTCCGCCGGGCGTTAAACGGTGATTCGGTTCAACTCGCCGGGCCATTCTCCAGTGGTTTAGAGCTCGTCGTCGTTCACCGCACCGAGCACGCCGGCGAGCGGGTCGTGCCGCACGCGCTCCAGCCAGCCGGCGATGAGCGGATCCGCCACCGCGGCGTACGCCGGCCATGGCGCGGCCACGAGGTCGATCACCCGCAGCTCGCCGTCGCTGCAGCGCACGAAATTCCGCGCGTGCAGGTCGGCCACGAGCCACGGCCGGTCATTTAAGAAGAAGAGCCGCGGGTGATCGCGGTTGGCGCGCAGGAAGCGCGAGGGTATCTCCACCAGGTTTTCCGGCAGGGAGCGCGAGGTGTCCCCGCCCTGCGGGAGCGGGTCGCCCAGCGCCTGCTTCGCCACGACGATGCCCTCGGGCGTCACCGCCACGACTTCCGACGCCATGCCGCCGAGCGCGTGGATCAGCAGGAGTTTTTCCAGTAGCCCGCGGTAGTCGCCCAGCTGCGCCTCGGCGGTGAGGCCGTCGAAGCCCTCCGCGCCGCGGCGGAAGCCGAACACGCTGCCGATGCGCTTGCCCTCGCGCGGGAGGTAGAATTTGTACACCGAGCCGTCCGTCTCCGCCGCGTAGGCCCACGCCTCCACGCCGCCGCCGATGCGCCGCAGCCGGGCGTTGGGCTCCTCGAGGGGATTCTCGATCTCGTCGCCGTCGGGAAAGCCGAAGTCGCTGAGCCGCCGCAGCGGCCACAACGCGCGCAGCCCGCGGATCGCCGCGCCGAGCTCCGCCCAGGTGGCGTCGGTCGGCTCGAGCAGGGCTACTTCGTCTTCTCCGAGCGTGACGAGATCGCGGTCCGAATCTTCGCCGACACCGCATTCGGCTGCCGCCGCGCGGAGGCGAGCGAGCGCCGCCAGTCGTCGCTCGTGATCGTGTTGAAGAGCGCGCCGGGCTTCTTGTCCCGGGAGTTGCCGGCCGCGGACGAGCGTGGGGTTTCCGGTGAAGGTGTCTTGCATGGCTTTTCGTCCGGAGACATGCGCGCAGTGTCGGCCCGTCCTTCGCGTTGGCAAAGGATTTCTTGTTAAGAAACCGGCGGAAAAATTACCGCTGCTGCAGTTAAGCCGATTTCTCCGCCGCGGCGGGCGCGGGCGTCTTGCTGATCAGCACCTTGTCCACGCGGCGCTTGTCCATGTCCATCACCTCGAAGCGCCAGCCGGCCCAGTCGAAGTAGTCGCCCGCCGCCGGGATGCGCCCGAAATGCGTCATCACAAAGCCGCCGAGCGTCTGGAAATCCGCCTCCTGCTCGTGCGGCAGGTCGCCCGTGTGTGCGAGCATCGTTTTCAGATCCGTGGTGGGCAGCGTCGCATCGACGAGCCACGAGCCATCCTCGCGCTTCTTCGCCTCGGGCTGCTCGTTTTTGCCCCGGTCAGGCAGGTCGCCCACGATCGCCTCCAGCACGTCGATCAGCGTCACCATGCCCTGCGGCATGCCAAACTCGTCGATCACGATCGCCGTGTGCCGGCCGGATTTCTTGAACTGCTCGAGCACCTGGACCGCGGTGGAGGTTTCCGGCACGGTGAGCGGCGGCATGAGGAGGTTCTTCAGCGTCGTGGGCAGGCCGATGGCCGAGTGTGCCCACAGCGCCTTCACCGCCACCATGCCCACGATCTGGTCGCGCTGCGTCTGGTACACGGGGAAATACGAGTGGCCGCTCGTCACGATCTTGCGCCAGTTGGTCTCCTCGGGATCGTCGAGGTTGAGGAAAACGATCTTCGGGCGCGGCGTCATGATCGTCGTCACCGGCAGCTGGTCGAGGGCGAGCACGCGGTCCACCATCTCCTTCTCCGCGCGGTGAAATACGCCGGCGTGCAGGCCCTGCTCGACCAGCGCGCGCACCTCCTCGTCGCCGACCGTCTCCGCCGCCGGCCGCGTGCGCACCTGCAGCACGCGCGCGACGAAGTTGGTCGCCAGCTCGAGTAGCCGGAGAAACGGCGAGGCCAGCCACGCCAGTTTCTGCATCAGGCCCGAGAGCAGCGCCGCCACCTGCTCCGGATAGGCGAGCGCCACGCGCTTCGGCACGAGTTCGCCGAACAGCAGCATGAAGCCCGTGAGCCCCCCCGTCACCAGCACAAAGCCCAGGATCCGCGCGGTCGCCTCCGCCACATCGTGGGCTGTGAGCCACGCGGTGAGGTCCGCCGCCAGCTCCGCGCCGCCGAGCACGCCGGCGATCATGCCCGACAACGTGAGCCAGAACTGCACCAGCGCCAAAAACCGCGCCGGGTGCTCCGCGAGCTCGAGGGCCTTGGCCGCGCCGGCGTGACCCTGGGCGGCGCGCTCCTTCAGCCGCGATTTGCGCACGCGCACGACGGCCGTCTCCGCCATGGCGAGCAAGCCGTTGGCTAGAACAAGCAAACAGATGATAAAAAGCTCCGTCGGCCAGCTCAGCATGGTTGTCCCACCACCTTAGAACCCCGCTTTTTCAAAGCAAGCTAACCACGAATAACCCGAATTTGCCCGAAGTCCCATCCCTCGCGCCTCAATCCTAATCCGGGTTCATCCGTGTGCGTCTGTGGTCAAAGTGTCTTGGTGGGTATTATCGCGTTCATTCGCGGTTAAAATCCTCCATCGTCCCCGCTTGATTTTCCTTTCGTGTATTTCGTGTATTTCGTGGTTTAAGTGATCGACCCCATGAAACGCTCCGAGATCAACGCCGCCTACCGCGCCGCCGCCGCCTGCTTCGCCCGCCACCACTGGACCCAGCCGCCGCACCCGCGCTGGGACATCACCGACTTCGGCCTCGGCGATTTCCCCCGCTACGGCCTCACGGTCATCAACCTCGCGACCGAGGTGGAGTACTGCGAGAAACTCATGTTCGCACACCGCGGCCAGACGACGCCCTGCCACACGCACGCGAAGAAAAAGGAAGACATCATCTGCCGCACCGGCGAGCTCACCCTGCGCCTCTGGCCCAAGCGTCCCGAGCCCGGCACCACCCAGCCCGCGACCTTCACCGTCCCCGTCGACGGTCAGCCCCGCGCCCTGAAACCCGGCGAAGCCCTCGTCCTCGCCGCCGGCTCGCGCGTGACACTGGTCCCCGGCATCTGGCACGAGTTTTTCCCGTCAAGCGACGACTGCATCATCGGCGAGGTCTCCACCGCCAACGACGACCTCCACGACAACTTTTTCCTCAATCCCGACATCGGCCGCTTCCCCGACCTCGTCGAAGACGAGCCGGCGCTGGTGCGCTTGGTGTCGGAGAAGTGATTTCCGTAGGAATTCTTAACCACAGATTACACAGATGGGCCCAGATAGCTTAAGGCCCTCCTCATCTGTGCCCATCTGTGTAATCTGTGGCTAAAAACTAGCTCACCCCAGCTTCTTCAATCGCTCGGCCACGTCCTCACGCACGCGGTCAACGAGGCCGAGGGAAAAATCCGCCACGCTGAGTTTGTCGTCGGCGACGAGCGAGGTGAGATCAACCGCCCACGCCACTGACGAAAACTTGTCCGTCGCGTGCGAGGTGTGGAAGGTCGCGTTGGCTTCGCGGCGGCCGATGGCGGCGACGTCGTAGCGCTTGCCGCCGGCGATCTGCGAGGCGAAGACCTGCATGAGCGGCACCGCCAGCTCCGGGTGCGCGCTGCAGTCAAGCGGCACCTTCGCCTCGTCGAGCAGCCACTCCAATCCGCGCCAAGCCTCGACGCCGATCACGCGCTTCGGCCGCGCCGCCGTCGGCAAACTCCTGATCGCTTCGATACAGCGCAGCAGCACCGCGACGTGCGTGTCGTGCTTGTCGAGCGGTTGGTGGAGATAGACCACCTCCGGGCGGCACGCGGCAAAGATCGCGACGAGATCCGCGAGCACGCTCGCGTTACCCGATTTTTTCACGTCCGCACTCGGGTGCGCGAGCTGCAGCTGGAGATTATATTTTCCGAGCCGCGCCGCCGCACGCTGTTCCTCCACGCGGACGGCCTTCATCTGCTCGTCGGTATAGCTCGCGAAAGGACCGCTGCGCGGCGAGCCCGCGCCGTTGGTCACGACCACGCCAGTGAAAAACCGGTCCTTGCGCCCATAGCACTCCGCGACCGCCGGGTAGGCGTTGATCTCGATGTCGTCCTGGTGCGCGATCACGCAGAGGTGCGTGGTGCGCGCGAGTGCCGCGGCCGCACCGCCGCCATCCGGCACATACACATCGGCTTCAGGACGGGAAAATTTCATGGGAAGTTTTTACACGAATTGCACGAATGACTCACGAATTATGATTCGTGTTAAATTCGTGGAATTCGTGTCTCATCACTTAGATACCTCTTCGACGATTTTCCGCATCGCATCCATCTCGACCTCGATGCTGCGGACCAGCGCGAACTGCGTGCGGCAGCGCTCCAGGTTGTGGCGCGGGTGCTTGATCTTGTAGTAGGTGTCGCCCTGCAGGTAGTCCGTCAGGAAACGGATGCCGTTCTCGTAGGCCATGAGCTTGCCCGCGAAGCCGAGGTGGTCGCGCTCGACCGCGTTCAGCACGCCGCCGACTGCCGAGCCAAGGTAGCCTTCGACCAGCGCGCGGAAGAGCGGCAGGCGCACCTTCATGTTTTCCGCGACGGGATCGTCCTCAAAGGTCGAGCTCGCCGAGGTGCGCATCATCTCGCCGAAGTCGTACAGCGGCAGCCCCGGCATGATCGTGTCGAGGTCGATCACGGTCACGGCGCGGCCCGTGGCGTCGTCGAGCATCACGTTGTTGATCTTCGTGTCGTTGTGCGTGACACGCTCGGACACCTCGCCGCGCGCCAGCCGGCTGAGCAGCACGTCCGCATCGGCCTCGCGCGAAAACGCGAAGTCGATCTCGGCCCGCACTTCCGCCGCGCGCTTTACCGCGTCCGCCGTGACCGCACCGCGAAATGTCTCAAAGCGGCTGCGTGTGTGATGAAAATTGGGAATCGTCTCGTGCAGGCGTCCGCCCGGCAGGTCGGCCAGCTGCGCCTGGAAATCGCCAAACGCCCGGGCCGCTACGCGCGCCTGCGCCTCGGTCTCCACGCGGTCCACCGTGTGCGAACCTTCGACAAAATCGTACGCGCGCCAGTAACCGCCGCCGGCATCCTGCGTGAACGTGCGGCCATCGCGCGTCGGCACGATCGTCAGCGCCCGCCGCGCCGCGGCCTCGCCCTCGGAGGCGCGTACCTTGGCGCGGATGTGCTCCGTCACCCGGCGCACGTTCTCCATCAGCGCGGGCACGTTTTTGAAGATGCGGTGGTTGACCTTCTGGAAAACGTAGCGCCGCGGTCCGCGCGCGGTGTTTGTCACGACGAGGTAGGTCTCGTTGATGTGGCCGCTGCCGTAGGCGGCGGCGGAGACAAAGGCGCCCTCGGTGGCAAAGGCGGCGAAAACCTCGGAAAAATCAACGGGGACAGGGGTGTTGCTCATGCGGCGGGTTACATTTCAACCGTCAGGGGCCGCCCGGGCGCGAGCGTTTTCGCACGGGGAAACGTTTTCCCGGTTTTGCCCACGGCGAAACTTCGGAGCGTCAATCGCCCGCGGTCGCAGGTGAGCGTGACCTTCGTACGCCCCCGCGTGGGCACGAGTTCGACCATGCCCCACGCCGCACCGGTGGACCAAAACCACCGCACACGCTTCGCACTCGCCGCAAACGCGAGCGACTGCGTGAGCGCCGAATACTGAAAGCCCGTGAGCGCGGGGATCAGGCCCCAGGTGTTAAGCGCGCGCGCGTAGTGGTGTCCGCACTCGGCCTCGTCGAAAGGGTTGCGCTTCCGCCCGTCGTAGCGCGCGCGGATGTCGCGCACCACCTGCAGCGCCTCGCGCGCGCGGCCTTCCTGCGCGAGGTGTACCGCCACACAGTACTCAAAGCCCGTCATTACCTCCGTGTAGTACGGAAACGGCCGCGCCGGCCGCCGCCCGCGCGGGTAAGACGCCATGAGCAGCGCCGTCTCATCACCCAGCGCATAGCTGCGCATGTGGTTAAAATGTCCGTCGAAGCCGCGCCGGCGGTTGTGCTTCAGCACGGCACTCAGCGTCGCGCGCTGGTGCTTCGCGTCGAGCACGTGCCCGAGATTTTCGAAGTGCGCGTTCACCTGACCCGCGAGCTGATCGACGAGGCAGCCCGCGCCGAGCTGGTAGTCGGGATCAGCGGGATTTTTCTGCTCGCGACCGATCACCAGCTCCGAGCGCACTGCTTCCCACGTGCCGGCCGGGCGCACCTCGTGCTCGTAGTACTCGCCGTTGAAAAGCTTCGCATCGACCCATGCGCGCCCGCGCTCGTGCAGGCCGCGACATTTCTCCGCGAAATCTTCTTCACCGAGGGCCCGCGCCATCGCCTCGCCCGCGCGCAGGGCGCCGAGGTACCACGAGGCCATCTGCGGATTGGGCCCGAAATACTCCACGTCCATCGTGTTGTGCTGGCAGCCTTCCATCACGCCGTCCTGGTCCGCATCCCAGCCGCCGGGGAGCCACGCGTACTCCAGGGCGCGGCGGGCCCACGGCCAGCGCGCGCGCAGCCACGCCGTGTCGCCGGAGAGCCGCCACTCGCGGTGCAGTTTGATCAGGCAGCCCATCTGGCCGTCGGCCGCCGCGAGCCGGTAGCTCGTGCTTTTCTTCAGCGGCAGCGCCACGCGAAAACCCATAAACCCATCCTCCTCCATCGCGTACTCGGAAAACTCCACCTCGCGCATCGAGCGCGCCAGCGCGGGAAACAGGTGCGCCGTCGCGTGCTCGTAGTTCCACACGTGCGTGCAACTGCCATGACAACTCCCCTGTCGGTCGAAGATGCCTTCCCAGCCGTAGAAGCGTCCGTCCGCCGTGCGGAAACACGTCTGCGAGCGCAGTGTCGAGAGGTTGAAGAGCGCCGCCTCACGTACCTCCGCCGGCAGATCGCTCTCGGCCACACCGCGCACAAACGCCACGGTGTCGCGCTCCAACCTGCGCCAGTGCTTCGCCGCATGCGCCGCCGCCGCCCACGCATCGGCGTGCTGCGTCGTATAAAAATTGCCCACGATCACGCGCTCCACGCCCGGCGAGCGACCCCAGTTTTCCCGGTTCGGAAAATGCCACGCGATGATGAACTCCACCGTGCGCTCCCCACCCGCCGGCACCTCGAGCGCGACGGCGAGGGAGGAGTTGGGCGTATCGTTCTGTGTCTCGCGTGGCCCGAGTTTGCCGTCGGCGGAAAAATCGTCCCAAAAATCCAGCATCGAGTCCGCGCCCCACGCGAAATCCTTCCAGCCCGTGCGGTGCGTCACGCCGCGCCGCGCCGTCGTCGCCAGCGCGAGGTTGCCCCACGCCGGATGCGTCGGAGCCACGCCCGCCGAGTCGAGCACGAGCCCGCGCAGGCCGCCGGCCTCGCGCCAGGTGTTGCGGTTCTTGCTCGCACCGGTCGGGTAGAGCCGCCCGCGGAAATCATCCAGCTTCAGCTCGAAACCATCCATGCCGACGTAGTTGGGCAGCACCGCCGCGACCGACGCCGCGATCGCCGTCTTCGTGGGATTTTTCAGCCGTACCCGCACCAGCGCCACGGGCAGCCCGCTCGCGTCCGCGTCGCCGGGGATCAGCGGATTGAAAACCTCCAGCGTCGCCCGCAGCGGTACCGCCGGATCGCTCAGCTCGACCGCCGCGAGCGGGTACGCCGCGTGAAACGTGCACCCGCGAAACCGCGGCAGCCCCGCATTAGCCGCGCCCGAGCCCTCCTGACCTTCCCAGTCTCCGACCGGCAGCGTGCCTTCGAGCAACCGAGTAACCGGCGCCTCGCCTTTGCGCGCGCAGCGCAACGCGAAAAACGGTCCGCTCCCCTGTCCCGTCGGCGTGAACCCTTTCGCCGGGCGGTTGGCCGTTTCCCAGTGCCGCCACCCGCCCCACCCGCAAAGCGACACCGTGCCCGTGCCGATCCCGCCGACCGGCAGCGCCACGCGTGCGAGTTTTTCACCGGAGTACGACTTGAGCACAGGCCAGGGGTTCATGGGGTAAAGGGGTCGGATTTTTACACCAAGGCCGCAAAGCCCACAAAGCCTTCAGCCTGCTTCCTTCGCTTCTTTTGCGATCTTCGTGTAAAAACTAAAAGAGCTTCGCGGGATACTTCCCGACGGCCACGAGCTCCGCGATGGCCGCGACCACGCGCGGGCGGTCCTCGCGGTACGTCACGCCAAACCACGCGCTCTCCGTCGGCAGCACGCGCACCTCGGCCTCGTGGTTTGCGATCATCGCCGACACCGCGGCAGGCAGGTAAAACTCCGCCTTCGGCTCACCCCCGCGCTCGGCGAGAAACGCCGTGAACTGCCGGTCCAGCCCCGCAAACAGCGCCGGCGTGAAACCCCAGCAGTTCATCGAGGCGATCTCCGCGCCCGAGTACGTTTTGCCCGCGCCGACCTCCGTCGCGAGGATGCCCGTGCGCTCGGTGATCGACGCGAGTTTGCCGTCCGCACCGGTCTCGCAGATGCCGCGCGAGACCGCGCCATGCTCCGACAGCGTGTTGCTGAGGCGGAAGCCCACCATCGCGAACTGCGCCTGCACCGTCTTCGGCGTGCGGTGACCTGACATTGGGTCAAAGCCGCGCGGCGAGGCCGCCGGGCTCTTTAAAAACTTCCCCAGCTGGGCAAAGGAGTCGGCCCCGTAGAAATCATCCGCATTGATCACCGCGAAGGGCTCGCGCACGACGTCGCGCGCGCACCACACGGCGTGGCCCGTGCCCCAGGGTTTCTCGCGGCCCGCCGGCGGCGTGCGCCCCTCGGGCAGCGCGTCGAGCGACTGGAAAACGTAGTCCACCGCGATGCGCCCCGCGTACTTGGCGCCGATCTTTTCACGAAAGACGTCCTCGAAATCGCGCCGGATCACAAACACCACGCGGCCGAAGCCCGCGCGGATCGCATCAAACACCGCGTAGTCGAGCACCGTCTCGCCGGAGGGACCGACCGGGTCGATCTGCTTGAGGCCGCCGTAGCGCGAGCCCATGCCGGCGGCGAGGACGAGGAGTGCGGGTTGCATCCCCGCCAGCACAACCGTTTGCCCCCCGCGGTCAACCCGCGACACCGGCATCCCGATCCGTGTCATCCGTGGTTAAAATGGTCGCCGGCCATTTTCTAGTGGCCTTTACCCCGCCGCCCGTGCGAAACCCGCGCGGCTCGCTCGGTCCACCCCCTTTCCCCCATGCCCCAGATCGTCAAACCCACGCCCGAGGTCCTCGCGCAGTTTCATCGCGACGGTTTCCTTGTGCTCCCCGACATTCTCTCGGCCGCCGAGATCGCCATCCTAAAGGCCGGCCTCGAGCGCGCTTTCAGCAAACGCAGCGAGGACGCCGAGCTGCACCACATGCCGGAGATCTGGCGCTCCAAGCTCTTCGAGGAGGGCCCGGAGTTTGACTTCATGCTCGATCACCCGGGCGTGGCCGAGCTCATGGCCGCCCTCCTCGGCGACAACTACCACGCCATCGCCCTCACCGGCCTGCGCACGATGCCGGGCAAGACCATTTCCTTCTGGCACCTCGACGACGCGTGCCGCTTCCCGATCCCCGAGGGCCTCAAGCTCGACCCGGCGATCCCCGTGCCCGTGTTCACGATCAACATGAACTATTACCTGTGCGACGTGGACGAGGAGATGGGGCCCACGCACCTCATCCCCGGCAGCCATCGCGCCGGTCGCATCCCGACCCCGGCCGACAACGACGCCAACGGCAACCCCACTTACGAAGGCCGCAGCTACGTGAGTTCCGCGGGCAAGGCCGGCACCCTCGTGCTCTGGAACGACCAGGTCTGGCACCGCGGCGGCCCCAATCTCTCCAACGGCAAAATCCGGTGGGTGCTCCAAACGCCCTTCGCCCGCCGCTGGGTGTCGCAGCGTTTTTATCCCTTCATGAATTACAAGATGCCGCAGGAGGTCGTCGATCGCCTGACGCCGACGCGGAAGCGCATCCTCGGCTTCCACGACATGGGCGCCTACGGCTGAGGCTTCGGGTCGGGCGCGCCGTTTCCATGTTCACGCTCGAACCCTTCACACCCACCGACTGCGACCGCCTGATCGGCTGGGTGCCCGACGCGCGTTTCCTCCTGCAATGGGCGGGGCCGGCCTACACCTTTCCGCTCACCCGCGAGCAGCTCGCGCGCACCTTGGCGCACACACAGCAGCACCCGCCCGCGCACCTGATGTTCAAGCTCTGCGAAACGCCCGGCGGCCGCGTACTCGGCCACATCGAGCTGATGGGCCTCAACCCCGTTGAGCGCCGCGCCCACATCGGCCGCGTCCTCATCGATCCCGCCGCGCGCGGTCGCGGCCTCGGCACCGAGCTGATGACGCTCCTCATCCGCCACGC
Organism: Verrucomicrobiota bacterium; assembly: GCA_018239845.1. Taxonomy (GTDB): domain Bacteria; phylum Verrucomicrobiota; class Verrucomicrobiia; order Opitutales; family Opitutaceae; genus CAIRCN01. Next base: position 42,809 of record JAFEGO010000089.1, read on the forward strand.
CTTTGGCCCGCTCGGCCTCGAGACGCTCACGCTGAGCGTCTTCAGCTTCAACACGCCCGCCCTCGCCTGCTACGAGCGCCTGGGTTTCGTCACCGTCGAAAAACTTCCCCCACGCACCTTCGAAAACGAAACCTGGGATCTCCTGCGCATGCAGCTCACGAAGCCGACGTATTAACCCCTACCCCATGAAGCCCTCCCGCGCCCTCTCCGCCCGCTTTCTCAACGAGCGCAAGCACCTCGTCGCCTCGCTCAACCGCGAGCTCGCCCGCCACACCGCCGCCGCCGACACCACCCGCGCCGCCGCCTGGCCCGACGCCGCCCATCTCGCCCGCTGGCAGAAATCCGCCGCGCACCGCCTCACCACTCTCCTCGGCTGGCCGCTCACGGACAGTGCCAAGCCCAAGGTCAAAACCTCCTGGCGCACCCTCGGCCGCGATGCCCTCGGTGAACTCCGCCTCGTGCGCTTCGGCGTCACCGGCGAGTACGGTTCCTTCGCCGCGCTCTTCCTCCCAGCCAAGCCGCGCACCACGCCCCCGCCGCTCGTCATCGCCCTGCATGGCGGACTCGGTACGATCGAAAAAATCGCCGGCCTCGGCCACCCCACGCGCAACTACAACGATCTCGTCACCCGCCTGCGCCGCCGCCACTGCGCCGTGCTGGTGCCGCAGCTCCCCCTGTGGCGCGACCACGCCGAGCCCTACTGCGCCATCGAGGACCTCACCGCCCGCCTCAACCTCCTCGGCCACAACAGCCCGGCGCTGCAAACCCTCACCCTCCGCCGCGCCCTCGACGCCGCGCTCGCCGTCCCCGCGCTGCGCACGGCACCGGTCGGCCTCGCCGGCCTCTCTTACGGCGGCTGCTACGGCCTCTACGCTGCCGCGCTCGACCCGCGTATCCGTTGCCTTGTGACCTCAGCCTTCTTCAACGACCGTCATACCTACCCCAACCCGGCCGCCGTCGCCCTTGGCCTCGCGCAAAGCTTCCTCGACGCCGAACTCGCCGCCTTGGTCTGCCCCCGCGCCCTCTGGATCGAAACCGGCGACAAGGACGAACTCTTCACCCCCTCCGGCGCCCGCCTCGAAGCCAAAAAGGTCCGCGCCCTCTACCGCGCCACCGGCCACGCCGCCCGTTTCCACTTCGAAGTCTTCCGCGGCACCCACGAATTCAACCGCGCCGAAGCCAACCTCGACTTCCTTCTCCACGCTCTCGGGGAATGATCGTGGTCCATCGCGCCAGTCGGAAGTCTGGCGTCAGCCTAAACGGTCGGGATCGTGCCGCCGTCGATCACGTACTCGCTGCCATGGATGGCACTGGCCCGGTCGGAAGCGAGGAAGGCGACCAGCTCGGCCACTTCACCCGGCTGCGCGGGGCGCCCGAGCGGTATCCCGCCCAAAGCATCGAGGATTCCCTGCCGGGCAGTCGCTTCGTCCGTGCCACCGCTCGCCGCCAGCCGTTTGACCATTGCTTCGGCCGCCGTGGTATAAATCCAGCCGGGAGCGACAGAATTCACCCGGATGCCTTTCGGCCCGAGTTCCTTGGACAGCGCCTTGCTATAGGCGGTGAGAGCCGCCTTCGCCGCGGCGTAGGCCGTCGTGGAATCGGCCAGGGGCAACCGGCGCTGGATCGAGCTGATGTGCACGATGACGCCGGATTTGCGCTCGATCATCCCGGGCACCAGGAGACGGTCCAGTCGCACCGCGGCCAGGAGGTTAAGATTCAGTTCCTCCAGCCAATATTGCTCCGTCGCGGCGGCGAAACCTCCGCCGGGGGTCGTGGAACCGCCCACGTTGTGGATGATGACATCGACGCCCCCGAGTTCCTTCTGCAGGCGCTCCGCCACCGTGGCCGCACCTTCCGGTGTGGCGAGATCGGCTTGAATGAAGACTTCCGCCGCCAGACCGGCCGGCCGGGCGGAGCGGGCGGTGGTGGCGACAGTCGCCCCGCCCGCCGCCAGCCGGCGCACGATCGCCTCCCCGGCGCCCTTGGTGCCGCCGGTGACCAAAATGCGTTTCCCGAAAAACTCCGCGGGGTCGGGACGGACGGATGAAATGGGCGCGGCGTTCATTGGATGGCCAGCTGGAGGATTTTGCCATCGGCCACGGTGAATTCGAAATCGAGCTCCACCGGGCTGCCGGGAAATGCCCCGGAGACTTTCCCTGTCACGCGGTGCCGGCCGGCCTCCGATACCCAGTGGAGCGGCTCGACAACCGGCTGATACTTGCGCGACGTTTCCTCGATCCACGCCGCAATCGTTGCAGGCCCCCGGTGGGTGCGGTTCTCATCATGAACCACGGCATCCGGTGCGAAGCTGGCCGCCGCGGCGACGGCATCCCCGGCGTTGGCCGCGGCGAAGTACGCCGTGACGCACGCCGGCAGCTCGGCGGTAAACGTTTTGTCTTTCATCCCGCGAGTTTACCACGAGGCTTTCCCGATGGGAAGTACCCACAAAAAAGTAAGTACCCGGACTGCGCGGAGAAAACGCTGGACACGCATCACCGCCGCCGAGGGAGTCGAGCAGACTATCCGCATGCTCGAAGGCCGCTGGAAATTGCTGATTCTCTTTCAGCTCTTCGGCGGACGGATCCGTCGCTTCTCCGACTTGGAGCGCGCCATCCCCGCGGTCACCCAGAAGATGCTCGCCCAGCAGCTCCGCCAGCTGGAGAAAGACGGGATCGTCCACCGGAGGGTCTATCCGGAAGTCCCGCCCAAAGTGGAGTACTCCCTCACACCTTGGGGTCAGGCACTCTGCCCCACGCTCGACTCATTGCTGAAGTGGGCTGCTCGGCGCAAGTCGCAGGCCCACGTGATCCCGTTGCCGGACACACGGGATCGTTTGTAGTCTATTAAACTACAAACCGACAGGGTTCGCTTTGGTCTCCCAGCGGTCACGCAGTCGCAGGAATGGCCGCTCGACCAGCAAGTAGAGCGCGCCGCCGACGGCGAAGGCGCCGAGGGTGTAGAGAATGAAGGCCTGCACGCCGCGGCCGTCCACCCAGCCGGGGGCGTAGGTGCGGAGCACGTGCCATGTCATCTTGTGGCTCAGGTAGAGACTGAAGGTCACCTTCGCGATCAGCTCCGCGCCGGGCACGTGGAATTTCCCCAGAAAACCGCGTTCGCTCACACTGGCCGCCACGAGCAAGGCGAAGCCCGCCGCCAGCAGCGGAAAGCCAAAAACACTCCCTGCAAAATCGCCCCGGCCCTTGGCCGCCCAGATCGCCACCGCCAGCACACCGACTGCGGCCGTCAGCATCCAGTAAGGCCGCGCCATCGCCGCCTGCCACCACGCCGGGCGGAACCATCGCACACTCGCCAGCAGCACACCCGCCAGCAGCCCATCGAGCCGCATGTAGGTCGGATAATAGATGAGCTCGACAAACTTCCCCGGGCCCCAGCCCTTCACCGGGTCGCAATAGTGCAGGTACACCCATGCGCGCGCCGCGATGCCGCCGATCATGATCAGCGCGGCGAGCGTCACCGTGATGCGCCATGAAGGCCGCCGCAGGAGCGCCCACACGAGTATCGGCATCACGAGGTAAAAATGCTCCTCCACGCACAGCGACCACGCGTGCGAAAACGTCTCGTTGTGCCGGTAATCGATCAGGAAGTTTTCCGTGAACGTGAGAAATTTCCACGCCGGCTCGATCCCTTTCGCCTCCCGAAACTGCGGCACGGCGAAATACAACGCCACCACCACCCAGTACACCGGCAAGATGCGCAGCGCCCGCCGGCGATAAAACTCCACCCAGCCCGGCACCTGCCCCTGCGCGTAGCTCTTCAGCAGCTGCGACCCGATGAGGTAGCCGCTGAGCACGAAAAACAGGTCCACACCCATCCAACCCTGCCGGCCGATCGCGGGCCACGGGTTGCCCAGATTCAGGATCCAGCCGTGGAAAAGCAGCACCCACAAAATCGCGATCGCGCGCAGAAGATCGAGTCCGGGGTAGCGTTTCATCAAGGCCCGCCAGCGAGAGGAAACGCCGCCGCGCCGTCGACCAGAATGCCGAAAAACTTACTCACAATCCCGGCACCGGAGCGAAGACTGGTGGGCCCACTGGGATTCGAACCCAGAACCAAGGGATTATGAGTCCCCTCAGCCCATCCACTGCATTCCATGGCAATTTTCGGAGACCTTAGCAATTCGTTGTGCTGTTTGGTGAAGTATACAATGGAGCTAAATGGACTCGCATGAACTCACCTGAAGAACGGCTATTTGACCGATAAGAAACCGATAAGAATAAATTTAACATTTTATCGGCGGAGGACCGCAGTGTTTTCGATGAAATGTCCCACCTTGGGCTAATTTCACGGCCGAACGGCGGGAGCTAGAGTACGGTCCCAAGGGCCCGTAGAAAGCAAATCTTAGTCCGGTTCATGCTTTGATATCACTGGGCTCAAATGGCTCAAAATAAATTCAGGAATGATACCTAAAGTAGAGCTGCGTATAAAATTTCCACTGGGTGCAACGCAGTGCGGCCAGTGGCATCGTGGATTTGGTGCCGGCAACTCGTACCGGGCGCGGCGATAAGAACTTCGGCGGCCGCGTCTCGCACGGCAGGGAAGAGGACGAGTTCGCCGATTTGCTGGGAGATCTTAAAATGCTCCGCCTCATAACCGAAAGAGCCGGCCATGCCGCAGCAACCACTGGGAATGACGGTCACCTTATAGCCGGCGGGCAGCTCAAGCATCCTGACGGTCGGGACGAGTGACGAGAGTGCCTTCTGATGGCAATGGCCATGCAGTTTGATCGCGCGGGGACCGGCCCGGAATGAGGCCTGCGTGATACGGCCGGCATCGGCCTCGCGGGCGATGAACTCGTCGATGAGCAGCGCGTTTTCTGCAAGCCTCTGCGAGGCATCGAGCAGAGCGGCGGGCATGAGGTCGGGATATTCGTCACGGAAGCCGAGGATCGCCGATGGCTCGAGGCCGATGAGGGGGGTCTGCTCGGTCACAACGTCCTTCAGCCACTCGACGTTGCGGATCGCAAGTTTCTGCGCATCGCGGATCAGCCCTTTGGAAAAATGCGCGCGGCCGCTTTCCACGTGTCTGGGGATGATGACTTCGTAACCGAGCCGGTTGAGCAGCTCGACGGCTTTGATGCCGATTGGCGTATCGCTGTAGTTGGTGAACTCGTCGCAAAAAAGAAAGACCCGGCCGTTGGGATAAACCTGCGGTGATCGATCGGCGTGCTTGCGGTGCCAGGCCGCCAGCGTCGTGCGATGCAGAAGCGGCAAGCTGCGTTGCGGCGCGAAACCGCAAAGACGTTTGATGACACCTGCCAAGGCGGGCCTTCCGACAGTGAAATTATAGACGCGCGGGGCGAGTGCGGCCACGCGCATCGCCTTGGAAAAACCGGCCATCAGGCGCGAGCGCAGCGGCACGCCGTTGGCATCATGGTAGTGCTGCTGCCACTCAGCCTTGAGCCGCGCTACATCGACGTTGGACGGGCACTCGGATTTGCACCCTTTACAGGAGAGGCAGAGATCCATCACCTCCTTCACCTGCGCGCTGTCCCAGGCGTCGAACCCGTCGCGCGCGTCGGTGAGCACCTGGCGGAGCAGGTTGGCACGGGCGCGCGTCGTATCCCGTTCGTTCCGCGTGGCCATGTAGCTCGGGCACATCGTGCCGCCCATGAGGTGGCTCTTGCGGCACTCGCCGACGCCGTTGCACTTCTCTGCGGCGCGAAGCACGCCGCGGGCTTCGCGAAAATTAAAAACCGTCGTGGGTTCCGGGATCGCGTGACCCGGCCTGTGCCGCAAGGCCATATCCATCGGCGGGCTGTCGATGATCTTGCCGGGATTGAAGATGCCGTGCGGGTCGAAGGTCTGTTTTATCCGGTGCATCATCGCGTAGCATTCCGGACCGATCATAAAGGGGATGAACTCGCCGCGCAGGCGGCCGTCGCCGTGTTCGCCGGAGAGAGAGCCGCGGTATTTTTTGACGAGCTGCGCGACGTCGGTGGCGATGTTGCGGAAGGATCGCAGGCCCTCGGATGTTTTCAGGTCAAAGAGCGGGCGCGTGTGCAATTCACCTGCGCCGGCATGCGCGTAATAAACGGAGTCGAGGCCGTACTTGTCGCGCAGGAGTGCGTCGAACTCGGCGATGTAGGCCGGCAAATCCTCGACCGCAACGGCGGTGTCCTCGACCACTTCGCGGGGTTTGGCATCGCCCGGGATGTTCATCATCAGGCCCTGGCCGGCGCGGCGGAGATCCCAGACCTTGCTGGCGTCGTCGCCCCAGAGCACGGGGAAGGCGTAGCCGAGGCCGGCGGCGCGCAGTTCGGCCTCAATGGTCTGCATCACGGCCACGATGGCCGCACCCGGCACGAGGCGCACCTCGATGACGAGGACGGCCCCGGGATCGCCTTGAAGGAAGAAGCGGTTCTTCGCCTGCCCGAGGTTAGCTTTGGTGCAATCGAGGATGTGACGGTCGATCAGTTCGCAGCCGAACAGCCGGTGGCGCATCGCGATGAGCGTCGCATGGAGCGCCTCCTGGACGCTGGCAAAGTGCGCGCACATCAATGCGCCCGGCGGCGGCAAGGGCTCGACATTAAGCTCGAACTCCACCCCGAAAAACAGCGTACCCTCCGAGCCGGCGAGCAGTTGACAGAGGTTGAAAGGCCGGTCGGATGACGGATCGAAGACGTTGCAGTCCATCAGCCGGTCGAGCGCGTAGCCGGTATTGCGACGCGTGACGGAGGGCTTCGGGTAATTTTCCCGGATGAGCGCGCGGTTCCTCGCGTTGCCGAGCAGGTCGCGCACGGTGCGATAGATCCGGGTTTCCAGCGTATCGGGCGCAGCGCATTTTCCCTCGAACTCCTCCGCGGTCAGCGGACCGAAAGTCGCCTCCGAGCCGTCGCTGAGAAACCCGCGGACGGAAACCACGTGTTCGCGCGTGGTGCCGTGGACGATGGAGTTGGCCCCGCAGGAATTATTGCCGAACATGCCACCGATCATCGCACGGTTGGCGGTGGAGGTTTCCGGCGTGAAGAACAGCCCGTGCGGCTGGAGGGCGAGGTTGAGTTCGTTGCGCACAACTCCCGGCTGCACGCGGACACGGCGGCGCGGCTCGTCGATCGCGATGAGGCGATTCAGGTACCGGCCCACATCGACGACGAGGCCGGAGCCCACGACCTGACCGGCGAGGGAGGTGCCGGCCGTGCGGGGGATGAGGCCGAGCTGGTGCGTCTGCGCGAATCCGATCAACGCGCGGAGGTCGGCCTCGGTCTTGGGCAGGGCCACGGCGAGGGGCAGCTCCTGATATTCCGAGGCGTCCGTCGCATAGAGCTGCCGCATCGTGCGGTCGTAGTGGAGTTCGCCCGAGAGGCGGGCGGCGAGTTGCGGGAGGCCGGCATGGCCCTGCTCAATTGGTTTCATGAAGGGTCGGACGGATTAAACCACCAACCGCCGGCGCATGCTACGACTGCGGGCGCAATCGCTGGTACTATTGGCTCCGGCGCGGCCGGCCTCCGCGTTGAGACATCAATGCCAACGTTTGAGCCGCTAGGCGTAGCGCCGCACTCGCGCGCCCCGGTAACGTAGCGGTGGCTCCTCCCCCACCCCATCCGACTTCCATGAAACTGCCCCTGGTGCTCCTGCTGCTCTATTTTTCCGCCACTGCGACGACCGTAGCCGGCGAGGAATTGTTGGTTAACGGTTCGTTCGAGCAGATCGTGCACAATTTCCCCGCCGGCTGGGGCCGCACGGACGATCCCACCAGCCGCACAGTGGCGACTTGGGGCATCGATGAAGGCCCTGCGAGTCCGCATGCCCTGAAGATCGACTGCACGACGTTGTCCAAGGCTCCGGCCTCCGCATCGGCCGATGTTTTTCAAAAGGGCGTCGCCCTCTCTCCTGGCCAGAAGTATATCCTCACGTTCCAGGCCAAGGGCGCTCCGTTCGGGACTGTGGCGGCGACGGTAGGCATCGGCAACGCGACCCGGGCAAATCCGTCCTTATTCACCGCAGCCATCCCGCTCACCGCGGCCTGGGCTCCATACCGGTTCGAGTTTATCACGCCGGGAAAATCCGGGAATGCACCCGCCGTGCTCTGGTTCACCCTCAACACGGAAGGCACGCTCTGGCTCGACGATGTCTCGCTGACCGGCAGCAGTGACAAGCCGCTAGCCCAGGACAAGCCGCCGAAACTTGAGCCGAGAGTCGCGCCGGGCCATTCCCGGAATCTCGTGCCGAACGGCTCGTTCGAAGCCGGCACCGATGGCTGGTTGTCCCTGGGCACGGCGCTGCGCTTCGGCGGCAACGTCGCCGGCTTGTACGGCACGGTCGAAGCCAGCGAGGGAGGCGAAGGCCGCCACGCCTTCAAGCTCACCCTCGGGCCGGGCGCGACACCCGAGACGTATTTCGACTGCTGGCCGCCGGAACATGTCCTACAGCAACGCCTGCTGACCGCCAATCGCGGCTGGATCAGCGTGGAGCCCGGCCACACTTACACCCTGTCGGCGTGGATGCGCTCCGACCAAGCGCGCGTCCAAGGCGTGCTCCAGTTTAATTTCAACGGCGACGCCCGCACGGAGACACAGCACCTGGCCAAGTGCTTTCCGCTGACGGACAAGTGGCAGCGTTTCTCCTACACCGTGACCGCGCCATCGGACAGTGTTTACATCGCCGTCGGCCCGGACGCGCAGGGCGTGTCCGCCCTCGAGGACATCACGGTTTGGACGGATGCCGTGCAGTTGGAGGCCGGCGAAACGCCGACGGCCTACGTCGCCTACAACCCCGTGGAACTAGGCTTTGCCTCCGGGCGATACGGGAATGTGTTCACCGCCGGGACTCCGGCCGTGATCCAGCTGTCCGCGAGCAACCATGAGGCCCATTCAGTCGATCTGACCGTGGCGCTCCGGCTCACCGACTACTGGGGGCAGGAGCATATGCGGCAAAGCATTCGAATCCAAATTCCCACGACGGGTGATATTGCCCGGCCGCTTGCGCTGGAACTCCCCCCGGGGTTCTACCGGGCGCATTTCTCGTGGACGGTGGCAGGCCGGGACTACACCGAGACCATGCCGCTCGCAGTCATCGCGCCCTACGCGCACCACGACTCGCCCTTTGGCGTGAATCACGGCCCGACGACCGCGGAAGCCTGCCGTCAGCTAAACCAAGCCGGCATCACCTGGGTCAGGGATTGGTCGGTGAACTGGCAGTGGGCCGAGCCCAAGCCCGGGACGGTTTCGTTTGCCGCCATCGATCCGCAAATCGCACGCGTGCACGCCGCCGGCCTGAATCTGCTGAGCCTCCTGCCGTCGAACCCGTCCACCAACTGGGCCTCGGAGGCGCCGGACACTGTCCCGGGCCAACTGTGGTACCGCCTGGCCTACGCACCGAAGGATCCAAAGTTGCTGAATGCCTTCATCGCCCAGGCGGCCGCCCGATACAAAGGCACGGTCTCGTATTGGGAATTTCTCAACGAGCCGCTGTGGGTGCCGGATTTCTGCCTGCCGCAGAAAGGCGGTTATACCGTCCCCACTTACCTCGCGCTGCTCAAGGGCGCGGCCAACGCCATCCGTTCGGCCAATCCGCAGGCCAAGATCATCGGCGGCCTGGCGATCCAATCGGAGATGCCCATGGGCGATGAATTCATCAAGGCCGGCGGGCTCGATTACGTGGATATTCTCAACATCCACCCCTACCCCGGGACGCGCACGCCGGAGAGTTTCATCCCCGACTTGGAGCGGATCAACCGCGTGATGCAGGAGCACGGCACCCGAAAGCCCATCTGGGCG
>JAFEGO010000008.1 GCA_018239845.1 Verrucomicrobiota bacterium
CTCGCTCGCCGGCGTTGCTGGCGAAGGCTTTGCCGCTGTGGGTTCAGGGACCGCGGACACTGGGCCCAAGGGCATCGGCGGCGGCAACGGCGGTGGCGCAGGTGGGCCGCCATTGGCCGGCGCATTGAACTGCAAACCGCCCGACGGCGCTTCGGCCAGATACGGATTTACCCGGGGCTCGTTGGACGGCGGCGGAGTTGCCGCGCCTGGGGTCAACCCGGCGATCAATCCCACGGCAGATGATCTGCTGACCGGCAAGCCCGGCGCCCCGCCCTCCACCGGCTCCGGCGCGGCTTTCAGCAGTTGGTAATCCTTCGGCGTCATCCAGCCGGCCATGTAGTCTTGCAGCGGGTTGGCCACGCGCGGCGCGGTCTTTTCATCCGGCCCGGTCCCCTTCCCGTCCCGCGCACTGCCCTTTTTCGCCGTCAAGTCAGACAGATTCAGCATGTCCGGATCATCCGTATCCGTTTTTTCAGTGCCGTCGCGCAGAGCCGAGGTCGTTCCGTTGGCTTTCGCAGCCTTGTCCTTGTCGCCGAGCATGGCGTCCACAAGCCAGTTTGCACCGCGTTGGCCACGGCGTAGCGAGTCACCCTTGGCTTTGTCCTGTGCGCTCTTGCTGCGACCCGCCGGGTTGCTGTTATACTCGCTGCCCGGCAGCGCTTCGGGGCCCAGGTGCAGCTCCGGCGTGCCGGCTTTCGGCAGGTCGAGCTTTTGCTGCTCGAGCGAAAGCTTCGCGTCCTTGATCGCGTCGTAGTCGCGCTTGGCCGCCTCGATCGGGTTCAGCGACGCGGTGACATTCGACGCCTCGTCCGCACCCAGCGCCACGGCGGCGCTGGCCAAAGCCACGACGAAGGCTCGCGCGGCGCGGCGCATGGTCAGGTTTTGATGAAGATACCCTTCAGGTTCATGTCGAGGGCCTGCGGGTTCGGCGAGTAGCGCAGGCCGTCGGCTTTGCTGATCTTGCCCGCCTTGATGAGGCGGTAGATGTCCTTGTTGAAGGAGAAGCTGTTGGAATCGCCGCTGCCTTCGAGGATGCCTTGGATCTTCTCGAACTGGCCTTCGAGGATCAGGTTTTTCACGACGGCATCGGCGGTGAGGATCTCGTTGCACGGCACGCGGGCGTTGCCTTCGAGCGTGGGGATCAGCTTCTGGCAGATGAACCCGCGTAGCGAGCCGGCGATGGCGCGACGCGCCTGGATCTGCTCCTCGGGCGGGAAGAATTCGAAGAGACGCGTCAGCGACTGCGCGACGGTCGCCGCGTGCATCGTGGAGAATACGAGGTGGCCCGTCTCGGCCGCCGAGATCGCGGTCTCGAAGGTCTCGCGGTCGCGCATTTCGCCGATGAGGATGATGTCGGGGTTCTGGCGGAGGACGGCCTTGATCGCGAGTTCGAAGCTCGGCACGTCGAGGCCGATCTCGCGCTGTTGGAAGAGCGATTTGTCGTCGAGAAACGTGTACTCGATCGGGTCCTCGATGGTGACGACGTGTTTGTCCTGGTTCATGTTCACCCAGTTCATCATCGCCGCCATCGTGGAACTCTTGCCGGAGCCGGTGGCGCCGCAGACGAGCAAGATGCCGTCCTTCGCCTGGACGAGCTTGACCAGCGCGTCGGCGGTAGTGCCAAGGCCGAGCTGCTCGAAGGTGGGCACGCTGCTCTTGATATGACGCATCACGATGCTCACGAGCCCGCGCTGGTGAAAACCGTTGACGCGGAAACGGCCGATGCCGTCGGCGGCGTAGGCGAAGTCCACCTGCCCCTCATCCTCCCAGCGCTGCTTGAAGACCTTCGGTACGTGCTCGTCCACGAAGGCCTGTGCCTCGGGGCACGTGATGGGGTCCATCTCGACCGGCTTGAGCTTGCCCGCGAGGCGGACGTAGCCGGGTTTGTTGGATTTGATGATGATGTCGCTGACCCCGCTCTCCACCGCGAGTTTGAGCAGTTCGTTGATAATTTCAGTGTGCGGTGTGACGGTGGCCATGGGTAAAAAAGCGTTGCGGATTATGTAATTCGCCGTGCTGTGTTCAGCAAGGCAACTTTGCCCGCCCGCATGAAACTCCGACCGCTCACTGGTACCATCACTGCTCTCGTCACGCCGTTCCGGCAGCACGAGGTCGCCTACGACGACCTCGCCAAGCTCGTGGAATACCAGATCAAAGGCGGGATCAACGGCCTCGTGCCCGTCGGCACCACCGGCGAGTCGCCCACCCTCAGCCACGAGGAACACCTTGAGGTGATCCGCGCCACGGTCGCAGCCGCCCGCAAGCGCGTGCCCGTCATCGCCGGCACCGGCTCCAACTCCACGCACGAGGCCGTCGAGCTCACGCAGCTCGCCCACTCGGCGGGCGCGGACGCGATGCTCGTCGTCGCGCCGTACTACAACAAGCCCAGCCAGGAGGGCCTGTTCCAGCATTTCTGCGCCGTCGCCGACGCGACCGACCGACCGATCATCCTCTACTCCATCCCCGGCCGCTGCGGCATCGAGATTGGCGTGCCCGTCGTCGAGAAGCTCGCGAAGCGCTACAAGCACGTCCGCTGGATCAAGGAAGCCGGCGGCAGCGTCGATCGCGTCGATGCGCTCAAGACCGCGCTCGGCCGCGACATCACGGTGCTCAGCGGCGACGATGCGCTTACCCTGCCCTTCATGGCCGTCGGTGCCGAGGGCGTGATCAGCGTCGCGTCGAACCTGCTCGTCAAGGAGGTCTGCCAGCTCGTGCAGCTCGCGCTCGCCAACGATTTCGCCAAGGCCGGCGCGCTGCACCGCAAGCTGTACCCGTCCTTCAAGGCGCTCTTCCTCGAGCCCAATCCCGTGCCGATCAAGTGGGCCCTCGCCCGCGCCAAGGTGATCGGCTCCGCCGAGATCCGCCCGCCGCTGAGCCCGATGACGCCCGCGAGCACGCAGGCCCTCGAAAAGGCCCTCGCCATCCTCCGCCGCTGACCATGGCTCTCCGACTCCTCATCAACGGTTCGAAGGGCCGCATGGGCCAGACGCTCATCAGCTCCGCTAAAGACCTCGGCCTCATCGTCGCCGCCGCGGTCGATGTCGGCGACGACCTCGCCGCCGGCTTCAACGCAGCCGATGTCGCGGTCGACTTCAGCTCGCACCACGCCACGCGCGCGGTGCTGGAGCAGGCCATCGCGCAGAAAAAGCCCGTCGTCATCGGCACCACCGGTCACTCCGCCGAGACCAAACGCGAGCTGCTCGCGCTTGCGGCCAAGGTCCCCTGCGTCTGGGCCGGCAACTACTCCGTCGGCGTCAATCTCCTCTACGCCCTAACCCGCCGCGCCGCCAGCGTGCTCGACGCCAGCTACGACGCCGAGGTGATTGAGATGCACCACCGCTTCAAGAAGGACGCGCCCAGCGGCACCGCCGCGCGTCTGCTCGAGATCATCCTCGAGGAACGCAAGCTCACGGCCGACGCCCTGCGCCACGGCCGCGAGGGCATCACCGGCGAACGCACACCCACCGAGGTCGGCATCCACTCCCTCCGCGGCGGCGATGTCGTCGGCGACCACACCGTGCTTTTCGCCGCCCTCGGCGAACGCCTCGAGCTCACGCACAAGGCCAGCGACCGCGGCATCTTTGCCCGCGGTGCCCTCCGCGCCGCGCGCTGGGTCGCCGACAAGCCCGCCGGCGTGTACGACATGCAGGACGTCCTCGGCTTGAAATGATCACCTCGATTCAGGGTCTTCTCGTCGAAGCCACGCCCCTGCGCGCGATCATCGAGCTCAACGGCCTCGGCTACGAGGTAAACATCCCGGTCACGACCGCGGAGAAACTTCCCGCCCCCGGCGTCACTGTAAAACTCCACACCCACGTCATCTACCGCGAGGACGCGCAGACGCTCTACGGCTTTGCCTCGCCCGCCGAGCGCGACTTTTTCCGCCTCATGATCGAGCACGTCAGCGGCGTGGGCCCCAAGGTCTCGCTCACGATCATGAGCCGGCTTTCGCTGCCGCTGCTCGAAAGTGCCATCCGCATGGGTGATATAGCCACGCTCGCGAAGTGCCCCGGCATCGGCAAAAAAACCGCCGAACGCCTCGTGGTGGAGCTCAAGTCCAAGGTCGGCACCGGCGACTCCGCCGCTGCCGCCGGCACCGCGGACGCCGCCGCCGCACCGGCAGCGGGTGCCGAAGCCAGCCCGCACCGCGACGCCATTTCCGCCCTCATCGCCCTCGGCTATAAGGCTGCCGATGCCGACCAAGCCGTGCGCCAGGCCGCCCTCGCCCTCGGGGCCAAGGCCACGACCGAATCGCTGATCAAGAAAGCGCTGAGCTGATCGATCCCGCCCCCGAGTGCGGTTTCGCTCAATCGGACAAAACCCCGCAAATTCGGGGTTAATTTATTGTTATATAGTTGATTACGCAATCGGACAATATCGGCCAAAACCCAACATTTGTCCGATTGTGTCCGATCCTGAAAGCCTTGCGCCATCACTTGCTGAGCCGGTGTCAAAGA
>JAFEGO010000090.1 GCA_018239845.1 Verrucomicrobiota bacterium
CCAGTCTCAGATATTCGCGACAATTCGCGTGATTCGCGGGCCCTGCCTTGGTTTTGGCTCAGAGCTTCCGCAGCAAAAACGCCCCGGCGCCGTCGTGCCCCGTTTCCCACGGTTTGCTGACGACGGATTTCTCCAGCGTCCACTGGCCGTGCCGGTCCGCGACGAAGTTTTTCACCACGGCCTCGTTCTCCGCGTGGTCGATGCTGCAGGTCGAGTAAACCAGGCGTCCGCCATGCAGCACGTGCTTGGCCGCCGCGGCCAGCAACGCCGCCTGCTGCTCCGGGTGCTTTAGAAAATCGCCGTCCTGCAGCCGCCATTTCACATCCACGCGGTGGCGCATGACACCGGTGTTCGAGCACGGTACGTCGATCAGCACGGCGGTGTAGAGTCCGGGCAGGCCGTGCTCCTTGAACAGCGGTCCCGCGCCTTGCAGCAGGTCGCCCTGCACCAGGGCCACGCCCACCGTCTCCGGCACGCGGGAAAGATTTTCCGTCAGGCGCGCGATGCGCGGACCCGCCACGTCGAGGGCGATGACCTTGCCGGCCTTCAGCGTGTCCGCGATCAGCAGGCTCTTGCCGCCCGGGGCGGCGCAGGCGTCGAGGACGACTTCCGTGGCCTGCGGCGCGAGCAACTCGACCGCGAGCCGGGTGCCCGGGTCCTGGAGGTAGATCGCCCCGCTCTTCAGCAGCGGCTCGACCTCGTTCCAACGGCCCGGCGGCACTTCATAAAAGCCCGCCCACGCCGTCGGCTTGAGCCATTCGGGCAACGTCGTGCCCGGCAGCCCGCGCCAGCGCGCATAGACCGGCGCCGGCTGCTGGTTCCACTCCAGGAGCTTGCGCGTGGCCTCGCCGCCGAACTGCCCGAGCCAACGCCGCACCAGCCACTCGGGGTGCGAGAAATATTCCGCCAGCTCCGCCGCGCCGGCATTGGCCGCCGGGGCCGGGGTGGCCAGCGCCACGGCGAGCTTGCGCACCACGGCGTTGACGAGGCGCGCCTCCGCCGGACTGGCGAGGGCCTTGGTCTGCTCGACCGCGTGGTGGCCGATCTTGGCCGCCATGCCGTCCTCGGGCGGCTTGCCCGCGGCCTCGATCAGTTCGAAACCCGCCACATATAGCACCCCGCGCGTCGCAAACCGCGGCGGGTGGGCGATCAGGCGCCCCAGCTCGGCCTCCAGCCGGCCGGCGTGCCGCACCACGCCGAAGACGAGGTGCTGGCACCGCGCGCGCTCGGGTCCGGCCAGGGACTTGCCGAGCGTTTCGAGGAGTTCGTCGACGCGTTCGTGGCGTTCGAGCCAGCGGGCAATGAGGCGGGCGGCAGCCGACCAGGCGTTGGAACGGGGCGCGGATGCATTAGCACCCGCGGCGGAGGGATTTGACACACTGTTTGACAAGGTAAGCCATTATGCCCTCAACTTACCCGTTCAGGCCATCACTTTCGCACACATGAATTCCGAAACCGTTTCCGCGCTCATTGCCAAAAACCCGTCCCTGAAGGCGGCCAAAGCCAAATTCGAGGCCATGGAGCCGGGCGCGTACGTCGTGCATCGCAGCTGGGGTTTCGGCCAGATCAAGAGCTACGACGAGGCAGCCCAGCGCCTGATCATCGATTTCAAGGAGAAGAAGGGCCACCCCATGGACCCGGCGTTCTGCGTCAACACCATGGACGTCCTCCCCGCCAACCATCTCCTCGTCCGCAAGGAGACCGAGACGGCCAAGATCAACGACCTCATCGCCAACAATCCCGCCCAGCTGATCGTCGAGGCCCTCCAGTCCTACCCGAATCACGCCACCACCGCCATCGACCTCGAGATCACCCTCGCGCAGGTCATCGGTGAGGAGAAGTTCAAGAAGTGGTGGTCCGCCGCCAAGAAGGTCCTCGCCAAGGATTCCCGCATCGCGATCCCGGAGAAGAAGACCGAGTGCTACGTCCTCCGCGAGGTGCCCGTGTCCGCCGAGGATGAGATCCTCGAGCAGTTCAACAGCACCCGCTCCGCCCGCCGCCGCATCGCCCTCGCCGAGGAGCTCATCGGCTCCGTCGGCAAGAAAGAGGTCAAGGCCGACCTCAACGGCATCCTCAAGATCGTCGCCGACGCCGTCCGCGAGTCCAACCAGCTCGACGCCGCCGAGCGCCTCTACGGCGCCTCCATCCGCGACAATCTCGCCAGCCACATCGGCGCCGATGCCTCCGCCTTCGAGCCTTCGCAGGCCTCCCTCATCGCCAATGTCCGCGACCTCGCCGGCATCGCCGAGAAGGTCCCGGTCCACTTCCAGTCCTCCTTCCTCGAGCTCGTCAACGCGACGCACCCGATCGAGAGCCGCGACATCCTCTTCTCCCTGCTGAAGACCTCGCAGGGCAAGTTCACCACCGAGTGCATCAACTTCCTCGTCGAGCAGGGTCACGCCGATGAGCTCGCCCAGGCCCTCAAGCGCTGGCAGACCGAGCAGAACCTCCGCGCCCCCGTCCTCCTCTGGATCGTCAAGAACCGCCACTCGAAGAAATTCGCCAAGCTGCTCAACGATCTCATCACCCCCCGCCTCCTCGGCGCCATCTTCTTCGCCATCGATTACGAGGCCCTCCAGGCTTCCAGCGCCCGCCGCATCCCGCTCGCCGATATCCTCTCCGAGGATACCGACCTCATCGCGGACCTCCTTTCGACGGCCGATCCCGAGACCGCGCGCGATCTCGCGAACACGCTGATGCTGAACCAGGGCTTCGAGGAGCTCACCAAGAAGTCCCTTCTCGCCCGCTTCATCAAGATCTTCCCCAAGATCCAGTCGCTCGTCGCCGCCGACGCCGAGGGCAAGGAGGAGCAGCTCCTCGTTTCCCGCGAAAGCTACGACCGCAAGGTCAAGGAGTACGAGCACCTCAAGAGCGTCAAAATCCCGGAGAACAAGACCGCCATCGCCATCGCCCGCGAGCACGGCGACCTCAAGGAAAACTCCGAGTACAAGATGGCCAAGCAGGACCAGACCGTCCTCATGGCCCAAAAGACCCTTCTCGAGCAGGAGCTCGGCCGCGCCCGCGTCACCGAATTCAAGGAGGCCACCACCGCCCAGGTCGGCATCGGCACGATCGTCGAGGTCACCGTTGGCGGGAAGTCCGCCACCTACACCATCCTCGGTGCGTGGGATGGCGATGCGGACAAGAACATCATCTCCTACAAGACCGCCCTCGGCGTCGCCCTCCTCGGCAAGAAGGCTGGCGACGTGGTGAAGGTGAAGACCGGCACCACCGAGGAAGACTACACCATCGTCAGCATCGCGCGTTACGCCGACAAAAACTGACGCCGCTGGGCGTACGGGCCCGCGCCCGCACCTCAGCCTGAAAACCCGCCTACTTTCCCGTGGCGGGTTTTTCATTTCCACCCTTCGACCCGCTCTTCATGTCGTCATTCACCCAAGGTCTCATCTTCGGCTTCGGCATCGCCGTCCCTGTCGGGCCCATCGGCATGTTGTGTCTCCGCCGCTCGGTGAATGACGGGCGCCTGACCGGCCTCATCTCCGGTCTCGGTGCGGCCACGGCCGACGCCTTGTACGGCATCGTCGCCGCTCTCGGTCTCACCGCGGTCACCGACATTCTGCTGCGCTATCAGCAGGCGCTGCACCTCGTCGGCGGCCTCTTCCTCATCGGTCTCGGCCTGCTCACCTTCCGCGCCAAGCCCTCGGGCGAGGCGGCCCGCACGCCTACGCCGACGGGCCTGCTCTCCGCCTACCTCACCGTCTTTCTCCTCACCCTGAGCAATCCGATGACGATCATCACATTTCTCGGCTTCTTCACCTTCACCGGCGTCACGGTTGCCACACCCAACATCGCTTCCAGCCTGCTCCTCGTGCTCGGCGTCTTTCTCGGCTCCGCCACGTGGTGGGTGATCCTGAGCTTCACCGCCGGCGCACTCCGCCACCGGCTCCAGACCCGCGGCCTCCGTTTCCTCAACATCTTCTCCGGCCTTATCATCACCGCCTTCGGGGTCTGGCAGCTGGCGCAATTCCGCCTGTAAACCGTGGCATCCCGCCTGCTTGCAGGCGGGCGCAAACTCCCCCAGCCTCCCTTCCGCGTGAACGCCTCCTGGGACATCCTCAAAATCCTCTCCGACCCCACCCGCCTGCGCCTCCTCGCGCTGCTGATGCGGGAGGAGCTCTCCGTCGCCGAGCTGCAGGAGATCCTCGGCCTCGGCCAGTCGCGCACCTCGTCGCAGCTCGCCTTGCTCCGCCAGGCCAACCTCGTCTCCGACCGCCGCGACGGCAAAAAGGCCTTCTACTCCCTCCGCGCCTCGCTGCCGCCCCGCGCGCTCGCACTGCTCCGCGCCGCCGCCGACTCCGTCGCCGAGTTGCCGCAGCTGGAGGAAGATCAGGCCAACCTCGACCGCATCCTCCAAAAACGCCGCCGCACGCAGGAGCAGTATTTTAATCTCATCGCCGGCCGTCTCGGCAAAAACTACTGCCCCGGCCGCTCGTGGGAAGCCATCGGCCACCTCGCGCTCCGCCTCACCCCCGCGATCGACATCGCGGACCTCGGCGCCGGCGAGGGCCTCGTCTCCCAGCTCCTCGCGCACCGCGCGCGTCAGGTCTGGTGTATCGACAATTCCATAAAAATGGTCGAAGTCGGCACCGAGCTCGCGAAGAAAAACGGCCTCGCCAACCTCACCTACAAGCACGGCGACATCGAGCACGTCCCCCTGCCCGACCGCTCCGTCGATCTCGCGATCCTGAGCCAGGCGCTGCACCACGCGCAGCACCCGCAGACCGCCGTCAACGAGGCGCACCGCATCCTCCGTCCCGGCGGCCAGCTCCTCGTCCTCGACCTCAACGAGCACACCTTCGAAAAAGCCCGCGACCTCTACGCCGACGTCTGGCTCGGCTTCAAGGAAAGCACGCTCCACACCTTCCTGAAAAAAGCGGGCTTCCAAAAGGTCGAGGTCAACGCCGTTGCCCGCGAGGACCAGCCCCCGCACTTCGAAACCCTCCTCGCGAGCGGCATCAAGAAATAGCGGTTCACCGCGCCCTTCTTTCCTTCCGCGCGGAAAAATCCGCGTTCGGGGATATTTCGGAACTCCGGGCCTTCGCGCCCCACTGTAGGGAGAAAGGATTCCCCATGAAAGACGATACTCCCCGTCCTGCTCCGAAGAATACTCCGCCCGCTCCCGCCCCGGCCACGCCCTCGCCGCCGCACCACGCCGGGCGTCCCACCAGCCTCAACAACCCGGAGGTGATGAAGAATACGGAGCTGGCCAAGCTCCCCAAGAGTTCACCGCTGGCCATCATCGTTGCCGTGCTCGCCATCGCGCTGGTTCTCGTGCTCGTCTCCGGTTACGGCAAGCTCCACGAGCGCGATGACAAGATCGCCCAGGCCGCCTCCGCGCTCAACCAGAGCCAGGCCGCCGTCTCCGATGCGCAGGCGCAGCTCGCCAAGGCCAAGTCCGACAACGATGCCACGCGCAAGCAGCTCGCCGACGATCAGAAGACCAACGCCGAATTGCAGGACCAGCTGAAGCAGGCCAAGACCGCCACCGACGCGCAGGCCAAGGATCTCGCCGCGGCCAAGGACTCCGCCGCCAAGCTCCAGAGCCAGCTCGACGAAACCACGAAGAAGGTCGCCGAGCTCGAGAGTCAGCAGAAGGCCAATGCGACTCAAACTGCCTCGCTGCAAAGCCAGCTGGAAAAAGCCAAGGCCGACGCGGCCACCGCCCAGCAGCAGCTCGCCGAAGCCAACGACCGCGCCGCCCAGCTCGAGACCCGCGCCACCAAGGCCGAAAACGACCTCGCCACCCTCCAGGCCTCCAAGTCCAAGCGGAGATAACGGCTCGCGCTCTCTTACAGAAAGGCCCATCCGATCAGCGCGAGGATCGGGAGGAGCACGGGGAGGCTGTATTTGCCGATGTAGCCGAAGAAGGTCGGGCAGTGCACGCCGGCGTCGTGCGCGATCGACTTCACCATGAAGTTCGGGCCGTTGCCGATGTAGGTCATCGCCCCGAAAAAGACCGAGCCCAGGCTCACCGCCACCACGTACAGCGGATGTCCCGCGAGCAGGGCCGCCGTGCCGTTCGCGCCGGTCGTCGCCTGGGCGAGCTGGAAGAAGTTCGCGTAGGTCGGGGCGTTGTCGAGGACCGAGGACAGCGCTCCGCTGGCGAAGTAGTACTGCAGCGGATGCGTGAAGCCCAGCGCCGGGCCGTGCGCCGCGAGATAGTCCAGCGCCGGCAGCATCGTCGCAAAGATCCCCGCGAAGAGCAGCGCCACCTCCTTGATCGGGCCGAAGCTGAAATGGTTCTCCGCGTGCACCACCTTAGGCGTGAGAAACCAGCTCGCCACCGCCGCGCCGGCCATCACGGCTTCGCGCAGCAGGAATCTGTCGGGCAGAAACACCGCCCCGATGATCACGAGCAGCAGCAGCACGTTGATCGCGCCGTCGAAACGCCAGGTCTCCCCTTGTTGCTCGGCCTCCGCCTGCAGTTTGCGCGGCATGTGGCGGAAGCTGCGCCGGTCAAAAAAATAGAAGGCCGCGAGAACCAACCCGACGGTCGCCAGCCACGGCACCATCACCTGCCCGGCCAGCCAGAAAAATGGCACGCCGCGCAGGTAGCCGAGAAACAGCGGCGGATCGCCCACGGGCGTGAGCGCGCCGCCGACATTGGACACGATGAAGATGAAGAAAACGACGTGATACGCGCTGATGCGGATCTTGTTCATACGGATCCACGGCCGGATGAGCACCATCGAGGCGCCGGTCGTGCCGATGACATTGGCCGCGATCGCTCCGATGGCGAGAAACACGACGTTGGCCAGCGGCGTGGCCTCGCCGCTCACCTTCAGGTGGATGCCGCCCGCCACGATGAAGAGCGAGCCCACAAGGCAGATGAACGAAACGTAGTCGTGCAGGGTGTGCCCCAGCTCCACCGCGCCCCCGGGCACACGCACCAGGTAGTAGGCGCCGACCAGGGCCGCGAGGCCGAGCGCGACGTGCGGGTAATAGGCGTCCCACCATTTTTTCACCGCGTGGCCGGTGAGCGGCATCGTGGCGATGAGGAGGAGCAGCAGGCCGAAGGGCGCGAGCAGCAGGGGCGGCACTACATCGGTGGCGAGGAGGGTCAGCGGCATGGCGGGAAATAAGCAGTTGGCGGGCCGGGCTTGTCGGCCCGGTGGGGGAAAAGCAAACCGCCCCGGCGCAGGCGCGCCGGAGCGGTCGTAAGCGGCTTACACGGTCTCAGACCGCGGTGTCGCCCTGTTCGCCGGTGCGGATGCGCACGGCGGACTCGATCGGGAGGACGAAGATCTTCCCGTCGCCGATCTTGCCAGTCTTGCCCGACGCCACGATGGCATCGACGGCCTTGGCGGCCAGATCGTCGGAGATGGCGATCTCGATCTTCACTTTCGGAAGGAAGTCCACCGTGTATTCGCTGCCGCGGTAGATTTCCGTGTGGCCCTTCTGGCGGCCGAAGCCCTTGACCTCGGAGACGGTCATGCCCTCGATGCCGGCGGCGGCCAGCGCGGCTTTCACTTCCTCGAGTTTGAAGGGTTTGATGATGGCGATGATGAGTTTCATGGGTAATTCAGGTTGCTGTTTGAGTGTGCAGGGGAACCCCGGTGATCAGGTGGTGACGCCGGCCTTGAGCTTCGCGCGGAGCTGCTGGAGCAGCATCCACCCGTAGCCCAGGACCACGCCGCCCGAAACCAGCCACTGCGTGCCGTCAACGAACAGGAGCGGGCAGACCAACTGCACGAGCGCCAGGGCAATCAGGAGGTAGGCGGTGCGCACGCCCGCGCCGGGCATGAGCGACCAGCCGCTCTTGAGCTTGCCTTCGCGCTGCCTCGCCTCGTTGCGCCGCAGCGCGGCCTGCTGGAGCAGGCCGAACGCCAGGCCGATGACCGCACCGGCGGTGACGCCGGCGATATCCATGAGGAGGTTCGTGAATTGGAATGACATGACAGTGACTGGTTGGGGTTGTTGGATTGGTTAGCGGGCCATGGGGGTCTCGGACTGCTTGTCCATCACCATGCCAGCGTAGCCGGGCACGCCCATCTCGGGCACGTCGAGGCCTTCGATTTCGACCTCGACGGACACGCGGTTGCCGACCGTCTTCTCGACGATGTAGTAAACGATGATCGAGAGGATCGAGACGGTGACGAAGCAGGTGGTGACGCCGATCAGCTCGGCCCAGAACTGGCTGAGGCCGCCGCCGTAAAAGAGACCGGCAACATTGCCGGCGACGCCGTTGAAACCGTCACCGTACGTACCGTCGGCGAAGAGGCCGATGGAGAGACAGCCCCAGCAGCCGTTCACGCCGTGGACCGCGATCGCACCGACCGCGTCGTCGATCCGGATCTTGTCGAAGAAGAAGACCGCCTCGACCACGAGGATGCCGGCTACCACGCCGATCACGGCGGCGCCGCCGACGCTCACGAAGGCACAGGGCGCGGTGATCGCGACGAGGCCGGCGAGCATGCCGTTGCACATCATCGAGGGGTCGGGCTTCTTGGTCTTGAACCACCAGACGTAGAGCGTGGTGGCGAGCGCGGCGGTGGAGCCGGCGATCATGGTGTTGACCGCGACGACCGCGATGCGGAAGTCCGTGCCGGCGAGCGTGGAGCCGGGGTTGAAGCCGAACCAGCCGAAGGCGAGGATGAAGGTGCCGAGCATCACCATCGGGATGCTGTGCGGCGTGATGGGATGGACGAGCTTGCCCTCCTTGTTGTACTTGCCATGGCGGGGACCGATCAGCCAGGCGAAGATCAGCGCGATCACGCCGCCCTGCATGTGAACCACGGAGGAGCCGGCAAAGTCGAGGTGGCCGTGCCCGAGGCCGAAGTTGACGCCGAGCTGGGAGAGCCAGCCGCCGCCCCAGACCCAGTTACCGAACAGCGGATACATAACGGTGCCGATGAAGCAGCCGTAAACCATGAAGGCGGAGAACTTCCAGCGCTCGGCCGCCGCGCCGGTCGGGATCGTCGCCGTGGTGTCCATGAACACCATCTGGAAAAGGAACAGCGAGAAGGCGGCGGTATCGTAACCGGCGCCCTTCAGCAGGAAGCCTTTCCAGCCGAGCAGGCCGAAGAAATGTCCGCCGATGGTCACGCCGAGTTCGTTGTTCAGGCCGGCGTAGCCGCCCAGCGTGCCGATGGCGCCGAGTCCGCCAAACATGAAGGCGAAACCGCACAGGTAGAAGCCGAGCATGCCCATGGGATAGACCATGAAGTTCATGGCCATGGTATGGCTCGAGTTCTTCGCGCGGCAGAGACCCGTCTCCACCAGCGCGAAGCCGGCCTGCATGAACATGACGAGGAAGCCCGTGACGAGCGTCCACATGAAGTTGATCGCGACGCGGTTGTGGCCGACGTTGTCGGCGAGCTTCACCGCGAGGGGCTCGAGGGCCGCCTGCTTGGTGTAGTCGTCGGCGGCCTTCTTGGCGTCGGCGTAGGCCTTCGCCTTGTCCTTGTCCTTCGCATCGTCCGCGCTGAGTTCAGCGGGGGCGGCGACGACGAAGCCCGGGACATCGGCGGCCACGCCGGTGGCCGCGCCGGAAGGATCGGGTTTGGGATCCTCCGCCCGCAATGCCAGGGCGCCCAAGCTGCAATATAACGCGAGTCCCAGCAGGGACGCACGGAGCCATTTCAAGCCTTTGTGTCGAGTAGTCATGGTTAAGCGGTCTGGATCAGTTTTCGGAGCTGCGGGGTTGGTGGGTTTGCTACTGGGCCGGCACGAGTTCCCCGGTGGATTCGCGCAGGCCGGAAAATCCGGCAAGTGGGCGGCCCTCCTGCCTAAGGGAGGGCCGCCCGGTGCCTATGGTTTCCCCGCGGCTCTTCTTATCCGCGGAGAAAAATACGGTGTGACCCAGGCGACGGGAGCGGTCCGATGCGGACGGCGTTGGGCGGTGGATCGCGGCGGTCATACGGTGCGTTTCAGGCGCGTGCATTTATGCAGCCGCCATTCCACCGCGCATTGATAGGCCGTTGATAGTTGGCCTATGAATATGAACAAAATATATACAGGCCGGCCGCGCCGGTCCGCCTAATTCTGTATCAATAAATCAGCGACGCAATGCGCTCAGGCCGCGTCCGCCGGGTCGCTCAGGAAGCGGTAGCCCACGCCGGACTCCGTCTGGAAGTGCCGCGGGGCCTCGAGGTCGTCCTCGAGCTTGCGGCGCAGGCGCAGCATGTAGGTGCGCAGGTAGTGCGTCTGGCCCTCGGCCTTCGGGCCCCAGAGCTCGCGCAGGATCTGCCGGTGCGTGAGCACCTTGTCGCGGTGCGTGATGAACAGCCGCAGCAGCGCGTACTCCGTCGTCGTCAGGTGCAGCGTGTGGCCGTCCCGGGTGACGCGGCGGGCCGCGAGGTCCACCTCGCAGCGGCCGAAGCGGAACTTGCTGGCGGCCACCGCAGGCTTGATGCGCCGCAGCAGCGCGCGCAGCCGCGCCAGCAGCTCGGCTTCGCCAAAGGGTTTGGTGAGGTAATCGTCCGCCCCGGCGTCGAGCCCGGCAACCTTGCTGCCCTCCTGGCCGAAGACCGAGAGGATGAGGACGGGCGTCGCATTCCACTCGCGCAGCCGCCGCAGCACGTCCACGCCCGGCTCGTCGGGCAGCCCGAGGTCGAGGATGATCGCATCGGGGTTGTGGCGGAGGATTTCGCCCTGCCCCGCCTTGCCCGTTTCCGCCTCGCGGACGGCGTAGCCGTCCTCCTCCAGGATGAGCCGCAGGAGCCGCCGGATCTGCGGCTCGTCGTCGATCACCAGCACCTCGGGTTTGGCGGCGTCAGGTTTCATCGCCGGGGACCGCGCCGTGCGGCGCGTAAGGAAGCTGCAGGGTGAAGAGCGCCCCGCCTTCGGGACTCCGGCCGGCGGATACCTGGCCGTGCTGCGCCTCCATGAAGCCGCGCACGATCGACAGGCCGAGCCCGAGGCCGCCCGCCCGCGCCGCCGGGCCGCGCTGGAATTTCTGAAAGAGGGTCGCGTTGATCTCGGCCGGGATGCCCGGGCCGTTGTCCGCCACCTCGAGGCGTACGCACCGGTGCTCCTCGTCGAGGCCCGCGGTGACCCGGATCGTGGTGCCGATGGGAGTGTGCAGCGCGGCATTGAACAGGAGATTCGCCATGACGTGCTCCATCAGGACGGCGTCCGCGAGGAACAGCGGCATGTCCGGCGGCACCTCGATCTTCAGCGTGCGTGCCGCCACGGCGTCGCCCGCCGCCCGGCGCGCCGCACCGATGAGGTCGCGGACGTCGCACCAGTCCAGCTGCGCCTCCAGCCGGCCGGTCTCAAGGCGCGTCTGGTTGAGCAGGTTGGCCACGAGGTGGTCGAGCCGCCGGGTCGCCGTGCGAATTTCGCCGGCAAGGTTCACGCGGCGGTCCGGGTCGTCGGTCGTGAGTTTTTCGCCCGCGGAGCGCAGCACCGCCAGCGGCGTCTTCAGCTCGTGCGACACGCTGTCGAGCAGCGTGCGGTGCAGGCGGTCGGACTCCTCCAGCAGCTTTTCCCGCTCGCCCGCCGCGCGCAGCTGCTCGTGTTCCACGAGCAGCGCGATCTGCGCCGCGAAGCCCTCGATGAGGTCGCGCTGCGCGGTCGAGAGTTCCGTAAGCTCGGGCGGCAGCTGCACGGCAAACACCCCGAGTGCCTGCCCCGCCCGCAGCAACGGGAGGTAGAGTCCGTCGCCCGGCAGGATCTCCGTACCGCGCCCCGCGGGCTGACCCCGCGCCCAGGCCACCGCCGCCACGGCCCGCTCCTGCTCGCCGAGGCGGAAGGTCCCCGCCGGATGCGCTGTCAGCGACCCGTTTTCATCGGGCAGCAACAGCGCGGTGCGGGCGCTGAAAAGATCGTCGGCCTGACGCAGCGCGGCGGCCGCCGCCGCATCCATGGTGCGGGCCTCGGCCAGGGCGCGCGTGAGGTGGAGAAATGCCGTGGCCCGCTGCTCCCGCTGGCGCTCGTGCCGCTCCTGCGCCCGGATGCGGGCGGTGAGCTGCCCGCCGATCAGGGCGGCAAAGAAATACGACCCGAGCATCAGTGTGTCGTCCACATCCAGCACGGAGAACGACATCCGCGGCGGCATGAACACGAAGTTCCACGTCAGCGCGCTCACCACCGCCGCCACGAGCACCGGCCAGCGCCCCACCCGCAGGCTCAGCGCGATGACCATCAACAGGTAAAGATAACCGAACACATGGTAGCTCACCGGCGCGGACCAGCCCACCACGGCCACGATGGCGACCACGCCCAGCACCTCCGCGTACTCCCGGGCCGCCGAGGTCTTGCGGGCCTTCCAGTACTCGCTGCCGGGGATGATCCGCTTGGCCTTGGCCCGGGTCGGCAGGGCCGCCGCCCCGGGCGCCCCGGCGGGCGGCGCGGCGACATCTTTCCATGGCATGGGCACGGTCATCGCCCCTTGCCACCGCAATAAGCGTACCAGAATCCGTTCCCGCCGCCCGGGCCGGCCTTTTCCATTGACCGGCCTGCACTTGGGGCATCTTCCTTAAATGGAAACCATGGCGGCGTACGAGAATACAAAAGCCAATTTGGCGTTGGTCGCACTTGTCTGCGCAATCTTCGCTGCGATTCTAACTCCCGCCATATTCACCGACAGTGCGTGGCGCTGGTACGTGTGTGGTGGACTTTGCGTTATTGCCTACCTGTGCATTGCTGCGCATCGAAAAGCCATCAAGGCAGAGCACTCATTGTCCACGCAGCAGGGCAATTCCCGTAAGACAACTTTAAGGCGTCGCCTCATCTCCGGCCTTGGTCTCATTGTGATCGGGCCGATCTGTGTGCTGCTCTTACGCGAACCCAGGGTAGATCAGCGCATGCTCCTGATTTTAATTGGATTCTTCGCCCTGTGTGCTGCACTTTTCGCCAGCAGTTTCCACGCGACGAACACGCCACGAGCAAAAGATCAGCCGTAAGGCGCGACAGGCTTTTCCGTTGACCCGCCACCGCCGGGGCGGTCTTCCTTTGCGCGCCCCATGAAGATTACCCGCATCGAGACCCGCGTGTGCCATGCGCGCATGCGCAATTGGATTTTCGTCAAAGTCATCACCGATCAGCCCGGCCTCTTTGGCTGGGGTGAAGCCACCCTTGAGTGGCACACCCGCGGCGTCGTCGGCGCCATCGAGGACCTTGCCCAACTCCTTGTCGGTGAGGACCCCCGGCGCGTCGAGCACCTCTGGCAGATGATGTACCGCCAGCATTTCTGGCACGGCAACGGCATCGTGCGCGGCACCGCCATCGCCGGCATCGATCTCGCCCTCTGGGACATCCTCGGCAAATCCCTCGGCGTGCCCTGCCACCACCTCTGGGGCGGTCGCGTGCGCGACTACGTGCGGCTCTACTGCCACCTCGGCGGCGGACGCATGGAGGATTTTTATGAGACGCCTGTGGACGAGGCCAAGCGTTTCGGCGAACTCGCCCAGAAGGCTGTGGCCGATGGCTTCACCGCCTTCAAGTCCATGCCCGTGCCCGAGCAGGCGATCATCGAGGGCTTGCGCCCGGTGAAATTCGCCGCGGCCTGTGTCGGCGCGATGCGCGAGGCCGTGGGCGACAGCATCGACATCATGGTCGATTGCCACGCCCGCCCCTCGCCCCGCATGGGCCTGATCTTCGCCAAGGCCCTCGAGCCCTACGGCCTCTATTTCTTCGAGGAGCCCTGCTGGCCCGAGCACATGGAGGGCATCGCCGAGGTGCAGCGCGCCGTCGCCACGCCCATCGCCACCGGCGAGCGCCTCGTCTCCCAGTACGATTTCAAGCAGCTCCTCGAGCTGCGCGCCGCCAGCATCATCCAGCCCGACATCACGCACTGCGGCGGCCTCTCCGAAGTGCGCCGCATCGCGGCGATGGCGCAGGCCTACGGCGTCGCCGTGGCCCCGCACAATCCCCAAGGCCCCGTCAGCACGGCCGCCTCCATCGAATTCGGCTTCGCCACGCCCAACTACCTCATCTGCGAGGCCGTCCACCAGGATGTGCCGTGGCGCGACGAGATCGTGCAGTGGGGCTTCACCGTCGAGAAGAAGGGCCGCATCGTCCGCCCGAACAACAAGCCCGGTCTCGGCGTCGAGATCGACGAGGCCGCCGTGGCGCGCCACCCCTTCGAACAGGAAGTCCCCCGCCGCAGCTACGCTCCCGACGGCGGTGTGATCGACTGGTGAGCGCCATGGCCGCCGACCTGCAAAACACCCCGGCCCCCGCCCTCACCCTGCCCGATCTCCGTGGCAAGGTCGCACTCGTCACCGGTGCCTCCGCCGGCATCGGCCGCGCCACGATCGAGGCCCTCCTCGCCAACGGCGTCACCTGCTTCGGCCTCGCACCCGACGCACCGACGCTCGCCCACCCGGCCTATCACACCCTCGCGTGCGACCTGCGCGAC
Source organism: Verrucomicrobiota bacterium (assembly GCA_018239845.1). Classification (GTDB taxonomy): domain Bacteria; phylum Verrucomicrobiota; class Verrucomicrobiia; order Opitutales; family Opitutaceae; genus CAIRCN01. The sequence goes on from JAFEGO010000090.1 coordinate 14,327, forward strand.
GCGGCGGCCATCACGCGCACCTTTGCCGCGCTGCGCGAAAAGACCGCGCACCTCGACTACGTCGTCAACGTCGCCGGCATCGACCCCAAGCTCCCGCTGGCCGAGGGCGACGCTGCGCGCTGGGACGAGATCGCCGACCTCAACCTCCGCGGCTACTACCTCGTGATCCGCGAGAGCCTGCCGCTGCTGCGCCTCGGCCAAGGCCGCTCCGTCGTCAACGTCTCCTCGATCAACTACCGGCTCGGCGTACCCGGCCGGTCGATCTACTCCGCCACCAAGGCCGGTATCCTCGGTTTGACTACTGGACTTTCCCGCGAGCTCGGCCGCGAAGGCATCCGCATCAACACCGTCTCGCCCGGCTGGGTCTTCACCGACCGCCAGGTCGCCGAATATTTCTCCGGCACCGAGGCCCAGAAACACCTCGCCTACCTCGCTACGGTACAGTCGGTCCCGTGGCGCATCCAGGCCGCCGACATCGCGAACCATATCTTGTTTTACCTCAGCGCCGTGAGCCGCGCCACCACCGGCCACAACGCCGTCGTCGATGGCGGCTGGTTGCTGGAGTAGCGCAGGCGTTACTTCCGCCGCTCGCGCCAGCGGCGCACCGCGAGGCCGAGCGCGCAGAGGCCGGCGCCCCACAGCGCGTACGTCGTGGGCTCCGGCACCAGCACGCCCGCGACCCCGACGGGCGAAAACGCCGTGTCGTGCAGCTCCGCGTTGCTGTAGCTCAGGCTGGCCGCGACGATCTGGCCGTTGATGGAGGTGTTGTTGGCGTTGCTCAGGTTCATCTGCGGCGCGAGGATGCTGCCGTAGAACTGGCCGCCGTTGCCCAGGCTCACGCTGCCCGTGCCGCTGATGTTCCAGAGCAGCCGGCTCGCGACGCCCGGGTCGTTGAAATTGACGCCGTTGCCGAAGATCGTCTTGCCGTTGGCGTTGAGGATATTGACCACCGCCGTCTGGTCCGCGCCGAGGTTGAAGGCGATGCCGCTGATATTCTGCCCGTTGTAGGTGCCGCTGCCGAGCAGCGCGGCGTCGAGCTGGAAGACCACCACGCCCGAGGTATTGGGATTGTTGGCGCTGAAGGTGAGCTGCTGGCCGTTGACGCCTACCGTGCCGGTGGGCGCGAGCCCGGAGAGCACGCTCGAGACCGAGATGGCCTGCGCCTGCATGGAGGCCATGTTCCAATTGGCCGGACCGGGATTGGTGCGCGGGTCGTTGGCGGCGAGCGGATTGGTGGAGTTGACCGAGTAAAGGTTGCCGCTGCCGTTCGAGAGTTTTTTCTGAACCGAGTCCCACGTCCATGAACCGGTGACATTCGGCGTCGAAGCGTAGCCGTTGTTGAGCTGCACGTCGTTGCTCAGGTTGAGCTGGCCGCCGACGTAGAGCGTGGGGTCGCTGCTGACATTGGATACGTCGCTGTGGATGGCCACGGCGCCGCCGTTGAGCGTCAGGTTGCCGCCGATCGCGATCGGGCCCCAGGTGTCGCCGTAGTTGGAGAACGTCGCGTCGCCGAAGGTGATCAGGTTGTACTCGCGCACCAGCGAATCGTAGCTGTTGACCGCCGACGCCGCCTGCCCATAGGCACGCCCCGCCAACCCCACCCAAAGGAGGGCGAGCAGCGGGATTAGCTTATAGGGTTTAAACCTCATTTTCTCTAAAGGAAAAATCTTAGCGAATTCTGTCAAACGCTATTCTGTGACATTCTGTGTCAGAATTCAGTTTCATGCGGGGATTAAGCATAAATCGCATCACTTTTAAGTGATTCGCAAATAGCCGTGACCCGATGCACTTAACGGAAGTTTACGAAAAAAACTGCCTTGCCCTCAGTTCGGCGGCAGCCAGCGGACCTTGGCGGCGGCGGTGCGAAGCAATTGCGTTTCCTCCGACGTGAGATCCTTGCGCCATGCTTGTTGCAGGGCTGTCTGCGCGGTTTTCACCTCCCCCGTGTCCGCCAGCGCCAAGCTGAACCACAGCCAGACGGCGGGCGGCGCATCGTTCGTCGCCAAGGGCCGCAGGAGCGCCAGCGCGTCCTTCGGCTTGCCCTGCCGCCAGCGGACTGAGGCCAGTGCGATCGCCGGGCCGGTCGCGCCGGCGGCGTCGCGCTGGAGCGCTTCCGCGCGGGAAACGACTTCCGGTGTCACATGATTCAGGAGACAGGCCAGGGTGACCCAACGAAGCGCCACCTCGGCGTCATCCGGTATCTGCCGGGCCCAGAGGCCGTGCAGGAGCCAGAGTTTGTTCAGATCCTGCCGCGTGCCATAGAGGTCGCGCAGGGCGGTGTAGCCCCAGAGGTTTTTCGGCTGCTGCTTGATCACGGTCTGCAGCGCGCTCTCCGCGGCATCGACATCGCGCCACGCGCTGGCGAGCCGCACCAGCGAGCGCAGGCCGTTGGGCGAATCGCTGCACGCGGTCACCGCATCGGCCCAGGTGGCGCGCGCCGAGGCCTCGCTGAAATACAGCCGCTGCAGGCGCGCGGCGATCGCGAGCGTCAGGGCGCTGCGCGGCCACTGCCCCCAGGCGCCGGCGCGCAGGCGCTCCTCCAGCCGGTCCAGATCGCCAATGCCGGCACTCAGCTCCGCGCCGGCATCGGCCACGGCGGGGGCCTTGGCCAGCGCGGCGGGCAGGCTCTCCAGCCACAGCAGCGCCTCGCGGCCCTGCCCGATGTCGGCCAGCCACCGCGCCAGCAGGGCCGTGTCGTCCGCCCCACCCTGCGCCGCCGCGTCCTTCATTCCCTCCACCAGCGCCACCCAGCCGGGCAGGCCCGGGCTCGTGAAATCCGGCCGGGCTCCGGGAGCGAACCGGCCGAGCAGCAGCGTCATTAATTTAGTGATACGATTCGCGTCGCTCTGGCGGGCCGCCTCCTTCAAGAGCTCCAGCGCGGCGCGCACGCGCACCGCGGGGTCCGCCGTCAGGGTCTCCAGCTCCTGACGCGCCGCGTCCACCTTCGCCGGGGCGGCGCTCCAGAGACGCACGGCGGCGTAGTTGAATTTCGCCACCGCGTCCTGCGGGGATAGCTCCGCCACCCGCGCGAGGCTGACCTCCAGGTCATCGCTGCGCCCGGTGGCCAAGGCCACCGCGGCCGCGAGCCGGTAAAACGCCGCGTCGCGCTGCGCCGCGCTGTTGATCTCCGCCAGCGTGAGCTGGGCGATGTCGAGGCGGTCCAGCCGCAGCGCCTCGCTCGCGAGCGCGAGCTTCACCGCGGTGTCGCCGGGCGTGAGGCGTGCGACCTGCTGCCGCGCCAGGAGCGCCTCCGGCGAGCCGATCTCGCTGAGCAGCTGCGCGGCGGCTTTCCAGGTGGCGGGGTCGTTGGGCGCGAGCTCGATGGCGCGGCGCAGCGCGAGCGCCGCCGCTTGGTAGTCACTGTGGCTCGAAAATTGCCGCGCCTGCTGGAGTGCCTCGCCGTGTTGCCAGCGCCGCCACAACGGCCGGCCCCACAGCCAGCCCGCCCCCGCCAGCAACGTCAGCAACAGGCCCGCCGCGACGAAGCGCAGCAGGTCAAGGTGCTGCTCCGTCATCGCATCCAGATGGGATTTGATCCACGCGCGCAGCTTTTGCCAGAGATCGGAAAACATGATGCGTCTCTCCGATAGCAACGATCCGGTCAGGTTCCGTCCAACCGAAAGGTCTTATTTGCGGTGAAAAATCCGCGGCGCCCACTCGCGCAACCGCGCCTGCGCCGCCGCCTCGTCCGCCTCGGGCACCACGAGCGCGAGATACGCCGCGTCGCCGCGCCGCCGCCCTGCCGCCACGCGCTCCAGCCGCCACGCCGGTACATCGACCATGTCCGGCGCCACCGGCGCCCGCGCCCGGCCGAGCCAGGCGTCCCAGTGACAATAAAAGACCCTTTGCCGCCGCTGCCCCTCGATAAACTGCATCTCGGTGAAATCCACCGCCACACCATCGAGCTCGATGGTGCAGGTCGTCGGTGCCCCTTCGATGACTGCGCCGGAGGCCGGCAGGCAGATTGTCGGATCGTGCCACTCTGCCGCCGCGGCGCGCGCCACATCATCCCCCCACGTGACCGCCAGCGCGTAGGCGCGTCCACCATCGGGCTCGCGTCGCACCAGACCCGCAGTCGTTGAAGCCTGCAACAACTCCTTCGTGCGTGCCGGGATTTCGTAACTTTCCCAGCCGTCCGCCGCGGACGCCAGTTGCCACTGCACGCGCTCACCGCCCTCATGCGCGCGGTACCAGCCTTCCGGACCCGCCGCCGCTGCGAGCGCCGCGACGACCAAGCCGACCACCACGCCCCGCCGCAAGACCGGCCACAGCGCCAAGGAATCCGCCTGCGCCGCAGTTTTCTTCCCGCGCGCGAGCCACCAGCCGAGCGCCGCCACGGCCGCGAGCGCGCCGATCAGCTCGATCGTACCCATGCGGTCGTGCCAGTGCTCGCTGGCCGCGGGGCCGTGCGCCGCTGCGATCCAAGTCAGCGCCGTCGTGCGCAGCCAGTTGGCCGTGAGCGCCGCCGCCACCGAGCCGACGACGAGCACCACGCGTCGCGTCGCACGCAGCCGCAGCAGCTCGCCGCCAAACCACCCGACCATCCAAACCGCCTGCAATGAGCGCAGTCCGCTGCACGCCTCGTCGATGCCGACGAAACCGTGCGCCAGTTCGATCACAGCGCCGTGGACCATGGCCGGATGTCCGAGCGCGGACACGGTCTCGGCTGCAAGGTTGGCGTTCATCGCCACGAGCGCCTGCACCAGCGTATTCGACAACACCGTCGGCCAGGTCAGTGCCGTGGCCGAGAACAGCACGGGAAAGGCGAAATAGCCCGCCCAGCGCGCCCCACCCGCCAATGCGAGCACCGCCAGTGTCACGCCCGCCGCCGTCAGCCACGCCAGCCATTGGGCCAGCGGCCACAAGGGGTTGGCCTCCAGCACGGTGAGCAGCACCGGCAACACCAGCAGCGCCGCGATGAGTCCGCCCGTCAGGATTTTTCCCGCCCCTGCGCCGATCGCGCCCGGCGCCGGCCGACGACGCGCGCGCTCCATGAATAATGCGCCGGCCAGCAGCGGCACGGTCCAGCCGAAGGCCTGCTCGGGAATGATGTTCCACGCCAGCCGCAGCCGCCAGAGCACCGGCAGCCACAACAATCCGAGCCCGAGGGCCAGCCCGCCCGCGGCGCCGTCGCTGCGTTGCGCTCGCGCCGCGTCGCTCACTCCGTGATCACGCGGGCGCGGTAAAACGCCTCGCACTTCGCATAAATCTCGCGCGCCGAACTCATCTTCAGCGCCTCATCGGCGAGGGCCTTCGCCTCCGCCATGGTCATCGCGCGCACGAGGTATTTCACCGTAGGGATCCACGAGGGCGACATGCTCAGGGCGTCCACGCCGAGGCCGAGCAGGAGCGGCGTATAAACCGGGTCTCCCGCCATTTCGCCGCACACACTCACCGTGACCTTCTTCTTGTGCGCTTCGTTCACGATGTGTTTCAACGTGCGGATCACCGCCGGGTGCGTGGGCTCGTAGAGGTGGGCGACGTGGTCGTTCACGCGGTCCACAGCCAGCAGGTACTGGATGAGGTCGTTCGTCCCGATGCTGAAAAACGCACTGTCCCGCGCGAGCAGGTCGGCCGTCATCGCCGCGCTGGGGATCTCGATCATCGTGCCGACCTCGATGTTTTCATCGAAGGCCTGGCCCCGCTCCTTCAGCTCGGCCATGCACTCGCCGAGCACGGCGTTGGCGCGCGCGAGCTCCTCGTGGCCGCTGATCATCGGGTACATCAGCCGCACCTTGCCGTACGCGCTCGCCAGCAGGATCGCGCGGAGCTGCTCCTTGAAGATATCCTGGTGCTCGAGGCAGAAGCGGATCGCGCGGAAGCCCATGAACGGGTTGCTCTCGTGCGGAAACAGATCGGGCTTCGTCGCCATCGGCTTGTCGCCGCCGAGGTCGAGCGTGCGGATGATCACCGGCTGCGGCGCCACGGCCTCGGCCACGGTCTTGTACGCGAGAAACTGCTCCTGCTCGGTCGGCACGCGCTGCGAGTTGAGGAAAAGATACTCGGTGCGGAAGAGACCCACGCCTTCCGCGCGGTAGTCATTCGCCATCTTCGCCTCCTCGGGCTTGCCGATGTTGGCCATCAGCGGGACCGCCACGCCGTCGCGCGTCACGGCCTTCTGCATGTTGGCCTCGAAGAGCTTCGTCTCGAAGCCGCGCTCGCGCTCCTGGATCTTGCCGTAGCGGAAGAGTGTGGCCTCGCTGGGGTTCAGGATGACCACGCCGTCGTAGCCGTCCACGATGGCCCAGTCGCCTTTCTGGATGCGGCTCGTCAGGTCGCGTACGCCGACGACGGCGGGCAGCTTCATCGAGCGCGCGACGATCACGGCGTGGCTGGTCTTGCTGCCGGCGTCGGTCACGATCGCGAGCGCGGCGCTGCGGTCGATGCTCGCGGAGTCGGAGGGCGAGATGTCGTTGGCGACGACGACGCGCTTGTCGGCGAGGCGGCTCAGCGAGTTTTCGGCCTGGCCGAGGAGATTCTGCAACACGCGTTGCGCCACGTCGCGCAGGTCGCCCGCGCGCTCCCGGAGGTACTCGTCGCCGATCTCGGAGAAGGCTTGGATGTAGCGCGAGGAGACCTTGTTGAAGCAGGTCTCGATGTTGTTGCCCGTGGTCTCGAATTCCCGGATCGTCTCGTCAATCAGCGCGCGGTCCTCGAGCACGAGCAGGTGCGCATCGAAGATCAGCGCCTCGGCCGGACCGAGGTTTTTCTCCACCTCGCCCTGGATCTTCGCGATCTGCTTCCGGGTGGTCACCAACGCCTGGTCGAAGCGGGCGAGCTCCGCGGCTTTCTTGTCCGCATCCACCTGATACCGCGGTACCTCCACCGTGCTCTGCAAAAAGACAAAGACCTCACCATAGGCGATGCCGCGCGAAGCGGCGATGCCTTGGATGATGACTTCCTTTTTGTCGGATGAACTCATGGAGGGGCTTGCGCCGCCTGCATGGATGCGGAGCGGCGCGAGACGATAACGCGCCAGCGCCCGAGAAGGGTCAATGCGGATTATTGCAACTTCGCCGCAACGCACAGGGCCGACGCGCCCCACGCCCCGCGCACCGCCGCCTCGATCTCCGCCACCGGCGCATCCTCCGGGAGCAGGGCAAAACACGCGCTGCCACTCCCGCTCATCCGCGCCTCCAACCCAAACCGCCGCCGCAGCACCCCCAGCAGCGTCGGCAGCGCTAGGTATTTCGCGAAGGCCGCGCCTTCCATGTTGTTATAGAGCAGCCGTTCCGCCGGGGCCGCCGCGTCTCCCAGCCAACCCGCCAGCCGCGCCTCCGCCTCGGGCGCCGGCAGGTAGCTGCCCGGCGCACCCGCGACCATCCGGCCGTAGGCCCAGGGCGTGGCGATGCCGAAACCGGGTTTAAAAACCAGCACGCGCCGCCCCCGCAGCCGCGCCGCGCCAGCCGCCGGCAAAGGCTCGACCCGCTCACCGCGGCCGCGCATCACCACCGGGCCACCGCGGAGGAAGAGCGCGCAGTCCGACCCGAGTTTTGCCGCCAGCTCCTCCAGCGCGGGTGCGCCGAGCGGCTCGCCGGCAAGATGGTTCAGCGCGCGCAGCGCCATCGCGCCATTGCTGCTGCCGCCACCGAGGCCTGCGCCCATCGGGATGCGTTTTTGTAAAATAAACTGCGCCCCCTTCGCCCACCCCGTCGCCGCGCGAAACGTCTCCGCCGCGCGCAGCACGAGATTCGTCCCATCGACCGGCACCGCCGGATCGTCGCACATCAGCGCAAAGCCCTCCCCCGCCCCGCGTAGGTTCACCGTCAGCGTGTCGCCCCAATCGAGCGGCGTCGCGACCGATACGAGATCGTGAAACCCATCCGCCCGCCGCCCGGTGATGGCGAGGAAGAGGTTCAGCTTGGCGGGGCAGTGGATTTCGGCGTCGGCCACGGGTAGGAAGGTCGTGAAGAAAACATTGGCGGTAACGCGCCCGGCCCGTCAGCTTTTTTCCACACCATGCCCTGCGAACTCATCCTCGTCCTCGACGCCCAATCCCCCCGCGAAGTCACCCCCACCCTCCGCCAGCTCCAGGGCACCGTCCGCTGGGTCAAGGTCGGCCTCGAGATGTTCACCGCCTGCGGGCCCGACGCCGTGCGCGAGATCGCCGACCTCGGCTTCGACATTTTTCTCGATCTCAAGCTTCACGACATCCCCAACACCGTCGCCAAGTCCGTCGAGTCCATCGCGCGCCTGCCCGTGCGCATGACCACGATCCACACCTGCGGCGGCCGCGAGATGATGCAGTGGGCCGTGAAGGCCCAGCAGCAGCACGCCCCCAATCTCCTCCTCCTCGGCGTCACCGTGCTCACCTCGATGAGCGCCGCCGGCCTCGCCGAAACCGGCCCGGCCGACTCACCCGAAAAACAGGTCCTCCGCCTCGGCCGCCTCGCGGTCGACTCCGGTCTGCGCGGCCTCGTCTGCTCGCCGCTCGAGCTCGCTCCCCTCCGCGCCGTGCTGCCCGCCGACGTCGCCCTCGTCACACCCGGCATCCGTCCGCGCGGTTCCGACGCCGGCGACCAGTCGCGCATCATGACGCCCGGCGAGGCCGCCCGCGCCGGCGCGAGCCACATCGTCGTCGGCCGCCCCATTTTCAAGGCCCCCGATCCCGTCGCCGCCGCGCGATCCATCCTTGCGGAACTCTCCGCCTAGCCCTTAAGGCTTGTCGCCCAACCTACCATGAGTCGCACCGCCGCCATCCTCCTCGCCGCCGGCAGCGGCACCCGCATGGGCGGCGCCGTCGCCGACAAGGTGCTCGCCCCCCTCGCTGGCCGGCCGGTCTTCGCCCACAGCGCCGCCGCCTTCATGGCCAGCGGCGTCGCCGACTACTACGTCGTGCTTTACCGCGACCAGCGCCAAATGACCGAGCTCGCCGCCTACGCGCCCACGCCCTCCGTTCTCGTGCGCGGCGGCCGCGAGCGCCAGGACTCCGTGATGAATGCCCTCGCCGCGCTCCCGGACGACATCGCCTACGTCTTCATCCACGACTGCGCCCGGCCGCTCGTGCGGCCCGAGCAGCTCGTCGCCCTCCACAAGATCGTCCGCCGCGAAAACGCCGTTGTCCTCGCCCACCGCGTGACCGACACCATCAAGGAGCACCGCGACGACGCCCGCCTGCGCAACCTCGACCGCTCGCGCCTCTGGGCCATGGAGACGCCCCAGGTCTTCGCCCGCGACCTCATCGTGCGCGCCTACGCCCGCGTCGCCGCCCGCGGCCTCGCGATCACCGACGACGCCGCGGCGGTCGAAACGCTCGGCCAGCCCGTCGCGCTGCTCGAAAATCCGCATCCGAACCCGAAGCTCACGACGCCCGCGGACCTGAATTATCTCGAATTTCTGCTCTCGGCGGAATCCCGCGGCTGACCTCATGCGCTCCTTCCGCATCGGCCACGGCTACGATATCCACCGCCTCGTCCCCGGCCGCCCGCTCGTGCTCGGCGGCGTGAAGTTCGACACCGACTACGGCCTCGACGGCCACAGCGACGCCGACTGCCTGACCCACGCGATCTGCGACGCCCTGCTCGGTGCTGCCGCGCTGCCCGACATCGGTCATTTTTTTCCGAATACCGACCCGGCTTACCGCAACATCGATTCGCAGATCCTGCTCCAGCGCGTCAACGCCGAGATCGTCCGCCTCGGCTACAACATCGTGAACATCGACGCCTCCGTCATCGCGGAAAAGCCCAAGATCTACCCGCGCCTCACCGAGATGAAGGCCGCCCTCGCCCAGTCCACCGGCCTTTCCCCCGACGAGATCGGCCTCAAGGCTACCACCAACGAAGGCGTCGGCGACCTCGGCCGCGGCCTCGCAATCGCGGCCCACGCCGTCTGCCTCCTCTCGCGCTGACCATGCTCCGCTGCGTCGGCGTCCTGCTCCTCACTCTGGTCCTCGCCGGCTGCGGTCTGCGCGAGACGCTCGTCGAGCGCGGCAACCGCACCCAGGTCCTCCACCGCGGCATCGGCGCGGACCTCGCCGACCTCGACCCGCAGTTCGCCACGCAGGCCAGCGACTACACCGTGCTGTCCGCTCTCTTCGAGGGCCTCGTCGGCGAGGATCCCGTCGATCTGCACCCTGTGCCCGGCGTCGCCGAGCGCTGGACCGTCTCGCCTGACGGCCTCGTGTACACCTTCACGCTCCGCGAAAACGCCCGCTGGAGCAACGGCGACCGCGTGACCGCCGGCGACTTCCTCGCCTCGTGGCGCCGCGTGCTCACGCCTTCGCTCGGTGCGCCCAATGCCAGCCTCCTCTTCGTCATCCAAGGCGCCGAGGCGTACAACAAGGGCCTCGCCCAATTCTCGCAGGTCGGTCTCGCCGCCCCCGATGCGCGCACGCTTCAGGTCACACTCGAGCACCCGACGCCCTACTTCCTCTCGTTGCTCAACCACCCCGTGTGGTTCCCCGTACCGCTCGCCACGATTACGAAGTTTGGCAGCCCCACCGAGCGCGGCAATCGCTGGGCCCGCCCCGGCCAGCTCGTTGGCAACGGTCCCTTCACCCTCGCCACGTGGTCGCCCGGCCAGGAAATCGTCGTCGAAAAATCCGCCACTTACTGGGACGCGAAGGCGGTCCGCCTGGCCGCCATCCACTTCCACACCATCGACAGCATCGATGCCGAGGAACGCGCCTTCCGCGCCGGCCAGTTGCACGTCACCGAAACGCTCCCGCCCGGCAAGGTGGACGCCTACCGCCGCGACGCACCCGCGCTTCTCCGGATCGATCCGCTGCTCGGCACCTATTTCTACCGGCTCAACACCACCCGCCCCTTCCTCAGCGACGTGCGTATCCGCCGCGCCCTGGCGCTCGCGGTCGACCGCGAAGCCATCGTCGATAAAATCCTCCGCGGCGGCCAGCTGGCCGCCCACGCCTTCGTGCCGCCCGGCCTCGATGGTTACAAATCGGTCACGACGATTCCCTCCGACTTCGCCGCGGCTCGCCAGTTGCTCGCCGACGCCGGCTACCCAGGGGGCAAGGGCCTGCCGCCGTTCGAGCTGCTCTACAACTCGTCCGAGACGCACCGGGCCGTCGCCGAGGCCATTCAGGAAATGTGGCGCCGCGAACTCGGCCTCAACGTCCAGCTCCTCAACCAGGAGCTCAACAGCACCCTCGAGGCGCGCCGCACCGGCAACTACCAGATCCTCCGCTCCGTCTGGACGGCGGACTACGCGGACCCCGGCTCCTTCCTCGACATCTGGGGCACGGCCAGCGGCAATAACTACACCGGCTGGTCCAGCCCCGCCTATGACGCATTGCTCTTCCGTGCAGCTCGCACCGCCGATCCCGCCGCGCGTAATTTGCTATTCCAACAGGCCGAAACCCTTTTGCTCGAAGCCGCGCCATGCATCCCGATCTACCACTACACGCATGTGTTCCTGATCCAGCCCTCGGTGCGCGGCTGGCACCCCACGCTGCTCGACCACCATCCCTACAAGGCCGTGTGGCTCGAAAACTGACCGGCCTCCTCGCCGCCGGCCTCGCCCTCGCCGTCCTCGCCGGATGCAAACCCCACACCGACTCGGCCGAGCCGGCGCAAAGCATCCTCCGCATCAGCCAGCGCAACGAGCCGGCCGACCTCGATCCCGCCACCGCCAGCCTGCCGGATGAGTTCTTCATCATCCGCGCCCTGGGCGAGGGCCTGCTCCGGCCCGATCCCGCGGGTGGCGCGCCGCTCCCCGCCGCGGCCGTGCGCTGGGAGGTTTCGCCCGACGGGCTCACCTATACGTTCCACCTCCGGCCGGGCGCACTTTGGTCCAATAGCGAACCGGTGACCGCGGCCGACTTCATCGCTTCCTACCGCCGTCTGCTCATGCCCGCCACGGCCGCCCCCAAGGCCGCACTGTTTTTCATGGTGAAGAACGCCCGCGCCTTCGCCACCGGCAGGGTCGCCGATTTTTCCGCCGTGGGCTTCGCCGCTCCCGATCCCTCTACGCTCGTCGTGACACTGGAGCATCCGATGGCGCAGTTTCCGGTCTATGCCGCCAGCGGCCCGTGGATTCCGGTCAATCCCGACGTAGTGGAAAAATTTGGACGCGATTGGACCAAGCCCGGAAATTACGTGGGCAACGGCCCGTTCGTCCTCAGCGAGTGGCGGCCCCACCAGCGGATCTCAGTCCGGAGAAACGTCAGCTACCATGATCCGGCGGCCGTGCGGCTCGACGGCGTGGCTTTCGTCCGCGCCGACGACAACGACACCGAGGAACGCGCCTACCGCGCCGGCCAGCTCGACGTGACGATGACCGTGCCACAGAGCAAGCTGGAGACCTACGCCCGCGAACGGCCCGCCGAGCTGCACCGCCAGCTCCTCGCCGAGACCCGCTACCTCGCCTTCAACACCAGCCGCCCGCCACTCAGCGACCGCCGCGTGCGCCAGGCCCTGTCGCTGGCCCTCAACCGCACCGAGCTGGTCTCGCTCGTCCTGCGCGGCGGCCAGGAGCCCGCCTACCGCCTCCTTCCGCCCGCCCTCCGCCCCACCGGCGATGCCGCACCGCACCTGACCGCCACGCCGGCGGAGGATGTTGCGGCCGCCCGTCGCCTGCTGGCCGAAGCGGGGTTTCCCGACGGCCGCGATTTTCCGAAGCTCGAGCTTTCCACGTGGTCCGGCTCGCCCGTGGTCGAGGCCATCCAGGCCACGTGGAAAAAAGAACTCGGGATCGAGGTCGGCCTCCTCACGCGCGATGCCAAGGTCCATCAGGCCGCGCTGCGCGAAGGCGCCTACGACATCGGCTTCATGACCGCCATCCCCGACGTCGCCGATGCGGGCAACCTGCTTGCCGATTTCGTCTCCGGCTCGCCCGCCAACTATCCGCACTGGTCCGACGCCACCTACGACCAGCTCCTCCGCCGTGCGCAGGCTGCATCCGACCCCGCCACCCGATCCGCCCTGCTCCGCGCAGCCGAGCAGCGCCTCATGGACGAGCAGCCGCTTGCCCCGCTGTATTTCAATGCCCACAACTGGCTCATGCAGCCGACGGTCCGCCACTGGCAGGAAGACGCCCTGTGGGTCCGCGATTACCTCGGCACCTCCCTCGATGCGCCTTAGTTTTCTTCTTCTCCTCCTTTTAATTGCTCCGCTCCGCGCCGCCGATGACGCCCGCATCACCCGCGTGGAAAACGGCCTGCTCCCCGGCGCGCGCATCGCCGGAGCACCAGTGGAAACGTGGAACCTCGCCGACCGCATGGCGCATTACCACGTCCCTGGCGTCAGCATCGCCGTGATCGACCACGACGCCATCGCCTGGGCCCGCGGTTATGGCTTAACGCGCGCCGGCGGCACCGTCGCCGTCACGCCCGATACCTTGTTTCAAGCCGCCTCGATCAGCAAACCCGTCACCGCCGCCGCCGCCCTCTCACTCGTCGAAGCCGGCCGCCTCACGCTCGATACCGACGTCAACCGCCTGCTCAAATCCTGGCAGCTCCCTGCGTCCGACACCGCCGAGGGTGAGCCGGTCACCTTGCGCGAGCTGCTCAGCCATACCGCCGGCTTGGGCGTGCACGGTTTCGATGGCTACGCCGCCGGCGCGCCCCGCCCTGCGCTCCTCCAAATTCTCAACGGCACGCCACCGGCCAACTCCCCGCCCATCCGGATCGACCTGAAACCCGGCACGCTCTGGCGCTACTCCGGCGGCGGCTACTGCATCGTGCAGCAGCTCCTCATCGACACCGCCGGACAGGATTTCCCCACCTTGCTCCATGACCGCGTCCTCACTCCCGCCGGCATGACAGCGAGCACCTTTGCCCAGCCGCTGCCCGCCCCGCTCGCGGCCAAGGCCGCCGCCGGTCACGACGACACCGGCCAGCCCATCCCCGGCGAGGCCCACATCTATCCCGAACTCGCGGCCGCCGGGCTCTGGACCACTCCTACGGACCTCGCCCGTTTCGCCCTCGCTTTCCAGCACTCGCTCGCCGGCCAGCCCGGTCTCTTCTCCCGCAGCACCGCGGAGAAGATGCTGACGGTCCCTCTGCCCGGCAGCGACTATGGCCTCGGCCTCGGAGTGAAAGACACGGGCGGCGACCTGCAGATTTCGCACAGCGGCGCCAACGAAGGCTTTCGTGCCCTGCTCATCGCCTACCCTCGCAGCGGTCGCGGCGCCATCGTGATGACGAATGGGGACAACGGCGGCCTTCTCGCCATCGAACTCATGCGCGCCATCGCTAAGGAATACGGCTGGCCCGATTTCAAGCCGGTCGAAAAAATCGCCGCACCCCTCGCTCCGGCGGCCTTCGGCAACCTCGCGGGCCGCTACGAGCGCGACGACCATGTGCTCGTTTTCTACCGGAAGGAGAACCATTTCTACCTCCGCGAAACCGGCCGTCCGCGCGTCGAACTTTTTCCCAAGTCGGACACCGAGTTCTTCCTGCTCGATGATCCCACACTCTTCATCTTCAAGCGCGGCGCCAACGGCCTCGTAAGCCACGTCATCCGCCGCGGCTCCGGCGCCCCGCAGGTCTATCCCCGGGTCTACGAGGAAGCCCCTCAGCCCGAGCCTGAACCGCGCCTGCCCAAGGGGCTGAAGAACCTGTAGGGGGGAGCGCCTTAGAGCGAATACAGGTCGCGGTCGCTGAGCGCGGTGATCCCGCGGTTCTGCCAAGTGAAGAACAGATTGCGGCCGAAGAAGGCCTTGGCCTGCGCGCCGATGCGGCGGAGTTCACGCTGCACCTTGCTTTGATTCTTTCCCGTCCCCGTGGCCCACGCCGTGGTATAGTCGCTCTGCTGCGGGGCGACCGTGAGACCCGACACCGGCGCCACTTTCTGCGTGATCACGGCGATCTGGAAACGCCGGCGGCTCGTGTACTCCACGCGGCCCTTGATCTCGGCCGGGTCCGTCACGCGGTACATGCGGCCGCCAGCCTCCATCTCAAACAGGATCACCGCGCGGGTCTTGAAGCCATTCGGCGCGCTGAAAACGCGGAAGAACAGCTCGGGGCTGATCTGGTAAAATCCGTGGCCCGGCAGGTTGTTGCCCGCCGTGATGCTGATGTAGTGGCCGCCGACTTCCACGAGCTTGATCGCGTTGTCGATCGTCTGCGGATATTGGAAAACGTGCTCCGTCGTGCCGCCGTCAAACACGAGGCTGTAGCGCCCGTGCAGCGCCGCCGGCACCGGCAGGTTCAGATCGTGGATCACCGTCGCCTGCTCGTAGGTCGAGGCGTCCATCGAATCGAGCGTCTGTGCCCCCAGCGCCTTCAGAAACGGCTCCGAATACCCCTTCGGCAGCGCAGCGATGGCGTCGGCGTCGAGCGGCAGCCCCGAGGCGCGGATCGCGGCGCGGAGCTGCCCGCTCTTCGGAAAATAACTCTGGCGACCAAAGGTGAGCGTGCGCGTGAAATCCACGCCGGCCTTGCGGGCCGCGAGGAGGACGCGGGCGGACTGGGTGTCGATGGCCATGGGAGGTTCGCTCAGCCTGATACTTTTTCCGTGAGCACCTTGGCGAGACTTTCAAACACGAGCTCCACGCTGAGCATGCGCACGCAGTACGAGCGGTAGCTATCGTCCTTCACGCAAGGCGTGGGCGCGGCGTCGCCGATGCAGGCGCAGGGCAGCGGGGTTTGCAGCACCACATGCCCCTCGCCCGCGGGGGCCCACGTCGTGGCATTCTGTGAACTGTAGAGTCCCACCACGCGTGCACCGGCGGCGGCGGCCACGTGCATCGGGCCGCTGTCGTGGCAGAGCATCACGCCACAGCGCGCGGCCAGCGCGGCAAAGCGGCCGATCGACAGCGCCTCCTCGATGGCCACGAGGTGCGACTGCGCATGCTGCTTGATCGACTGCACGAGTGCGCGCTCAGCCGGACCGGCGACCAGAATCACCTGCACCCCAAGGCGGTCTTGCAACAGATCGCACACCGCCGCGAACCGCTCCGCCGGCCAGAGCCGGAAGACGCTGCGGCTGCCGGGATGAATCAGCACGCGCCGCGCGACGCCGCCTTGCGCGGGGCCCGGCGCGATCTGGGCCGCCCATGCCACATCCTTCGCGGCAGGCACCAGACGCACTTCGCGCGAAACGACGGGCACGTTAAACGCGGAGAGCACCGCCAGGCAGGTCTCAGTGATCGGCTGCGAATCGTAGAAGGCGTTGGCGACGGGCACCGTGGTCGTGTACGCCCAGCGACCGTGAAACGGCACGCCTTCGCGCGCGTAGGTCGTGCGGTGCGCTGCGCCCGTGAGCCGCGTGATGAAGGCCGAGCGGTTGGTGTTGTCGTAATCGATGACGTGCGTGAAGCGCGCCCGGCGCAGCTTGCCGATGAAGCCCAGCCAGTCGCCCGTGCTCCGGGGAAACGTCAGCGCGGCGTCCACATCGGGATTCATCGTCAGCACGCTGGCGTAGGCGGCCTCGGTCAGCACCGTGATGCGGCCTTGCGGCCAGTGCAGGCGGAGGTTGCGCAGGACGCTGCCAAGGAGCACGACGTCGCCGAGGTAGCGGCGGCGGATAACAAGAATGCTGGAAGCGTCGGCCATGCGGTCAGGCCCCGGCGTGCTGGCGGTCATAGAGCGACTTGTAGAGCGGGCTGCCGGCGTAAAGCTCGGCATGGCTGCCGGTCGCGGCGATCAAGCCGCGGTCAAAGACGAGGATCTTCGAAGCATCGCGGATGGTGGAGAAGCGGTGCGCGATGATCAGCACGGTCTTGCCCACGACGAGTTTCTTCAGCGCTTCCTGAATCATCTGCTCGCTCTGCGAATCGAGCGCGGAGGTCGCCTCGTCGAGGATTAGCACCGGGGCGTTGCGCAGGAAGGCACGCGCGAGGGCGATACGCTGCTTCTGGCCGCCGGAGAGGAGTGCGCCGCGCTCGCCCACCATCGTATCGTAGCCCTGCGGCAGACCGCGGATGAAATCGTCGGCGTGCGCATCGACCGCCGCGGCGATCACCTCATCGCGCGTGGCATCTTGCCGACCGAGGAGGAGATTGTGATAAATTGTGTCGTTGAAGAGGACCGGGTCTTGGGAAACAATCGCGATGTTGCGGCGAAGATCGGCGATTCGCATCTGACGCACGTCGATGCCGTCGATGGTAACGCGGCCGGCGGTCGCCTCGTAGAATCGCGGCACGAGATTGGCGAAGGTGGTTTTGCCCGCGCCGCTCGGGCCGACCAAGGCGCAGACGGTGCCGGCAGGAATGTGTGCATTGACCTCACGCAAAACGGGCTCACCGGGCTGATAGGCGAAATCGACGCCCTCGAGCGCTATGTCGCCGCGGAGGCGGCCGACGGCGACGGGCGAAACCGGGTCGGCGATGGCGATGGGCTGGTGCAGGATTTCCTCAATGCGAGTGAGGGACGCGGCGCCCTTTGTGAACTGGCTGTGAAGGCTGCCGAGTTTTTTCATCGGCTCGTAGCAGACGAAGAGCGCGCCGAGAATGGAAACGAAGACCGCGAGCGTGATGCCCGCGTAGTAGGCGTAGTAGAGCGAGAACGCGATGCCGACCGACGAGATGACCTCGATCGAAGGCGACAGCACCTGCGAATATTTAACGACCTTCATCTGGACGCGAAACAGCCGCTGCGTCGTCTGGCGGAAGAGCGTGATCTCTTTCTCCTCGAGGCCGAAGGCCCGGACCTCGCGAGCGGCGGCGAGGTTTTGATTCGCGAGATCGGAGATGTCCCCGAGCAGACGCTGGTTTTCCTCGGCGCGCCGGAGAAGCTTTTTACCGATGAACCGGATCGGGAAAACGCACGCCGGCACCGCCGCGAGCGACACAAGGAAAAGGCCGACGCCGTGATTTTGCATGGCAACGCTCGCGAGAAAATAAACCGCACCGGCGAGCGTGAGAGGTTGGATGACAAGATCACTTGCGCTGCTCGTGATCGTTTGCTGGACGATCTGGGTGTCGGCGGTCAGGCGCGATAACAAGTCGCCGGTGCGATTCCGGCCGAAATAGCTCAACGGCAAATGCTGGAGCTTGCGGTAGAGTTCCACGCGCAGCGTCTCCAGCACGCCGATGCCGCAGTAGTTCATGAGGTAGTTGTTGAGAAATCCACTCACTGCTCGGATGAGGAAGATCAGCGGAATCAGCAGCGCATAGCCGAGAATTTGGCGGCGTGAGAGCGTGCGGTGGGCTTTGATGAGTTCGGTGCGGGCCGTTTGTTCGGCTGCGGCTGCGGATGAGGGAGACTGGAGCGCATCGGAGACGAAGGGAGCGGCTTTGCCCGATTTCACCGGGGCCTCGGCTGCGGCACCGGAGGCATCGGTGAAAATGTGCGGGAAAACGTCGTTCATCACCTTCGGCAGGCCCAAACCATAGACGAGACCGCTGATCGCCCCGCAAATCAGCGCAAAGACGAGCGCGATGCGGCGTCCGCGAAGATAGCTCAGGTAGGGCAGAAAGCGTTTCATGAGCTGAGATTGGCGCGTCGGTGCGGCACGACTGCAATTCAATCTTTCGCCGCCCGGACGTCGAGGGCGTCGCGCAGACCGTCGCCCAGGAAGTTGAGCGAGAAGAGCGTGAGCGAAAACACCCCGCCCGGGAACACCAGCAGCCACCAGTATTCCTCCATCTTTTCCGCCCCGTCCTTGATCAGCACGCCCCATGAACTCATGGGCGCCTGCACGCCGAGGCCGAGGAAGCTCAGGAACGCCTCCAGCAGCATCACCGCCGGGATCGTGAGCGTGGCATACACGATGATCGGTCCGAGGATGTTGGGGATCATGTGTCTGAAAATGATCCGCCGCCGGCTGTAGCCCAGCGAACGCGCCGCCTCGATGTACTCCATTTTGCGCAATGACAGGATCTGGCCGCGCACGATGCGCGCCATCGTCAACCACTCGACCGCGCCGATGGCGAAGAAAAGCAGGAAGATATTCCGCCCAAAAAACACCATGAGCAGAATGACGAAGATCGTGAAGGGCAGCGCGTACAGGATGTCCACGATGCGCATCATCACCGCGTCGGTCTTGCCGCCGAGGTAGCCCGCCACCGCGCCGTAGGTCACGCCGATTACCAGCGCCACGAACGTCGCGATGAGCCCGACCATGATCGAAATGCGGCCGCCAATCATCATGCGCACGAGCAGGTCGCGGCCAAACTGGTCGGTCCCGCACCAATGCGCCGCCGAGGGCGGACGAAAGGCATTCGCGAGATTCTGGTCCTCGAAGTTGTAGGCGCTGAACATCGGCCCGAAAGCGCAGATCAGCACGAGCGCCAGCAGCAGAAAGCCGCCGACCATGGAGAAACGGTTTCGCTTCAGGCGGTGCCAGGCATCCCGGCCAAGGGAGGAGCCGCGGGCGGCAGCGGAGGTCGAAGGTGCGGGCATGGCGGTCACTCGAGTTTCAGCTTCGGGTTGAGCCAGACCTGCACGACATCGACCACGAGGTTGAGGGCGATGATGAGCGCGGCGTAGAGGATGACGGTGCCCAGCACCATCGTGTAGTCGCGGCTCAGGGCCGAGGTCACGAACTCACGGCCCAGTCCGGGAATCTGGAAGATCATCTCGATCACAAACGACCCCGTCAGGATGCCCGCCGTCGCCGGCCCGAGAAACGCCACGACCGGCAGCAGGCCGCCGCGCAGCGCGTGGCGGAAGATCACCCGCAACTCCCCCGCCCCCTTGGCCCGCGCGGTGCGGATGAAGTCCTGATTGAGCATGTCGAGCAGACCTGCGCGGGTGAGGCGGGCAATGTAAGCCGAATAGAAGAAGCCCATCACGAGGCAGGGCAGCACCCGGTCCTCCGGGCCATACCAGCCCGAGGCGTTGAACCACCGGAAATGAATCGAGAAGATCAGCACGGCGATCGGCCCGAGCACGAAGGTGGGTACGCAGAGACCGAGCATGCCGACGGACGAGCCGAGGTAGTCGAGCCAGGTATTGCGCCGGGCCGCGGCCATGATCCCGAGCGGCAGGCCGATCCCGAGGGCGACGAGCAGTGACCAGCCGCCGAGCTCGAGGGAGGTGGGCAGCTTGTCCGCGATGACCTCGTTGACCGTGCGGTTGGTGTAGCGGAACGACGGACCGAGGTCGCCATGCAGGAGATTGCCGAGGTAGCTGAAGTACTGCCGGTAGAGCGGTTGATCGAGGCCGTAGTGGGCGTTGAGGTTGCGCAGCACGTCGGCCGACACGGCTTTCTCCGTCGTAAACGGCCCGCCCGGCACGAAACGGATCATGAAAAACGTCGCCGTCACGATGACGAACATGACCGGGATGGTCTCAAGCAGGCGGCGGACGAAAAAGCGGAGCATGGTGGCGGCCCCGGATTGGGGCCGAGAGCGCCGCGCGGTGCAAGTCGCGAGCGCATAAGTAGCGCAGGCGTCCCGCCTGCAATTGAACGGTGGCCGGCAAGATGCCGGCGCTACCGGCTCAGATCGTCCAGTCGTTCTGACCACCGCCGCCGCGGCTGTTCTTGTCGAGGATCTTCACGCCCTGCTCTTCCATCACCACGAGCGAGCGCGGGGGGACGCTGTGCGTGACGAAGACGTTGCCGGCCACGGTCGAACCCGCGCCGATCACGGTGTCGCCGCCCATGATCGTGGTGCTGGCGTAGATCGTCACCCGGTCCTCGATCGTGGGATGGCGCTTCTGGCCGCGCAGGCTCTGGCCGCCGGCCGTGGAGCGCGCGATGAGGGCCACGCCCTGATAAAGTTTCACATGCGAGCCGATCTCGGCCGTCTCGCCGATGACCACGCCCGTGCCGTGGTCGATAAAGAAATGGCTGCCGATCTTGGCGCCGGGGTGCAGGTCGGTGCCGGTACGCTCATGGCCGTACTCCGTGAGCATGCGCGGCAGGAGCGGCACGCCGAGCCGGTAGAGCACGTGGGCGAAACGTTGCAGCGAAATCGAGAGCACGCACGGATACGCGAGAATGATCTCCTCGATGCTGCGCGCAGCCGGGTCGCCGTCGAAAGCCGCGGTGACGTCGGTATGGATGATCCGGCGCAGCTCGGGCAGCTGGTCGAGCGTGGCGATGGTGAGCTCCTGCGCGCGCTTGGCCGGCGCAGGGTCCTTGGCGAAACGCAGGCTCTTCTCGATCTCCGTGGTAAGGCGGTGCTGGACCTGCGCGAGGAGCCGGCCCACGAGGACGGGCACATCCTGCTTGGATAGGCCGGTCTCCTCGAAGAAGCCGGGAAAGATCAGGTGCATGTAATCCGCGGCGAGCTTTTGCACGGAGTCCTGCGTGGGGAGATTGACGCCGTCGACGTGGTTGATGCCGCCGTCGCGCGCGTAGGAGGCCAGCAGGGCTTGCTTGATGTCGTCCAGATTCATGCGGGTGACGGGACGTTGGGCGCTGGGCGGGAATTTGCAAACCCGCGGACGGTCTTATGGCCGTCAGATGTAGTACATTTCCTCGGGACTGCGGGAAACGAACATATCCAAGGTGTACGTGCGGGCCTTCTCGCCGAGGGCGGCGCGCACATCCTGCCAGACCTGCTCCATGCGGCGGCCGGTGCGGCCCTCGTGGTTGCCGCTCAGCTCAAGGATGTCGCCGTCGATCGTCTCGATGATGTCGAGGAGCGTGATCTGGTCGGGCGGGCGCGCGAGCGCGTAGCCGCCCTGGATACCGCGGCGGCTGGTGATGAGCCCGCCGTTGCGCAGCTCGCTCAGGATCTGGGCGAGGAAGTTCGCCGGCACCGCCTCGACGCGCGCGAGGTGGTCGATCTGCGCCAGGCCGGCCGCACCGTGGAGGCGCGCCAGTTCGGCGAGCACCCGGCAGGCATAATCGACCTTGGCGGAGATCTTCATCGTCAGATCGCGTAGTCCGTGCCCTCGGGCTTCACGAGTTCGAGGGCCGGGTGGAGCATGCCGGCGGCGACGGTGGCGTTGGTCCCCTGCTCGATCAGAATGAACGAGCCGGTGAGGCGGTTGGCCGCGTAGCCGTCGTAGAACAGCGGGCGGGCGGTGCGGATGCGGATTTCACCAAGGTCGTTGAGGCTGAGCTCGGACGGCGTGGCCTCAGGCTCGAGGTTGGTGATGTTGAGGCGGTGCTCGATCTCGGTCACCACGGCCTGGACGGTGGCGGAGCCGTGCTTGAGGAGATATTTTTTACCGCGCTGGAGCGGACGCGGATGCATCCAGCAGACCTTCGCATGAATCTCGGTGCCGGCGCCGGGCAGCTCGTCGAGGCCGACGATCATGCTGCCGCGGCTGATATCGATGTCATGCTCAAGGACGACCGTGACGGACTGCGGGCAGCAGGCCTGCTCGATCGGGCCGTCGAGCGTCCAGATCTGTTTCACCGTCGAGGTGATGCCGGCGGGGAGCGCGAGGACCTTCTGGCCGACGCGCACGATGCCGCCGGCAATCTGGCCGCTGAAGCCGCGGAAATCGTGGAGCGCCTCGTTGCGCGGATTGTTGGGCCGGTTGACCCACTGCACCGGGAGGCGGAAGCCGTTGAGATTCCAATCGCTGGCGATGTGCACGGTCTCCAGGTGGCCGAGGAGCGGCGGCCCGGGATACCACGGCGTGTGCGGCGAGGCGGTGACGACGTTGTCGCCGTTGAGCGCGCTCATCGGGATGAACTTCACATCCTTGATATCGAGACGCGGGAGGAAGGACTCGAACTCGGCGCGGATCTCGTTGAAACGCGCCTCGCTCCAGCCGACGAGGTCCATCTTGTTGATGGCGACGACGAGGTGCGGGATGCGCAGGAGCGACGCGATCGCCGTGTGGCGGCGGCTCTGCTCGATGACGCCGGCGCGCGCGTCCACGAGGACGATGGAGACGTTGGCCGTCGAGGCGCCCGTCACCATGTTGCGCGTGTACTGCACGTGGCCCGGCGTGTCGGCGATGATGAACTTGCGGCGCGGTGTCGCAAAATAACGATACGCGACGTCGATCGTGATGCCCTGCTCGCGCTCGGCGCGGAGGCCGTCGGTGAGGTTGGCGAGGTTGATCTGGCCGCCGCCGGTGATGTCGGCGGAGCGCTCGAGCGCCTCGATCTGGTCCTCCATCAGCGACTTGGAATCGTAGAGCAGGCGGCCGATGAGCGTGGACTTGCCGTCATCAACGCTCCCGCAGGTGTTGAAACGGAGCAGATCGACCGGCGCGTGAACGTCGGCACTCGTCGGGCGGGTTTCGGAAATCGGAAGAGGATCGGTGGAAACGGACATGAAAAGGAAAGGAGATTAGAAATAGCCGGCTTTTTTCCGGTCTTCCATGGCGGCCTCGGAGGCCTTGTCGTCGGCGCGGGAGCCGCGCTCAGTGACGCGCGCGGCGGCGATCTCGGTGATGATGTCGTCGATGTTGTCGGCGGGCGACTCGACCATGCCGGTGCTGATGATGTCACCGATGGTGCGGACGCGCACGACGAGCTCCTTGACCTGCTCGTTGGGCTTCGGCGGCTGGATGTCGTTGACCGGGAGCCACTGGCCCTGGCGGCGGACGCAGAGGCGCTTGTGGCTGAAATAGATCGTGGGCACCTCGAGCTTTTCGCGGCGGATGTACTCCCAGACGTCCATCTCGGTCCAGTTGCTCAGCGGAAACACACGCATGTTTTCGCCGGGATTGAGGCGGCCGTTGTAGAGATTCCAGATCTCGGGGCGCTGGTTCTTCGGGTCCCACTGGCCGAAGCTGTCGCGGAAGCTGAAGAAGCGCTCCTTGGCGCGGGCCTTCTCCTCGTCGCGGCGGGCGCCGCCGATGCAGCAGTCGAAGCGGAACTCCTCGATCGCGGCGAGCAGCGTCGGGATCTGGAGCTTGTTGCGGCTGATCTCGCCGGGGGCCTGCAGCGCGATGCCGCTGGCGATGGCGTCCTCGACCTTGCGGACGATGAGCTTGCCGCCGAGCTGCTTGGCGCGGCGGTCGCGGAACTCGTTCAGCTCGGGGAAATGGTGCCCGGTGTCCACGTTGAGGAACGGCATCGGGATCTCCGACGGGCTGAACGCCTTCTCCGCGAGGCGGAGGAGGCAGATCGAATCCTTGCCGCCGGAGAAGAGCAGCGCGGGGCGCTCAAATTCGCCCGCGACCTCGCGCATGATGTGGATCGCCTCGGTTTCGAGATACTGGAGGTGGTCGAGATGGTAATTGCTCACGTGATTCGTGCTGCGAAAAAATGATCAGGCGGTGGCGGCGGCTTTTTTGCCCCAGGCGGCGTGCAGGCCGCACTCGCGCTTCTCGTCGGCCTTGGCCGGGTCGAAGTAGTCCCACTCGTTGGGCAGCTTGTGCTGGGCCAGGTAGGCCTCCATCTCGTCGTCGCTGAAGTGGAAGACGGGGCTGATCTTCAGCGCGCCGAAATTCGCGTCGGGCGACACGATGTCGAGCTCGGCGCGGTTGGGATTCTGCACCTTGCGGAGCGCAGTGATCCAGATGGTGGGCGCGAGCTCCTTCATGCCGCGCTGGAACGGCTCGAGCTTCATGACGGCGCTGAACTTCTTCAGGCCCTCCTCGTCCTCGGTCGTCGGGATCGGGCCGTAAATCGCATCGCGGTGCGCGGGCGTCATGCGCGGGAGGAACGGCTTGAGGTTCAAGCCGAGCTGCGCGCGGAGGGCCTCGGCGTGCTTGTAGGTCGCAGGGCGGTTGTAGCCGTGATCAACCCAGAGGACCGGGATGTCGGGCTGCGCCTGCGTGGCGAGGTGGAGGACAACGGCCTCGTACGGCCGGAAGTTCGTGGAGACGATGGCGCGGCCATTGGCGCGGGCGAGAGCCCAGCGGACGATGTCGAGCGGGGACTTGTCGCGCAGCTCGCGGTTGGCCGCGGCGATTTCAGCGGGAGAAAGGGACATGAAATTTTCGATTTTGGATTCTCGATTTTCGATTGCCGAATACACGCGCGCTCAGCTCGCGGGAGCCGCAGGCGCGGCAGGAGCAGCCGCCGCGGCGGCGGCGATCTCGGGCCAGAGGACGCGGGCAGCGAAATCGCCGAAGCGTTCGCCGGGCAGGCGGTTTTCCTTCCAGCGGAGGAGGACCGGGCGGAGCTCGGTCTCGATGTCGGCCTCCTTGATCGTGTCCTTGAAGACGCGGTTGAGGCGCGTGCCGGAGGCGTTGCCGCCGAACCAGAGCTGGTAGCGGCCGGGGGCCTTGCCGACGAAGGCGATCTCGGCCATGTACGGACGGGCGCAGCCGTTGGGGCAGCCCGTGGAGCGGATGATGATCTCCTCGCCGCCGAGGCCGAGCTCGGTGCCGAGTTTTTCGATACGGTCGATCATGCCGGGGAGCATGCGCTCCGACTCGGCGAGACCGAGGCCGCAGGTCGGCAGGGACGGGCAGGCCATCGACGCGGCGTGCAGGATGGACGTCTGGTTCTCGACCTTCACGCCATGCTTCGCGAGCAGCGCGGTGATGCCGGCGCGGTCGGTCTCCGGGATGTTGGCCAGGATGACATTCTGGTTGGCCGAGAGGCGGAACTCGATGTGCGGGAATTTCTCCGCGACCTCGCGGAACGCGGCCTTCTGCGTGTGGCCGGGGACATCCTTGATGCGGCCCGTCTCGACGAAGAGCGTGAGGAACAGCTTGCCGTCCACCGCGCGGTGCCAGCCGTAGAGGTCGCCCGTGGTGGTGAACTGGTAGGGCTTGGCCGGGGCGAACGTGACGCCGGCGCGACGGCCGATCTCCGCGCGCGCCCAGTCGAGGCCGCGCTCTTCGATCACGTACTTGAAGCGGGCGTGCTTGCGGTTCGAGCGGTCGCCGAAATCGCGGAAAGTCGCGATCGTGGCCTTGGTGACCTCGATGACCTGGTCCGGCGTGACGAAGCCGATGACGTCGGCGAGACGGGGGAACGTCTGCACGTTGCCGTGGCTGCGACCCATGCCGCCGCCGACCGCAACGTTGTAGCCGAGGAGCTTGTCGCCCTCGACGATGGCGATGAAGCCGAGGTCGTTCGTGAACACGTCCATGTCGTTCACCGGCGGGACGACAAAGGAGATCTTGAATTTGCGCGGCAGATACGTCTGGCCGTAGAGCGGATCGACGAAGTCCTTGTTGGCCGGGTCGTCGAGGTTGAGCTGGACGTTGTCGATCCAGATGGAGTGGTAGGCCTTGGTCTTCGGGGCGACGGCGTACACGGTGGCCAGCGCGTCGGCATAGACCTGCTCGCGGGCCTTGGTGTGCGCGGGCGTGGGAGAGGCGGTGATGTTGCGGTTGATGTCGCCGCAAGCCGCGAGGGTGGAGAGGAGAGAATCGTTGATGCCCTTGATGACCGAGCCGAGGCCGGACTTCAGCACGCCGTGAAACTGGATGCACTGGCGCGTGGTGACGCGCAGGGTCTGGTTGCCATACTTCGTGGCGAGGTCGTCGAAGGTGATCCACTGGTTGGCCGTCATGACACCGCCGGGGATGCGGCTGCGGATCATCATGATGTACTTCTTGCCGGTCTTGCGAAGGTCGCGGTCATCCTGCTGGTAGATGCCGTGGAACTTCATGAACTGCGTATCATCATCCGTGAAGCGATCCAGGGTCGGATCGGCCAGCGTCGCGGCGATGGTGCCAGCGAGCGTCGGGCCGTTTTGCTTGAGGATTTCGTTACCGGAAACAGGAGCGGGAGAAGCAGTTTGTGACATATCGATAGAACATGAGTTGACTACTTTACTAAAGAAGTAAAAAGAAAATGCTGTTATGTCACAAACCGCCGCGCAAATCTCCTCTCCCACCCCCGGCAAGGTGTGGCTGGTCGGAGCCGGCCCGGGTGCGGCGGATTTGATCACAGTACGCGGCCAAAATATCCTAAGCAGCGCTGAAGTGGTGCTTTATGATGATTTAGCCAACGCCGACCTCCTGAACCTTTGCCCCGTCACCTGCGAACGGATCTACGTCGGCAAACGCGCGGGTTGCCACAGCGCTTCGCAGCGGGAAATCTGTAGTGAATTAGTCAACAAGGCCCGCACCGGCCGCAACGTCGTGCGCCTCAAAGGTGGCGATCCGATGACCTTTGGTCGCGCCGGTGAAGAGCTCCAAGCCCTCGCCGATGCCGGCATCGCCTGCGAGATCGTGCCGGGCGTCACCGCTGCGGCCTCGGTCGCCGCCGTGGCGGAACTGCCCCTCACCCAGCGCGGCATTGCCTCGGCCGTAGTCTTTGCCACGGGCCACGCCTGCGCGGACCGCGGGGCGACCCCGGTCAACTGGAGGGCGATGGGCGCACTCGGCGCCACTCTCTGCATTTACATGGGCACGCGGCACTTCGGCGTGATCGCGAGCGAACTCATCGCGGGCGGCCTCAATCCGGACACCCCGGTCGCCGTCGTGGCTGATGCCACCCTGCCGACGCAGAGCGTGCGTCTCGGCCAGCTCTCCGACGGTGACACGCTCACCGCCGACCCGGCCCGGCGCCCCGCCCTGATCATCGTCGGCGACGTCGTGCGCTGGCGGGAAATTTCTGCGGCCGCCCCGGCGATGGCCGCTGCGGAGTAAGCGCCTTTGCGCCTGCCATGAACGCCGCGCCCCGCGTACTGCTCGTGGACAACGGCTCGCTCGAACCGGCCAGCACCCTGCAGCTGCGCGCGATCGCCGCGGCTTTGGAAAAGCGCCTGGGCACCGGCCGCGTTGAGCCTGTCTCCCTCGCCCACTCCACCAAGATCCCGACCGGCGAACTCGGCGGCCGGCCCGCCGAGCTGTTCGAGGCCGCGCTGGAACGCTGCGTACGCGAAGGTGTGAGCGATGTGACGGTAGCGCCGCTCTTCATCGGGCCCTCGCTGGCGCTGACCCGGTTGCTGCCCTCGCTGATCGCGCAACAACCGGCGCTGCATGTCCGCGTGGCCGAGCCGCTGCAAGTCCCGGGCGCCACTGCGCTCAGCACGATCCTAACCGACCTCGTCCGGGAGCAGCTCCCCTCCCCCGCCACCCGCATCGCAATCATCGATCACGGCAGCCCGGCCCGCGCGGTCGCCGCGGCGCGCGACGAAGTTGCCGCGCAGGTCCGAGCCCAGCTCGGCGCCACTGTGCGCGAAGTCACCGCGTGCAGCATGGAGCGCCGCGCGGGGGCCGAATACGATTTCAACGAGCCGCTGCTCGAAACGTTGCTCGCGCGGCCGGAGTGGCAGAGCGGCCCGGTGATCATCGCCCTGCTCTTTATCGCGCCGGGCCGCCATGCCGGACCAGACGGCGACGTTGCGCAAATCTGCCGTCGCGCCCGCAGTGATTTCACCGGGGTGAAATTCACCCGCGTGCTCGGCCAGCATCCCCGGTTGGTGGATCTGCTGGCGGAGCGGTGCGGGGCCGCGTAGCCCCGGTTGGGGCCAACCTACTTCGCGGCCGCCATCATCGCGTCGCGGCGGGCTTTGAACTCGTTGCCCTCGCGCCACTGGGGCCAAGTCGTGCCGTTGGCGATACGCAGGCCCACTTCCATCAGGAACGCGGTGTCCTGCGCGGCGCCCTCGAAGGTCCAGTCGGGCTGCACCTCGTCGGTGACCTTGTGGTAGCGGTTGGCGATGTAGTCGTTGATGAGCTGCTCGCCGTAGCCGTCGGGCTTGCCGATGAATTTCACCCCGCTCTTCGGATAATACGACGGCACGCCGACCTTCGCGAACTCGAAGTGGTCGCTGCGGTAGTAGGAGCCGCGCTCGGGGTGCGACTCGGGCTGCATGTCGCGCCCCTGGGCGCGGGCGACGGCGATGCCGATGTCGTCGATCGTCGAGGCGCCGAAGCCGACCGTGGCCATGTCGCTCGTGGGACCGAACTGGTTGGCGCCGTCCATGTTGATGTTAGCGAGCGTCTTGTTCAGCGGATACAACGGATTGTTGGCGTAGTAGCGCGAACCGAGCAGACCCTTCTCCTCCGCGGTCACGGAGAGGAACAGGATGCTGCGCGCCGGTCGCTGGGCGGCGGGGAGCGCGTGATAGGCCTGCGCGAGCTCGAGGAGCACGGCGGTGCCGGCGGCGTTGTCCGCGGCGCCGTTGAAAATCTGGTCGCCCTTCAGCCGGTTGTCGCGGCCGAGGTGGTCCCAGTGCGCGGTGTAGATGACGAACTCGTCGCGCAGCTTCGGGTCGGCGCCGGGGAGGAGCGCGACGACGTTCTTCGAGTCCACGTTGCGGAGCTCGCTGTCGAGGGTGAAAGACGCTGTGGCCCCGAGGGCGACGGGCTTGAACCCGCGCGTGGCGGCGGTCTTTTTCAGCGCCTCGAAGTCATGGCCGGTGGCGGCGAAGAGCCGCTGCGCGGCGTCGAGCGTGAGCCAGCCCTCCATGGCGAGGTGGCTGGCGTTGCCGTCCGGCGTGCGCAGCTCGAAGTTTTCCCGGCTGCGGCTGCCGACGATCACGCCGAAGGGATAGGAGGCCGGGCCGGTCTCGTGGACAATGATGCACGCGGCGGCGCCTTTCGCGGCGGCGATCTCATACTTGTAGGTCCAGCGGCCGTAGTAGGTCATGGCCTTGCCGCCGAAAACCTTCGGATCGAGCTGGCCGGTCTTGGGATCAACCACCGGCGGATCGTTGATCAGCATGACGACGGTCTTGCCCCGCACATCGACGCCCTTGAAATCGTCCCAGCCATACTCGGGTGCCACCGCCCCGTAGCCGACAAACACGACGTCGCTGGCCTTCACCGCGAGGTGCGCCGCGACGCGGCTGGTGGAGCCGACGAAGTCGTTGATCGGCGTCATGGGCAGCGTCTTGCCGCCGACGTCGAAGCTCAGGGTCGGGTGCGAGGTGATGCCGACGAGCGGCACGGCCTGGAGGTAGGTGCCGTCGGGATTGCCGGGCGCGAGGCCGATTTTTTTGAATTCGCCGGTGAGGTAGGCGACCGTTTTTTCCTCGCCCGCCGAGCCGGGCGCGCGGCCCTCAAACTCGTCGGAGGCGAGCACCTTGGTCCGGGCGAGGATGCTCGCGGCGGAGATGGCGGGCTGGGGAGCGGCCGCGAGCGCACCGGCGCAGGCGAGCCATGCACAAACAAACAGGGGGTATCGCATGGGGCGAGCATGCCTGCGGCGACGGGGTTGGCAATACCCGGACAAAGACCCCGCGCCGGGGCTCACTCCGCCGGGGCGGACGACGGCGGCACGGCAGCATGGATCGCCTCGTGGACGCGCGCCAGGAGCTGCTCGACGATGAAGGGCTTGTTCACCACCTGCGTGTTGAAGCCCGCGGACTCGCGCGCTTTTTTCAACAGGCCCGCCGAGGCCGCGCCGCTGACCAGCAGCATGCGCACGTCGGGGTTGATCCGCTTCAGCAGGCGCGACATCGCCACGCCGTCGAGATTGGGCATCTGGACATCGGATACCACCAGGCGCACGTCCTTGAAATGCTTGGCGTAGAGGATGAGCGCATCGATGCCGTCGGAGGCGACCTGCACCCGGTAGCCGTGGCGGGTGAGCACCGTCGCGACCATGTCGCGGATCGTCTCCTCGTCATCGACGATCAAAATGACCTCGCCGTTGCCCCGGAGCTGCGCCGAGGGCTGCGTCGGACGCTGCTGGGTGCCACCGGTGTCGGCGGGCAGATAGAGGGTGAAGGCGGTCCCCTTCCCCACCTCCGTCCACAGCTGCAGGAAACCGCCGTGGTTGCTGACGATGCCCCGCACCGTCGAGAGGCCGAGCCCGGTGCCCTTGCCGATCTCCTTGGTGGTGAAAAACGGCTCCCACATGCGCGCGGCCACCTCGGGGGCGATGCCCGAGCCTGTGTCCTCGACGCGCAGCATCAGGTACGAGCCGGGACGCCCGCCTTCGATCGCGCCCGCCGCCACCGGGCCCAGTTCGACGTTCTCCGCCTTCAGGCGGAGCGTGCCACCGGCGGGCATCGCATCCCGGGCGTTGACGCAGAGGTTGAGCACGACCTGGTGGAGCTGCGTGGCGTTGGCGTTCACGGGCCACAGGCCCGCGGGGATATCCTCCTCCAGCCGGATGTCCTTGGGAAAGGTCGCGTGGATGAAGCGCACGAGGTCATGGAGCAGGTGCCGGACCTGCATGAGCTGCATCTCGCCGTTGACCCCGTGGGCAAAACCGAGGATCTGGCGCACCAGGCCGACCCCGCGCTCCGCGCTGCTTTCGAGCGTATCCAGCAATTTGATTCCTGCCGGGTCGGCGACGAAGTCGCGCAGCAGCGGCACGCCCATCGCGATGGGCGCGAGCATGTTGTTGAGGTCGTGGGCGATGCCGGCGGCGAGAAGGCCGATGTTTTCCAGCCGCTGCGCGCGGAGAAACTGCTCCTCGAGCCGCTTCCGCTCGGTGATGTCGCCGCAGATGCTGAGCCGCGCCTTGCGCTCGCCGCGCTCGTCGAGGATGCGCGACTGCCGCATCTCCAGCACCAGCGCGATGCCGCAGCGGTTGCGCACGTGGAGTTCGCCGCGCCATTCGTCCTGACGGGCCGCCTCGGCCCAGACGGCCTGGAACTTGGCCGCATCGTCGCCCTCCGGAAATAGCTGCGCGATCAGGCGGCCCTGCGCCTCCGCCGCGGTCCATCTGAAGAGACGCGCGGCACCGCTGTTCCAGTAGATGATGCGGTCCTCCAGGTCGGTGATGAGGATGGCCTCGTGCGCCTGGTTGAGCATCTCGGCCTGCTCGCGGACCAGCCGCTCGGCCTGCTGGCGGACTTTCTGGCTGTCTCGGTCCCGCATGACGCGGTGGATCGCCGAGATGAGGCGTTTCATGCGGTCCTTCAGGATATAGTCCTGCGCGCCGCCTTGCAGGGCCTCGATCGCGCGGTCCTCGCCGATCGTGCCGGAGAGGAAGACAAACGGCGTGTCCGGCAGGCGCTGCCGGGCGAGCTTGAGGGCCTCCAGCCCGCTGTAGTGGGCCATGCTGAAATCCGACAGGATCAGGTCGCATGGCTCGCGGTCGGCCAGCTCGCGCGCAAAGGCCTCCTCCGTCGAGACCTGCCGCATCACGCAGTCAGGCCACTCCCCCGCGATCATCGCGTGGATCAGCTCGGCGTCAGCGGGATTGTCCTCGAGGTGGACGATTTTCATACGGGCGGCGGTCTTAGTTACCAAAAGAAATAGCGCTCGTCCGGCTCCAGGAATTCCCGCGACGGCGGCTGCAAGGCAAAGCGCCACACCGTGGCGTACTCGGACCACGGGCCCGGGATCTCGCAGTCGCACACGACCTCGGGCCGCACGAGCGCGCGGCCGGCGGGCCGCGCCAGGCGTTCCCGGAAAAGCTGATACCCTTCCTCCGACGCAAAAAACAGACAGCGCCGCTCAAACAGGCCGGTGGGCAGCGTCTTGTCGCCCGCCACGAAACCGAGCCACCAGGCGCGCAGCACCATGTCGTGGCGCGCGAGCTCGACCACCGCGCGCTCGCAGGCCGCGCCGACGGACTCCTCCGCGCCGTACCCATAGACGTAGCCGCCCCACTGCGCGCGGGCGTAGGCCACGACGCTCACGCCGCCAAACGGCCCGTCGATCGCCACCGCGGATACGCCCGGCCAGTCGGTCGCGACCTCGTGGCCCTCGGCCAGCCCCTCCCACCAGGAAAGCAGACAATACCGCTCGACGGCCTCGAGCACGGCCTTGCGCCGCGCATCGCGCCGGAACATGCCGGGAAACGCCGACATGCCGTTCGACGACGGATCGACCTCAAAGCCAAACTCCCCCGCCCGGCTCGAGCGCACCGTCGCATAATAGGCCCAGCGCTCCAGCGCCTCGGAGATGGCCATATGCCGGGCGATGCCCGCCACCGCGTGCGAGCCCGTGCCATCGGCATTGCTATAAATTGTTTGCGGCTTTTTTTGCACCAACCCGGTTGTGAGGGTGGCGTTCGCCTGGATCATCTGCCTGCCGCGGACGGTGCAAACCCCCGTCTCGATGCGCGCAATCGGCCCGCCATGCGCCGCGAGCACATTACGATAGCGAAAAGCAGCTAAGCTTAACATAGTTCGCAGTTAGCGTTGCTAACTCAGGCCAAGGCACAGGGTTCGACACAGGGGGCCACGGGCACCCTAGCGCCATTTATAATCAGATGCTCGTCCAGCGGATCGAGACGAGAGGCTGCATGAGCAAAACCCAGGGTAAACAGGAGTGTTGAAACGACTCCGAGGATCAGACGTTGGATGGTATTCATAACGCCGATAACATCGGGTGGACTTTTGGCCATCCGCCATAGTGCAAACTACCGGAAATCCGGTAGTCCGCCCTTTCATCAAATTCGCATCGCCATCCTAGGGAAATCTGCCCGCAATCGCGTGCATCATGACCCGATCGGTCCTAACGTACTCAACAGCCCGCACCTTACTGCGGGCCTTGATGTTGTTAACCGTCGTCAACCTCGCCGCCAGAATACACGCAGCTTCACCCGGTTACCCGCTCGTCACCGCATTCTCATTGCACGATATTGGCGGCGATGCCACGACCCGATGCTGGTCTGCAGTGCAGGATCTCGACGGCGTCATGCATTTCGGCCACGACGGCATTGTTCACTACGACGGTACCCATTGGAGCATGACACCCGTGCCCGGAGTCTATGCCCTGCGCGGCCTCGATGTGGGCGCCGACGGTCGCCTCTGGTATGCAGGAAACGGCGACATTGGTTGGCTCGCTCGCGACGGACCGGGCCGCTGGAAACCTCACTCCCTGCGCAGCCAACTGTCAGGGGAAGAAAGTAATTTGGGTGAAGTCTGGCAGGTTCTGGCCGAAGGCAATGAGGCGGTCTTTGTGACTGAAGACCGCGTGCTGCGCTGGGACGGCTCGGCCTTCCGCAGC
Source organism: Verrucomicrobiota bacterium (assembly GCA_018239845.1). Classification (GTDB taxonomy): domain Bacteria; phylum Verrucomicrobiota; class Verrucomicrobiia; order Opitutales; family Opitutaceae; genus CAIRCN01. The sequence continues at coordinate 47,799 of JAFEGO010000090.1, forward strand.
TGGTATCTGCCCGGGGGCCGTCGCATCGTGGCATCGCGCTGCGGCGGGATCATCTACGTTCATCACGAGTCAACCGGGCTGTACGCCCTCACGCCCGACGGGCCCAAGCTGGTGATCCCCGCCTCCCTGCTGCATGAGGCGTTCGTGTACGGCATGGAACTTCTCGACCGTGGCTGGCTTCTTGTGACCTCGAAGGGATTTTTTACTTTTGCAGATGGCCGATTGACTCCGATGGGCCCCGAGGTTTCCAAATACGTCAGTGCCTCCTCATTGGTCGGAGTGACCCGCCTGAATGATGGACGTTTTGTCTTGGGCACGTATCGCGGAGGCCTCGTCGTCGTGCGGCGCGATGGTAGCCTCGACCGCATTTTGACCGAGCAGGATGGCCTGCCTACGCGGGTGATATATTCGGTATTTGCCGATCGTGAAGGTGGCTTATGGGCCACGTCGCCCTCACATATATTCCACGTTGCCCTCAATTCGCCTTCGGCAGTTTTTACCGAACACGCCGGCTTGCCCAAGCTGCCCGTGCACAGCCTGGCCCGGCAAGACGGACGCTTGTTTGCCGCTACGGACAACGGGGTGTACTCGTTGCAGGACGACGGACTGCATTTCCTGCCCGTTGACGGCCTGAATCACCGCGCGGAACTCATGCAATCCTCCGGGCACGGTCTGCTGCTCACGGATCACCGCTACGTGAATCTTTTCGTTCCGACATCAGGTCTCCGCAGGCTTTGCTCCACTCAGCTTGGCGCCCAGACGCTATTGTCCTCCTCGAATCAGCCTGGGCAGGTGATACTTTCAAGCGGACGGGAAATCATCCTCATCGAGGACGAGAACCGCTCTCGAGTACTGGTGAAAAACCTGCCAGACATTCCCACGTCCATCGCCGAAGACGCAACCGGCGGGCTCTGGATCGGCACGTCGTTGAACGGCCTTCTTTATGCCCGACCGGAGCCTAGATCTACGGTCGAGGCCTTGCCCGCCGCTGGTCTCCATGGTCTGCCATCTGGCGATGGCCAATCCATGGTCGTCGCCACCACGCACGGCGATATCATCGCTATTGAGCCAGGCGCTGCTTCGTTCCTACGACACAACACTAACAATTTCGAACCTGTTGTGGATTTCCCCAAGCGCAATGTTTCCGTCATGCCTTCGGCCTCGGAAGACGGATCAGTGTGGATAATCCATTCCAGCTCCGGGAGCCTGCCTGCCACTCTCGCTCGCATAGCCTTGATCGGCAACCACGCCGTATGGCAGCCGCATGCTGCGGAAGGTTTGGCCGCCATTGGCGAGCCACAGTCTCTGCTAACTGAAGCCATGCCCAATCGAGGCACAGTGGTCTGGGTTGGCGGTACCGACGGGATTCTGCGCAATACCCTTGGACCAAGCCTCTTGCTCCTGCGCCGCACGCCCCGCTACTCCACGCCTTTGCCCGCCACGCCGAACACTCGGAGCTCGATCCCATCACCGGCACCCTGCCCTACGCCACCGGCTCGGTCGTCTTCGAGTTCGCCGCGCCGGAATTCTCCGGCTACTCCACGCTGCGGCTGGAGACCCGCATGAGCGGCGTCGATAACGACTGGGTTCCCGCCGACCCCGGCGGGCGGCGCGTGTTTACCGCGATGCGCGAGGGCTCCTATCTTTTCCAGGTCCGCGCGGTCGCGGAGACGGGCCGGGCGAGCGAGCCGACGGGGTTCCATTTCGAGATCGCCCCGCCTTGGTGGCGCTCCACGCCGGCCGCCCTCGCCGCCCTGTTCCTCGGCGCCGGGGTCATCTACGGGGTCTTCCGCTATCGCGAGCATACCCTGCGCCGCCGCAATGCCGAGCTGGAGGAGAAGGTCCGCACCCGCACCGTCGAGCTCGAGCTGGCCAGCGCGGCCAAGACCCAGTTCGTGGCCAACATGAGCCACGATATCCGCAATCCCCTCAACGGCATCGTCGGCCTCACCCTCGCCCTCGACGACACGCCGCTCGACGCGCGCCAGCGCGAGCTCGTCTCCACCCTGCGCGAGTGCACCGCCTACCTCGCGACCCTGGTGGACGACGTGCTCGACTTCGCCAGCATCGAGGCCGGCCGGGTGGAGCTGCGGCCCGGCCCCTTTGCCCCGGCCGAGCTGTTGCGCTCGATCGCCGCCACGCTCCGGGCGGAGGTGGCGCAGTCGGGCGCGGCGTTCGTCATCGAGACCTCGCCCAATCTCCCCGCGACGGTCACCGGCGACGCCGGCCGGATCCAGCAGATCCTGATCAACTACGCCGGCAACGCCCTGAAATACGCCGGCGGCCGCATCGTTCTCTCCGCCCACGTCCCGCCGGGCGCACCCGGGGAGATCGAGTTTGCCGTGACCGATTCCGGCCCCGGCATCAGCGAGGCCGACCAGGCCCGCCTGTTCTCCAAGTTCACCCGCCTCGCCCAGCAGCCCGGCGCGCAGATCGAGGGCACCGGTCTCGGCCTCGCTTCCTGCAAGCTCCTGGCCGACCTCATGGACGGCTCCGTCGGCGTCGAGAGCCAGCCCGGCCAGGGGTCGCGCTTCACGCTCCGGCTCCCGCTGGCCGCGGCGGTGGAGGCTCCCCTGCTCCCGGTTGCCACCGCGACCCTGCCCCCGGCGACCGTCCTCCTCGTCGAGGATACGGATTACAACGCCTGGGCGGCCAACGCCGTGCTCGCGAAGCTCGGGCTCACCGCCACCCGCGCGCACACCGGCGCCGAGGCCCTCGAACTCTTCGCCACCCAGCGCTTCAACATCGTGCTCCTCGACCGCAACCTGCCCGACCTCGACGGCACCGAGGTCGCGCGGCGCATGCGCGCCCTGGAGGAAAACGGCCAGCATGCCCTGCTCCTCGCCGTCACGGCCTACTGTACGGCCGAGGACCGCGAACTCTGCCTCAAGTCGGGCATGGATGCCTTCGTCGGCAAGCCCCTCACGCCGGAGAAGCTCCGCCGCGCGCTCCTCGGCACCGGGCGCCAGCTCCTCGCCGCGGCCTCCGTGCAGGAGCCGCCCGGGCTGCGCAGCCCCGCCTTCGACCTCACCTTGCTCGGCTACCTCTCCGACGGCACCCCGCAGGGGCTGGAGGCCCAGGTGGCGCGTTTCCTCGGCGTCCTCGCCGAGGCCGCGCAGCAGCTTCAGGTCAGCGCCGCGGACAATGACTTCCACGCTCTGGCCGACACGGCGCACGGCGTGCTTTCCCAGGCCCGGCTCATCGGCTGCACCGCGCTCAGCGAGGCGGCGGTGGATCTCGAGCAGGCCGCCCGTGCCAAGCGGCCCGATGCCGTCGGCGAACTCCTCGCGCGCGTGCGCGTCGAGATCGACGTCGTCACGGCAGCATTGCGCCATCCCCCCCGCGCCCTGAACTCAGAGTGAAGCCGTGCTCCACGGCGTAGCGCACGAGCTGGGTGTGGGTCTTGAGGCCGAGCTTGTTCATGATGTTGAAGCGGTGTTTCTCCGCCGTGCCGCGCGAGATCTGCAGCCGCTCCGCGATCTCGGCGTCCGTCAGCGGCGCGCCGATCAGCGCGAGCGTGGCGCACTCGCGGTCGGACAGCATCTTGTCGAAGGAAAACGGATCCTCGATCCGCGCCGCCTTCACCTGGCGGAAGGCCTCGGAGAAATACGTCTGCCCCGCGATCACCGCCGCGATCGCCTGCTTCAGGGAGGAGACCGCGCTGGTGTTCTTGTCCACGAAGCCCTGCACCCGCGCCCGCTCGACGCGAAACACCGTGTGGTTGTCGCAGTGCGAGGAGAGGATGAGGATGCGCTGCTCCGGCCGCGCATGGCGCAGCGCCGCCACCACGCCAAAGCCGTCCAGCCCCGGCAGGTGCAGGTCGAGCAGCACCAGGTCCGGCTGGGTCTCGATCACCAGCGGCACCGCGCTCCGCCCGTCCCCCGCTTCGCCGGCCACGACCAGCCCGAGATCCTCCGCGCAGACCTTGCGCAGCACTTCGCGGAACATCAGGTGGTCTTCGACAATGACAACTTTCACGGCTGCACGATGAGCCCTATTTTTTCCGGCGCAAGATTGCCGCGTGCCATCAACGCCCCCGAATTGGGGGCCCCTGAAAAAACAAACCGCGCCTGGCATCCCGGCGTGACAATCACGCGGGCGCCGGCGCGGTCTGGTGGAAGAGCGGACTGACTCAGCCCTTGACGGTCATGTTGTTGCTGACCGACTTCACGCCGCGGACGCTTTCCGCGAGCTTCGTCACGAGGGAGACCTCCGCGTCGGAGTCCGCTTCGCCGGTGATGTTGACCACGCCTTCGAGGGTGGTGACCTTGGTCTTGAGCGCGCTGGTCGCGCGGTGCGTGAGCAGCTCGTACTTGACCTGCGCGGTGATCGAGGCGTCATCGACCTTGTCACCCATGGTGCGATCCTCCGGCTGGGCCGGTTCCTGGATGACCATGTTGTTGTTCACCGACTTCACGCCCTCGATTTCCTTCGCATAGAGCGTGGTCAGCTCCTTTTGCGCGGCGTTGCCGGCCGTGCCGGTAAGGGTCACGACGCCGTCAACCACATCGACTTTCGTCGCGGTGGCACTGACGTTGGCCTTCACGAGGAGGCGGCCGCGGATCTTCAGGGCGATCCAAGAGTCGGAGTGTTCCGGATACTCGGACTTGACCTTGATCTCGTTGCGCACGGCGGTGACGCCCGGGAGGTTTTCCACGGTGTCCTCGGCGAGCGCCTTGTCGCTTGAGTCGGCCACGGTGCCCGTGAGCGTGACCACGCCGTCCTTGGCGTGGACCTTCACATGGTCTTCGAGCACGGTGCGGTAGTTGTAGGAGGCCTTGGCGGCGTCCTCGATCTTGCGGTCGGCGGCGGTGTTGGCGAACAGCGCGAGAGGGCTGGCGAGCAGCAGAAGCAGGGCGGACAATTGTTTGGCTTTCATGGGAGTTTTTGTGGGTCGGGCGGTGAGGGATTTCACCGCTGAGCGTCACGGACCGATGTTTTGGCCACTGGTTCGCGGGTGACGGGAAATAGCGTTGACCGCACCGGGCGCGGTGCCCTGATAAATCACACCCGCCAGCCCACCCCGGCACTGGTTACCCCGCCATGAATGCGACCTACCCCAGGCTCCTCGCGAAAGGCCACGAACTCGACTCCTCCGACGCCTCCTTCGGCGAACTCCGCCGCTCCGACGACGCCGTGCACGACCTGGCCGCGTTGCGCGCGCGCTTCGCCGAGGATGGCTACCTCTACCTCCCCGGCTTCCTCGACCGCGCCGATGTGCTGGAGGCCCGCCGCCACATCGCCGGCGTCCTCGCGGCCAAGGGCATCCTCGATCCCGCGCACCCCGTCATCGACGCGGTGAAAAAAGAGGGCGCCGATCTCTCCTTCCTCTCCGATCCGCGGCTCGCCGTGGAGTTCATGAACTCCATCGCGAAGCAAAATCCCGCGATGCAGCGCATCATTTACTCGGGGAAAATCATCCAGCTGTTCACCGATTTCTTCGGCGAGAGCATCCGGCACTTTGATTTCACCTGGGTGCGCACGATGGGCCGCGGCTTTGGCACCGACCCGCACTGCGACACCGTTTACATGGGCCGCGGCAGCTCGCGTCTCTGCACGCTGTGGGTGCCGTATGGCGATATCACCTACGACATCGGCGGCCTCATGATCCTCGAAGGCTCGCACCGCCAGGAGCAGCGCCTGAAAAACTACCTGAGCCGCGACGTTGATCTCTACTGCGAAAACCGCCCCGAGGCCGCCAAGATCCGCTCCGGCGAGATCCCCTGGAAATGGGGCGGCGTCCTCTCCAACAACCCGCAGAGCCTGCGCACCCACCTCGGCGGCCGCTGGCTCAGCGCCGAGTACCGCATGGGCGACGTCCTCTTCTTCGGCATGCGAACCGTGCACGCCAGCCTCGACAACCAGTCGCCGTATTTCCGTTTCTCGACCGACACCCGCTACCAGCCCGCCTCCGAGCCCATCGACGGGCGCTGGATCGGGGAGAATCCCATCGGCCACGGCCTCGCCGCCAAGCGCGGGATGATCTGCTGAGCTGCGCCCCTCGTCCCGGCCACTCGTGATCTCCCTCCCGCCCCGCGTCGCGCTGCTGCTGTGCAGCCTCGCCGCCACGGCCTTCGCCGTTTCCCCGCCGCTGCGCGAAACGAAGCGCGGCTGGACCGATCTCCTCCAGCTCGACCCCAATGCCGCGCGCCAGGCCTTCGCCGCCGCGCAAACGGTCCGCCCCTCCGACCGCGAGGCCCGGCTCGGCGAAGCCCTTGCCCTGCTCGGCACCCAGCCCCGCACCGACGCCAATATCGCCCGCGCCGGTGAATTGCTCGCCGCGCTGCAGGCGGAAAACCCCGGCGACGATCCCGGCATCGCCGCCGCCTACTACGCGGCGCGCATCACGCAGCTCCACGCCCCCGCACCCGATGCGCCTGCCGCGCTGGCCGCCTACCGTGCGCTCATCGCCGCGCATCCAAATAATGCTTACGCGCAGCTCGCCGCGCCCAAGCTCGCGATCTTGCTGCTCTACGCCAACGTGCCGCCCGCCGAGTGGGAGCGCCGCGCCGCGGAGGCCGAGGCCCTGCTCGCGCACGCCACCGCGCCTGAGGCGGTCCGCGACCTCCAGCTCATCCTCGCCGACGCCTACCTGCGTCTCCGCCGTGACCACGCCCGCGCCCTGCCCCTGCTCGAGCGGTGTCTGGCCGACGCCCTGCCCCTGCGCTCCGCGCACCTCGACACCGTGCTCATCGCCGCCGCCGAGTCGGCCCGTGTCCTCGGGCGCAAGCCGGAGGCCATCGGCTACTACGAGCGCTACCTCGCCGAGTTCCCCCGCAACGTGAAGGTCGATGAAATCCGCCGCCGCATCGCCGACCTGGCCGCCGGCGGCACCGGGGACCCGCGATGAAATTTTCCCGGGCCCGCCTCCGCCGCATCGGTTTCCGCCTCCTCCTCGTCGCGTTTCTCCTCGCGGCGTGGCGGCTGGCCACGCACACCGTGCAGGAGCGCGATGCGCGGCGGGTCACACTGCGTTTCGCGCACTGGCAGATGGAGCCCGGCATCCGCGAGGCGCTGGATGTGCTCGCCCGGGATTACGAGCGGCTGCACCCCGATGTGCGCGTCGAGCAGATGCTCATCCCCGAATCGATCTACGTGAGCTGGGCCACCACGCATGTGGCCGGCGGCTCGGCGCCCGACCTCGTGGAGATCGGCCGCGGCATCCTCGGCAACGAATACTACCGCTACTTCGACCCGATCACCGACGAGATCAACGCCCCCAATCCCTACAACCGCGGCACCGCGCTCGAGCACGTCCCCTGGCGCAATACCTTTGTGGACGGCCTCGCGAACGGTCTCGAGCCGCGCACCCTCGAGTTCTACGGGGCCTCGCTCTTCGCCTCGACGACGCGCCTCTATTGCAACGAGGCCCTGCTGCGCGAGATCACCGGCCGCACCCAGCTGCCGCGCACGCTCCCCGAGTGGATGGAGCTGTGCCAGCAGGTCCGGGTGTTCGCCCAGCGCACCGGGCGCGAGATCACGCCGCTCATCGGCTCGCCCCACATCCTGACGAACGAGATTTTCAACGGCCAGATGCAGCGTATCGCCACCGCCGCGAATCCCCGGGGCGCGTTTCCCGCCGAGCACAACGACCTGTTTATCTCCTATCTCAACGGCGGCTGGTCGCTCGACGACCCCGCGGTGCGCGATGCGGCCGAGCTGTCCCGGCTCGTCGGCGGCCAGCTCCCGCCCGGCGTGATCCAGCTCGGCCGGGCCAGCACGCTGTTTCAATTCGTGCAGGGCCACGCCCTGATGTACCTAGCCTACAGCCAGGACTCGACCGGCGTCCTCAAACAGGCCTCGTTTCCCATCAGCGTACTGCGCCTGCCGCTCCCCGGCCCCGCCACGCCGCGCTACGGCGCGCATATGCACGGCCCCAGCAGCGAGGGTGCGCTCGCCACCTACGGTTCGTTTGGCATCGTGCGCTCCTCGGCCCACCGCGAGGTGGCGCTCGATTTCCTCCGCTTCATCACCAGCCGCGCCTCCGACGAGAAATTCTCACGCGTCAGCGGCTCGCTGCCGGTCATCGTCGGCATCGAGCCTTCCGGCTTCATCCGGCACTTCATGCCCGACAGCCACGGTTATCCGCCTGCGCCCACGCTGCAGCTCTGGGAAACCGGCCGCGCCTTCTCCCGTTCGCTGCACTATCTTTACGGCGCCGAGGCCAGCAGCGCGGCCTTTCTGGCCGACCTGAAGACTGGTCTCGCCGACGCCATGCGCACCGATCTCACGCGGACCATCGGCGCCACCCGGCGCGACTTCGCCACCAGCGACCCCGCCATCGAGGGCGCACGGCAGCTCCTCCAGGCCAATCCCGCCGATGCCGCCCTCCGCGCCAAATACCAGGCGCTCCTCGAAACCCAGAACGAGCAGGAAGCCCAGTCCTACTACACCGAGCTGCGCCTGAAACAATCCGCGTCCGGCTCACCCTGAAAATGGCCATCCACCTCAGCGACTTTCCGCCGCGCTCCCTCCTCACCCGCGCCTGCGACGGCACCACGCTCCGCCCGCTCCTCCGGTCCGCCGCCGAGTTCCACCCCTTCCCCACCGCCGCCGAGCGGCCCGTGTGGGAAAGGCTGCCTGCCGATCTCCGCACCGCCATGATCGCCACCGGCGAGCAGCGCCTGTCCGAGCCTTGGGAAACCCTGCATGTCTCGGTGCTGCTCGGCTACGTGCGCACGGGCAACCGCCGCGATTACGAGACGCCGATGTTTGCCCGGCGCAACCGCCTGCGCGACCTCGTGCTCGCCGAATGCGCCGAGGACCGCGGGCGCTTTCTCGACGCCATCGCCGACGGGCTCTGGCTCATCTGCGAGGAATCGTCGTGGAGCCTCCCGGCCTGCCTTTTCATGCAGCGGCGCGGCGACGGCTTGCCCGATATCACCGAGCCCGTCGTCGATCTCATTGTCGGCGAGACCGCCGCGCTCCTCGCGTGGACGCACTACCTGCTCGGCGAAAAACTCGACGCCGTGCATCCGATGATCCGTGAACGCATCCGGCTCGAACTCGACCGCCGCGTGCTGACCCCTTGCCTCAATCGCGACGACTTCTGGTGGATGGGCTGGCACCGCGACGGTCGCCACGTGAACAACTGGAATCCCTGGACCGCCTCCAACTGGCTCACCTGCGCCCTCCTGCTCGAAACCGACCCCGACCGCCGTGTCCGCGCCGTCCACAAGGTGATGCGCATCCTCGATATCTTCATCGATTACGCCTCGCCCGACGGCGGTTGCGACGAGGGTCCGGGCTATTGGTCGCGCGCCGCGGCCAGCTTGTTCGACTGCCTCGAATTGCTGCACGCGGCCACCGGCGGGCAGATCGACCACTACGGCGATCCCATCATCCGCGCCATGGGCCGCTTCGTGATGAATGCGCATCTCCATGGCCCGTTGTATGTCAATTTCGCCGATGCCTCGATGACCGCGCACCTCGAGCCCGCCGTGGTCCATCTCTACGGACGGCGCACGGGCGATGCCGAGCTCGCGGCGTTTGGCGCGTGGCTGTTCCACCAGCGCCCGCCTAACGCCGATCTCGGCGGCTCGCTGGGCCGGGTGCTGCCCGCCCTCTGGCTGCAGGAGGAGTTGCGCGCCGCACCCGCCGCCGCGCCGTTGCTGCGCGATGTCTGGCTGGCGCATTTGCAGATCATGATCGCGCGCGACACCGCCGGCACGGGCGAGGGTTTCTTCGTCGCGGCCAAGGGCGGCCACAACCACGAGAGCGGTCACAATCACAATGACTGCGGCACGCTCATCGCCGCCCTCGACGGCTGGCCGCTCCTGCTCGACCTCGGCGTCGAGACTTACACGGCCAAGACCTTCAGCCCGCAGCGTTACGAGATCTGGGCCATGCAGTCCCAATGGCACAATCTGCCCACGGTCAACGGGGTCATGCAATCCGACGGCCGCGAGTTCGCCGCGCGCGATGTCGTTTACTGTGTTAACGAGACCGAGGCGTCTTTGTCCCTCGACCTTGCCCGCGCCTACCCCGCGGAAGCGGCCATTATCGCGTGGCACCGCACCATCACCCTGCAACGCGGCCGCGCCCTCGTCATCTCAGATGGCTGTGAGCTATCGGCTGCACGCATCCCGACCGTCTTTAATTTCATGACCAACCGCCCGCTCGACCTCGGCACGCCGGGGTTGGTCCGTTTCGGGGCCTATCCGCTGGCCGGTGGTCCGAGCCGCGGGGCCGAGCTTGCCTACGATGCCGCCGCCCTCACCGCGGCCGTCGATCGTGTGGAGCTCGCCGACCCGCAGCTCCGCAACGCGTGGGGCCCCGTGGTCTTCCGCCTCCGCCTCACCGAGCGCAGCCCCGTCACCAGCGCGAGGCGCGAATTTAGATTTTCCTCCTAACCGGATCGCCACCGGCGCAGTGCAAACGTATTGCTATTTTAATCACGTGATAAGCGTTGAGTTTGCCGTATATGTCGTGCTTTTTTGCGACATCCGGTTCGCCAACTCACTTCTTACCCCGTGATAAAACTTCGTCTCCCTGCCCTCCTCCAAGTCACTGTTGCTTTGCTCCTTGCTTCCTGCGCCCTGCTCTCCAGCGGCTGCGCCTCAATCGTCAAAGGCAGCACCCAGAACATCCCCATCTCATCCAACCCCACTGGGGCCACGGTGCGGCTCGACGGCAACAATGTCGGCCAGACACCCACCAGCATCACAGCCAAGCGCAAAGGCGATCATCTCATCACCATTGAGAAAGCGGGGTATCAGCCGGAGAGCATTGCACTCACCCGCAATGTCGGCGGCGCCGTGTTCGGCAACATCCTGGCCGGCGGTCTTATTGGCTGGGGTGTGGATGCCATGAGTGGTGCGCAGTACAACCTCAGCCCGGCCACCATCAACATCACGCTGCAACCGGAGAAACCCACCGGTGAAACCGCGCAAAAGCAAGACGCTGAAGTTTTCATCCAAGAGCTCCGCAAGCTCGACCAACTGCATGAATCGAAAACGATAACCGATGAGGAATATGCCAGGACCCGCCTGGGTTTGATCGAAAAGTACACTGGCGTGCCCCAACCCAAGGTCACCCCCACCGCAGACGCCAAGACCTCGTCCTCTCCTGCCGTCACGGCGGTTGATCCAGCCAAGCCCGCCGCCAATCCGGGCAAGCTCGGCTTGGTTGTGAAGGCCGTGGGCGGAAAGATTCTGGTTGAGACGGTCCAGCCTGACTCTGCCGCCGCGACCTTGAAGATCGAGCCGGGGGACGAAATCTTGGCCTATAACGACGCAAAGCCGGATAACGCCGGCGGAGTTCTAGCCGGTGTGATCAATGCGCCCATCGCCCACTCCGCCAAGCTGGCTTGGCGGAATAAGGCGGGCGTTGAGCAGACCACTGAAGCCGCCTGGTAGGTCGGCGACGGAACGCCGTCATTCTCCCATTGCGGCGATCGTGCTGGTCGCCTCAACTGCGGCATGCCCCAACCCCGGAAACGCCGCGTCCACTATGTCCCCAGCACGCACTGGGATCGCGAATGGCACACGCCCCTCATGGGCTTTCGCCCCGGTCTCGTCCGGCTGCTCGATCGCGTGATCGAGGCCTTGGAGAGCGGCGCCCTGCCCGGCCCGTTCCAGACTGACGGCCAGTCCATCTTGCTCGAGGATTACCTTGAGATTCGTCCCGACCGCCGCGAGCGCGTGGAAAAACTCGCCCGCGCCGGGAAGCTCGCCGTTGGCCCGTGGTACTCCATGCCCGACGAGTTCACCGTCTCGGGCGAGGCCATCATCCGCAACCTGCTCGTCGGCCGCGCGCAGGCCCGCGCGTACGGCGCCGAACCCGCCTGCGCCGGCTACATCCCCGACATGTTCGGGCACAACAGCCAGCTCCCGCAGATTTTCGCCGGCTGCGGGGTCACGTCGTTTCTCCTCTGGCGCGGCGTCAACGACGACACCCATCGCAACTTCCTCTGGCGCGGGGCCGACGGCACCGTCCTGCCCGGCCACAAGTTCGGCAAAATGGGCTACGGCACCTTCCAGGCGGAGGTCGGCCGCAGCCATGAACCGCTCCGCCGCATCGAGGACGAGCCCGCGGAGTTCGCTCGGCTCGTCGCGGCCTTCCTCGCCCAGGAGGCCGCCGCCACTGACGTATCCGATATTCTTATTCACGACGCCTGCGACCATCAGGAATGGAGCCCGCGCCGTCACGCCCTGCTCGTCGCCGAGCTCGCGAAGCACCCGGATCGCTTCGAACTCGTCCACTCGTCGCTGGATGGCTACATGTCCGCCCTCATCGCCCAGCGCGCGAAGATCAAGACCCGCCTCACCGGCGAGCTGCGCGAGCCCGGCCGCGCCGTCTACGGCGACACTCCCCTCGGGGCCTGCAACCAGTGGGTCATCCCCGGCGTGCTCTCCAGCCGCGTGCGCCTGAAGCAGGCCAACGCGCGCTGCCAGACGCTGCTCACCGCATGGGCCGAGCCGTTCACCGCGTTCGCCAGTGCCGCACTCGGCGAGGAGTTCGCCCCGGGCTTCCTCGACCTCGCGTGGCGCCGCCTGCTGCAGAACCACGCCCACGATTCGATGGACGGCTGCAGCGTCGATCAGGTGCACGCCGACATGGAGCACCGTTTCGACGAATGCCGTGTCATCGCCGAAAAGCTCACGGTCGAGGCCACCAGCCGCCTCGCCGCCAGCGTCACCGGCGATGTCGGCGACCAGGAGCTGCGCGTCACGGTCTTCAATCCCCTCGCCCGGGACTTCTCCGGCGTCACCGAAATCAAACTTGAGATCCCGACGACGTGGCCGGGCTTCAATGAATTCTTCGGCTTCGAGGCCAAGCCCGGTTTCCGTATCTTCGGCCCCGACGGCGCCGAGCTGCCCTATCAGCGCCTCGCGCAGGCGATGAACCGCATCCGGTCGCGCATTCGCGAAACCAAGTTCGCTGAGCCGGTCACGAGCCATCACATCACCGTCGCGCTGCGCCTCGCCGTCCCCGCCCTCGGCTACACCACACTCACCGTGCGCGCCGTCAAACCCGACACGCCCACGCGGCACCCCGCCGTCCCCGGCCTCGCTACCGGCGACCGCAGCATGGCCAACGAGCACCTGGCCGTGCAGATCGAGGCCAACGGCACCGTCACGCTCACCGACCGCCGCACGCGCCGCGTTTACCGCGATCTCCTCACCTTCGAGGACCGCGCCGACATCGGCGACGGTTGGTACCACGGCGTCGCGGTCAACGACCAGGTCTTCACCTCCACCGCCTGTCGCGCCGACGTCGCCCTCGTGAGCGACGGCCCGCTGCTCACCACGTTTCGTATCCGTACTGTCATGTCAGTACCGGCGGAGTTTCACTTCGACCGCATGGTGCGCTCCGAGCGCTTCACCGACCTCGTCCTCGACACCCTTGTCAGCCTGCGGCCCGGCCAGACGCACCTCGACGTGCAGACCACCGTCGCCAACACCGCCGACGACCATCGCGTGCGCGTGCTCCTGCCGAGCGGCACCGATGCCGCAACCTATCTCGCCGACACGCCCTTCGACGTTGTCGAGCGCCCCATCGCCCTGCGCCCCGACAACCACGAGTACCGCGAACTCGAGGTGGAGACGAAGCCCCAGCAGACGTGGACCGCCGTCCACGGCCTCCGGCACGGCCTGTCGGTTGTGTCCGATGGTGTTCAATTGGAATCCGCCGTGCGCGACCTCCCCGGCCGCCCGATCGCGCTCACGCTCTTCCGCGGTTTCCGCCGCACCGTCTTCACCGACGGCGAGCCCGGCGGCCAGTCGCGCGGCCCGCTGAGCTTCCGCTACGCGATCGTCCCGCTCGCCGGCGCGCCCGACCGCACCGCCCTCTGCGAACTCGGCCAGCGTCTCGCCGCCGGCCTGCGCGCCGTGCAGCTCCGCGCGGCCGACGTCGCCATTTTCCGCGGTGCCCGCGCGCTGCCCGCCACGGCGGGTTGGTTGCGCATCGATGGTCCCGCGGTCGTCAGCTCGCTCCGTCATGTCGGCGGGAGTTGCGAGATCCGGTTTTTCAATCCGCACCCCCGCGCCATCACCATCCAGCTCCGCCTCCCCGCCTCCGCCGATCGCGCGGCGCATACCGATTTCGAGGGCAATGTCCTTAAAACCCTCCGCATCGTCCGCGGCGCGGTTACCCTCGCGCTCAAGCCCAAGCAGATTGCCACCGTCCGGGTTAATTCCTTGCCCCTTTCCCTCGCCCTCCGATGAAACTCCGCGCGCTTCTCTTTCTCATGACTCTCCTTTCTGCTTCCGCGCAGTCCGCACCTGATATCATCCCGCTCTGGCCCGAGGGCGTCCCCGGCAAGATCCACGCCGGCACACCCCCGGAGGAAAACGTCAACGGCAGCGTCTCGCACGTCCACGTGCCTACGCTCACGCACTACGCACCCTCCGCTCCGGCCAACGGCACCGCCATCATCATCTGTCCCGGCGGCGGCTACACCCATCTCTCGATGGAGCATGAAGGCTCCGTCATCGCGGCGTGGCTCGGCCGTTTCGGCGTCACGACTTTCGTTTTGAAATACCGCCTCGGCGACTGGGGTCACCCCGCGCCGTTGCAGGACGTGCTGCGCGCCGTACGCATCGTGCGCTCGCGCGCCAAGGACTTTGGCGTCGAGGCCGGCCGCATCGGCGTCCTCGGCAGCTCCGCGGGCGGCCATCTCACCGCCTCCGCCGGCACGCTCTTCGCCTCGCCCGCCGGCAAGACCGGCGCGCCGCTCGACGCCGTCAGCGCCCGTCCCGATTTCATCGTGCTCCTGTATCCCGTGATCACCATGCACGATCCGTTCGCCCACGCCGGCTCGCGCCGCCATCTCCTCGGCGACCATGTCACGCCCGAGGCCGCCGCATTCCTCTCGGTGGACGAGCAGGTCACCGCCGACACTCCGCCCGCGTTCATCATCCATACGCAGGAAGACAAGACTGTGCCGGTCGAAAACAGCCTGATGTTCTACCAAGCCCTGCGCCGTAACAATGTCCCCGCCGAGCTGCACCTTTACGAAAAGGGCCCGCACGGCATCGGCATCGATCGCGGTCCCGGCGCCACCGCCGAGTGGCCCAAGCAGGCCGAGGCCTGGCTCCGCGCCCGCGGTTTGCTCTCGCCAAAAAACTGACCTGCCGCCCTCGTCCCTCACCCCGTGGACGATTCCGCCGAGCAATCCCGCTGGTTCGCCGCCGAGCTCCAACCCCACGAGCCCGCCCTCCGCGCCTACCTGCGCAGCCAGTTTCCCGACGTCCACGATGTCGATGACATCGTGCAGGAGAGCTACGTGCGCGTCCTCAAGGCCCGGCAGACCGGCCCCATCGCCTCCGCCAAGGCCTACCTTTTCACCACCGCTCGCAACGCCGCCCTGAGCATCTTGCGCCGTCCGCGCATTTTCTCCGAAAAACCTGTAACTGATTTTGCCGTCCAGAGCGTCCCCGAGGATAAGCCCAATGCCGCCGATATCGTGACGCTCCGCCAGGAAACCGCCATTCTCCTCGACGCCATCGACGCCCTGCCTGACCGCTGCCGTGAAATTTTCATCCTCCGCAAACTTCAGGGGGTCTCCCAAAAGGACATCGCCGCCCGCCTCGGTCTCTCCGAACAGACCGTGCAGGTCCAGATCGCGCGCGGCGCACAAAAATGCGCCGACTACCTCCGCCGTCACGGCGTGAGCCATCCCTGACATGAGCCGCAACGTCATTCCCTTTCCCTCCGGCCCCGGTCCGCACGACGCGGCCGCCGCGCGCTGGCTCGCGCGCCGCGATGCCGGGCTCACGCCCGCCGAGCAGGCCGAGTTCGTCGCCTGGCTCGCCGCCGATCCCGCCCACGAGGCCGCGTGGCATGCCGTGGACGCCGCGTGGCGCGCCTTCGATACTCCGCGCGACCACGGCCTCGCCGATGGCATGGTACTCGCCCTCGCCTCGCGCCGCCGCCAGCGGCGCCAGAAACGCACTTTCGTCCTCTGGTCCGCCGGCCTCGCCGCCGCCGCGTGCCTCGCGGTGGTATTTCTCCTGCGCCCGGCCCCGACTCCGCCGCCCCTCGCCGTCGCGCCGACGCCGTCTCATCCGGTCTCACCGATCTCCTCCACAGCCCCTGCCCCCGTCGCACCGCCGGTCGCCCAGCCCGCGGATCCCACCTTGGCTCTCGTGATCAAGGCTCCCCGCCAAACCCTCGAGGACGGCACGGTGGTCGAGCTCAACGGTGACGCCGAGATCGCCGTGCACTACATGGCGGAAAAACGCTCCGTCCGCCTCATCCGCGGCGAGGCGCTCTTCACCGTCGCGAAGAATCCCGCGCGCCCCTTCATCGTCTCCACCGGCCTCGCCGACGTGCAGGCCGTCGGCACCGCGTTCGCCGTGAAACTCGGGGCGCAAAATGTGGACGTGCTCGTCACCGAGGGCCGAGTCGCCGTGGACCGCACCGCCCCGGCGGCCTCCGCACCGCGCGAATTCTCCACACTGGTAGACGCCGGGAATCTCTTCGTCATGCCCCGCTCCGCCGCGCCCGGCGAAAAGCTCGGCCGCCTCGAGCCGCTCGCCCCCGCCGAGGTGAACCGTCGCACCGTCTGGCGTGCGCCCCGCCTCGAACTTTCCGCCACGCCCCTGCGCGACGCCGTCACCGCCCTCAACCGGGAAAACACCGTGCGCCTCCGCCTCTCCGATCCCGCGCTCGCCGAGCTGCGCCTGAGCGGGGTCTTCCGTGCCGACGACGCCGAGGGCTTCGCGCGCAGCCTGCAAAGCTACGGCGTGCAAGCCGAGCGGCGCGGCGACGAGATCGTCCTGAGCCGACGCTGAGTCCTGCCGGGGTTTCTCCGCCAAGGGAAATTTCCAAAAAAAGATGCGCCCGGTGTAACTGATTTGGGCGGCCGGCGTATCTTATTTTTAACTCCAACCGCTTCCATGAAATTTTTCATCGCGCTCTCCCGTTTGGCTTTCGCGGCCGTACTGTTCTCCGCCTTCCTCGCCCATGCCGAGGTCAACGAACTCCGCGTTGGCGTCCGCTCCACCCTCGAAAGCAAGAGCATGAAGAAACCCACTGAGCAGGAGCTGCAGGAGGCCAAGGCGCACCAGAGCGTCTACATCATCGCCAAGGTCGAGGAGATGAAGATGCCTGACAAGGTGACGAAGCTGGTCAAGCCGGTCAATGAGGTCGCCCTCGTCAACGAGCTCCGCAAGGCCCTCAAAGCGCATGGTTATCAGGAAGCCGTCGTCGGCGGACCCGCCCCCGAGATCGTGCTCCTCGCCTACTACGGCCGCGGCTTGCTGCCCAATGCCTACATGGGCGACGCGGCCCAGACTGCAGCCTCGGGTGGAAACGGCGGTGGAGGAGAGGGTGTGGACACGTACGTCCCTTCCTGGAGCCAGCTGATGAACCAGCGTACGCCCGGCTATGAGGAAAAGCTCCAACGCGCCAATTATGAGAAACTCGTCGTCATCATCGCCGCGGTAAAATACCCTTCGAAAAAGGGTGAGCGTCCCCAGCGTCTCTGGAAGACGATCATGAGCGTCGACGATCCCGATCACCGTGATCTCAACAACGTGCTCGCCGAAATGCTCGCCGCCGGCGCCGGCTACTTCGGCCGCCCCAACGATGGCCCGGAGGCCGAGGTCTGGAAACCCCTCCCCGAGGGTCACGTCATCATCGGCGAGACCAAGGTCCTCGAAGACTCCAAGACCCCGGCAAAAAAATAACCGCACTTCATTCATCGCCTTTCCGAACCCACCGCGTAGTATCCGAAGCACTTCACCCCTCCCTGACCATGCGTCTCGCCACCCTCCTTGCCGCCTTTTTTCTTACCGCCCTGCTCGCTCGTGCGGAAGTCGACCAACTCCGCGTCGGCGTCCGCGCCTCCGTCGATTACAAGGGCATGAAAAAGCCCACCGACGAACAGCTCCGTGAAGCGAAGGAGCACCAGCGCATCTACATCATCGCGCAGGTGAAGCAGATCGAGATGCCCTCGAAGCCCGACAAGCTCGTCAAGCCGGTCAACGAGCTCGCCCTCGCCAACGAGCTCCGCGCCACCCTCGCCCGCAACGGCTACACCGAGGCCACCACCGGCGGCCCGAAGCCCGAGATCGTGCTCCTCGTCGACTACGGCCGCGGCTGGCTGCCCAACGTCTATCTCGGCGAGGCCACGGAAACCGGCTCGATCGACGGTGCCAGCACCTTTGTCCCTTCCTTCAAGCAGCTCATGGACCAGAAGACGCCCGGCTATGAGGAAAAGATCCAGCGCGCCAGCTACGAGAAACTGGTGATCGTCGTCACCGCCTACAAATACCCCTCGGGGGCCAAGGAAAAGCCCCAGCGCCTCTGGAAAACCATCATGCACGTGGACGATCCCGAACATCGCGACCTCAACGTCATGATGAAGGAGATGTTCGCCGCCGGCGGCGGTTTCTTCGGCCAGCTCAACGAGAAGGAAGCCGAGGTCTGGAAGCCCCTCCCTGAGGGCAAGGTCATCCTCGGCGAGACCCAGGTCATCGAAGACCCCAAGCCCGAGGCCAAGCCCGCCCCGAAGAAATAATCCCCTTGGCGTTGGGCGCACCGCCGCTTCGCCCCGCAGTTCTCCCTGCCTGTGTCCCAGCGCTCCGTACCCTGCGTCCGTGGCTGAAAGACTCCGCCTCATCCCCGCTCTGGCCGCGCTCTGCCTAGCGCTGTTTTTTCCGCCGCTCCTCCGCGCCGCCGACGCGCCCGCGACGTTGATTGATTTCGACCTGCCCGCCGGTGACGCGGAGTCCACCCTCCGCGCCTTTGGCCGTCAATCCGGGCTCCAGATCCTCTTCCCCACCGATCTCGTGCGCGGCCTCCGCACCGGCGCCCTCGCCGGCCGCTTCACCCCGCGCGATGCCCTGCACCGCCTGCTCGCCGGCACACCGCTCACCGCGCTGTTCGATGCCGGCACCGGCACTTTCAGTCTTGTCCGGGGCGAACTGTCCGGGCGCCTCGTCGAGCTGCCGCCCTACGTTGTCGAAGCTTCAACGTACCCACCGTGGTCCTACGCCCAGCTGCCCGGCTTCGAGGTTCTTTCCCGCTGCTCAGACGAGGCCACCGAGCGTTTGATCACCGATAGCTGCCGCCTGCTCGACCTGCTCGATGAGCTGCTCCTGCCGCGCAATCTTCAGGTCCGCCATGACATCCCGACCTGTTTTGTACTCTACGATGAGGCGGCCCAGCCGGCCGTGGCGCGCGACTTCATCGCGGAGATCCAGCGGCGGGAGACCCTGCGCGCCCGGGAGAGCGCCGCCAACGGTGCCCCCGATGTCCTCGTGCGCGCCCTGCCCAACTACCGTTTTTGGGACCGTGATTCGCTCACGATCTATTACCTGCGCGGTGAGTACGATCCGCCCATCCCGCGACAGACGCTCTCGCCCGCCTACCTCGAATATCTCCTGCGCAACCGCACCCCGTCGCTCCCGCCGTGGTTCATCGAGGGCATGCTGGAATTCTACCGGAGTGTGGATCTCGGCACCGGCGCCATCGGTTCGCTTTCACTCAGCACGGCCGAACTCAGCCGCTACAACCGGCAGGACGACGCCTGCGCCGTCGTTCGCCCTATGGAGTGGATCTCTCCGGCGGCGACCGCAGCCGTGCGCAAACGCGGCTCTGCCGCGGGCCGACCGCCGCCGGCCACCGCGCTGTTTGCCGAGTTCCCCGCGGACGGCACGCCGGCCGACCGCCAGCGCTGGCGGTCCCATGCCGCCCTCTTCATCCGCTGGACCTTGAGCGACCCGACGCAGGCGCGCCGGAGCGCCTTGTGGGACTTCGTTGACCGCGCCAGCCGGCAGCCCGCCGCCGATGAGGCGCTCTTCCGCCAGTGCTTCGGCCTGTCCTACGCCGCGCTCGACCGCCAGCTCGCCGACGCGCTGCGCTCCGCGGTGAAGGACAAGCTGACGCTCCGGCCGGCGCACGCCTTCCCCGCGCCCGAGATCAAGCTTCGGGTCGCCACCGAGTCCGAAGTCAGCCGCATCCAAGGCGGGCTGAACTACCTGGAGGTCGCCTATGCACAGGAGTTTTTCCCCGACCTAAAACCGCGCTACCTCGCCCAGGCGCGTCGCACCCTCCGCCTCGCCTACGACAACGGCGACCGGGATCCCCAGCTCCTTGCCCTCCTTGGCTTGTGCGAATGCGACGCCGGCGATGACGCTGCCGCCCGGCCTTTCCTCGCGGCCGCGATCCGCGACCAGGTCGTGCGCCCACGTGCCTACTACGAATTCGCCCGCATCCGATTCGACGAGCTGCGCGCCGCTCATCCCGCCTCGCTATTCACCGCTGCCGAGGCCGCCGAACTGCTGCGCCCGCTGCACGCCGCCTGCCGCCAGTCGCCACCGCTCCCGGAGGTTTACGACCTCATCGCCTTCATCTGGCTCAACACCGAGACCCATCCCTCGTTGTCCGAGCTCGCCGTGCTCGACGAGGGCATCGCGCGTTTCCCGCGCCGCGTCCGCCTGCTGCACTCGACCGCCTTGCTCAACGCCCGGCAAGGCTACGTGGCCGCCGCCCAGAAACTTCTCACGCGCGCGCTTGCCTTCGCCACCAATCCGGCGGATCGCGACCGACTGCTCGCCCTGCAGGCGACCCTCGACGCCAAATAGTCCGCCCCCTCCGCTCGCTCCCGGCGAAATCGCCATCACCCGATCGCGTGCCGCCGCCCGCCCGCAAGCCTCACCGGTGCACGAGCCGGGAGATAGAGCAGGCCCGTCACGCCCGTGGGCAACTCCACTTCGCCCGTCAGCTTCGGCCCCGCATTCCACCGCGCCCGGATCACGCCCAGCGGGGTCGGCACTTCTCCTTCCGCCCATTTTAAATCACCCAGCAGCGGCCGGATCGCCACTTCTGCAAAGCCCGGCGCCGTCGGCGTGATGCCCAGCACGTACGCCGGCAAAAGGTGCGCCGGCCCCGCCGACCAGCCATGGCAATGGCTCCGCCCGCCCACCACGATCTGGTCCATGCCGGGCACGCGGCGATCTACCAGTTCCCAAGTCGTCGTCGCGCCATTGCGCAGCATCTGCCCCCAGTACGAACGCATCTCGTTCAGGGCATCGTGCACCAGACCCGCCTCGAACCACGCCGCGAGCACCCAGTACTCCATGAAGCCCGCCATCGGCCGCCGCACCGCCACATCGCCCTGCAATTGCCTGAACACGTTCCGCAGTTCCTCCGCGCTCAGCGCTTCCGCCTGCCACGCCGCCATATAGCTGTGCCAGCTCACCGACGAGCCTCGCTCAACCTCATCCCGCAAAGTCCCCGCGTTTGGGTCGCCAAACATCGCCGCTTGTTTCACCCGCTCATCCGCCTGCTCCTGATACCGCGCCGCCTCCGCCTCATCGCCCAGCAGCGCCAGCAACCGCGCCCCGTGCCGAAACGCCGCCGCGATTTGAAACGCCAGCGCCGCCCGGCTGCCCCACCAGTCGGACTGATCCACCTGGTTGTCCGTGATGAAGGTCTTCCCGCCCTTCGCCGCCGTCAGATCGACTTTTTCCAGATAGGCCAGCAGCGCGCGCAACTCCGGGGCTACCTGCCGCACAATCTCCCTGTCACCCGTGTGCAGCACATATTCCCAGAGTGCGCCGACGTAGTCCGCGCAATAGTTGTCGAGCACCCAGCGATCCAGCCCGCCGGGGTCCGTGACCGCCGCTACGATGTAGTTAATCCGCGGATGCTGATGTCCGTCCGCCCGCAGCGCCGCCGCCGACAGGCTGCCGTTTGGGTGCGCGCAGGCCGCCATCATTTCGAGGCTCCGCCGGGCCAGCACCGTCTCGCCGAAGAGCGCGTACGCGCACAGGAACTCCACGCGGTAGTCCCCGATCCAGAGCATTCCGTCGCGCTTCACCCCGTCCTCGTAAAACCGCTGCAGGCAGAGCCGGATCGTGCGTCGGCTGATCGCCCATGCGTCATTGAGCAGCACATCCGAGCACGCAAACCGCCCGCGCTCCTCCACCGGCGCATGCTCCAGTGTCGCCGCCGCTGTTCGTAATACGAACACCCCCGGCCCGTGCACCACGATGTTCAAGAACCGCCCCGCCCGCCGGCCCGCATGCCGCACCGTGTGTTCACCTGCCGTCAGCGTATGTTCGTCGCGCGGCAATTTATACCAGTTGTCCGCCGGAAACGGATCCTGTGTGACGAGCGCCTCCGCGAGGTCTTCTCCATAAAACACCTCCACCCGAACCGTGCCATGCGCGCGGCCCGCAAACTCAAACACCCCGACGATCTCCTCACCGAAATCCACCACCAGATTTCCGCCCGCCTCCACGATCGTCTCACCGCCGCGCAAAAAACCCTCCGGCTCGCGCACCCGCTGCGCCGCCGCCACCGCGCGCGCCGCCATCGGCGTATGGACCAACGCGGGAGCCGGGGTGAATGCATCCATGGGGTGCCGCTACGCTGCCATCCGTCCCGCGCAGCGCAATGCCGCAGCCTGCCTCCTCCGCGTCATGCCCTATTCTCCGCTTTCCCCGCCCCGCCTTTCCTGCTTAACTGCCCTCTCGCATGCGACACTGCATCTATCCCGGCACCTTCGACCCCATCACGTATGGGCACCTCGACGTGCTTGAGCGCGCCGCCAAGCTCTTCGACCGCGTCACCGTAGCCGTCGCCGAAAACGCCGGCAAGGGCCCGCTCTTCCCGCCCGAGCAGCGCCTTGCCCTCGTGCAGTCTGCGATCAGGAAGTTTCCCAACGTCACGGCCACCGTCTTCGGCGGCCTGCTCGTCGAGTTCGCCCAGGCCCAGAAAGCAAATGCGATCATCCGCGGCCTCCGCGCCCTCTCCGACTTCGAGTTCGAGTTCAACATGGCGCTGATGAACCGCCACCTTGAGCCGCGCATCGAGACGATCTTCGTGATGCCCAACGAGCAGTTCAGCTACACCAGCTCCACGCTCGTGAAACAGGTCGCCAAGTTCGGCGGCAACGTCGGCCACTTCGTCTCCCCCGAGGTCGCCGCCGCGCTTGCCGCCGCCTACGCCCGGTGAAGCCCGCCGGGCAGCTCGTGCCGCTGGCTCCCGCCGAGGACCTCCTCGTCCGGTCCGCCCGCCGCACCGCCGCCCGCGATTTCACCTTCGACGTCATCGCCGCCGCCGATCCCGCGGCTCCGCTCGCTCACGCGCACCTGACCTTTCCCGGTTTCGCGTCCACCGCACTCGCCGAAGTCCTGCCCGGCGGTGGTCTCCGTTTTCGCGGCGGCCTGCCAGGTCCGGGATTTTATCCGCTTTCTGTTTCCGCCGATGGTAACGGTCGCCGCCTGACCGGCCGTGACTATTTTGTCGTGCCCGACGATTCGCCCGCGCCCGCCGGCCACGAGGCCGGCTACTACGTGTTTCTCGGCTGCGGCGACTATCCGATCATCACCGGCCGCGAAACTCATCCGCTCGCCGCGTGGACCCTCGCGCAATGGAAGGATCTTGTCGCATGGATGGGCGCCCATGGGATGAACCGCCTGTGGGTCCTCGTTAACGGCTACACCCTCGCCTATCCGTCGCAACGCTACCCGTTGCTCCGCGACCGGCACGCCCGCAATGTCTCCGATAACTTCCTGGGCGAGCTCATCGCGCACGGCCACGCCCACGGCGTGCAGACGCACCTGATGCTCACGACCGACGGGCATGCGCGCGACTTCAGCCGGGCGCACCCCGAGGCCGCGCGGCTCGATGCCGACGGCAAACCCTGCCACCACTTCGGTCTAGCACTCGAGCATCCGCTCACCCGCCGCTACATCTTCGATGTGCTCGACGAAGTGCTCGCGCTTTATCCCGCGGCCGATGGCGTCGCCGTTCACCCGACCGAGAGCGATCCCGACCGCTTCAACCCAGAGTCGCTCGCCGCCTTCCGAGCCGAGACCGGCCACGACCTCCGCGAAGCTCCGCCCGCCGAGCGCCGCGCCTGGCACAACCGCACCTTCGCGCGCTTCATGGCCGAGTTCACCGCGCGCTGCCACCGGCACAATCCCGCGCTCACCGTTACCATGGCCAATTGCTGGTGGCAGGATGATTTCGTCGCCATCAACCACGAGGAACTGCCCGTCTCCGTCCAGGTCGCCGTGTGGCACTACGCGTGGGAGGACACCGCTCCGGCCCAATGGCCGATCTACCGCTGGACCGAGGCCTTCGACGCCGGGCGCATCCTCTACGTGCCGACCAGCCAGTCGTATCTCTATCCAACCGAGCCCTCGCGCGTGATGGACCGGCATATCGGCACCGACCGCCTGATCAGCACCGCAGCCACGCTCGGCGTGCGCCGCACCGTGTACTTCGCCGGCTGGGACATCGCGGATGAGCCGGCGCGCTTGCTCGACGCCGCACTCGTGCGCCATCCCACCGGTGGCCCGGTCCCCGATCTCTACGCGGACTATTTTGCCGCAAAGGCCCGCCGCCTCAGCGCACCTTCGCAGCCTTGAGCGTCGCGTCGAGGAACGCGTCGGCATCCTTCTTCAGCTTGGCCAGCGAATCCTTGTGGATGTACATCATGTGGCCGGCCTCGTAGTAAGTCAGCGTGAGGTTGCCGCGCACCGCCGGATCGAGCCCCATGTGCTTCACCGTGTACTCGGTGGCGAAATACGGCGTCGCCAGGTCGTAGTAGCCGTTGGCGATCCAGACCTTGAGGAAGGTGTTCTTCGTCATCGCCTGCTTCAGCGTCGCAGAGACATTCAGATACTGGTTCTCGACGTTGGCGTAGCTCCAGGGCTGCACCCGGCCCGTGAGGATCTCGTAGGGCAGGTCGTTGGTGTATTTCAGCTCGCGGCGCGCGTAGTCGTTCATCGCCGCCGTGTAGCCGCCCATGATCGCCTCCATGCTCGGATCGAAGAAGCCGTCGCCGTCCGCCCGGTTGTCCGCGATGCCCACGATGCGGCTGTCCAGCCGGCCGATGTTGCGGTTCTCGTCCTTCTTCAGCTCGGTCACGAAATCAAAGATGTTGATGCGCAGGTTCTGCTGGAGCACATGCGCCTCGGGGAGGCCCGTCAGCGCCGCCACTTCCTTCGCGATGCGGGTGCGCTCCGCCGCCGGCAGCGCGTCGCCCTGCATCAGCGCGAGCGTGTAGTCCTTCAGCACAAACTGCTCGGCCCGCGTGCGCGCCGTCGTCAGATCCTTTGCGAGGTCGCCCTTGAGCTTGCCATGATACCAGGCCGCCGCCGTGTAGGTCGGCAGGAAGAGCTGGTACGGCAGGTCGTTGCCCGGCGCGAAGAGCGCCGTCTGGAAATTCATGATCGAGGACACGAGCATGATGCCGTTCAGGTAGAGGTCGTACTTGCCCTGGAGATAATCGGAGAGGCCCGCCGCGCGCGTCGTGCCGTAGCTCTCGCCCACGAGGAATTTCGGCGAGGCCCACCGCTCGTTGCGCGTCGTCCACAGGCGGATGAATTCGCCCATCGCCTCGATGTCGCCCGTGAAGCCGTGGAACTCCTTCGGATCGACGTCCTTCGCCGCGCGGCTGTAGCCCGTGGAGACCGGGTCGATGAACACCAGGTCCGTCTGGTCGAGCCACGAGGACTCGTTGTCCACCCATTTGTACGGCGGCGGCAGCGACTCGCCCTTGTCCGTCATCACCACGCGCTTCGGCCCGAGCGCGCCGAGGTGCAGCCACACTGACGACGAGCCCGGCCCGCCGTTGAACGAAAAGGTGATCGGGCGCTTCGCCGGGTCCTTCTCATCGAGCTTCGTGTAGGCCACGAAAAACATGTTCGCGCGCGCCTTGCCCTTCTCGGTCTTGAGCACGAGGTAGCCCGCGGTCGCCCGGTACTTGATCACCTTGCCGCCGAGCGTGATCTCGTGCTCGGTGACCGACAGCGCCGGGTCCTTGTCGCCCGCATCGCCTTTCTGGTCGTCGTTTTTCTTTTCGACCGGCTTGTCCTTCTCCTCCTCGGCGCGCAGCGGCGCGAGACTCAGGCCAAGACTCAGCAAAATCAGGACAGTGAGCAACCAGTGGCGGGATTTCATAGGGGCGATTTTTTAAACAGTGGACGCCACGCGCCCCTCCGTGGCAATCCCGTTCCCGCCCGCTCAGTACCTTCGCATCACTCGCGCTGATCGACGAGCGGAGCTTCCCTTGTTACTTTCCCCGGCCCCGCGCGTCATCGGTGACAGCGCGTCGCGGAAACAATTGGGTTGCCCGCCTTCGCCTCTCTTTCCTCCTTCTTTACTCTTCTCATGGCTCAACCGAAGCGTACCGGCCGTCTCATCCTCCTCATCGTCCTCGTTCTCGCTGCCGCGGCCGGCGGGTGGTATTATACGACCCGCGACAGCGACAAGGCCCCCGAGTACACCACCGCCACCATCGCCCGCGGCGAGGTCGCCCAGCTCGTCACCGCCACCGGCACGCTCCAGGCCGTCACCAGCGTCGATGTCAGCAGCCAGATTTCCGGCCTCATCAGCGACATCTCCGTGGACTTCAACAGCCAGGTGAAGGTCGGGCAGGTCCTCGCCAAGATCGATCCCGCCACCTACGAGTCCAAGCTCGCCTCCGCCCTCGCCCAGCTCGGCAACACCAAGGCCAACCTCACCCTCGTCCGCCTCAACACCGAGCGCACCCGCTCCCTCCGCCAGCAGAATCTCGTCCCGCAGCAGGACCTCGACCAGGCCGAGGCGCTCCTCGCGCAGGCCGAGGCGCAGGTCGCGATCCAGAACGCCACCGTCGAGTCCGCCCGCGTCGATCTCGCCCGCTGCACCATTCTCTCGCCGATCGACGGCATCGTCATCGACCGCCAGGCCGAGGTCGGCAAGACCGTCGCCGCCAGCCTCAACGCCCCGCTGCTCTTCACCATCGCCAACGATCTTTCCAAGATGGAGATCAGCGCCGCCGTCGCCGAGGCCGACATCGGCAGCGTCGAGGAAAAGGAGCAGGTCAACTTCACCGTCGATGCCTACCCCAACCGCCAGTTCCGCGGCCGCATCTCCCAGGTCCGCAACGCCCCCAAGGTCACGTCCAACGTTGTCACCTACGAGACCATCGTCGATGTCCGCAACGACGACCTGAAGCTCAAGCCCGGCATGACCGCCAACGTCTCCATCGTCATCGCCGACCGGCGCAACGTCCTCCGCCTGCCCAACTCCGCCCTGCGCGTCCGCATCCCCGAAAACCTCCTCCCGCCACCCGCGCCCAAGCCCGCCGCCGCCACGGCCGCCGGCGCCGCCGCTCCCGCCGCGCCGAAGGTCCTGTCCGACGACGAGCGCCGCAAGGCCATGCGCGCCATCATGCAGGAGGCCGGCTTCACGCCCGGCGGCGGCCCGCCGTCGCCCGATGTCATCGCCCGTGCCCAGGAGCTCGCCAAGGAGCGCGGCATCGAGCTCGACTTCAGCCGCTGGGGCAACCGCGGCGGCGCTGCGCACGCGCCCAACACCCCCGTGACGCGCACCGTTTACAAGCTCGTCGGCACCGATCCCAAGACGCAGCACCCCGAGCCCGTCACCGTGAAGCTCGGCATCTCCGATGGCATCACCACCGAGATCATCGAGGGTCTCAATGAGGGCGATACCATCATCACCTCCTTCGTGCAGCCCAGCGCCACCGCGCCCGCTGCCGCCGCCAATCCCTTCGCCCCCACCCGCGGTGGTCCGGGCCGCATCGGTCGCTGAGCCCCGCCGCCCATCATGGCTCCCGTCGTCCAGCTCAAGGACATCCATAAGATCTACGATTCCGGCGAGGTCCAGGTTCACGCCGTCCGCGGCGTCACTCTCGAACTCCACAAGGGCGAGTTCATGGCCGTCATGGGCGCCAGCGGTTCCGGCAAGTCCACGCTGATGAACACGCTCGGCTGCCTCGACCGCCCCACCCGCGGCACCTACCTGCTCGACGGCGTCGATGTCTCCGGCCTCGACCGCAACCAGCTCGCCGACCTCCGCAACGCCAAGCTCGGCTTCGTCTTCCAGGGCTTCAATCTCCTCAGCCGCACCACCGCCCTGGAAAACGTCGAGCTCCCCATGCTCTACGGCACCGGCCACGGCACCGCGCGCCAGATCCGCGAGCGCGCCCTGCACTGTCTCGACATCGTCGGCCTCTCCCAGCGCGCCGACCACTTCCCGAGCCAGCTCTCCGGCGGCCAGCAGCAGCGCGTCGCCATCGCCCGCGCCCTCGCCAACGAGCCGCAGATCCTCCTCGCCGACGAGCCCACCGGCAACCTCGACAGCAAGACCTCCGTCGAGATCATGGGCGTCTTCCAGAAGCTCAACGACGCCGGCATCACCATCGTGATGGTCACCCACGAGCTCGACATCGCGCACTTCTGCAAGCGCAACCTCATCATGCGCGACGGCCGCGTCGTCAGCGACATCGCCGTCGCCGACCGCAGCCTCGCCGAGGCCGAGATGCAAAAGCTCCACGCCGCCGAAGCCCAGGCCAAGCTGACCGACTGACGAAATTTTCGATTTTCGATTCTCGATTTTGGATTCCCCTCCACCGAGCCACCCCAATCGAAAATCGAGAATCCCAAATCGAAAATCCTCCATGCGTTTCGGCTCCACCATCATCATCGCCCTCCGCGCCCTCCGCCGCAACAAGCTGCGCTCCGTCCTCACCGCGCTCGGCATCATCATCGGCATCGGCGCCGTCATCGCCATGGTCAGCATCGGCAACGGCGCCAAGTCCCAGGTCGAGGCCCAGGTCGCCAGCCTCGGGCAAAACGTCATCACCGTCTTCTCCGGCAGCATCAACACGAGCGGCACCCGCAGCGGCTGGGGCGGCGCCGCCACCCTCACCCTCGACGACGCCGACGCCATCGCCCGCGAGGTCTCCGGCATCGCCGGCGTCAGCCCCGAGGTCCGCGACCGCAGCCAGGTCCTCGCCAACGGCCTCAACTGGAACACCCAGATCCAGGGCGAGTCCCCCGACTATATCACCATCCGCTCGTGGCCGGTGGCCGAGGGCTCCATGTTCACCGAGCAGGATGTGCGCTCCGTCGCCAAGGTCTGCGTCGTGGGCAAGACCGTCGTTGACCAGCTCTTCCCCGAGACCGAGCCCATCGGCCAGACGCTCCGCATCCGCAACATCCCCTTCAAGATCGTCGGCGTCCTCTCCGCCAAGGGCTTCAACCTCTTCGGCCAGGACCAGGACGACGTCGTCCTCATCCCCTACACCTCGCACATGAAGCGCATCACGCGCCGCACCAACATCGCCTCCATCCTCATCCAGGCCGACAGTCCCGAGGTGATCGACAAGGTCCAGCAGAGCATCACCGACACCCTCATGCAGCGCCGCAAGGGCCGCGACCAGGACTTCACCGTGCGCAACCAGGTCGAGCTCGCCGAGGCCGCCACCAAGACCACGAAGACCATGACCGTCCTCCTCGGCGCCATCGCCTGCATCTCCCTCGTCGTCGGCGGTATCGGGATTATGAATATCATGCTCGTCTCCGTCACCGAGCGCACGCGCGAGATCGGCATCCGCCTCGCCGTCGGCGCCCACGGCCGCGACGTCCTCCTGCAGTTCATCATCGAGGCCGTCATCCTCAGCGTGATGGGCGGCATCCTCGGCGTGCTCCTCGGCATCGGCAGCTCGCAGCTCATCTCCTTCTACCTCGGCTGGCCCGTCCTCATCTCCACCCTGTCGGTCGCGGCCGCGGTCAGCGTGAGCGCGGTCATCGGCATCTTCTTCGGCTACTACCCCGCCATGAAGGCCGCCGAACTCGATCCCATCGACGCCCTCCGCTACGAATAAAAGCAGGGCGGGTATCCAAACCGCCCTTTGCTTCCCTCCAACAATTGGGTTTATTCGGAGCCCAGTCCGTCCGATAATTCCACCATGCGCTTTCTCCTGGCCTTCCTCGCCTGCGCCGCCCTCGCCTCCGCTACCCCGGCCAAGACCCACCTCGACTACCGCCGCGAGTTCACCGCCGCTTACAACCGTCAGGACTATCCCGCTGCGCTCGCCGCCGTCGAGGCCGCCCTGCTCCTCCGCCCCGACTCCCCGCGCTACTGCTACCAGCTCGCGGTGGTCGAGGCCCGGCTCGGCCACCCCGCCGCGGCCCTCGCCGCCCTGCGCCGCCTCGCCGACCTCGGCGTCTCCCTGCCCATCGAAAACGAGGAGGCGTTCGCCGCGCTGCGCACCACGCCGGAGTTCGCCGCCGTCCTGAAATCCCTCGCGTCCCACCGCGCTCCGGCCGGCCGCGTGACGCCGGTCTTCGACCTGCCCGGCATGGCCGGCATCATCGAGGGCGTCGCCTTCCGCCCCGGCACGGGCGACTGGTTTTTCGGCGACGTCCATGAGCGCTGCGTCTGGCGCCGCGCGCCCGATGGCCATTTCTCCCGCTTCAGTCCGCCCGGCGACGCGTTCTTCGGCATCTTCCAACTCGCGCTCGACGAGCCCCGCGGCCTCCTGTGGGCCGCGACCACCATGCTCCCCGAGAGCGCGGGCTACACTGCGGCCGACCAGGGCCGCGCCGCCCTCGTCGCGCTCGATCTCGCCACCGGCAAACTCCTCCGCACCTGCCCCCTGCCCGCCGACCAGCGCGACCACGTCCTCGGCGACCTGCTCGTCACCCCGGATGGCACCGTGTACGCGACCGACAGCACCGCCCCGCTCCTCTGGCGCCTCGCGCCGGGCGATACCGCACCGCAGCCGTTCCTCGAGTCCCCGGATTTTATTTCCCTGCAAGGTCTCGCGCTCCTCCCCGGCGGCAAAAAACTCCTCGTCTCCGACTACGCCAACGGTCTCTGGCTCGTAGATCTCGCCGCCCGCTCGGCCCGGCCCGTCGCCCCGCCGCCGCACGCCACCCTGCTCGGTCTCGACGGCCTCCTCCTCGCGAAAAACGGCACCGTCCTCGCCGTGCAAAACGGTGTGGCCCCCCAGCGCGTCGTGCGCCTGACGCTCTCGCCCGACGCCTCCCGCGTCGCCGCCTTCAACGTCGTCGCCGCCGCGCTGCCCGACCTCGACGACCTCACCTTGCTCGCCGCCACCCCCGCCGGCCCCGTCGTCATCGCCCAGAGCGGCTGGGCCGCCTTTGCCGACCCGAAGAACCCCGCCCCGCCCCACACCGTCCGGGTCTTCCGCCTGCCGAAGTAACCGCCCGGCGCGCAACCTTTCCGCCGGCCCGCTGTATTATTCCCCATGCCTCTCCTCCGCGCCCTCCTCCTGCTGCTGGCCTCGGCCGCCCTCGTCTCCGCGACGCCGGCCGACGATGCCGCCCTCGCGCTCTTCCAGGCCAAAAAATATCCCGAGGCCCGCGCCGCCTTCGAACAGATCGCCGCCGCCTCCCCCGACCAAGCCGCCGCGCACTACTACCTCGGCGTCCTCGCCACACGGCGCGGCGACACCGACGAGGCCGTCGCCCAGCTGGAGCGCGCCACGACCCTCGCTCCGGCCAACTCCCTGTATTTCGCCGAACTCGGCGGCGCCTACGGCTCGGCCGCGCAGGCCGCCGGCCTCTTCTCCAAACTCGGCTGGGCCAAAAAATGCCGCGAAGCCCTCGAGAAATCCGTCGCCCTCGACCCCGCCAACCTCGCCGCCCGCAACGGCCTCGTCACCTTCTACCAGCAGGCCCCCGGCATCGCCGGCGGCGGCATGGACAAGGCCTACGCCGAGGCCGCCGAGATCCGCCAGCGCGACCCCCGGCTGGGCACCACGATCCTCGCCCAGCTCTACGTCGTGGACAAAAAATACGACGAAGCCTTCGCCCTCCTCAACGAATTGCTCAAAACCTCGCCCGACAACTATGTCGCGCTCTTCTGCGTCGGCCGCACCGCCGCCCAGACCGGCCAGCGGATCGACTACGGCGAAAAATGCCTGCGCCGCTGCCTCGAACTCACCCCCGCCCCCGGC